>JAFNEO010000033.1 GCA_017886205.1 Candidatus Aminicenantota bacterium | reverse complement strand
CACACCAAGGCCCCGGTCTATACAATCCTCCCCCACCCAGGGGGGAGGAAGCGGGCGGACTATCCACAGATCCTCCTCCCCTCGTGGGAGGAGGTCGGGAGGAGGGGGTTTTCATCTTTCGCGGGCGGCCCTCAGGGCCATGAGGAGTTCTCAATACTAAAGAAACTACTTCTTCAGCTTGAGCCCGAGCTCGTCGAGTTGCTTTTCGCTCACTTCCGAGGGCGAGCCGGTGAGAAGACACAGGGCACTGGTTGTCTTGGGGAAGGGGATGACTTCGCGGATGGACTCCTCGCCGGCGAGGAGCATAACGATCCGGTCGAACCCCATGGCGATCCCGCCGTGCGGCGGCGTTCCGTAGCCGAGGGCCTCCAAGAAGTAGCCGAATTTTTCCTCGGTCTCTTTTTCCGAAAGGCCCAGGAGACCGAAGATCCTGCGTTGGAGCTCGAAGTCGTGGATCCGGATAGACCCGCCGCCGATCTCATAGCCGTTGCAGACAACGTCATAGGCTCTGGCCCTCACCCGGAGCGGCTCGGATTCGAGGAGCGGGATGTCTTCGGCGAGCGGTGAAGTGAAGGGATGGTGGACAGAGACGATTTTCTTTTCCTCCTCACTCCATTCGAAGAGGGGAAAATCGGTCACCCAGGTGAAGGCGAAGCCCTTCTCGGCCTGGGATTGGAAGAGGTCTTTGCGGAAAAAGCCCAGAACGGGGAGCGCGACCTCTCGGCGGTCGGCGATGAGGAGCACGAGGTCGTCGTCTCCGGTCCGCAACTTATCCCAGACCAGCCTGGCTTCTGCCTCCTCCAGCTTCAGGGCCGATTTGAAGCCATTCTGCTTCTTCAGCCAGATAATCCCTTTGGCGCCGAGTTCCTGGGCCTTTTCCCCGAGCTTGTCGAGTTGGCTCCGGGAAAAACCGGCCGCCTGGGGCACCCGCAAACCCTTGAGGACGTCCCCTGAAGCAAGGACCTTCCGGATGATCTCGGACTGAAACCCGGACGCCTCAGCCGTAAGGTCCGTAAGCTCGGCCTTGATCCGGAGGTCGGGCTTGTCGGTGCCGTACCTTTCCACGCTCTCCATGAAGGTGAGACGGGGGATTGGAGTTAGGACTTTTTCTCCGATGACCTCGAAGATAGCCGCCAGCATCCCGTCGACGAGCGAGAAGACGTCCTCCCGGTCGACGAAGCTCATTTCGATATCGATCTGAGTGAACTCCGGCTGCCGCTCCGACCGCAGGTCCTCATCCCGGAAGCAGCGGACGATCTGAAAGTAGCGGTCGAACCCAGAGATCATCAGGGTTTGCTTGAAGGTCTGCGGTGATTGAGGCAGGGCGTAGAATCGGCCCTTGTGGATTCGGCTGGGGACAAGATAGTCCCTGGCGCCTTCGGGCGTGGACTTTGCCAGGAAAGGCGTCTCGATCTCGAGGAATCCCCGGCCACTCAGGTGATTGCGCGTGCGCAAGGCGGCTTCGTGCCTCAGCCGGATGGCCCGCTGCTTGGACGGCCGGCGGAGGTCGATGTAGCGGTATTTCATCCTCAGATCCTCGGAGGCCTGGACCGGGTCGGCGACCTGGAAGGGCGGCACCTTGGCGATGTTGAGAAGTCGAAGCTCCCGCGCTTCGACCTCCACCTCACCGGTGGCCATCTCTTTATTGACGGCCCGGGGCTCCCTTTTCCGCACCAACCCCTTGACGGAGACGACGAACTCCGGCCGGAGTTTCCTGGCGGCCTCGAGGAGGTCCGGCCTTTCGGGGGAGAAGACGATTTGGATGATGCCCTCGCGGTCCCTGAGGTCGACGAAAATCAGGTTCCCCATATCCCGCAGCCGCTGGACCCAGCCGCAGAGAATGACGTCCTGCCCCTCATGTTCCGGCCTGAGGAGACCGCAGTAAATCGTCCTCGACAAACTCAGCCCTTTAATCGAATGCTTGTCTTCCATTAGTGTCTCTCTTGGCGGTTCAGGGGCCTTTCCCGCGGCTTTTCAGTGATCGGACCTGCCCAGGATCTCGAGAAGGTCCTGTTTTCCGGCTTCGATCTGGGTGCCCTCTTTCATATTCTTAAGCTGATACCTTCCCTTGCCGACCTCTTCCTCGCCGATGATCAGCGCCCACGATGCCCCGAGCTTGCTCGCTCGGCCGAGCTGGCTTTTGAGGCCGCGCTCCTTGAACTCCAGGAGGCATTCGACGCCATGAGACCTTAGGAACCGGGCCAGCAGGAGGGCTTCCTTCTTCGCCTCGTTTCCCATGTAGGCAAGGTAGATGAAATCATCGCTGGCGGGTTCCAGTTCGGCCACCGACAGCAGCCTTTCTACACCCATGGCGAACCCGGTCGCGCTGATGTCCGGACCGCCGAAGTCTTTCATCATGTCGTCGTAGCGGCCGCCGCCGAGGATAGAGTTCTGGGCGCCGAGCTTGGCCGTGGTGATCTCGAACGTGGTCTTGGTATAGTAGTCGATGCCGCGGACGAGACGCGGCTCGATCCGGTGAGGGATCCCGTAGAGGTCCAGGTAGGACCGAAACTTCCGGAAATGCTCGGCGCAGTCCGCGTCGAGATAGGTTGTGATCTCGGGGAATCCTCGCGCGATCTCCCGGCAGGCCTCGATTTTGCAGTCGAAGATGCGGAGCGGATTGGTCTCCGCCTTCCTCTGACAGTCGGGGCAGAGGGAGGCCTCGACGGCCGCCGCCGCGGCACGCAGGTCCTTGAGGTAGGCGGGCCGGCAGTTTCGACAGCCCACCGAGTTGACCAGGACCGCGGTCTCGGTGACCTTGAGCTTCTTCAGGAGGTGATTGGCCATCTCGATGATCTCGGCGTCGATAGCGGGGTCGTTTTCACCGAAAACCTCGATATCGACCTGGTGGAACTGGCGGAAGCGGCCTTTCTGGGGCTTGTCGAACCGGAACATGGGGCCGATGAAATAGTACCGCATCGGCTCGGGAAGGAGGTCGAGCCGGTGCTCGATGATAGCGCGGGCGACGGAAGGGGTGTATTCGGGCCGGAGCGTGATGGAGCGTCCGCCCTTGTCCGTGAAGGTGTACATCTCCTTCTGGACGATATCGGTAGTCTGGCCGGTGCTCTTTTCGAAGAGTTCGGTGGCCTCGAAGACGGGCGTCCGGATCTCTCGGTATCCATAGAGCTCGAAGGTGGCCTTGGCGACGGCCTCCACCCTCTGCCAGTCCCGGGCCTCCTTGGGAAGGATATCGTGTGTTCCCTTGATCGCGGAAACGGGCTGTTTCTCCGGCTTGTCCTCGCTCACTTCTCGACAAACACTCCCATCTTGCGGAATTTCTGGTATCTCTCCTCGAGAATTTCCTCGACGGGCTTGGATTCGAGTTTCTTCAGGGCCTGGCTGAGGTGTTTGTCAATGGACTTGAAAGTCCATTCCGGGTCGATGTGGGCCCCGCCGGGCGGCTCGGGGATGATCTTGTCGATAATGCCGAGTTCGAGGAGGTCCTGGGACCGGATCCTCATATTCTCGGCCGCCTGGGCGACAGCGCTCTGGTCCTTCCAGAGGATGGCCGCGCAGCCTTCGGGTGAGATGACCGAGTAGAACGAATACTCGAGCATCATGACGACGTCGCCCACCCCGACGGCCAGGGCTCCGCCGCTTCCTCCCTCGCCGATGATGACGATGACGATGGGAACCCGCAGGGTCGAGATCTCCCTGAGGTTGTGGGCGATAGCCTCGGCCTGACCGCGCTCCTCGGCGCCGATCCCGGGATAGGCGCCGGGCGTATCGATCAGAGTGACGACCGGAAAGCCGAATTTTTCGGCCGTCTTCATCACCCGGAGCGCTTTTCGATATCCTTCCGGGTTGGGCTGGCCGAAGTTACGGGCGATCCTTTCCCTGGTGCTCCGGCCCTTCTGGTGGCCGATGAAGGCCGTTGACTTGCCCTTGTAGAAGCCCAGGCCGGCAACGATGGCTGGATCATCGGCGAAACGCCGGTCGCCGTGCATCTCGGTAAAATCCTCCACCAGGCTGGCAATGTAGTCCAGGGTGTAGGGACGCTGGGGATGCCGGGCCATCTGGACGATCTGGGTGGCGGTCAAATGAGGACTTATCCTGGCCCACTCATTGGCGATCTGTCCGCGGAGGTCGGCGATCTTGTTTTCCCTGGAGGGGTCCTCGGATATCTCCAGGTCTGTGATCTCCTTTTTCAGGAGGAGGATGTTCTTCTCCAGTTGATAGAAATCCTGTTCTTTACTCATTGTATTCAGCGAGGGTGGCGCGCGTTTACCCCCCACATTCTATAGACTTGAGTAAACTCAAGTCAAGCCTGGCGGAGGCGCTGGCGGGCGACTTCGAAGAAGAAGACGGCGGCCGCGGCGGCGACATTGAGGGAGTTCACCCGGCCGAGGAGCGGTATGGAGAGGACCTGGTCGCACTTCTCCCGGACCAGGCGGCGCAGGCCCCGGCCTTCGGAGCCGAGGACGATGCCGACCGGCACGGTGTAATCGAAGTTGTACCAGAGCCCCTTCTGCCCTCCCTCGGCTCCCACGAACCAGAGGCCTTTTTGTTTGAGCTCGTCCATGGTCCGGGCGAGGTTAGTAACCCGGGCGATCTTGAGGTGCTCGGCGGCTCCGGCCGAGACCTCCATGACCGCTTCCGTGACTCCGGCCGAACGGCGCTCCGGAAGGATAATGCCGTCGGCTCCGGCGCACTCGGCGCTGCGGATTATAGCGCCCAGGTTCTGGGGGTCTTCGATCTCGTCGAGAAGGACGAGAAAAGGGTTCTGGGAGCCGGCCAGGATCTCTTCGAGAGGGCTGAATTCCTTGGCCGCGAGGAGAATGACCGCTCCCTGATGATCCGGGGACATCAGGTCGAGCTTTCGTTTGGGCGCAAAGTGGAGCGGAATGCCCCGCTCTTTAGCCAGCCGGATGACCTCGGCGATCTTGTGCGGTCCCCTTTCTTCCTGGATTAGGACTTTCTGGACGCGCCCCGAGGCACTGCGGAGGATCTCGATGATCGGGTTCAGCCGGCCGACCGTGTCGACGCTCATTCGATCCGTTTGATGATATGCCAGCCGTATTTGCTCTTCTGGGGATCGTACTCGGCCATCCCGATCCCGCCGACCTCAAGGGAGAAGCTAATGTCTCCGAAGCCCTTGACCATCCCCGCGCGCGAATATTCCTGTTTGCCCGGATCTGGTGTTATGCCGATGTTGGACATCCGGTAGATCCCGGGGTACTCGTCATCGGTGTACTGCTTGACCAGGGCGTCGAAGTCCTCGCCCTTTTTGGCCCGCTCGAAAACCTCCTGGGCCAGCTTTTGGGCCTCCTCCCGAGTCCGGGTCACACTGGGCTTGGGTATGGACCCCTTGAAGGAGATCAGGATGTGCTGAACAGCCACCCGGTCGGGCTCCGTCGTCCGGGCAGGGCTAGCGCTCCCCGAAGGAGCGGCGATGAGAAGAACTAATAAAGCGCTGAGCAGACAGCCGGTCAATTTCATTGCAACCTCCTTGTGTTGTCCTATTCTATCCTCGCCGGTCATAGTTTTCAATTGCGCACGCGGAGATTTATATGGAGATCCAGCCAATGGAAATCTAGGCCGGTTTTTCTTATGATAAAAGGGCACGAAAGACAATCCGAGAGGAGGAAGGAATGGCGGAATACGATTTCACATGTCCGAGGTGCGGGAAAACGCTGCGTATCGATGAGTCCCACCAGGGGAAAAAGACGGCCTGCCCGGCCTGCCAGGCGGAGATCGTCATCCCACCGAAGCCGGCCGAGACGGCGCCGCAGCCCAAGATCGTCACTCCGGCGGCCGCTGCGTCGCCGATGGGTGACCTGCTCCCCCAAGAGGAAAAAGATGTCTTCTCCCTTCGACCAACTCTGAAAATGTATCTGGGTAGGATCCTGCTGGCCGTCCTGGTTGCCGCCGCAGCGATCGCCTTGGCCGTGGCCGTTAAGGCCGGCCCGACTGTGGACCGGATCATCATCATCGCCGGCCTAGCGATAGCGTTGGCCCTCTTCCTGACGGTACTCTACAAGAAATACTCCATCCTCTACCGGCTGAGCACGCAGCGCCTATTCCTCGTCCGCGGCCTCGTCTCCCGGAAGATCGAAGAACTGGAGCTCTTCCGGGTGCGCGACATCCAGGTCGCCCAGAGTTTCTGGCAAAGAATCCTGAAATTCGGACGGATGACGATCTTTTCAACGGACGCTTCAGCGCCCAAGTTTGAGATGCTGGGTGTGGCCAATCCCCTTCAAGTCAAGAACGCCATCCGGGTGCATTTCCGGACGGCGCGGCTGCGGGAAAGGGTCCGGCCGACCGAGTTTATCTCGGATTTCGACAGCGACGGGCTGGCCGGCAAAGACCCCGGCATCTAAGAAGAAATCGGGAACGCGCTCAGATCGATTATCTGTTCTGCATGTCCTGCATGCTCAGCTTGTCTTTCTTGGTGTAGCCGGCGGGGACCGAATAGGCCGAGGCGTCGGGGGACTTCTTGCTGATCTCGATGACCTCGGTCGTGGTGTGCATCTTGGCGCCCATGATCTCGGCGTTCATCTCGGTGGCGATCCAATAACCCTTGACTTTCAGCATTTCCTGGACGGCCGCGTCATCGAGCCGGAGCGAGGCCTTGATGACGTTCGTGTAGAGCTTCATGAACTTGTCGATGTCAAACGGGACGTCGGTCGACGCCCATACCGACATCTTCATCGGCATCATCATCATGTTCATGGCGACATCGTAGCCGGAACAGTTCCACTGGCCGATGGTCTTGGTCTGGCCGTTCGGAGTGACAGTAACCGTCATCTTCATCATCTGGGACATCATCTGGGCCATCTGGGGGTCGACGATATTGGCGAATTCGAAGGGCAGAGGAGATTCGACGTAGGTTTTGTTGGAGTGGAGGATCATGTAAAGGACGTTCTTTTTTAGGTCGACGATAATACTCGTGCTCGCGCTGATCATGGCGAACTTGTCGTCACCGAACCATGTCTCGGACGTCTCGTCCTTGGCGGGCTGGTTTTGTCCCATCACGGCGAAGGCATCGGTATGGGTCTTGGACTTGATGTAGACGTCCGCGCCGGCAAAAGCGGCCAGCATGAGGACCAGGGAGAAGAAGACACAAAGTTTTTTCATGAAGATCTCCTTTTTTGGGGTCAAACGATCCATTCAGTCAAAGAAGAGACATTATAGACGAAATCAGGACGCGACTCAAGGCAACAGGCAGTCGGAAGCCCTACGGGGCACTACAGAGCCGCGCCCCTTTCGATCTCCTCAGGAGTGCGGTAGTCGTAGCATTCGAAGGGTAGGCCGAGCTCTTCGGCGACGGCTTTGAGGTCGGCCAGGCAATCGCCCAGCACGGTGATCGGATGGTTGGAGTTGACCTTCCATTCAACCCGGCCGCACAGCTTGAGATACCAATGCGGCCACTCGGGGTTACACTTCTGCGACCGTTCCTTCCACTGCTTGTCCGTGGGCACATCGGTCATCCCGCGGCCGGCGGCCAGGTAGATCTTGTGGTTGCGGTAGGAGAAGCGGGCCCAGGTCACGACACCGGGAACTCGTACGACCACGGAGCAGGTGCCTCCGCCCTTCTTGAAGTACATGGGTGTCTGGCGCTCCGACCAGGAGCCGGCCAAAGAGCCATGGCTTCCATGGGCGAAAAAGGGAGCCAGGGCGCCGGAGTTGACGTGCCAATAAAGCCCTTGAGCCGGGTCCCAGTAGCGCAGGTCGTTGAACCCCACGGGCTCACCGCCGCTGACGAGCTTGAGGAGCTGCATGGTTAGGGCCGCAGCGTCATCGGCCTCTGTGGCCGCCGCCACGGTCGTCCCGTCGGATTCGGGCCGGAGCTTGTTATTGAGAATTCCCAGGGTGAGGTCGGTCGCCGGATAGTATTCGACCCAGTCGAGCTGGTCCTGAACGCCGATGAAGTCGAGGCCGAATCGCTCCTTGAGCTGGAGCAGGGCGAAGTAGACCTTCATCTGGAAGATAACCATCTGCCGGGTCAGGTGCTTCCTCGGGTTCGGGCCGAAGCGGAGGTCCATACCTTTGCGGATGAGGAAATCCAGGGCCCGCTCGGCGCGCTTGTCGGAAACCTTCTCGGCCATCTTGGCCAGCCGGAGGCCGTCGAACCCCTCCCGGGCGATGCCGAAATAGCGCAGGAAATCCGCCTCCGATATCTTGTTCCACATCTGCATAGAGCGGGGGCCGACAGCGCCGTAGATGGAGCCACGGAGCAGCCCTTTGATCCTTTTGGCCTTCTTGCGGTGGCGCTCATCGACCTTAACCTCGATGGCCTTGGGGTAGGGGGGACGGAAAAACCCCTGGTTGAGAAAGGTGTCCAGGGCGGCCGCGTACTCCTCGTGGTTCTCGAACCGTTCGACGAACAGCCGGTCGGTCTCGATCCCCATGTGCGCGGTCCCCGAGGCAGCCGCGAAAAGGCCCACGTTTCCCGGGAAATCCTGGATAGCGCTCCCGAGCAGGAGTTTGGGAAGGTCGGCAGGGAGCTGGGCCATCGGGCTGACCGAAAAGTCCGGATAAGCCCAGCCGGCCATGAAGTTGAGGAAACGTTGGCCCTTTGCCCGCTTGATCACCCTCATGCCCTCGGCCACGCTGGCGACCGGCCGGTCGGGGTTGAGGACGTTGGCTTTCCAACCGCATTTCTTGATAACCCGAACGAGCTCGACGGTCTGCCGGACGGCCACCGGCCAGACCTCCCTGTTCGCCGTCTCGCGGCTATCCAGTGGGAGATAGATATCGACGACCTTGTTCATGACTACCTCACTCCCCTAATTTATCTCCGGCTGATTGGCGAAGTCAATAAGTGCACGGCTCTATAGCGAAAAGTAGGGCTAACATCTAGGGGGCCACCTAATGATCAGCCCCAATCGGCTGCAGCGACCATTGAGGGTTAAGCCCTCCAGAGATGCTCTTCGAGGGAACCCGCTCTCTTTAGGATGAACGAAGGCGAGGGGGAGTCCCTACGAAAGCCCTCCGCAGCGGAGCGGGCACGGCTCCTCTCGGCTTGCCGAGAGGAGAGCGCAGCGAGGACAGGGAGCGAATTTTCCTCGCGGGGGAAAATTTGCGTCTTTCGGAGGGATTCTCCCGAGCCATTTGAGTCCGGCCGTCGTTTTAGTCAATAATAGGAACCTCCGAGAAAGGAGGTTCTATGAAGTCGATGATATGGTCCATGCTCTTCGTTGCGGCCCTGATGGCCGCCTGCGGAAAGACACCGAAGGCCCCGGAGGGCGTTCTTTTCAAGGACGATATCGCCTTCCTCAAGGCCCACAGCAACTCTGTTATCCTCAGCGGACAGGACGGCCTGGCCCAGGTCGCCGTAAACCCGGACCTCCAGGGCCGAGTCATGACAAGCACGGCGGGCGGCCCCGAAGGATTTAGTTTCGGTTGGATCAATCGGGAGTTTATCGCCTCGGGCCAGAACAACCTTCATATGAACGCCTTCGGCGGCGAGGACCGCTTCTGGCTCGGCCCCGAAGGTGGCCAGTTCTCTATCTTCTTCAAGAAAGATGACCCCTTCGACCTCGAACACTGGTTCACGCCGCCGCCGATCAACGAGGGCGCCTATGATGTCGTGGCCCAGGGAGCGGATCGTATCCATTTCCGCAAGGCTATGCATCTAGTGAACTACTCGGGGACTGGGTTTGACCTCGAGCTCAACCGGGTCGTCCGCCTTCTCGGGGAGGATGAGGTTCGCGCTCTCGGGATCTCGTTGCCGAAGGAACTCAAGATGGTGGCCTTCGCCTCAGAAAACTCGATCACCAACACCGGCCCGGAATCCTGGGCCAAAGACACGGGGCTGCTGTCGGTCTGGATCCTCGGGATGTTCAACCCGTCGTCTGAAACGACCATCGTCATCCCGTTCAAACCGGGGCCAGCGGAAGAGCTTGGCCCGGCCGTGAATGACACTTACTTCGGCAAGGTCCCCGCGGACCGGCTCGTCGTCAAGGACGGAGTTCTCTTTTTCCGTGGCGACGGAATGTACAGGAGCAAGATCGGAATCTCCCCCCGGCGTGTCAAACCGTTTGCCGGAAGCTATGATGCCGCCAAGAAGGTCCTGACCGTCGTCCACCTGTCGGTTACCGAGGGCGTCATCGCCTACGTGAATTCGATGTGGGAGATTCAGGAGAATCCTTTTGGCGGAGACGTCGTCAATAGCTACAATGACGGGCCGCCCGCGGCCGGCGCCAAGCCGCTCGGTCCCTTCTACGAACTCGAATCCTCCTCGCCGGCGGCCGCCCTCAACCCCGGAGAGACTCTCACCCATGTCCACACCACGATCCACTTCCAGGGAAAAGACGGCGCCGACCTCGACCAAATCGCCAGGACAATCTTCGGCGTAAGTATCGAGGAGATCGAGCAGGCCTTCAAAAAGGATTAAGATCCCTCCGCAGCGAAGCGATCTTATATCCAGGGGCCAAACCGCCCTCAAGACTTCATTCGTATAATATTAATCTCCCCAACCCCTCTTATGGAATTACGAGGGGCCTGAATAAGGTAGGCGGTTTGGCCAAGGTCGGCGAGGGGAAGTCCCTCAGAAAGCCCTTCGCAGCGCAGCGGGCGTCGCGAGGCATCGAAGACGCCGTGGCGATCTCGTCGAGATTGCTTCGTTACTTCGTTCCTCGCAATGACAATTTTGGCTCGCCGGGACAAAAGCGGCGTGGTTTGGAGCCAATTGGCCCGAGCCTATTTTCCTTGACATCCTTTTCAAAATTACAGTAAAAATAGTCTTTCAGAAAAGGAAAAACATATGTTCGTCTGGGTTTTCCATCGAGTTTCGGGGCTCCTCCTCATCGTTCTCCTTGGGATCAAATTCTTGACCTCGTTCTTCCTGATGACCAAGGACCAGAAGCCCGACTGGGCGCTCGTCCTCCATGCCAACAAACTGACCGATTCGTTGCTCATCGTCCTGGTCGTTTTCCACGCCCTTTACGGCCTGCGGACGGTCATCATGGACATGGGAGCGCGCCGGGAGAAGTTGCTCTTTTGGATCTTTACCATCCTCGGCGTCGTCCTGACTGTCGGCCTGCTCTTCGTGTACTTCACCAGGAATTATTGATGATCACGCACGACATTCTGGTCGTCGGGGGAGGACTGGCCGGTCTTTCGGCCGCCCTTAGCGCCGACCCCCGCCTTTCGCTGGCCGTCATCTCCCGCGTCCATCCCTTGAGATCCCACTCTGTAGCCGCCCAGGGAGGGATTAACGCCGCCCTGGGCAATACCCCGGAGGGAAAAGACGATAACTGGGAAAAGCACGCCTTCGACACGATCAAGGGAAGCGATTACCTGGCCGATCAGGCGGCCGCCGAACTGATGTGCCGCGAGGCTATCCCGGCCATCTACGACATGGAACATTTCGGCGTTCCCTTCAGCCGTTCCCCCGGCGGCCTCATCGCCCAGAGACCGTTCGGCGGGGCCGGTATCCCCAGGACCTGTTTTGCCGCCGACCGCACGGGACTGGTCATCGCCCACACGCTTTTCGAACAGGCGATCAAGAGGCGGGTCAAAGTCTATGATGAAGCCCTGGTGACCAAGCTCGTCGTCGAGAACGGGCGGTGCGTCGGAGTGATTATCTATGACCTTGCCACCGGGCAGATCCTGCCCATCCGGGCGAGGGCCGTCCTCTTCGCGACGGGAGGCTACGGACGCGTCTATCTCAGGACGACCAACGCCTATATCAACCACGGGAGCGGAATCGGGATCGCCTACCGGGCCGGGGTCGCGCTTAAGGATATGGAGTTCGTCCAGTTCCACCCGACCGCCATCTACCCGAAAAACATCCTGATCACCGAGGCCGCCCGGGGCGAAGGCGGCTATCTTCTGAATAATAAGGGGCAGAGGTTCATGGCCGATTATGCGCCGTCGGCCATGGAGCTGGCGCCGCGGGACATCGTCGCCCGGGCTATTCAGACCGAGGTCGACAAGGGGAATGGGTTCGAGGATGAATACGTCCACCTGGACCTGCGTCACCTGGGCCAGAAAAAAATCGACAAGCGTTTGCCATCGGTCCGCGAGATCTGCCTCAAATTCGGCGGCCTCGACCCGGTGGAAAAGCCCATCCCCATCCAGCCCGCCCAGCACTATTCGATGGGCGGGATCGACGTGGATGTGCGCTGCGCCACGTCGCTCCCGGGGTTCTACGCGGCCGGAGAATGCGCCTGCGTGAGTGTCCACGGTGCCAACCGGCTGGGCGGCAATTCACTGCTGGACACCGTCGTCTTCGGCAAGATCGCCGGCCGAGAGGCTTCGAATTTCGTCAAAGGGCTGGAGAAAAAATACGGAACCGAGAAGTTGTTGCTCGATGAGGCAGTGGCCGAAAAAGCGAAGGTCGATAGTTGGCTCAGCCGCTCCGGCGGCAAGATGGCCCACCATCTGCTCAACGACCTCAAGGTCGTCATGAGCGAGAAGGCGGGGATCTTCCGGACGAAAAAGCAGCTCGCTGAGGCTCTGGAGGCGATCCGCGAGATCCGGGACGACTATGGCCGGGCCTTCATCTCGGGCCAATGCCTCCGCTACAGCCAAGCCATTGTCAACCTCATCGAGTTTGGCTACATGGTCGACCTGACCGAGGTCATCACCCTGGGCGCGCTCCTGCGGGAGGAGACGCGCGGCTCTCACTACCGGCTTGACTTCCCCAAGCGCGACGACGGAGGCTGGCTCAAACACACTCTCGTCAGCCTCAGGGACAGGAAGCCCGAAGTCTCCTATCGCGGTGTCCAGATCACCAAGTACCAGCCCCAGGAAAGAAAATATTGAGATGAAATACATCTTCCGGATTCTGCGCTTCGACCCGGGCGAGGACCAGAGTCCCTGTTTCCAGGATTTTGTTTACGAGACCGAGGAGAAGAAATCGCTCCTCGAAGCGCTGATGGACATCCGTAACGACCAGGACTGCTCGCTCTCCTTCCGCTACAGCTGCCGGGAGGCGGTCTGCGGGTCCTGTGCCATGGTCATCAACGGCCAGTTCGACCTGGCCTGCCGGACGATGGTGGAATCCTTGAGCACGTCGCTCATCGTCATCGAGCCGCTGCCCAACCTGGAGATCCAGAAAGACCTGATTGTAGATATGGAGCCGTTCTGGAGGGCGCTCTTCGCGGTCGAACCCTATCTGTTCGTCGGCGAGACGAAGCCCGAGAAAGGCCACCGGATCGAAGACCGGGAGATGGAAAAGATCGACCAGTTTGTCAACTGCATCATGTGCGGCTGCTGCTACAGCGCTTGCCCGGTCGTGGCGCGGGACGAGCGGTACCTTGGACCGGCGGCCCTGGCCAAGCTCTACCGGTTTGTCAAGGACCCGCGGGACGAGCGCGCGTACAAACGCTGGTCGAGAGTGAACACGGAGACAGGCGCCTGGGGATGTGATACGGTATTTAAGTGCAACGAGGTCTGTCCGCGGAAAGTGCGGCCGGCCGACGGGATCGAAGGGCTAAGGCGGAGGCTCATCCTCGGCAAGGTCAGGAGCGTCTTCAAGCGGGGACAATGAGACTCAAACATTCGCTGTTCACGCGGCGGCAGTTTCTCAACGGCCTTCTCGGCGGCTGGCTGGGCGTGCTGGCTGGCCTCTTTTTATATCCGGTCCTGAAGTTTATATTTCCGCCGGAGCGCGAGCCGGAACAGGTCCTGCTCCCGCTCGCGGACTACGGCAGCCTGGAGGCGGGCGCGATCAAGAACTTCGCCTGGGGACGCAAGCCCGGGATGCTCAAGAAGACGGCCGGAGGGGAGCTGATCGCTTTCGTGAGCGTCTGCACCCACCTTGACTGCAATGTCGCCTACCTCCCAGACAAGAAGAAATTTTTCTGTGCCTGCCACGAGGGCTGGTATGACGAGAATGGAGTCAATATCGGCGGACCGCCTCCCAAACCTCTTCGGCGGCTCGCCGTGACCACTGAAGGCGAGAACCTAGTCATCAAGCCGGAGGGAGCAGCGTGAACATCAAGGGCGCCGTTCGAGCGACCTGGGCCTGGCTGGACGACCGTCTTGGCGTTCGGACGGTAACGGATTTCCTCAAGCACAAACCGATCCCTCGGAACAGGCACACTCCCTGGATGTACACCGGAAGCTTGGTCCTCGTGTTCTTCGGCATCCAGGTCCTGACCGGCATTATGCTGGCCTTCTATTACCGGCCGACGCTGGAAGAGGCAAACAAGAGTATCGGCGAGATCATGACCAAGGTCCCGCTGGGCTGGATCATCCGCTCCGTCCATTCCTGGTCGGCCACGTTCATGATCGCCATCGTCTTCATCCACCTCCTCGGCATCTGGGTCCTGAAATCCTACCGGAAGCCCCGGGAGATGACCTGGATGAGCGGTGTCCTGCTGCTTGTCTTCACGCTGGCCTTCGGCTTTACTGGATACCTCCTGCCTTGGGACGCCCTGTCGCTGGCGGCGACCAAGGTCGGGACCGATATCCCGCGTTCGATCCCCCTTATCGGAGCCTGGGGGACAAGATTCCTGCGCGGCGGCGAGGACATCTCCGGCGACACCCTCAGCCGTTTTTTTAGCTTCCATGTCAGCGTCCTGCCGCTCTGCCTGCTGGCCGCCCTAGCGCTTCACGTCTATCTCATCCAGAAGCTGGGGATGAGCCTCCCCGTAGGCGCAGATGAAGAAGCCGAGGCCCGCCGGGCGATCCCGTTCTGGCCCAATTTCGTCTATCGGGAGGCGATCGTCTGGCTCGTCTTTGCCGGGGTATTGGTCACCATCGCTGTCTTCCTGCCGCCGACTCTCGGCAAGGCGGCGGACCTGATGGCGCCGGCCCCGGAGGGGATCAAACCCGAGTGGTATTTCCTCTTCCTCTTCCAAACGCTCAAGGTCTTCCCGGCGAAGATCCTGTTTATAACCGGCGATACAGTCGCCGTCCTGCTCATCCTGCTGGCCGCAGCCCTCTTCTTTTTCCTGCCCCTCCTAGATAACAAGCCTGCCGGACGCAAAGGGAAGATCATCACGATCCTGGCCTTTCTGCTCGTCGTCTATGCGGTGGCCATGAGCATCTGGAGCCTGCAGACACCGTCCAAGCCAGAAGCCGACAAGATCGTCCCTGCGCCCCAAAACATAAAAGAGAGCACGGCCATCTATGTCTTCCTGGGTGGAATCTGGTTGTCCGTCGCCGTCCTGACTTATCTGCTGCGTCTGAAGATCAAGGAGACCGACCGGCTCCTCCACGTTGGATACTTTTCGTCTGATAGAAGATAGCGGTTTGGGCTATCTGAGACTGGGGGGAGAAGATCGCCCGACAACCTCAACCGAGACCGCAAGCCAGCAGATAGAACGAGGTCCAGAGGTTGTGGAAGGGAAGCCAACAAGAGACGTCTGGCCGAATTTCAAGGCTACAGTCTGGTCGAGGACTAGATGCTCCGGGACCTGGCCAGTGATGTCTAGGAGTCCATGCGGATCCTTCCTACGGATCCAAAGCCTGAGAGCCAGGCCGACCTGCTCCTCGTTTTTCCACGCGGGCTCAACGGCAAGGCGATAGGAAAGCCAGTAGGGCCAGCCATCTCTTTCTTGGGCAACTTCCTGTCCTGCCTCATTTTGATGGTTGAAAATAAGCTCGTGTCCGGCGAATTCATAGACCGTGATGTCCTGAGCTCTGATGCAGCTATAAGCCATATACTCACGGATGGCGCTTTTGATGTCCACGCTGTATGAGTCGGCGGGCAATCGGTTTTGCAGGGAGACCACGCCAGTCGGGAATGATCCGGTCGTCGAGCCGCCAACCGTCATCCCGACTACGCTCCCATCTTCGGCGACTCTTGCGGTCGTCCAGGAAACAATCATAAAAGGGACCTCGAACAGCGAGACTTTGACGCGAATGTTAGCCGACTCTTGGCCAAGCGGAATCACCATGAGAAGCGTCAGTATCAAGTTGCCCATAACCATTTTTCTTTTCCCACGATGAATGCCTCAATAGATATACAACCCGAAGCCTTGAGATATTCCATTTGATGAGAATCGATGATAATTCTTAGCGTCTATTGGATAAACAGGATATTATGGGGCGCAGAACTTGACTTAATGTGCAAGAGATTGTACAGTACATCTGTACAATAAGGAGACAGTTATGGCCGTTCAGATGACTTACACCAAGACGCGGGCTAACCTGGCCAAGCTCTTAGATAAGGTTATCCAAGACAGAGAAACCGTCATTATCGAGAGGCGGCGGGGCGGCCGCGCCGCGCTTATTGCTGCGGATGAACTATTGGCTCTCTTAGAAACGGCCCACTTGCTCCGTTCGCCCAAAAACGCGCAGCGGCTTCTCGCCGCGCTCCAGGGGGCGCTCAGTAACAGATCCCGCCTGATGTCTGTCGATGAAGTGCACCGGGAGATGGGGCTTGACCGCGGGAAGCCGTGACGCCTTTTTTCGTCCGGAATTCCTTCAAGACCTTCGCTACTGGGTGGAAAACGACCATAAGACCGCGCTTCGTGCTCTGGCTATTGTTGAAGCTATCCTGCGCGATCCTTTTTCCGGAATCGGAAAGCCCGAGCCCCTGAAGTACTTAGCTCCGGGCGTTTGGTCGCGGCGCCTCACCCAAGAGCACCGGATCGTGTACCTCGTCCGCGACCGGCGGATCGACTTCCTCCAGGCCCGCTATCACTATTAAGCCTATTTCAATTCGAAGCGGACCGTGACCGTAAAGATGACGCCGCGCGGCTTGCCGTTTATGATCATCGGCTCGTAAACCCACTGCCGGACGGCGTCGATGGCCGACTGGTCGAGGAGCGGGATAGAGCGCAGCACTTTGACCGTCGCCACCCGGCCGTAGATGTCTGTCGTCGCCTCCAGGATGACCGTGCCCGCGACCCGGGCCTGACGGGCGATCTCTGGGTAGACGGGCTCGACCTTCCTGACCAGCCGCGGCTCCTTGATCTCGCCGATCGCCCGGACGGGCGATTCGACCTCGCCCACGACACCTCCCAGCACTCCGCCCACGACGCCTCCGAGCACTCCGCCCACGACACCGCCTTCCACCCCTCCTTCGACGCCGCCTTCGACCCCGAAATCGGAGACCTGCTCATCGGCGATCTCCTCCGGGATCTCGACGGGAGCGACGAGCTTCCCCGGCTCGATGTTGGACTGTGCCTGGACCGGTTTGATCCTGGTCTTGGCCTGGGAGCTCGTGCGCTTTTTCGCCGGAGGTGGGGGTGGAGGAGGCGGTGGGGGCGGGGGAGCGAGAAAGGCACTATAGACTTCGACACGGGGCAGATCGCCCGTGTTCATCAGCGGAAGGATAACCAGCAGGGAAACAATGATGAGGTGGGCGGCTAGCGACAGCGGGAAGACCATCGCGGAACGCCCGAGGCTTCGTTCGGCCACGATGAAGGAATCTTTAAACATGGCAGCCTCCTTTTCTCGGCCTGGATAAAGCCGCTGTTTGACGGCGGCCCTGACTCTGGCCGGGAACGCCTCCCAGTATGGTTCTTCCTGAGGAGCGGGAGAGAGCGAGCGGGCAAAGGCATCCAATTTCTTCAGGAGCTCGAATTCCTCCCGGCAGGCCCGGCAAGCCCGCAGATGTTCCTCGACTCGGCGCCTCTCCTTTCCCTGGAGCTCATTGTCCAGATAGGCACTCAAGAGGTCCTGAAGCTTGCGGTGTCGCATCAGCTCCTCCCCAGGTATTCGGCCATCTGGACCTTGAGTCTTTTCCGGGCCCTGTTCAGCCGCGACATGACCGTGCCGGTCGGGATGTGCAGCGCCTGAGCGATCTCCTGGTAGCTCAGGTTCTCAAAGGCCCGCAAAGAGAAGATGACCTTCTGGTCGGGCGGAAGAGCGCGGAACGCCTCCTTGAACTTTCTCTCCATCTCTTCCCTCTGGACATGGTCGGGAGGCGATTCATTCGGAGAGGACAAGAAATTGTAGCGGGCCACTTTCTCCTCCTCGGCCAGCGGCCTTTCCCTCTTTCTTTTCTTGAGGTAGTTGAAGCAGTTGTTGAGGGCGATCCTCCGGATCCAGGGAAAGAAGGCGTGGCCGTCGATGAAATGGGGGAGCGCCAGATAGGCTTTTATGAAAGTGTCCTGGGAGAGGTCGTCGGCTGTCTGGTGGGCGCCGGTGATGTGGTGGCACAGGACGTAGACTGTCCTCTGGTATTTCCTGACCAGCGATTCGAACGCGTCCATGTCTCCCTTCTTAGCTCTCGTTATGAGGTCTCTTTCGTTGCCATTATCTGGCCTCATTGGCGCTCCCGTCCTTTATACAACGGATGCCGAGGAGTTATTCCCGGCTCGATTGAAACCTCGTCCGCTGGTCTGCCGAACTAATAAGCAATTTCTATGCCAGGATACAGCCTGCAAGTCTTTTTTATTGAATGAGATAGAAAGGGTCAGGAGGATGGATGCGGGAATCGCTTTTACCGGCGTAAACTCTCTTTACGGGACGTAAAGAAACTTTGCCCAGCTTCTCCCAGACAGTAAAGCCCTATCGCCGCGCCACCCGATCTTTCCGGCGACAAATTGGATTATCACAGCATTGACAGGCCGTCTGCGGCGTGCTCTTTTGACAGCCGGCGACGGGTGTGCTAATCAATCAGCCGGTGCCCGTCTGGAAGATGACTCCGCGTCAGAGGATTCAAAACTTATTAGAAGGAAAGCCGGTGGACCGGACACCGTTCTGCCCGGCCGTCTATGAGCACAAAGCCGCTCTCATCGGGGTGAAACCTGCGGCGATGTGCCGGGACGCCGACCTCTTTGAGAAGGCGATCCTCCGGGAAGTGGAAATCTATGAACCGGACCTGCTCGTCATGGGCTGTGATGTCTATAATGTCGAAGCCGAGGCGGCGGGATGCGAAGTCCAGTATCCCGATTCCAATGATGTGCCGGCGGTTAGGGGCCGCGTCATCCGAGTGGGTGAGGATATTTCCCGGCTGAGCCTTCCCGATCCTTTGAGATCCGGCCGGATGCCGCTCCATCTCGAGGTTGGCCGTCGGATTCAAGAGCGGTTCGGAGGCGAAATGATCGTCCGGGGGGCGTTGAGCGCCCCGTTCTCGATCGCCTGCGAGCTCGTCGGTCCGGAGCAGATATTGATGGCCATGCTCGATCAGCCGGGCTGGGTGGGAGAGCTCCTGGCGTTCTGCGCGGAGATTGCGAAATCCTATGGACGAGCGTTCGTGGAGCGCGGCCTCGGAGTCATCCTCTTCGATTCCCACGCCTCTCCGCCGATGACTTATCCCGAGCTCTATCGGAGAATCATCCTCAGCCCCACTGCCCGAGTCGTCGGGTATTTCCGCAAGAAGCTGGGCCTGAGGCCTGTTCCCTATATCATGGGGGGCGATACGGCAGTGTTATTAAAAGAGATTCTCGAAACGGGGACTGACAATGTCCTGTGCGATTATAAGGCCGACCTTTCTTTTTTTGTCGAGCGTCTAAAAAAAGAGTCTGTTCTGCTCCGGGCGAACCTTGATCCCCTGTTCCTGATGACGCGGCCGGAGATAGAAATCCGCGATAAGGTCGGCGAAGTCCTGGCCAGCGGGCGCCGGCATCCCCGTTTCCTCATGGGCACGGGCATCCTGCCCTATGACATCTCTCCGGAAAAGGTCATCGCCGTCCGCGAGGCGCTTAGAACCGCCGGCGGCAACTAGGCAGTCGCTTCTGCGAAATTTCTGGCCGTCCGTTCGTCCAATCATAGGCGAGGCCATGAACAACAAAAAGGACCGCCAGCCGTCTCCCGAGGAACCGCTGGGCCACCGGCAGCGCCTCCGGGAGAAGTTTATCAAGGGCGGACTCGACGGGTTCCTGGACTATGAGATCATCGAGCTTTTGCTGACCATCGGGACCCCGCGGACGGACTGCAAAGAGCCGGCCAAGAAGGCCCTCCGGGAATTCAAAACGTTGGGCGGAGTCCTCGAAGCCAGCCCTCTCGACCTCCAGAAGATCAGGGGGATCGGTCCGCACAATGTCTTCGGCCTGAAGTTCGTCCACGAGGTCTCGCGCCGTTTTCTGCGGGACCGGATGATGAGTCGGCCGTACTGCCGCTCCTCACGGGAGGTCTTTGATTATCTCTATCACGCGCTCCGCGACCTGAAGAGAGAGAATTTCAAGGTGCTGTTTTTAGACGCCAAGAACCAAATCCTCGAAGAGAAGACGCTCTTCGAGGGGACGGTCGACTCCAGCGCGGTCTATCCCCGGGAGATCATCAAGGACGCTCTCCGGTATGAGGCTTCGTCACTGATCTTCGTCCACAACCATCCCTCCGGGGACCCTGAGCCCTCGCCCTGCGACAAGGAGATCACCCGGGACCTCGTCTTCGCGGCCAAGCTCATGCAGCTCAAGGTCTTGGACCACATCATCATCGGCAGCAATTGCTTTTTCAGCTTCTCTGATCACGGGCTGATCGAGGAATACGAGTTCGCCTTTTTGCACTCCGGCTGATCGGACCATAATTGAGAATGGATCCTGTCATGGCGCGTCCCCGTCCGTCCTCGCCTAAGACCCGCCCACCCGCCACCATCGGCTGCGGGCGGGCGGGGACTGGCGCCATGCCACCCATTCTCAGTCCTTATGAACTTGATATAAAATGTGGACGCCAAATCAATTTCCTAATTTATTGGTTCGATAATTGAAGCATCTCCATCTATGTGATGAACAACTTGGGAATGGAGAAGCGACCTCGAAGGTTTAGCCTTCCCGAGGCGTTTTTCGAGGGCGTCCTTAACGGAAACACTTTTTTTGACTCTGTTCTTAGTTTATTAAACCCACCTTCCGCCCTTAGAGAATTAAGGGCGGCCATGAAGCAGGTTAGTGTCTCCGCCAAAGGTCGGCGAAGGGTGTGGGTGAGGAAGTCCGTGGACGACTAAGCGGGCGTCGCGAGGCCCCGAAGACGCCGTGGCGATCCCGTGGAGATTGCTTCGTCACCGGGTTCCTCGCAACGACATTCCTCGCTGGGGAAACGAGCGGGCTGACGAGTCCCATACCCGAGCCTTCACGGCGTTAAAAACCTGAGCGGGAGCGCTAACATTCCCAAGTTGTTTATTATGTTCATCACATAGTGGGAGATGCTTACTTCGATAATTCGGAAATTGATATTGTGTCCCCAATTCACTAAACTCGTATTACGGAGGTGACAATGCCGGACGATAGAGAAATCGCCAAGGGATACGCCATAAAACCCATCGAGGAAATCGCCGAACGGGCGGGCATCCCGCCCCGATACCTGGAAAAATACGGGCCCTATAAGGCCAAGATTCTCTGGCCCCAGCCGGTGAAGGAGCTCCCCAAGAGAGGGAAGCTGATCATGGTCACGGCCATGACGCCGACGCCGGCGGGCGAAGGGAAGACGACGACAGCCATCGGCCTGGCCGACGCCTTCGGCCATCTCCAGAAAAAGGCCATCGCCGCAATCCGCGAGCCCTCGCTCGGCCCGGTTTTCGGCCTCAAGGGCGGTGCGACGGGCGGCGGCCTGGCCCAGATCGCTCCGCGCGACGACATCAACCTCCATTTCACCGGCGACATGCACGCCGTGACCGCGGCCCACAACCTGCTGGCGGCCATGGTTGACAACCGCCTCCACTTTGACGGCGTCTGCGGCCTGATCGATTGCCGGACAATAACCTGGAAGAGGGTTATGGACATGGATGATCGGGTGCTGCGTGAGGTCGTGGTCGGCATCGGCGGCCCCCTGCGCGGGATCGCCCGGGAGACCGGGTTCGACATCACCGCCGCCTCCGAGGTCATGGCCATCCTCTGCCTCTCGGCCGACCTGAAGGAGCTCAAGGAGAGGCTGGGCCGCATCGTCATTGGCTCAGGCTCGGACGGGAAGCCGGTGTTCGCCCGTCAGATCAAAGCCGAGGGCGCCATGGCCGCCCTCCTCAAGGACGCCATGAAGCCCAACCTCGTCCAGACTCTGGAGGGGACGCCGGCGCTCGTCCACGGCGGGCCGTTCGCCAACATCGCCCACGGCACGAACTCTGTCATCGCCACCCGGCTGGCCCTGAGCCTGGCCGACTTCGTGGTGACGGAAACCGGGTTCGCCTCCGACCTGGGTGCGGAAAAGTTTTTCGACATCGTCGTCCGGACCGGGCACATCCCGCCGCCGGACGCCTGCGTCCTCGTGGCCACTCTCCGGGCGCTCAAGCTCCACGGCGGCGTGAATTTGAAGGACGTCAAGGCCGAGAACGCCGAGGCGGTCGAAAAAGGATTTTCCAACCTGGAAAAACACATGGATAACATGGCGCTCTACGGCGTCCCCTTCGTTGTCGCGCTCAACAAGTTCCCCGGCGACAGCGCTGAAGAAGTGAGCCGATTCCTCGACCTCTGCCGGGGGAAGAAGGTGCGCGCGGCCTTGAGTGACGTCCATGGACAGGGCGGCGGGGGAGGAGTGGAACTCGCCCGGGAAGTGCTGTTGGCCATCGACCAGGAGACAGCGCATTTTCAGTTTCTCTATCCTCTCGACCTGCCGCTCATCGGCAAGATCGAGACGGTCGCCAAGAAAATCTATGGCGCCGCCGGCATCGCCATGGAAGGGAAGGTTAGGCGGAAGATCTTACGGATGGAAGAGGACGGCTTCGGAAAGCTCCCCGTCTGCATCGCCAAGACCCAGTATTCGCTGTCCGCCGACGACGAGGCGCTGGGACGTCCGCAGGGGTTCACCCTGATCGTGACCGATGCCTCGCTGAGCGCCGGAGCCGGCTTTGTCGTCGTGTGCTGCGGCGACATCATGACCATGCCCGGCCTGCCCAGCACGCCGGCGGCCGAAAAGGTGGACGTGACCGACGACGGCGAGATCGTCGGACTGTCCTGAATCGGAGAAAGGAGTCGTCTATGAAAAGAATATTCGTGGCTGTCGTCGTCATCATTCTTCTGAGCGTGGCCCAGGCGGCTGAGAAGACCGGCCCCAAGGTCTACATTTCTGTAGATATGGAAGGCATCTGGGGGGTCGTCCACGGGAACCAGACCTCATCCGAATCTCCGGAGTACGGCCCGGCCCGGAAATGGATGGCCGAGGACGTCAACGCCGTCATCGCCGGCCTGTTTGAGGCCGGAGCCGCGGAGGTCGTGGTCAACGATTCTCATGGGAGCATGCGGAACATCGTCGCCGATGCGCTCGACCCCCGGGCCAGCTTGATATCCGGCACTCCCAAGCCGCTCTCCATGATGCAGGGGATCGACGGCTCCTTCGAGGCCTGCGTTTTCGTCGGCTATCATGCCCGCGCCGGGACGGCCTCGGCGGTCCTGGACCACACCATCTCCGGAGGCGTTGTTCGGGCCATCCGCGTCAACGGTCAGGAGATGCCCGAGCTTGGGCTCAACGCCGCGATCGCCGGCTATTTCAATGTGCCCGTTATCATGCTGACCGGAGACACCGAGACCTGCGTCCAGGCCAAGTCCATCCTGGGCGATGCGCTGGTCACCGTGGCCGTCAAGGAAGCCCAGGGCCGATACGCGGCCAAGAACCTGCCCCTGGACGAGGCCAGAAAACGCCTCAGGGAAGGCGCCAGGGAGGCGCTCCAAAAGAAAGGTCAGGTCACGGCCTTCCGGCTCAACCCTCCGTTCAAGTTCGAGCTCGAGCTCAACACCAGCGCCCAGGCCGAGCTACCCACTCTCATCTATCTGGCCAAGAGAACAAATCCCCGGACCGTGGAATTTTCCTCGGATGATTACCTCAAAGGGTTTAAGCTCCTGCGCGCCCTGATCGGCCTGGCCGGGATATCTTACAACTGAGCCGGACGCAGTCGCCGCCTCTCCTCAACTTGGCGGGACGTTATTCTTCAGTAGATAATTCTGTCTTTTTTCCGGGTCCACTCCTCAAACGGCTTCAGGCATTCTCGGCGCTCGAACTTGACCTTCTCCACGGCGGGGGATTTTCGTTTCTTGATCAAGTCGTACAGGCGCCTGTCCCGGAAGCCTATTTTCTCGGCATCCTTCCGCGTACAGCCGTAATGAACCCTCCGGATCCTGGCCCAATACATGGCCGCCAGGCACATCGGGCAGGGCTCGCAGGTGGAATAGATTTCGCAGTCAGAGAGGTCGAACCTCTTGAGCTTCGAAGCGGCACGACGGATGGCGACGACTTCGGCGTGGGCCGTCGGGTCGTAGGTCTTGAGAACCATGTTGTGGGCCTTGGCGATGACCTCGCCGTTTCTGGCAATCACCGCGCCGAATGGCCCGCCGTGATTTTTCCTCATTCCCAGGTAGGCTTGAACCACCGCTTTTTTCATGAGCTTTTTGGCCTGCCGTTGCTGCGATGATCCGAACATGTCCGGGATGGACCAGATTTTAGCGGCCCGGCGCACTCAAGTCAACCGGGACAGCGATGGCATGCTTCTAGATGTAACCCGCATCAGAGATTCAGGGATGTCAAGCTCCACTCGGGTTTTTCACGCCGTTCCTTCAGCGTTTTCCTCGGCGCTGCGGAACTCTGCAAAGGCTCGGGAGAGTCCCTCCGAAAGACGCGCATTTTTCCCAGCGTGAAAAATTCGCTCCCTGTCCTCGCTCTGCTCTCCTCTCGGCAAGCCGAGAGGAACCGTGCCCGCTCCGCTGCGGAGGGCTTTCTGAGGGACTCCCCCTCGCCTTACTCTCCCCAAAGAAGAGCGGTTGCCATCGGAAAACGCCTCAGAAAGGCTAAACCCGAGAGTTCGCTTCTCCATCCCCGAATCCTGATGCGGAAGCACTTTTTTCATGGACAAAGATATGATTGCTCAAAGTAGAAGAGACTTGATTTGGCTTGGGAGAACGAACAAAATGAGGATAATTTCGTAATAAATAACGAAGATGGCTTTGTCTAAGAAAGGAGAAATAATGCGAAAACCTGTCCTGCTAAAAGTCCTGCCCTTATTGATCGTCCTCGCCATGATATCGTTTCCGATGTCTGCTAGCACAGCCGCATCTGAGGCCGCCTCCGAAAAGCCGTCCATCGCCGGGCACTGGGTAGGGGAGGTCGAGATTCCCGGGACTGAGCTCGGGTTCGACATCGACTTCAGCCTGAAGCCGGACGGAAATTGGTCGGGAGATATTTCGATCCCGGCTCAGAACGCCAAGGACCTTCCGCTCGGGAACATCACGGTCAAAGGAAAAGACGTCTCTTTTGAGATCAGCGGAGTCCCGGGCGCCCCGACTTTCAAGGGTGCTCTGAGCGACGACGGCCAGAAGATCTCCGGCCAGTTCACGCAAGGCGGGCAGGTATTTCCCTTTACGATGAGCCGGTCAGCGGGTCTCAAGTCCCAGGCGAAGCAGGCCCTGGCAGGTTTCGATGAGATCGTCAGCAAAGGGCTTCAGGGCCTGAATGTCCCCGGTGTGGCCGTGGCCATCATCGTCGAGGACGAGGTCGTCCTGGCCAAGGGGTACGGCGTCAAGGACCTGGAGAAAAAGGTTCCGATGACGCCGGATACGCTGTTGGCCATCGGGTCTGCATCTAAGGCCTTCACCGTCTTTGCCCTGGGAACCCTTGTCGATGAGGGGAAGCTGGACTGGGACACGCCGCTTCGCAACTACATCCCTTGGTTCCGGCTTTACGATTCTTCCGCTTCCGAGCGGCTGACCCCCCGCGACACGGTGACCCACCGCTCCGGACTGCCGCGCCATGACCTGATGTGGTACAACAACACGGCGATCAGCCGCGAAGGTCTGGTCCGCCGGTTGGCCTATCTCAAGCCCACCGCGGACCTCCGCGCGATATGGCAGTATAACAACCTGATGTTTCTCACGGCCGGCTACTTGGTCGAGGTTTTGACAGGGAAGACATGGGAGGACGGGGTTCGCGCCCAAGTACTCAGCCCGTTGGGGATGAAGCGGACGAATTTCTCCGTAGCCGACTCCCAGAAGGACAGCGATTTCTCCCTTCCATACCGAGAAAGGGAAGGGAAGCTCGAGAAAATGCCGTTCCGCAGCCTCAACAACATGGGACCGGCCGGGTCGATTAACTCGAGCGTCAACGAGATGAGCAACTGGGTCCTGGTCCATATCAATGGGGGCAAGCTCAAAGATAAACAGATCATCAACCCCCAGACCGTCCAGGACATGCACCTGGCCCACATGCCGACAGGGGAGACTCCGGAAATTCCAGAGGTCACGCCGGCCGACTACGGGATGGGCTGGTTCGTGGACAGCTACCGCGGCCACGGCCGGGTCCACCACGGCGGAAACATCGACGGGTTTTCAGCCATGGTCAGCATGCTTCCCCAGGACAGGGTGGGGTTTGTCGTCCTGGCTAACAAGAACGGCACCGGGCTGCCCGAGCTCATCATCCGGCACGCCACCGACCTGATCCTGGGGCTTGAGGCCAAGGACTGGGTTGGCGAAGCGGCCAAGTCCAAGGTCAAAGGCGATGAAGCAACCAAGGAAGCGGAGAAGAAGAAGGCGGCGCGCCGGGTGCCTAACACCAAGCCGTCCCACGGGCTGGATGAATACGCCGGCGACTACTTCCAGCCAGGCTACGGTGACCTGAAGGTGACGGTCGAGAAGGGCCAGCTCGCCTTTATGTACAACAACATCACGACGCCGCTCGAACACTGGCACTACGACACCTTCAACGGAGTGCGGGCCGGGGACCCCGTATTCGAGGATTCCAAGCTGAACTTCATCACCGATGCGAACGGAAATGTCGCCCGCCTGGAAGCCCCCTTTGAGGCCACTCTCGAACCGATTGTTTTCGAAAAAAAGCCGGACGCGAAGCTCTCCGACCCGGCCTATCTCCAGAAGTCCGCCGGTAAGTACGTCCTCATCGAACAGGTCATCACCATCAGCCTGAAGGGGAACGTCCTGTTCGCTAGTATCCCTGGGGCGCCCGAAATGGAGCTCGTGCCCGGCCTCGGCGATGAGTTCACCCTCAAGCAGATGAAAGTTGTTAGCCTGCGCTTCAAGCTGGATGACAAAGGCAACGTCGTGGCCATAGAACTCTTCCAGCCCGGGGGCACCTTCGAGGCCAAACGGCAGTAAAGATCGTTAAGCAACCGGGGCACAACGGTTTGTGCTCTCGGGACTATTGCTTAGGCCGCAAGTGGCGGGAGTCCGGTCGTTTTTGCGGATTTACACTGATATTTTTTTATGATACAAAAAGGACGCCATAATTTTTCCCGAAAGGAGCGGCCAATGTGTGAAGTACGGGATGTTTTCATCGTCGGCGCGGCCCGCACGCCGATCGGCAATTTTCTAGGGTCTCTCAAGGACTTCACTGCACCCGACCTCGGCGGCATCGCCATCAAAGAGGCATTGAAGAGGGCGAGCTGCCGGAGCGAGGACGTGGATGAGGTCATCATGGGGAACGTCGTCCAGGGCGGGATCGGCCAGGCGCCGGCCAAGCAGGCGGCGGTCAAGGGAGGGATTCCCTATTCCGTGAGCTGTTTCACGGTGAACAAGGTCTGCGGCTCGGCGCTCAAGGCGGTGGCTCTGGCCGGCCAGGCGATCCAGCTCGAGGAGAAGGAGATCGTCGTCGCCGGCGGCATGGAGAGCATGAGCAAGGCGCCGCACCTGGTCTGGGGACTCCGGGAGGGAGTCAAGTTCGGCGACGTCCAGATCAAGGACTCGATGATCCTGGACGGACTCTGGTGCGCCTTCGACAACGTCCACATGGGGATCACCGGGGAAGTGGTGGCCGAGAAGTTCGGCGCTACCCGGGAAGAGCAGGACCAATATGCTTTCAGCAGCCATCAGAAGGCGATTCATGCCATCGAAAAGGGCTATTTCAAGTATGAAATCGTCCCGGTAAGCGTCCCCCAAAGGAAGGGCGACCCGGTCATCTTTGCGGTCGATGAGGGGCCGCGCAAGGACACGACCCTTGAACGGTTGGCCAAGCTCCGGCCCGCCTTCAAGAAAGACGGGACGGTGACTGCCGGGAACGCATCGAGCCTAAACGATGGGGGAGCGGCGGTAGTGGTAGCCTCGATGGATGCGATCAAGGCCAGAAAGCTGGCCCAGCCCATGGCGCGCATCCTGGGGACGACGACTAACGGCGTCGAACCATCGATGGTCATGTATGCCCCCAAGGGAGCGATCGAGAAACTCCTGGCCAACGTCGGCTGGAAGGTCGGGGACGTGGACCTTTTCGAGATCAACGAGGCCTTCTCCGCCCAGCTCGTCGTCTTAATCAAGGAACTCAAGCTCGACCGGGAGAAGGTCAACGTCCACGGCGGCGCGGTCGCCCTGGGCCACCCGATCGGGGCGACGGGAGCTCGCCTCCTGACGACCCTGATCTATGCCTTGAAACACCGCGGCCTGAAGCGCGGCGTCGCCTCGCTCTGCCTGGGCGGGGGAGACGCGGTCGCCATGGCGATCGAGTTGGTTTGAAAGAAGTAAAGGAGGGGCAATGGATATCAAAACGATCGGAATAGTCGGAGCCGGCACCATGGGCGGCGGCATCGCCCAGGTGGCCGCGACCTCGGGGCTCGAGGTCATGGTCCACGACGTCGGGCAGGAGTATCTCGACCGGGGCCTGAAGACGATCGACAAGAGCGTCTCTAAGCTCATCGAGAAGGGGAAGATCACCGAGGACAAGGGGAAGATCCTGGGCCGGATCAAGACGACAACCTCGCTCGACGATTTCAAGGCCGTGGACTTCGTCGTCGAGGCCGTGTTCGAGGACTATGAGGTCAAAAAGAAAGTCCTGGTCACGCTGGACAAGGTCCTGGCGCCCGAGGTCATCCTGACCTCGAACACGTCTTCGATCTCGATCACGCGGCTGGCGGCGCTGACTTCGCGTCCGGCCAGGTTCATGGGCATGCACTTCATGAACCCGGTCCCGCTGATGACGCTCGTCGAGCTCGTCAAGGGCATCGCCACGTCGCCGGAGACGTTCGCCGTGGTCAAAGGGCTAGCCGAGAAAATGGGCAAGGTCCCGGTCGAGGCCAACGACTACCCGGGGTTCATCGCTAACCGTATCCTGATGCCGATGATCAACGAGGCCGTCTGCGCTTTGATGGAAGGCGTCGGTTCGGTCGAGGCCATCGACACCGTGATGAAGCTCGGGATGAACCACCCGCTGGGGCCGCTGGCGCTGGCCGACCTCATCGGCCTCGACGTCTGCCTTTACATCATGGAGGTGCTCTACGACGGGTTCAAGGACTCGAAGTACAGGCCCAGCCCGCTCCTGAAGAAGTATGTGGATGCGGGGTACCTGGGCCGCAAGTCCGGCCGCGGCTTCTACGAGTACAAGTAAAAATATGGGGACGGTTCTATTTATTTAGAAAAACAGAACCGTCCCCATATTTTTGTCGGGTGCGCGTGCCCACTTTAAGAATCGCTGATTCGTGTTAGAATAGGAGGGAGGAGGCGTTACCCGCGGCTTTGATAGAGTATGCCCTCGGCCGACGTCTCTTGTGATGAGGAGGAAAAGATGGACAAGGTGAAAAGCGAAGATATCGAGCAGAGGCAGGCGTCGCGGTTAAAGGCCATCGAGGCGGCCGTCTCCCAGATCGAGAAACAGTTCGGCAAGGGCTCGGTCATGAAACTCGGCCAGAAAGAGGCGGCCGTCAAGGTGCCGGCGATCCCCACCGGCTCCATCGCCTTCGACCTGGCTCTGGGGATCGGCGGTTTCCCCCGCGGACGCGTCGTCGAGGTCTTCGGTCCGGAGGCGACCGGCAAAACGACCCTAGCCCTCCACGTCATCGCCGAGGCCCAGAAACTGGGTGGCCAGGCCGCCTTCATCGACGCCGAACACGCCCTGGACCCGACCTATGCGGGCAGCGTTGGAGTGGATGTGGACAACCTCCTCATCTCCCAGCCCGACTACGGCGAGCAGGCCCTCGAGATTGCTGAGGTCCTGGTCCGGAGCGGCGCGGTGGACGTCATCGTCGTCGACTCTGTAGCCGCCCTGGTCCCCAAGGCCGAGCTCGACGGCGAGATGGGCGACGCCCACATGGGCCTTCAGGCCCGGCTGATGTCTCAAGCCCTGCGCAAGCTCACCGCCATCGTCGCCCGGTCCAAGACCTGCTTCATCTTCGTCAATCAGATGCGGGAGAAGATCGGCATTTTCATCGGGAACCCGGAGACGACCACGGGCGGTCGGGCGCTCAAGTTCTATTCTTCGATGCGGATCGACGTCCGCCGGATCACCTCGCTCAAGGAGGGCGACGTCATCGTCGGCAACCGGGTTAAGGTGAAGATCGTCAAGAACAAGATGGCCCCGCCCTTCCGGGATGCGGAGTTCGACCTCATCTACGGCCACGGCATCTCCAAGGAGGGCGATCTCGTCGACTGCGGGGTGAATTTCGGCCTCATCGAAAAGACCGGAACCTGGTATTCCTTCAAGGGCGAGAGGATCGGCCAGGGCCGGGATAATGTCAAGAAGCTCCTTAAGGAGAGCCCGGAGCTGGCGGCCGGGCTGGAGCACGATATCCGGAAGAAGGCCGGCCTCCTCCACGAGGAGAAAGAGGAAAAGGAAGGTAAGAAGTAGGACATGCGCCGACGGGAGTTCCTGACGATAACAGGCGTGGGGGGAGCAGCGCTGCTTTCGCGGCCGGCGTTCCCCTCGAACCCAAATCTCAAAAGGGAGGAAAAGACAATGGCTTACTCGGCGAAAGACTATTCGAAGCTCATCGGCATGGCGGGTTTCAGCGAGACCCTGCTCAAGAACCATTTCACGCTGTACCAGGGCTATGTGACCAACACCAACAAGGTCCTGGACGCGCTGGCCGCGATGCTGAAGGACGTCAAGACCGCTACCCCGGAGTTCGCCGAGCTAAAACGGCGGCTCGGCTGGGAGTTCGACGGGATGCGACTCCATGAGTACTACTTCGAGAACCTGGGCGGGAAAGACGCCCTCGACCTCAACGGCAAGCTCGGAAAGAAGATCGTCGAGAGTTTCGGCACCTATGAGGCTTGGGAAAAGGATTTCAAGGCCGTGGGTGCCATGAGAGGCATCGGCTGGGCCGTCCTCTACGAGGACGTGACCAACGGCCAGCTCATCAATTTCTGGGTCAATGAGCACGATGTGGGCCATCCGGCCGGCTGCCAGCCGATCCTGATCATGGACGTCTTCGAGCACGCCTTCATGATCGACTACGGCCTGAAGCGGGCCGACTACATCGAGGCCTTCTTCAAGAATATCGACTGGAAGGCCGCCGAGGCGAGGCTCAAATAGCCTTCGTCGATGATCCAGAAAGAGCGGGCTAAGCCGCTCGGAGGCAAGGTTCTATCCCAAACCAGGCAAGAGTCCGATGCCGACGCCTACGTCAGAAAATACGAGGTCCAGCATGGCTAAAAATTACCATCGAAGGTCGAGGAAAGCCGGGCTGCCGCCCGGGAGTCTCATCCATGTCGGCGAGAAGAAGGCCGAAAAGACTAGGATCACCGTTATCGACTACGACGAACAGAACTACCAGATGAAAGAGGCGGAAACGGTCGACGATTGCTTCCCATTCAAGGAGACACCGACGGTCACCTGGATCAATATCGAAGGTGTCCATGACGCCGAAGTCATCGGCCGGATCGGCCAGTGTTTCGGCATCCATTCCCTGATTCTCGAGGACATCATGACCACGGCCCAGAGGCCCAAGATGGAGGACACGGGGGGCTATATCTACATCGTTTTGCGCATGCTCAGCTTTCATGCCAGGCGGCGGGAAGTCCAGTCGGAGCAGGTCAGCCTGATCCTCGGCCCAAACTTCGTCATCTCCTTCCAGGAGGCGGGTGGCGACGTGTTCGACCCGGTGCGGGAGCGCATCCGCACGGGCAAGGGCCGGGTCCGCAAGATGGGCCCGGATTATCTCGCCTACTCCCTGATCGACGCCGTCGTCGATAACTATTTCATCATCCTGGAAAACCTGGGCGAACGGGTGGAAGCCCTGGAGGAGAAGCTTATCAGCGACCCGAAGCGCGAAACGCTTCATGCCCTTCACGTCCTGAAAAGGGAGATGATCTACCTGCGAAAGTCAGTCTGGCCGCTGCGTGAGGTCATCAGCGGCCTGGAACGGGCGGAATCCGGTTTGATCAAGGAGCCGACCGGCATCTTCTTCCGCGACGTTTACGACCACACCATCCAGGTCATCGACACGGTCGAGACCTACCGCGATATGCTGTCCGGGATGCTCGACATTTATCTTTCCAGCATCAGCAATCGGATGAACGAGGTGATGAAGGTCCTGACCATCATCGCCACGATCTTCATCCCCCTGACCTTTATCGCCGGTGTCTACGGGATGAATTTCAAGTTCATGCCGGAACTGGAATGGCGTTGGGGGTATTTTCTCATTGTGGGGATAATGCTGGCGATCGGCCTCGTGATGGTGATATATTTCAGACGAAAGAGGTGGATGTAATGAAAGCGAAACTCTTGATCGTCGCCGTCCTGCTCGTTCTGCTTGTCATCATCCTGGTCCAGAACACCCAGGAGGTCGTCTTCCGGTTCTATTTCTGGAAGATCAGCATGTCCCAGGTGATCCTCGTGCCTCTGGCCGTCCTGGTCGGGTTTCTCTTCGGCTACTTTGCCGCCAAGATGGGGCGAGGGAAAAAGAGCTGAGCCGTTCACCGGGCCGAAAAACGAGCGCCGATCGAGTATTCAGATCAAGGAGCCTGCCCTGATGAGAGGATTCTTCAAACACCTCAAAACCCATATCTTTCGAGGCCTGCTGGCGGTCGTCCCGATCGGGCTCTCTTATCTCGTCATCCGCTTCTTCTACCTGACCGTTGATACGCGCATCACGAAGCTCCTCGACCGCTGGCTCGGGTTCAGAATCCCCGGCCTGGGCATCGTCCTCGTCCTCATCGCCCTGTACCTTCTCGGGTTAGTGGCCAGCAACTGGGCGGGACGAAAGGCCTTCGGCCTCGTCGAGTTGGTCACCACGCGCATCCCGCTCATCAAGACGGTTTATACATTGGGCAAGCAGCTGGCCGACGCCCTCTCCCTTCCGGAGAAAGGGGCGTTCAAGCGAGTCGTCATGGTGGAACATTTCCGGCCGGGGGTCTGGTCGGTCGGGTTCGTCACGGCCGTTATGAAGGACCAGAAAAACAGGGAAGAGAACCTGTTCAGGGTTTTCATACCCACGGCGCCCAACCCGACGACCGGGTTCGTCGTCATCCTCAAAGAGTCGCAGGTCCGGAATCTGGACTGGAGCGTATCCGAGGCCATGAACTCCATCATCTCGGGGGGAATGGTCGGTCCAGAAGAAATCTAACCTCAGTCTAACCCTTGATTAAGAAAAAGACTTGACAAACGCGGCTTACTGTATTAAATTACTAATACAGCGATGCAGAGGATACTCAAATGATCACGATCGAAACTTCGGGTTTCATCCCGATCTATGAACAGATCAAGAAGGGGATAAAAAGCGAGATCTCTCTTGGCGTTATCAAAGCCAACGAAGCCCTTCCCTCGATCAGAGACCTGGCCGCGGAGCTCGTGGTCAACCCCAACACCGTTGCCCGCGCCTACCGTGAGCTGGAGCATGAGGGGTTCATCTGCACGCGCAAGGGCAAAGCCAGTTTTGTGAGCGAGAACTCGTCCTCCCTGATCCAGAAGGATAAAGTGAGGTTGATGGAGGATGTTTTTGACAGGGCCATCTCCGAGGCCCGGAAGTTCGGCCTGGATGCTGCCGAGATCAGGAGGATCGTCGAATCCCGGCTCAAAAACCAGGAAAACCGCGGCGAAGGAGAGGGGAGATGAGCGAGCTACTCAAGATCACGGGTCTGAGCAAGTCTTTCGGCCGACATATCGTCTTCAGCGATTTGAACATAAGACTCAGCACAGGCAAGGTCTACGGGCTTTTGGGCTTGAACGGTGAAGGGAAGACTACCCTGATCCGGATCCTGTTGGGTGTCATCCCCCCAGACCGAGGCCAGATTCACTACAAGGATGGCCCGGTATCATTCCGGTCCGCCGCCTATAAAGAGGAAGTCGGCTACATCCCCGAGGACCCTTTTTTCTTCGGCGGGATGCGCGTCGGGGAGCTCCTGGATTTCAACGCCGGGTTTTACCGCCGCTGGGACGGCCGGCGGGCCGAGGAACTCCTCAAACGCTTTTCTCTGGACAAAAAAGCCAGAATAAAAACGCTTTCGCGCGGTACGAAGCTTAAGCTCGAGATGGCGGTGGCCCTGGCGGCCAGGCCGTCACTCCTCGTCCTCGACGACCCCACTTCCGGGCTTGACGTTCCGACACGTCATGATTTCCTCCAAGACATCATCCGCGAGCTGGCTGATTCGGGCATTACCATCCTTTTCTCGACCCATCTCGTCCATGAGCTCGAGCGAATCGTCGATCACCTATTTATCCTTCACCGCGGCCGGCTCATCCTGGACGAAGAACATGAGGCCGTCAAGAATTCCACCAGGCGTGTGCGCCTGGCTTTCCAAGGAGCCCCTCCTCAGAGTTTGGGAATAGGCGGCATTCTTGTCGAAAGCCGGGACGGCCAGCGTATGGAAGTCGTCGTCTATCCCTGGTCCGATGACAAGAAGAAAAAAATAGAGGGGTTTTGTCCCACCCTGATGGATATCGAGCCGCTGACTCTTGAAGAGATCTTCCGGAGCTTCGTCGCCGGCTGAGGAGGGGTGCCATGTTCAAAAAGATGATCGTCAAGGAATGGAAGGAAAAATCAGGGCTGTTCTTGTTTGCCCTGGCGGGGTTGGTGCTCTTTTCCCTGGCCTTCTCGGGATATTCCAAGGACAAGGAAGCGCTCGACATCCTGGCCAGCACCATCCTGCTCATCTTTCTCCCGGTTTTCTCCCTGATGCTCGGCGCCAGCGGGCTTGCCTCCGAATTCCAGGACGGAGCCTGGGCCTATCTCTTTTCCCGGCCCGTCAAAAAATGGCGGATCTGGCTCGCCAAGTATCTCTCTTTGCTCAGCGTTCTGTTTGCCGTTGTACTCCTTTTCGCTCTCTTGACACGAGTCCATCCGGCGTTGAAATCGGCCAGTGACGCTTTCAGCTTCCCGTTGGTTGGGGAAGATATTTCTTATGGAATCCTGGCCTATATCCTGCCTCTGCTGCTTTTTACGACGGCTTTTTCACTCTCCATCCTCTCGGAGAAGACTCATGTCGTCGCCTTCCTGGCAGCCCTGATCTGGATAGCCCTCCAGGTGGGTGTGACTCGGGCTAGTTTTCCGCTGCTCGACCGGGAAATGCTGTCCTCTGCCTTTACCCTTATTTCTCTCATGAGCCTCCTCGTGCCTTTGAGTTTGGTCCTGGCTTCTCTGATGACATTGAGCAGGGCGGATTTCTCTCAACCCAAGCGCAGGGCCTGGACCTTTACGAAATTCGGCGGGATTTTCGTTTTGGCATCTCTCGGCCTCGTGGCGCTCTTTGCGCTCGGCACCAGGATGCTGCGAAACGAGCCTTATATCTACGGCCTCGAGGTCCGCACTAACGCCTTTTATTTCGCTACGGAAAGGGGGTTTTTTAAGTTTGATCCGGGCGACGGACGGACTGAGAAGATAGCTAGGTATCCTTCGATGTGGGGGGAAATGTCTTTGGGCGGCGATAAGGTAGTATTTGTCACCTATCACCTGGGCGGGAAACGGCACGGGTTCGCCGAGCTGCGGATCATGAATAGTAACGGGAAAGAAGAAAGGTCGCTGGTCGGAACGTGGGATCAGGGATCGCCCCTTTATGGGGGGTTTATTTATCCTATTCGCGTGTCCCCTCAAGGCGACAGAGTGGCGTTTATAGCGAGAAATGTTCCCAAGACAACCGCCCAGGATCTGTGGGTGATCAACAGCGACGGTTCAGGCTTGAAGGGCTACGACCTGGGAATTCAGGATGCTGACTATTACCTGTTCATCAGTTTCGGGGAATCCGACCGGTCGTTGTTTCTGCTTTGTACAACGAAAATCAAACCCAGAAGCAAGGATCAGCGGGTCGGAGCAAGGCTCCTGCGGGTGAACTTGGAGTCCGGGCAGGTAGAGACACTCGCCGACCAGATCCGCAAGCCGTACTCAGCCTCTATGCCGCCGGAGGCCATGACATCTGAGGCGGGTCTGATTGCTTATATTCATTATGATGAAGCCATGTCCAGAGAGGTCTTGACTGTCCTCGATCCTGAGACCCTTGAAAAACACCAGGTTTATCCGGAAGATTCGGTAACCGGCTTCCGCTGGAACAGGTCCGGAGACAAGCTGGCCTTCCTGACCGCAAACTCTATGCTTGGGGTCTATTCCACGGCTGAGGGCAAAATCATCCAGATCAAAGAACTCGCCGGGTATGACCTCCGCTGGCCCTCACAGGCTCTGGAATGGGCGTCGGATGGACAGCTCATTTTGCGAAGACTCGAAGGGGAGATCTCTTCTATCTGTCTGCTGGATGCGAATCTGACAGAGCAGAAGGCCATCCCGCTCCCCTTCGCCACCTATTATACGGTGCAAATCTGGAGCGCAGGGAAATACGCTATCGTCGAAAACAACGAAAACTACCAGCTCTGGGGGTTTGACCTGACCACTGAAAAGTGGCTCCGGGTGTATTGAAAGGCTAAGGGGTCAGGTCTCAACAATCAACAAGCCCTGATTTTTAAGTCCAATTTGTTAGATGTTTGGGCTTGACCCAAGGTTAACCTGTCACTCCACTTTGGTCTTCACATAGCGGGCGATGGATTCGTGGGTGGCGAACCAGACGTTCTTTTGGGCCAGGATGTGCTGGATGAGTTTCTCCAGCATCAGGATGCGGCTGCGGTGACCGATGAATTTCGGATGCATGGTCAGGACGAAGAGCGTCCCTTCCTCGTAGGCCTTATCAAATTCGGCCGCCCAGATCTCGAAGACTTCGTGCGGGGTGATATGCGGCCGGACATCGCTGTAGCGCTCGAACCCGAAATAAGGATAGTCGTCGAGGAGCCATTCGACCGGGAGCTCGACCACTCCCGTCGGCTTCCCGTCTTTGAGGATCTCGTAGGGGCGGTCGTCGGCCATCAGGCTGCTGTCGTAGAGAAGCCCGAGCTCGCGGATGAGCTTAAGGGTGGAGGCGCTGAAATCCCAGGACGGGGTGCGGATGCCGACCGGGGCCTTTCCCGTCATTTCCCTGAGCGTGTCGAATGACTTTTTCATCAGTGTTCGCTCGTCGTCTTCAGTGAGGAGGGAATTGCGCTCGTGGACCCAGCCGTGGAGTCCGACTTCATGTCGCCCCTTGCCCATGACAGCCTTGATCTCAGCGGGATGAAGGAGAGCCGTCACCGCCGGGACAAAGAAAGACGCAGGGATACGGTACTTATCGAGGAGAGCCAGGATGCGCGGCACAGCGACCCGGGCGGCATATTCTCCCTGGGAGAGAATGCCTGGGGAATGCTGACCGTCCCGGAGGGCATTGGTTTCGGCGTCGAAGTCGAAGGACAGCGCGACGGCGACCTTCGCCCCCTCGGGCCAGGCCGAGGGAGTCAGGTCTTTTCCCGCGCGCACGGCGTTGACAATCGAATTGACCTGATCCTGGGTCAGCAGCCACGGCTTCTCCGGCTTCTGCTCTTGCCTGGAAGCCATCAAAACGTTGGCGAGAAGAAACAGAAAAGCTGAGCCAATTCCTATCGCTTTTTTCATGGGTGATTTCCTCCGATCTAGGTCATTATCTCTCTGTTCAAGCCTCTGACGCAAGCTGACCGGACTGGTTGTCAGTGTCCCGGTCCCCCCTCCCCATCATCCCTTCCCGCTAGGGCAGGGGAAGGCCCCCCAACCAAAGGGGAACCAAAGGGGTCAAACTAAAGGGGAAACTAAAGGGGTCAGGTCTCAACTTTCAACAAAAGGAGACTGATAGGGGCAAATTTGTTGATTGTTGAGACCTGACCCCTTTCTAGGGCCGGCCGAGGGCGGTCATGTAGATGATGCTTTCTTCTTTCCCATCCACGCCCAGTATGGCATTGACCTCGTCATCGTAAAGCGCGGCGACCTGGCAGGACCCGAGACCCATCGCCACAGCCGCGAGCGCCACATTCTGGGCGATGTGTCCGGCATCGAGATAGACATAGCGATACGCCCGCTCCTTATACTTCCACTTCGAACGGGCAAAGACAGCTGTCCAAGCGAATACGACCGCCGCCTCAGCTAAAAAGCCCTGGTCCAGGCCCGCTTCGGCCACCGCGGAACGGAAATCACCCGGCCGCAGTAGCTCCAGTTCGTGCTCTCGGACACCATAATGAAAGATCCCGGGTTCGATCCCTTCGACCATATGGACCGAGAGATAGGTCTCGACAGGATATAGGGCTCCCGCCGAGGGAGCCGAGCGCAGGGCGTATTCTCCCATGAACTTGGTCACTCCCTGGGACGCCCAGAGAAGCTGGGATAGGTCCTCCGCCCTCACAGGAGTATTCCTGAAATCCCGCACGCTTCGCCTCCGCCCGACTGCCTCCCAGACCGGCATGCCTCCGCTTCCAGCCGGCGCCGGGAGCTTGACCTTCGGCGCCTCCAGATAGACTTTATAGGGCCCCGGCTTTTTCCTCCAGTCCAGGTATCCGGCCGGAAGCTTGTCCCTTATATATTTAGTTTCGCCCTGAAAGCGATCTCCGATCCCTTCAACCATGGCTTCTCTCCCTATTTTTCCAAGGACTTGAGCCGCGTCTTGGCCTCCTCGAAATCGGGGTCGATCTGGAGCGCCTTTTTCAAGTATTCGGCGGCTTTTCCCTTTTCTCCGGCCAGGAAACTTATCTCGCCGAGGGCGGAGTAGAGGCTCGGCTCTTTAGGGTTGAGCTCTACCGCGATTAACCCGAGGGCCTGGGCTTCCTTCTTTTTATCGGCCCCAGCCAACTGCCTCATCGAGGCGATGAACTGGTCGGCCCTCAGCACCGGGTGGGCCGGGTCGAGCTCCCGGGCCTCGAGGTACAATTTTTGCCCTTCTTCAACGCGGCCGTGCCACACCAGGACGTAGCCGAGAGCGGCGGCCAGCAACGGCGATGCCGGATAGACCTCCCGGCCGAGCGTGAGAACGGACATCGCCCTTTCAGCGTCCTTTTTTTCCAGGAAATAATCGGCAGCCTCCGCCAGGTCTAGGCTTATATCCGGGCAGATCGATGCTCCTGCAAACATCTCTTTGAGCCGGGGTATCAAAACCTCAAAGTCCGTGCCCGGCGTGATGACTAACCGCCGGAACCCCTCCGTGTGTGTCTTCGCCCAGTCCCTTTCCCAATCCGCCATCAGCCGGCTGAACTCTCCGCTGAACCGCAGATATTTCTTCGGCGATGGCCCGGCGGTGCTCAGCCGGATGTAGTCGTTGAAGAAGCCGATCGGGCCCCGCTGGTGATACATTTGCAGGGTCTCTCTTCCGCCCTCTTCCTCGAGCGCCCAGGCCATATAGGAACCGACTTTGGTGAGCGCTTGTTTAGAGCTGGGATGGATCCCTGCCAGGATTTTGTTCTTGGCCTTCTCATAATCCCGTCCCAAGCTGTTTTCGCCAACGCTTTCAATGAAGTAATCAAAGGCGTCCCTGAGGTCGTCCCGGCTCTTGGATACCGAAGCTCCGGTCCAGAGAAAACCACTCAGGCCGTAATCGAACGCATAGACGACCGCCTGGTAGATGGACTGTCGCGCCCGGTCGGGCGTGTAGGCCGAGACGCCGCCCTCCTCATTCAGCACCAGGTCGGCTAGCCTCTGGACATAGGGCATCAGGTTTGCCCCCTCCAGGTTGCAGGCGATGGCCACGGCGAAATCCTCCTCTGGAAAGATAAGAAGTTGTGTCCGCGTCTCGGGCTGCGAGCCGCTGTGGCTGACGGCGAAGTGACCGTTCCAGGGCTGCAGTCCCCAGCCCAGCCCGTACCCAGTCATAAAGCCGTTGCGGAGCACCAGGGGAGAGAGCATCTCCCGCCAGGTCGTCTCCTTCAGGATCTGGCCTTTCATAATCCCCTTGGCATACTTGAGGAGGTCGAGGACCGTGGAGCGCGTTCCCCCGGCGGCAAAACGGCTGGAGATGTCAACGTACTCGGAATTCCTCAGTTCTCCGTTGACGATCTGATAGCCGTGCACACGGTTGGGGATGATCTCCAGTGGATTGTCCAGGCGTGACTCTATCATGTTCAGCGGTTCGAAGATGCGCGTCTTGATGAACTCGCCGTAGGGCAGACCTGAGGCACCCTCGATCGCGGCGCCGAGGAGGTTATACCCGTAGCTTGAGTAGTTGTACCTCGTGCCCGGCTCGGCGACGAGGTCAAAATCCTGGAAGATTTCCAGCGCCTGGCGCGTGTTTTTGGGATCCTTGATGTGGCCCTCGACGGTGTCATCCTTGTAGTGGCTGATGCCGCCGACGTGCCCCAGTATCTGACGGACGGTCACCGACCATTTTTTCCGCGGAAAATAGGGGACATAGGTCTGGATCTCGGCGTCGAGGTCGATCTTTCCCTCTTCGACGAGCTTGAGGACGGCAACGGCCGTGATGGTCTTGGTGATCGAGGCCAGGCGGTAGGAACTATCCGGCTTGGCCGGGGATTGGTTTTCGACGTCGGCCCATCCGAACCCCCTAGCCCAGGTGAGATCGCCTTCGACGAAGCCGACCGAAAGGCCCGGTATGCGATCGTAGGCCATGCGTTCGGCGACGAAACGCTCGAAAGACTGAAGAGCGTCGGGAGATAATGCCTGGACCTCTTCCTGAGGCGGAACGGCGGACACGGTGAGGACCGCAACTGCAATGACAAGAAGAAAGGTGATGGTGAGCTTTGATCTCGTCCTCATGTGGCCTCCTGATCCCGGTCTTCCAATCAGGATCGGGAAAGATGCATCCGGTCGGAGATCTCGTAGTCGGTCATCAGGTCGGCGAAAACCTTGGGCTGCTTTTCCTTGAGCTCGATGGTATAATCCAGGAACTTCTGGATCCCGTCGTTCAAGACCTTCTTCACCTTGGTCATCAGCCGCTCGTTCCTTTCGGCCTCATGGATGAAGAGCCGGTCGGGATAGCGCTCCTTGAAGGCCTTGACGTCGCTGATGAAGTGGAGAATGTAGATCATGTCCAGGAAGATGTTCTCGAAATTATAGGTGATGGCCCGTTCCATGAAGCTCGTCCAGACGGGCTGGGCCTTGACGTACTCCCGGATGGTCTCCTCTACCGCCTCGGGCGAACGGTATTCGATGGCCTCGGCCTCACGGCGCATCTTGCGGAGGTCCTCCAGCGAGGCGTCCTTGATCTGACTCATGGTGATGGCCGGCTGCTTAAGGCCGCGGAAATTGGCGATGAAGAGACCGCGCATGTCGGTCCGGAACATGTGGCTCTTGATGAACATGAGCTGACGGCGCCTTTCCTTTGTCTCCCGCCGTTCCAGCATCTTCTCGACGATGAAGACGGCCACCAAGACTTCGAGCGGGATGGCGGCGACGTGGAGGAAGAATTCGATGTGCGTGAAATGCTGGACGACGAGAAAGAGCGCGGAAGCGGCGACGAAGCCCAGGTAGAAACCGATGTTTCTGGCGAGTTGCATGCAAAAAGACGCCTCCTTGTCTGGATTGCGCTTGTGCTTATAGCACAGGAAAATCGGGAGAGTCAAACAAGCGCATTGAATCATCTTATATGTAACCGCACGAGGATCTGTTGAATCACGAAAAAGGTAAC
>JAFNEO010000032.1 GCA_017886205.1 Candidatus Aminicenantota bacterium | reverse complement strand
CGCCAGGCCGACCAGGCGTTCCTCACGGGCCAGTTTGCGGCCCAGCTCACGGATCACCCGCCCGATCTCATCCGGAAGAAACGGCGAGAGCATCTGCTCCATGAAGGTCCGCCGGTATTCCTCGGTTTCTTGCGAATTAAAGCCATGCTTGCCGGCCACCGCAGCGGCGGACTCTTTCGTGGCCGCATCGGCCAAGGCAAAAATCTCGGGGTCGCGTGCGGCCTCGTGCATCAGCGGGTAACCCTTCAAATAACCGAGGATTCCGATGGCGAAATGCCCGGTGTTCTTTATGAAGAGCTTGCGTTCCAGGGCCGCTTCCTGGTTGGCGCTCAGAGTCAGTCCGGAGAGTTCAGGGATGGGGTACTTCACTCCGCGGGCGTCCACCGACCACTCCTGCACGGCCTCCGCCATAAGGTAGAGAGGGTCCTTGGGCCAGGGGACGAGGCAGGCGACCATGGCGTCCGGAAAGCCGACGTTGGCGTCGACCCAGCCCCAGTCGAACTTGGGGGTATGCCGCAGCACCAGGTCTCGCAAGGTGCTCGAGCTCCGCTCCATGTTCTCACAGGCGATGACATTCAGCGGCCAGTCGATATTCCGCTCCCGCCTTAGGCCCAGGCCCTTGGCCAGGAGAGGGGCAACGGCTTCCAGGTTGGTCGGGAGGACGGCCGTGGCGATGATGTCCGCTTGGGCGATCGCCGGCATGCACTTGAAAAGCTCGTCCGAATGGATCATCTCGAACCCGCCGACCCCGACCTCTCGGATCGTTTGGCCGGCCAGTCCGACAGTGTATTTTCCCGCCGACCGCAAGATGTCGACCAGGTCTTTCCGCCGTTCGATGAAAGCGAGGGCGAAACCGGCCTGATGGGCCAGCCGGCCGATCTGGCCGCGGCCGGTGGCTCCGGCGCCGATGATGACGATCCTGGGTCTACTTTTCTGTTCGGCCATAGTCATCCTCGATCCGGACCACGTCGTCGAGCTCATCTTTGTTTTCGCCCATTTCCACGCGCAACTTTCCGGAGAGGAGGAACAGGGATTCCGACTTCCTGCGGTGGTACTGTAGGCTCGGCCGCGAACCCTTCTGCACCCGGATGAGCTTCAGCGCATAGCGGTCGGTCGAGGCCAGCAGCTCCTCGGAGCCCCACGGCTTAGCGACTTTCGAGAGCGGCCCGCGGGCCAACCTTGACTCCGTCATAAATCACTCCTGCGTTATATTCCCTTTGGAAAATTCCCGGCGCTCGGGATTTTCTCAAAAACATCGTTTAAAGTCCAGGCGAGCCTTTGCGGATGACTTCCGCCGGGCTTCCTGCTATAATCCGAGTATATATATATATTTAGTAGAGTTTAGAGGCCGGTGCTGCCCGCCTCTGCCGTGCCATCATCCATGAAGCTCAAAGATAAGGATACGATCGTGGTCGTCGGCGGAGGGCCGGCCGGCGCCTTCTTCGCCATCCATTTCCTCCGACTGGCCAAACTCCGCGGCCTGGAGGCCGATCTCATCATCATCGAAAAAAAGGGAGAGACCGGCCGGGGCGATTCCCTCCCTCATTTCTCCTGCCGGGAAGGGTGCAACTATTGCGCCGGCGGCCTCTCGCCGAAATTGGCCGAAGCCCTGGAACAGGAAGGGTTGTTCTTGCCCGAGGACATCATCGCCGGCACGATCCGATCCCTGACCATCCACGGGCATTGGAAAAACATCGAGCTCCGGGTGCCTGAGGACAAAAAGATGTACGCCGTGTTCAGGGGGTCCCGTCCAAAGGGAAGGGCCAATCAGGACCGGAATTTCGATTCTTTTTTGCTCGAAAAAGCTAGAGAGGCGGGCGCCAGGATCATTTTCGGCGACGTCTATGACCTCCGATACTCTGAAGCAGGAAAGCCGATCGTCCTCTACCACCCAGTGGCAGGCGAAGGCCAAGGGCGGCTGGCTCAAGAAACCCCGGTTAATCCCGACACAGGCCGCGAGAGATTCCGGGAGTCCGGCGAAGTGGCGGATCGAGCGATCGAGGCGAGCTTCCTGGTCCTGGCCGGGGGTGTTAACCAGTTCCTGGGTAGGCCGACCGAACAGAATCCCTTTTGGGAGGTTGTTCGCAAGGCGGTCCCCGGGTACTCTCCTCCCGAAGTGAGAAGGGCTCTAATCTGTGAGGTCGAAATCCAAGAAGACCTGGAAGCGTTTCTGGAGGGAGAGATCTATTTCGTCGAGTATGGATCCAAGACCTTAAAGATCGAAATGTCGTCGCTGATCCCCAAGGGGAGGTACATCACGGCGGCGCTGTTGGGCCGGTCGGTGGACGATTCGAGAAGCAGCGATAATCTGGACCTAATCAAAGAATACCTTGAGCTCCCGCAGGTCAAGAGAATCCTCCCGCGTGGAGCGGAGACGAGGCCCGTCTGCATGTGCGCTCCCAACATGACAGTCGGCGCGGCCGCCCAGGTAGTCGGAGAGCGGGCCGCCGTAGTGGGAGACATGGCCTGGGCCAGGCTCTACAAGGACGGCATTTATTCTGCGTATCTCACGGCCACGGCCCTGGCCCGGGCCATCCTGGAAGCGGGCCTGGACAGCCGGAGCCTCCAGACCGCCTATGGACCGGTCATCAAAGACCTCAAGCGCGACAACGGCTTTGGCCGGGTCCTCTTTATGCTCAATCGCCTCGTGTTTTCCAGCCCGACGCTCAGCCGCATTCTGTATCAGGCCGTTCTCACGGAGCGGAAGACCAAACCGGAAAGGGTGCGACGACTGGCGGACATCTTATGGAAAATCGTCAGCGGCGATGACACCTATCGAGCCGGCCTGCGGGCCATGTTCCACCCGCTGGCCGTCTGGTCGATTTTCGCGGGCGGCCTTCTGCTGACGATGCGGAATTCGCTGACCGAACAAGTCTTCGGTTTGCGCTGGTACACGCTGGGGCGCTATCCGACCGGCCTCCACAAAGAAGACAGGGAGGAGAAGAGGGAAGAGCTACTGGGGAGAAACGGCCTCGGGTTCGGTCCGGGAAGGCCCGCCTTCGAGAGCATGTATGCCATCACGATTAAAAGCGAGCCGAACAAGATCTTCCGCTACCTGGGAACCTTCGGAGACGCGGACCGCCAATACTTCAGGCCTCGTTGGCTAAAGGTGGAGAGGGTAAGCGGGAGGCCCAACGAGCCGGGGTACCTGATTCGGTACAAGACCCCGTTCAGGTTCCTTGATTTCCACGTGGTGCTGGAGAGTCAGGTCGAGGAGAAACGCTTGGCCTACAGGGTGAGGGACGGCTTTGCGGAAGGTGGAATCCTCATCTTCGATATCGAGAAGGCGAAACCCGGCGTTTTTGTGCTTTCTATCTATGTCGCCTTTGATATCGCCCGGGGAAAGAAATTGACGGAGAAAATATTCTGGTTCTTTTTTCGGTATTTCTTTCCCTGTTTCGTCCACGATGTCCTGTGGAACCACTCGCTCTGCCAACTCAAAGATATTATCGAAAAGGATTCATATTAAACGGGGAGCCTATTGTCTATCCTCCCAAGATGGCGGCGGCTTCAGCCATCGCCCGGACGCCGCCGCGGATGCCGTCCGGGTGCCTAGCGATTCCGGTGCCGGCCAGGAAAATGAGTATACGCTTCATCTGGGAGTGTGAAATCCAATAGACGGTATTTTTTGAGGTTCGGTATGGCCGACATGCCGGTGACCATCGAGACCCAAATTCCCGTGAAGGCCGATTGCTCGAGGTCCAGGTTGTGCAGGGGGGTAGGCGAAGGCGACGATCCCCTGGTTTGGCTCCGTCTGTTCGTGATCCAAAAGATACCCGGCCGACCTCTTGAAGAGATCACTGGGAATACCGGGCCGGTCCCACTTTCCCGCCGTCTCGTGGCGGACGGTCTCTTTGGCCATTTCGATCAGCTTGTCCTTGGTCTCCAGGTGAAACTGGGCGACCAGGCAGCCTTCCTCCCGTGTTTTCATAAAGAGTTATCCTCCACAGCCGGGCCTATTCCGACTCCAGGTCTGACCAGTCGAGCCGTCCGTTCCTTTTCAGGAAATGGAGAGTCTGCGGGAGTGTCGGCAGCCCGGTCCTTCCGCCCGGCTTCGTGCACTTGATCGCCGCCACTGCCGCCGCGAACTCGGCGCACCTCTGGAGCTCCCATCGGCAGGCCAATCCGTAGGCAAACGCCCCGTGAAAGGCGTCACCGGCGCCGGTCGTGTCCACCGTCGCGACCTTGAAGGCCCTGCCCTTGCCCCGCCCCTCGGGAGATGAATACATGTATCCTTCCCGGCCGAGCGTGAGCATGGCCGTTTCCGGCCCAAGCCGGTGGATGGCCTGGAGGGCGCCGGGCAGGTCCTCGGCATATCCGATCAGGGCGGCGAATTCCCTGGGTGCGATCAGGACGCTTATCTCTCGGAATAGGTCCGGGCACGTGCTCAGGCTGACCGTCAGGTCGGCGACCACGGGAACACCGTTCCGGCGCGCGGTCCGGGCGGCGGCCAGGGCTAGCTCTGGGTAGTAGTCATCGACGAGAAGGGCGTCACAGTCCGCGATGCGGCCGAGGTCGGGGAGGATGGCCCGCTCCAGGCCTGCGGCCGGCCGATGAAAAATCGTCCTTTCGCCCGACCGGCTATCGACGTGGATAAAGCTGAAAGGGCTTGTGCCCTGCGGGATTCCGGCTACACCTTCGAGCTTGATGCCCTCGGCGGCGAGCTCCGAGGCGACCTGCGCTCCGACTTCGTCATGGCTGAGGAAGCTGAACAGGAGACACGAGGCCCCCAGCCGCGCGCAGGCGACCAAGGCCGTGCCGACGAGCCCCCCTCCCTGGACCCGGTATTCCTCGACGCGGGCCGTCCCGCCCCAGGCGACCTGGGGAGCTACGAAGATATGGTCCAGGCAGCAGATGCCGGCGCCGGCGATCTTCGGAAACTTCCGCTTTATCCGTGCTGCCAATGGCTCAAGCCTCTCCCGGAAATTATCACACGGCCGAAACTCCCGTCAAGGTCAGACCTATTCCCCAGATTGTGACAGCCTGCCGATTTTGAAATGCCTGTCCCGCCGGTCATTGTTTTTAAGATGTGAAATCAGATAGGATAGAACGATATCGCATCCTGGAGATAGGGTACGATGAATGAAACGAGGATGGATAACGGGCTCGAAAGGAAGCTTGGGCTTTTCCCGGTGACCAACATCGTTATTGCCAACATGATCGGCGCCGGAATCTTCACTACCTCCGGGCTCCTGATGTCCGACCTGAAGGACCCGCTTATCATGCTCGGGCTCTGGGCAGTCGGAGGGGTCATCGCCATCTGCGGCGCCTTGAGCTACGGCGAGCTGGGCGCAGCCATTCCTAAGGCCGGCGGGGAGTATGCCTTTCTCTCCCAGCTTTACCACCCCCTTTTCGGGTTCCTGAGCGGCTGGGTGTCCTTTTTCGCCGGTTTCTCGGCGCCCATCGCCGCCTCGGCCATCGGGTTTTCGGAGTACCTGACCAGGGCTTTCCCCGGCCTCCTGAACCTGTCTCATTCCGGAAGCTCGATCGAGGGGACGATGGTCAAAAAGACCCTGTCCATCCTGGTCATCCTCGTGTTCACTCTCATCCACGCCCGGGGGATAGAGGTCGGGGCCAAAGTCCAGAACTTCCTAACGCTCCTGAAAGTCGTCCTGATCGTCGGGTTGATTATTCTCGGGTTCTCTCTGGGGCGCGGTGACCTGGGGCATTTCGCCCAAGGCGGCCGGTTCAGGTTCGATTTCGGCGGGTGGAAGACGATCGGACTATCGCTGATGTGGATCATGTTTGCCTACAGCGGCTGGAACGCCTCCGCCTACATCGGTTCCGAGATCAAAGATCCAAGGAAAAATCTACCCCGTTCCCTCATCCTGGGTACCGGCGTCGTGCTGGCTCTCTACCTTCTCCTGAACGTTTTCTATGTCTACGCCGTGCCCCCCGACAAGATGACCGGCGTCATCTCGATCGGAGGACTGGCCGTGGGGAATCTTTTCGGCCCCTCCTTCGAACGCGTCCTCAGCGTGCTCATCGCCGTAGCCCTCTTTTCGTCGCTCAGCGCCTTTATCATCCTCGGACCGCGGGTCTACTACGCCATGGCCCGCGACCGCTGCTTCTTCCCCTTTGCCGCCGCCGTTCATCCCCGGTATAAGGTTCCGGCCAAGTCCATCCTGCTCCAGGGAATGATCGCCGCTATCCTGGTCATGTTCGGGACTTTCGACCAGATCCTGACCTACATGGGATTCTCTTTGGGACTTTTCCCAATCCTCTCTGTCCTCGGGGTTTTTAAACTGAGGCGGGAGAGAACGAGCGCCTACCGTATGCCCGGGTTTCCCGTCGTCCCACTGGTCTATGTCCTGACCGGGGGTGCCATCCTCGTCCTCGGGTTTTTCGAGCGGCCGGTCGAATCCTCGATCGCCCTAGGCATGGTCCTTATCGGGATTCCCTTCTTTTTCGTTTTCAAGAGCCGAGGAAAGAGGCCCGCACCCACCTCCCTCAAAGCTTGAGGCTTAGCCTGTATCGGTATCCCAGGTCCTTGGACTGGAACTTGAGCGAGCGGATGACCCGGAGCTCCGGGTCGTTCCACTTGGCGATGCAGGCATAGATCTCTTTGAACCCCTTTTCCTTGGCATAGGCGATGACCCGCTCATGAAGCCGAGTCGAGATGCCTTTTTTACGGTAGGACTTGGAGACGAAGGTGATCTGCATGTAGAACTCTGGCGGAAGCTGGCCGGCCGCTAGGGGAAGGATATCGTACATGTTGTCGATCTCCGGCGTCCCGAGCGAAGGATAGCCCATCAGATACCCGACGACCCTATTCTCGATCAGGGCGACCCAGGTTTTGTACTTGTTGCCCGGGTTGAGGTAGCGCGTCTGGTAGTCCTCGACCCCCGATTTGATCTTGGCCTCAAACTTCTCGGCCATCTCCGCTTCGAGCTCCTGAACAAGGCCGAGAACCGGCTCTAAGTCCTGCGGCCGGTATTCCCTGACGACGACGTTGAGCTCCATGAGATTCTCTCCCTTTCCGACTGGGGACACTCGGTCGAATCCAATTAACGCCCGCCTTATTATAATAGAAAAGTCCATCCGCTGACGAGAAGCGGTCTAGTTTTGATCCGGCTGGCCCGGGCCAATTTGACTCCAAATCAGAGGCTGTGGTATAGAGCATTCCGAAACGCGAGCCTTGGCCATCAACGAGAACAGCCAACCTAATACCACCGGAAGGTATTCTCCGCCAGTTCGTATGCCGGGGCGCCGTCGAGGAGGATGCGCCGTGAAAAAAAATCGGACTCGCCTTTATTGTGCCGTCCTGATGGGGCTGATGTCCACCCTTCCCGCCGCCGCCCAAACCCAGGAAAAGCTCACGGTCGCGCCCGATCCTTCATATGCTGAAGGCGGTCCGCCGGCTTATCGCCATCCCGAGCTCGATACCGACGTCTCTCTCTACATCAACCACTGGCGAAACTCGACGCCGCTAGAGGATCACGGCGGGTTGATCGAACGCGACATCCTGACAAGGGGAGACCCGCACCAGCCAGCCCGGAAGGGCGCTGTCCTCAAGTATATCAAGGCCTACAGGCGCGGCGTCCTCCAGCCAAGGACAAACACTGTCCCCAGGAAATACCCGAGCGAGCAGAATTTTTTCTATTTCTCCTCAGGAAAGGGGCGGGTGGAAGCTGGAGGCAAGGTGGCCGAGCTTGAGGAGGGGTCCGCCGTATTCATCCCAGCCGGTCTGGAATACCGGTTCCTCAACCCCTCAGATGCGCCACTTGACGTGTACCTCGTAGTGGAAGAAACATCTCCCGGCTTCGTTCCTAATACGGAGATTTCAGTCGGAAGCTACCATGATTCCCGGCCGCTCTACGGCGCCCACTGGGCGCACATCGCCCATCCCTTCATCTATGATGTGGAGCCGAAATTCTCGAACCCGATGGGGTTCATCGTCGTATCGATCGACAATTTCGACGTCGCCCAGCCCCACACTCACGGCCCCGGGACCGAGGAGATCTGGCTGCAGGTCCGCGGCCGAAGCTTGCTCTTTTTCGGGAACCGGCTCCTCTGGCAGGAGCCTGGAGAGGCCTTCCTTATCCCGCCCAACAACAAGGTCCCTCACTCGTCGATCAACCACACCGACGAGCCAATGCTCTGGCTCTACATGGGCTGCCGCCACGAGGAGGATGCGAAGTGAAAACACAGCAGGGGTCCTGTCGCCGCGCCACCCCTGCTTTATCAGATGATAAATTGGGAAGAAGGAGACTATTGCCGTGAACGACAATCTTCAAAGTCGTCGCGATTTTTTGAGAAGAATCTATCTCGGAGCCGCGGGGGTTGGTCTTTTCGGCAGTATGCCAAGGCATTCGCCTGGAACCGTAGGTGGTGCGCTCAGCCCGTACTTGGAGCAAACGCCGCCTGCCGCTCCTATGCCGATCAAACCCGCCCCGCCGGCCCGGGTCAGCCTGATCAAAGGCGCGGACCGCAAACAGGTCATCTTCGATTCCTTGAAACAGATCGAAGACGAGGTCTTCGCCGGGATCGGGGACAAGACCATACTGATCAAACCCAACATGGCGATCTCTAAGAACCCCCTGGCCGTGACCCACGTGGATGCCGTGCGCGCCGTCCTGGAATTCCTTAGACCTCGCTATAAGAAATCAATTATCATCGGCGAATCGGGTGTTTTCAACACCATCGAAGGATACAAAAACAACGGCTATGAGGCTTTGGAGAAGGAATATAATGTCCGACTTGTCGACCTCAACGCCGGCCCCTCTAAGAACTATTATGTCTATGGCCGGGAGCAGAACCCCCAGCCGGTGCGCATTATCTCGTCGTTCCTCGACCCCGAAGTCTATGTCATCTCTCTCGCCCGGATGAAGACCCATGACTGCGTCCTGGTCACTCTGTCGTTGAAGAACGTCCTGATGGCCGCGCCGCTCAACGACTATAAGCGGAGCGACAAGGGGCTGCTCCACGGCCCCGCCCCGGCCATCAATGACATCCTCCATTTCAACCTCTTTCACCTGGCGCACAAGGTCTGGCCCGGCCTGGCGGTCATCGACGGGTTTGAGGCCATGGAAGGGGACGGCCCAGCCTGGGGAACGCCTTTTGAAGCTAAGGTCGCGCTGGCCAGCACCGATCCTCTGGCGGCCGATACCGTCGCGACCAAGATCATGGGTTTCGACTCCCAGAAGATCCTCTATCTCCGGGCCATGCGCGAGGGAGGCCTTGGCCAGGGAGATCCGGGAAAGATCTCTGTCTTTGGAACGCCGATCGAGCAGTGCCTCTATAAATTCAAGATCAACAAGAGGCTGGCGGAATTTTATTAAGCCTAACCCCGGAGGTGACCATGAGGGCATTCGTTCTTTTGGCCTCGGCAGCCGTTCTTGTCTTCAGCCTCGGCTCCTTTTTGAGTGACGCCTCACAATCCAGGCCTAAGCTGACCGTCGAGCCGGACCCTTCCTTCGCCGAAGGCGCCGTATCCAACCACCGGCATCCGGAGGTCGATTCCGACGTCTTCCTCTATATCAACCATTGGCGTAACTCGCTGCCCCACGAGGGACATGGCGGGCTGATCGAGCGCGACATCCTGACGCCGGGAGACCCGCTGAAGCCTCCCCAAAAAGGCGCTGTCCTGAAATACCTGAAGGCCTACGAGCGCGCTGTGCTCCAGCCGCGGACGAACACCATGCCCTTCAAGAGCGATAGAGAGCAAGTCTTCTTCTATGTGATGGCGGGGACGGGGCGCGTCGAAGCGGCCGGAAAGAAGGTCGAGGTCGGAGACGGCTTCGCGGTCGTCGTGCCGGCGGGTTTGGAATACCGCCTGTTCAACCCCAGCGATGAACAGCTCGAGATGATCCTGGTGGTCGAAGAGGTCCCGGCGGGGTTTACGCCCAATACGGAGATCTCTGTAGGAAGCTATCACGATTCCGTGCCCGACGTCGGGATGCACTGGGCCCACATCGGCCGGGGTTTTGTCTATGACGTCCCGCCGAAGTTCGTCAACCCGATGGGGTTCGCGGCCGTTTCGATCGATAATTTCGACATCGCTCAGCCCCACGTCCATGGCCCGGGGTGCGAGGAAGTCTGGTGCCAGGTTAAAGGAAAAAGCTTGCTCCTCTTCGGCAACCGGCTGTTCGAGCAGGAGCCGGGAGAGGCGTTCCTCATCCCGCCGAACCGCAAGGTGCCGCACAGCTCCATAAATCACACAAGGGAACACATGCTCTGGCTCTATCTCGGCAACCGCCACGATAAAAAATGATAGGGGTGATAGGGGTCAGGTCTCAACAATCAACAATTTGCCGGACATCTGAATACGGATAGACTCTATGGCCATCGCCTAAAGCATGATCCAAGCGCTTATGTGAGGAGGAGAAATGAGATCTCTGATAAGCATGAAGTTAACGTCCAGGGATATCGCTGCTAGTTTCGCCGCCTTCATCCTATTAGTTATTTACGGCTGCCAGGCCAAGCCTGACTGGGTTATCAAGAACGAGAAGCTCATCCAGGAGAAAAACCTCTCCGGCCGGGTGCGGACGGACATCCCGAAAGTCAAGCTCGCCTCCAACCTTGGTCCGGGCGTCGTCATGAACCTGGCCAAGGTGCCGGTGGTCGAGGTCGCGACAGGCGCCGTCGCCAAGCTCTACTGGGGAAAAGGAAACCTGGTCTCCTGGATGAAACTCGAGGCGGGCGCAGAGATTCCCAAAGAGGTCCTCCCGGCGGAGCGGATCATGGTGGTTATGAAAGGGGCGGTTGGCCAGCTCATCGGCGGGACCTACGTGACCATGCGGTCGGTGCCCGCGGACGTACCCGATGGAACCCACGGCGGCACCCAGAGGAATGATTTTGTCTACCTCGAGAAGGACGTCGAGAACGCGGTCAAAGCAGGGGCCGAGGGAGCGGAGATCCTGGAGGTCTATTGGCCGCCGCGGCTCGACTATCTTGCCAAAACCGGGATCAAGGACCTGCCGGAGAATATCCAGGCGGGCAGTTTTCCACTCGAGCCGACCGTGAAGCCGGGCGTCGTCTATTTGCTCCAGGACGTGCAATTCACAGAGCTCAGCCCGGGCGCGAACTCGAGGCTCATCGCCGGCCGGGGCGCGCAGCTGAGCTTCCTGCGGATGAACCCGAACGCGACCTTCCCCGACCATATCCATCCCGAGGAGCAGCTGATGCTCGTCCTCCGGGGCTCGATGGACGAGGTCATCCTCGACGGGGTCGCGGCGATGCAGAAAGACGACCTCCTCCTTTTACCTGGCAACATGGTCCACGGCGGTAAGGTCGGCGAGCTCGGCTGCGACGTCCTGGATGTCTTCTGGCCGCCCCGGCCCGACTATGCCGAGAAGATGGCCGCGCGGTTGGCCGCTTATCACGCCGTCATCCCCGAGGAGGCGCGGGTCGAGCTGGTCATAGACGGGACGACACAGGGGCCGGGGCTGACCTTCACCGAAGGGCCGAAGTGGCTCAACGGCAAGCTCTACTTCTCGAACATGTTTTTTGACCAGAATTGGACGGGCGACCCGAAGCGGAGCGCGATTGTCGAGATGGACCCGGACGGTACATACCGCTATGTTTCGCACGGCCAGATGCAGGCCAACGGGCTGATGCCGCTTCGCTCCGGCAACCTGGCCGTCTGCGACATGTTCGGTCACCGGATCGTGGAGATGACCACCCAGGGGACGATCGTGCGAACGCTGGTGGCGGGCTATGAGGAAAAGCCGCTGGATGGGCCGAACGACCTGGTCGTAGATGCGAAGGGAGGGATTTACTTTACCGACCCCCAGTTCACCCCGGACGCCAGGAAGAGCCAGCCGGGTAGGGCCGTCTACTACCTGACGCCGGAGGGAAAGGTCATCCGGGTGATCGAGCCCAACGTCTTCGCCATGCCCAACGGTGTCGTCCTCAGCCCGGACGGGAAGACTCTCTCCGTCAACAACACCTACGACAGCGAGACCTTCTGGAACGTGGACACCGACAAGGACAATTACGTCTGGGCGTATGACGTGAACGAGGACGGGACGCTCCGGAACGAGCGGAAGTTCGCCGAGCTCCAACTCACGGCGGAGGTATTGGACCGGAAGGGAAGGAGCACGAGCGCCGACGGCATGACGATCGACGAGCTCGGCAACATCTATGTGGCCACTTACGCCGGCCTTCAGATATTCGATGACCGGGGCGAGTTCATCGGCATCATCAACCTCCCGGTCTTCCCGGTGAGCTGCTGCTTCGGCGGCGAAGATATAAAGACCCTTTACATGGTGGGCTACAACAAGGTTTATAGGATCCGTACCAACGTGCGAGGTTTCCAGTATCCGCCCCGATGAGGATGACAATAAGAATCCCCCTCCTCGCGACCTCCCCCCGCGGGTGGGGGAGGAGAAAGGGGAGAGGGAAAGAGGAGGAGGCATGAGGAGAAACACCTTCAGCCGGCGGGACTTCATGAAGATGGGACTCGGGGCCTTGGGAGGCCTCGCCTTGAGCCGCAGCCCGGCCGGCCGGGCTGCCGATCTTCTCCCCGGATACTCGCAAACCCAATCCACTCCCCAACTCTTCACCAAGGTCACCTCAGTGGCGCGAGTCAGCCTGGTCAAGGGAGAGGACCGGTACAAGAACGTCACCCAGGCCCTCAAAGCCTTCGAGAGCGACATCCTGCGGTCCATCGGGAACAAAAAGATCCTGCTCAAGCCCAACGTCGTGCTGGCCGACAACCCGCTCGCCGTCACCCACGTCGATGCCGTACGCGCCATCCTCGATTTTCTCACGCCGCACATCAAAAGGACGATCATCATCGGTGAGGGTGGACACCACAAGACTTGGGACGGCTACAAGAACGCCGGCTATCTCGAGCTCGAGAAAAGTTACAACGCCAAACTCGTGGACCTGAACCTGGGCCCGTATGAATACCGCTACGTCTTCGGCGTCGAGCACAACCCGCTTCCCGTGCGCATCAGCTCGGCCTGCCTGGACCCCGACGTCTACATCATCTCCGCCGCCCAGATGAAGACGCACAACTACGTGCTGGTCACCTTGTCGCTCAAGAACCTCCTCCTCGGCTGCCCGATCAAAGACGACAAGAGCAACGACAAGGCCCTCTTCCACACGGCGCCTACGGCCGTGAACGACCTCTGCCACTTCAACATGTTCCATATCGCCCAGGACGTCTTCCCCGACCTGGCCGTGATCGACGGGTTCGAGGCCATGGAAGGGAACGGTCCGGCCTGGGGGACGGCCCTGCCGGCGCACGTCGCCTTGGCCAGCCTCGACGCCGTGGCCGCCGACACCGTGGCCACGAAGATCATGGGGTTCGACCCCAAACGCGTCCTCTACCTGGCTTCGATGAACGAGGCGGGGATGGGCCAGGGCGGCCTGGAGAAGATCACCGTCACCGGCACTCCCCTCGACCAGTGCCTGTACAGGTTCAAGCCGAACGATAGGATGGCCGAGGTCTACGGGTTGAGGTGATGTTCGGCGCGGCTGTCGTCATCGTTCTCTCCGGCCTGGCCGCCGCCAGCTTGAGCCACGCCACATTTAAGAGATACTCATTTACTCTCTGGGTCTTCGCCTTTGTGGCGGCCTCGATGTTCTACCCAGGAGCCTTCGGAACCTGGTTCGGAGCGGACCTCAAAATCCTGATCGTGCCACTCATCCAGGTCATCACTTTCGGCATGGGCACGACCCTCAGTGTCAAGGATTTTGGCCGCGTTATCACCATGCCCTGGCCGGTCATCATCGGCATGTTCCTTCAATACACGATCATGCCGCTTGTGGGTTTCGGGATCGCGACACTCTTCCGGTTCGAGCCTGAGGTCGGCGCCGGCATCGTGCTGATCGGCTCGGTGCCGGGAGGAGTCGCCTCAAACCTGATCAACTATCTGGCCGGCGCCAATGTCGCCCTGTCCGTGACCATGACGGCCATCTCTACTCTAATCTCGCCCATCATGACTCCCTTCTGGATGAAGATCTTGGCTGGCCGGATGGTTCCGGTCGATTTTCTTTTGATGATGTTCTCGATCATCAACATGATCATCGTCCCGATCGTTGCCGGCCTCATCGCCAACAGGATTCTCTACAGCCGGAAAAGTTGGGCCGGACGGGCCGCCCACCTGTGGGCCATCGCAGCCGGATGCTTCGTCCTGGCCGCAGCTGTTTTTCTCTGGGACATGGCTTTCCTTGGACCTTTGGCCCAGATGAAGGGCGGTCTGCTCGTCGGTCTGGGGTTGATCGGCCTGGTATCGCTGGCCAAACTTATCATGCGGCACATCATCAAAGGTCCCGAAAACTGGATGGACAAGGCGCTCCCGGTCGTATCCATGGCGGGGATTTGCCTGATCATCGCTATCATCACCGCCCGCTCCCGCAACGAGCTCCTCACTTCCGGACTGCTTCTCATTTTCGCCGCCATGCTCCACAACGCGACGGGATACTTCCTCGGCTATTGGGGCTCCCGGGCCCTCCGGCTCAACGAGATCGACAGCCGCACTGTCGCCGTCGAAGTGGGGATGCAGAACGGCGGGATGGCCACCGGGATCGCCATGGACGTCCTGAAGAGCGCCAAGGCCGCCCTGGCACCGGCCATCTTCGGGCCCTGGATGAATATCTCGGGCTCGATCCTGGCCTCCTGGTGGCGCCGCCGGCTCCCTAAATCTCGTTCAATCTAACAAGATTCCTCTCCAGGGACAACCGCCTCAACTCTTCTGCCCAATCCTCACTCTTCAGATCTTAGGGGCCTGTAGAGCCTGTCCCGAAAGGGCCGCTCTCGCAGCAAAACTGCCTGCAGGAAGCGGAAGCTGTCGGCCAAGTACCCCTCGTAGCCGCTCGGCTTGCCATCCCAGGTCGTCCAGTCGATGCCCTGGCCGCCAGCGTCCCGGACGCCGTTCTGGAACTCGCCCCGCATCTGGCGTTCGAGCATGGCCCGCAGCACTCGATCGGCCCGCTTCGGCTCATCCAAAATGTAGTGGGCGGCCAGAAAATGAAGAACGTGGCCGGCCGTGATTCCGCCGTTCATGTACTGGCCGAAGGTATCGGTCCCGTCCTCGCGCTGCGGGATCCCGATGGCGTCCGGAAGAAGGTAATCGCTGCGCCGCACCGGGACGAGCATCGGCGGGATCCCCAGGTCAAAGCGTTTGAACCCGACCTCATCGAGCTTTTTCCAGAGCCGGTCGAGGATCTGACGGCCAAGGCCGGGCTCAAGGTCTCGCCGCCGGCCTTGTGGATTACAAAGTCTGCGCCGTGGACGAGACCTGGTCGGGGCTGCTGTTCGCCCGACGCCGATAGCTCGAGCCCTGGGTCAGGGAATTCTGGGGACGCGCACCCCAATATTGCGGACGGTCGGCCTTTTTGTTGGACGAGGCCTCTCTCCCCGCCACTTCGCGCCGATGATCCTCAGGTCATCGACCCAGAAGGTGGTAGTACCCTGTCCACCCCGATCCTGGAGGGAGAAGCGGGAAAGCAGGGTCCTGGCCGCCCCCATGTCGGCCAGCGGGATAGAAACGAGCTTCCACCTTCCGGCCTCGATCTTCCCGCCATCAATGTAGCGCGGGTCGTTGACCGGAGTCCGGAGAAGGGGATTCCCATCCCGGTCATAGAAGTACGCCCAAAGCTGGGGCTCGTTCCCACCGGAACCGCGGACATAGAATTCGAGGTAATAGTAAGAATACGAGGCGAACAACGGGTGCCAGACGGAAACGGCTCCCCAGGGATCAAGCCTGGCCCGGAGGGAAAGACTTCCACTGTAGGACATGTCAGACGCTTCATAGTCGCGTTCCGCCCGCCAGGACCGATCTTCCCAGCCCTCGCCGAGTCCTTCGGCCAGGATCTCGATCCTCCGGTCCGGATCCGGTTCGGGAGTCCGATGGGGCGCGCGCCGGCTTAAGCCTCCGAACCACCTTCTGAGCACGTCTTCGGCGGGCTTGTTATGCGGAGAGTACCCGTCATCGTTCGGCTCGCCTTCTAACGGGTCCGGGCTCCACGACCACCAGTAGATGCCGGCGAACCACGGCTGCCCGTAAACGCTTTCAAAGGCGGCCCGATAACAATCGGCCTGCTCCTGGAGGTCGACCCTGCCCTGAATCTGCCAGTCCCAGGGATGCATGGCCGTTCCGTCAATGCTCCGGTAGCCGATCTCCGTCAGGACGAGCGGCTTCTGCCACCTGGCTGCCAGAGACGCGAGGGAGGCGACAAGTGGCTGCCAGGCGGCCTTGAGCCCGTCCAGCGAGGGGTTGGTTTTCGTGCTCAGCGGATAATAGGCGTCCACTCCGATCACGTCTACGGCGTCCCACCAGGTCATGCCGACCTCCTCGCCGCTGTGGTTGCCGGCATAAATGAGGGGACCGGTGTAGCGGGAGCGGATGCCGGCCACGACCGTTCGCCAATCCGCTTCCCGATGGGTCGTCCCCTCGAGCTCGCAGCCGACGCAGAACTGGTCGGCGCCATGGGCGGCGGCCAGGTCGGCATAGTGATCGATAAAAGTCCGGTACGAGGCGAACCATTCGGTCCAATCGACCTCGGAGGTATAAGCCTGCCCGATCTGGCCTCGCCAATGGGAGGGATCGTTGGAGAGGTCGAGGTGCGGCTTGAGCATAACTTTGAGACCCAGGGCATGGGCCTGGCCGAGAGCATGAATCAAATCGTCATCGGTCGGGGTGGACTCACCGGCGGAGATCCGGGTTGACCCGAGGTTGTCCTGATAGCAGGTGACGATCAGGCTGATCCAGTTGGCCCCGGTCTCGGTGAGATGGGCGAGCGAGACGTCGGATTCCGGAAGGGAGTAGAGACCCGGCCACCAGCAGGCATAGGATATCCCCTTTTGCTTTTCCTGGGTGGCGGTTACCATAACCTGGGGCCCGGAGCAGCACAGGGGAGAGACAAGCAAGAGGGCGATCAGGAAGAGCGTCGATTTCTTCATCGAAATACCGCCTACTTTTATATCTTTTTCCTTTGACGCGGTCAACTATCGCGTAGCTGCTCTATCTTTGCCCTGCATGCCCTCCCATCAAAGGGAGAAGGGGTGAGAGAAGGTGGAGCCGGGCACTTGAGCATTGCTGGCAAAGAGAGTAGAATTGGCGTGTTCCGGGCCTTGGATTGGAGAGACTGCAGCACGCTGGTGAGGGGTCCTTGTCTGATTGGAGGTTGGGGCGTGTGGATGGCTTCGCTTACTCTGAAGGCGGGAGGAGTGTGATGCCCGGCGCCAAGGGCTGGGAGGTCTGCCTCTACTCCGATTTCACGGACTACCAGGTCTGGTGCAAGAATTTCCGTTCCCAACGCCGCGCCCACCGCTTCATGCGTAAGGAACTCGGCCGCGGCGAGTCCTTCTACTGCGCGACCATCTCCAGTGAAGCGAATTCGGCCTTCCTCACCTTTTACTGGAACGGCCAAGTCATTATCCCCTGGGATAAGCCCTGGGTGCTGTCGCGGAGGCAGGCCCTCGAGCTCGAGGTCGAGGGGAACGGTAGAAAAAATTTGACATTTCCGCTAGAATAGGCTCGATAATAGCCTTAGAAGAACGGGCGAGACCAGGAAATGAAAATCCGCTACCTCAACAGCCGGAGGTTGTACTACGCCTTCCTGGCGGGCGGCAGCGCCGTCATCCAGGACAAGGACTACCTCAACCGGATCAACGTCTTCCCCGTCCCGGATGCGGACACGGGGACCAATCTGGCGGCCACCATGCGCTCGATCGCGGAGACGGCCGTAGTCAGCAAGTCTCTGAAGACCACCCTCCGGTCGATCGCCGACGCTGCCCTCTCCGGTGCGCGGGGAAACTCCGGGCTTATCTTCGCCCAGTTCCTCCACAGCCTGAGCACCGAGATCGAGAACGAGCACCATCTCACCGTCAGGACCTTTGCCGAGTCGGTCCGGCGGGCGGCGCATTCGGCCCACAAAGCTATCCTCCATCCGGTCGAGGGGACGATGCTCACCGTCATGCGGGAATGGGCCGAGGCCGTGCACCAGAAGGCCGCCAAGACAGCCGATTTCGTGGAACTGCTCCACGATTCTCTCCAGGCAGCCAAGCAGTCGCTGCTGGATACGCCTAAACGACTCTCCGTCCTGGCCAAGGCCGGAGTCGTGGATGCCGGAGCCAAAGGCTTCGTGGACTTCATCGAGGGCGTCTGGCATTTCACCCGGGACGGCGAGTTGAGAGAAGTTACCCAGGCCTCCGTCACATCGCCTGAACTGCCTCAGAAGGTCCATGCTTTCAGGGAAGAGATCACCTATCGCTACTGCACCGAGGCCCTCCTCCAGGGGAAGAACATGGACCTGGAAAAGGTCCGGAGCATCATGGAGTCTTCCGGCGATTCGGCCATCGTGGCCGGTTCGGAGGAGAAGTTCCGCTTCCATGTCCACACCAACACGCCGGCCGACCTGTTCCATGAGTTGAAGGACATCGGTTCGGCCGTCCAGATCAAGGTTGACGATATGCGCCGGCAGTACGAGGCCAGCCACAATAGGAAATCGCCGGTCGCCCTGGTCACAGATTCCGCCTGCGACCTGCCATCGGCGTTCATCGACGAGCACCAGATCCATGTCATCCCCTTCAACCTGTCCTTCGGGACGGACCAGTATCTCGACAAGCTGACCATCACGCCCGAACAGTTCTACACGTTGCTCAAGACCCGGCGCGAGCACCCCCAGAGTTCCCAGGCGCCGGTGGCCGTCATGCAAAACCTCTTCTCGTTCCTTTCGACTTTCTACGATTCCATCCTCGTCTTCAACCTCTCCTCCGGTTTGAGCGGTGCCTGGAGTTTTAGCCGCCAGGCCGCCGAGAAGGTCATGGAAAAGAGAATCTCGGTCATCGACACCAAGACTTTGTCGGTCGCGCAGGGCCTGATCGTCATGCGCGCCGCCGAGGCCTTGAGCGGGGGAGCGAGCCACGATGAAATCGTCCGTAGGTCCGAGGAGTGGATCGCCAAGACGCGCGTCCTGGTGGACATCGCCACCCTCAAATACCTGGTCCGAGGAGGCCGGATCAGCCCGATGAAGGGACTCGTCGCCAGATTGCTCAACCTCAAGCCCATCATCACTATCGACGAGAACGGGAAGGGGCTTCCCTTCGGCAAGTCGTTCGGCCGCCGGAGCAATATGAAGAAGATCCTCCGGATGATCGGAGAGATGGCCGCCGAGAAAAAGGTCTGGCGGTACGCGATCGTCCATGCCCAGAACTTGCCGCGCGCCCAGTCCTATGCCCAGAAGCTCGAGGAGTTGCTCGGCCGTCCGCCCGCCTACATCATGGATGTCTCGCCCGTGATCGGCGTCCACAACGGTATCGGTGTTGTGGGCGTCGCCCTCATGTTTGAATAAGAAGCCGAGGAGATGCTCTGCTTCGTCGTCGTTGCAGCCGGCGCGGTCTTCATCTACATGACCGCCGTTTTTCTCGTCGCCCTCCTCAAAAAGGACAACTCCATCGTCGATGTTGCCTGGGGACCGGGTTTCATCCTGGTTGCCCTGGTGACGTTTTTCTTGAGGCCTGGGTTTGAGGCGCGGCATCTTCTGATCAGCGTGCTGGTGATCGTCTGGGGCGTCCGTCTGGCGACGCACGTCTACCTGCGCAACCGGGGCAGGGGGGAAGATTTCCGGTATGCCAAATGGCGTAAGGACTGGGGGCGTTGGGTCATCCCCCGGAGCTTCCTCCAGGTCTTCATGCTCCAGGGGGTCTTTTTGCTGATCATCTCATTTCCGATCGTACTGGTGAATCGGTCGTCGGAGAGCGGCTTGACGCCGCTCGATGCGCTGGGAGGGCTCCTCTGGCTCACCGGCTTCCTTTTCGAAGCCGTCGGCGATTACCAGCTCAAGGTGTTCAAACAGAAACCGGAGAGCAAAGGAAGGATCATGACGTCCGGCCTGTGGAAGTACACGCGCCATCCCAACTATTTCGGCGAGGCGGGGCTGTGGTGGGGGATATGGCTGGTGGCGCTTACCGTCCCTGGCGGATGGGCTGCAATCATCAGTCCTTTAACCATCAGCTTCCTTCTGCTCAGGGTATCGGGCGTCACGATGCTAGAGAAGAAATACGCCGGCAACGAGGAGTTCGCGACCTACGCGCGCCGGACCAGCCCCTTTTTCCCGTGGTTCCCCAAAAAACCGAAAAAAAACTCTTGACAAGCCAATCTACATGTCGTATTTATGGCCTCGAGAGCACAAGATATTGTGTTGAAAATGAGGGATCAGAAGGTATCTAAAAACCAGGTCAGGGATGATTCTGGGCCGCTTGTGGAATAAAAGGGAAGGAGGGCCAGGAGAGGAAGGAGAGGAATCCTAATGTCCTGCTCCCTTTATACACCCGGTTTCCGCCTTGGATGAGGCCCTCCTTCTTGTAATTTCAAAGCCTCATACTTTTTCTTGACGCATCTCCCATCTTAATCATCTCAGCTTCCCAGTCAATCGCCCCTTTGGGTGGAATCCGGGATGAATTTCCACCCCGTAAGCTCACCCTTTAGGGGGACAAGAATTCGGCTCATAAAAGAGGAAAATCGGGGACTTGGAAAAAATGGGGACATGGAGAAAAATGGGGACATGAACGAAATTTCCTAATTTCGTATCGTGTCCCCATTTTTTCTTGTGAGCGGGTGAACCGATGTGTTATGATTTCCAAAATTCGGGAGAGAGGAGAAGCGCATTGAAAGTCAGACAATTCATCGAAGACAAGATCGTCGACATCAAGAAAACGGTGGGCGACGAATCGGCTATCTCGGCCCTTTCGGGAGGAGTGGACAGCTCCGCCTGCACCGTGCTGGCCCATCGGGCGATAGGCGGCGGCCGGCTTAAGGTTATCTTCATCGACGACGGTTTGATGCGGGAGGGCGAACCCCGGCAAGTTCAAGAGACATTCGGGAAACTGGGGATCAAGGTGGACATCGTCGACGCCCAGGCGGAATTCTTCCGAGCCCTGGCCGGAAAGCTCGACCCGGAGGAAAAAAGAAAAGCCTTCCGCCAAACATTTTACACCGTTTTCGGCCGCGAGGTCCTGAAGAGCCGAGCCCGCTTCCTCGTCCAGGGGACGATCGCTGCCGACATAATCGAAACAAAAGGCGGCGTCAAAACGCAGCACAATATTCTGGAGCAGATCGGAATCGACCCGGAGAAAGGGTTCGGGTTCAAGGTCGTCGAGCCCATCAAGGAGCTCTTCAAGCCCGAGGTGCGGAGAGTGGCTAAGGAGCTGGGACTCCCCGAGAGTGTCTATCGCCGGATGCCTTTCCCCGGACCAGGGCTCATGGCCAGGGTGCTCGGAGAAGTGACGCCGGAAAGAGTGGCCATAGTGCGGAAGGCGAATGTGGTTGTCGAGCAGGAGATCCGCAAGCTAGCGCCCTTCCAGGCATTTGCCGTTTTGCTTAACGACATGGGGACCGGAGTTGAGGAGGGACGGCGGAAATTCGGACACATCATCATCATCCGCTCGGTCGAAAGCCGCGACGCCATGAAGGCCAGGCCGACGCCCGTCCCTTGGGATGTGCTGATGAAGATGTCGCGCCGGATCGTCAAAGCAATTCCGTCGGTGACCCGCGTGGCTTATGAATTGACGCCCAAACCGCCGGCCACGATCGAATACATCTAATTCGGGGATGCTATTTCAATCCCCGAATTTCCCTTTTGGCCTGGTTCCCCCGAAATAGGGGCGCATGATATCGCGGAATAGGTGGACATCGCTTCGCGAAATAGGGGGACATGAACGAAATTTCTGAATTTCGTATCGTGTCCTCCTATTTTAGTGATCAGGTGAGGAGGATATCCGATGCGATGGCGGCTTTTCCTTAGCTTCTCGGCGGGTCTTGTTTGGCTCGGACTTTTGTCCCCGTGCTACGGCGCAGAGCTTAACCATGTTTTCCTTCGGGAGGGCTGGAGTCTCCAGTCATCTGCTTTGGCAAAAGAAAACGGGGACAGGATTTCCCAGCCTGATTTCCAAACCGACGGCTGGTATGCGACGTCGATCCCGACAACGGTTCTCAACGCTCTGGTCCGGGACTCCGTCTATCCCGATCCATACGTCGGGATGAACAACATGCTGATCCCCGACGCCTCGGATGAGTTCAACCGGGAGTACGGCCTGGCGAAGTTCAGCCACCTTCCGGACGGGCGGAATCCCTGGTCTGATCTCTGGTGGTTCCGCAAGGTCTTCAGGCTACCGGAGGACTTCCGGGATAAAAAATTGTGGCTGACCTTCGAGGGTATCAATTACCGGGCTGAAATCTGGATGAACGGCCGGAAGATCGCCGGCTCTCATGAAGTCGTCGGCATGTTCGGCCGCTGGACCTTTGATATCACCGAGATCGCCGCTTTTGACAGAGAAAATGTAGTGGCGGTCAAGGTCTTCCCCCTCGACTTCCCCGGCCTGCCCGCGGAACCCCAGCTCCGGGCTTTCGGAACCTTTGGGCTTAACGGGGGGCCGACGGGCGACATCGGGAAAAACGTGACTATGCACTGCTCTGTAGGCTGGGACTGGATCCCTGCGGTCCGGGACCGGAACATGGGGATATGGCAGGATGTGAAAATCTCGGCGACCGGCATGGTTGACATCCGCGACGTTCAGGTGATCACAGACTTGCCCCTGCCCGATGTCTCGACCGCTGATATTAGAGTCAAGGCGGACCTGTGCAACTTTTCGGATTCGGTCAAGGAGGCAGTCCTCACCCTTCGGCTTAGTCCTCGAAGATCCGGGCAGGAGGAGATCGCATTCATCAAAAAGGAAGTCAAACTCGGACCCCGGGAGACCTTGGGGATTGTCTTAGCTCCGGACAGCAATGCTGCGCTGAGAGTCAAGAATCCCGTTCTCTGGTGGCCCAACGGCCTGGGCCGGCCTGACCTCTATGAGTTGGAGCTCAACCTTGAGATCGACGGTCGACTCTCGAAATCAGATAGGATTTCCTTCGGAATTCGCGAGGTTGTCAGCCGGACAGAGACAGTTGATAGCTGGGACCGGCGGGATTTCTTTGTCAACGGTGTCAAGATCCCGATCCGGGGAGCGGCCTGGGTGCCGGACATGATGCTCAACCACACTCCCGACAGGCTCCGGAGCGAGCTTCTTCTTTGGAAGGAGGCCAACCTGAACCTGGTCCGGATCTGGGGCGGGGGAACCACGCCCCGGGAGGAGTTCTTCAACCTCTGCGACGAGATGGGGCTTTTCGTCTGGCACGATTTCTGGATCACCGGGGATTGCCAGGGGACATGGGACAAAGGAAGCCAGGATTATCCCTATGATGCCCAGATTTTTCTAAGCAACGCCGCCGCTGTGGTCAAAAAACTGCGCAACCATCCTTCGCTTCTCGTCTGGACGGCCGGCAACGAGGGCTATCCTCGAGAAGAAATTTACCGGCCCCTGCGGGACGAGATTTTGGCCGGGCTGGATGGGACCCGTCCCTTTATCCCTTCCTCCGGATACCGAACTCCGCCTGAAGGATGGGGACTCTCCTGGCCTGACAACAAAGCCGCCGGCACCTACTCCGGCGGACCTTACTCCTGGGTGGATCCGAAAGAGTATTATCGGCTTGTCGACGGCGGGAAGGACTGGCTCTTCAAGAACGAAGTGGGGCTCCCGTCCCTTCCGGTCCTGGACAGCCTGAAGGAGTTTCTCCCGGAGGAGCCCGATACTTCAGTCAAGTTTCCGCTCAATCATGTCTGGGGCTATCATGATGCCTGCGAGGACAACGGGAAGTACAGCCTTTACGACGCGGCGATCCGGCGGCGGTATGGCGAGCCGAAAAACCTCGCCGATTATGCCCTCAAGGCTCAGCTTGTCAACGCCGAAAGCTACCGGGCTATCTTTGAAGCCGTCAACCAAGCGAGCGAGCGGACGGCCGGGGTGATCCTCTGGAAGGGGAATCCGGCCTGGCCCAGTGTCGTCTGGCAGCTCTATGACTGGTACCTGCGGCCGAATGCCGGATATTATTTTGCGAAAAGGGCCTGCGAGCCGCTCCACATCCAGCTCAATATCGTTGACGGGAGTGTTTGGGCGGTCAATGCGACGCGTGAAGACCGAGTGAACCTTGAGGCTCAGGTCCGAACTTACGACCGGACATTCAGAAAAGTGCGAGAGTATTCCGCAGCAGCTGCGGTTCCGGCCCTTTCTTCGCGTGAAATCGCGCTGGTCGGCCCTGGCAAGCTGCTCGCCGAGGGGACCGGATTCGTCGCTCTGCAGCTCCGCGATAAAGGAAGGCTTGTGTCTGAGAACTTTTACTGGCTCTCTCAGGATGGGGACTTTGGCTTTCTGGCCTCTCTCCCCCGAGCTAATCTGAAAGTTTCAGCCAAACGTGAATTTCAGGACGGTCATCAGGTTGTCAAAGTCCGGCTGAAAAACAGCGGCTCCAGCCCGGCCTTTTTCACGGCCCTTCGCGTGGAGAGAAAAGAAGGGAAGGAGATCCTCCCGAGCTTCTGGAGTGATAACTACGTGAGCCTTCTCCCCGGCGAATCGAGGGATGTGACTTGGACGGCTGATGGCGAGGTTTCGCCCCAAGAGTCCCTCCAGTTGAGGCTGGAAGGATGGAATGTCCCGGGGCAAATAGTTACGGTGGATTAAAAGCCGCAATCCCCAGCCGTTGACTAATCAGGGGCGAATCTGCTATTTTAGCCCTCACGGCGCTATCGTCTAGAGGCCCAGGACAGGTGGTTCTCAGCCATCAGACCGGGGTTCGAATCCCCGTAGCGCTAGCCTCGTTTGGCCGCCTTCAGGAGGGAGGCCCGGTCAATGATCCTTCCCCCCTGGATGACGGCATAGATGTTTTGAGTGTTGCGGATGTCTTTGAGCGGATCGGCCTCAAGCACGATGAGGTCGGCGGCGGCGCCGGGAAAAATACATCCGAGCCGGCCTTCAAGGCCCAGCGCGGCGGCCGCGTTGCTCGTCGCAGTACGCAGTGCTTCCAAGGGAGAAAGTCCGGCCTTTACGAGCAACTCCAGGTCCCAGTGTAAGCCATGCGGAAGGTAAAAGATGTCGGTTCCAGCGACGATCCTTATTCCCGCCCGATGAGCAGCCGCTATATTGGCCAGGTACACCTTAAGAAATCGATCCATTAATGCTGCCCAGTCCGGGTTTGACGGACTTTCCGTACTTTTGCGCAGGAGCTCGGCATGAGAAGGAAGGAGAAAGCTCGCGACATCGGCCCGTGCAATTGCGGCCTTGAAGCGCAGATGCCCTTCCGACGACCCGACGAAAAATGTCACAATCGTCGAACAGATGCTGATGTCTGCTCTCCGCAAAATCTCTATGGTGTCCTGAGCAAAGGGTGAGAATACAGGTGCGGATAGATCCTCATTCAGGGCAAAGTAGAAGGCGTGCTCTTTGCGGTCCAGGCCTGCGGCCACCGACGCCGGACGCAAAAAATGGGAGAGAACCGGCAGCCCGCGCCGGTGCGCGGCCTCGATGCATTCTGCTTCAACCCAGGGATCGCGATGGTCAAAGGGCGAGGCTTTGATCTGCGTAGCGCCGAGCCCACTCAGATGATCCATGTACCGTCGCAGTTGTTCCGAGGTTCTCACCCGCAGGCGTTCGGAAAGTGCTTTCACATGGGTCGGCACCACAAACCCGCCGGAGGGAAAAAGACGCGGGCCTGGCCGTCGTCCGCTGTAAATCGCTTCCTGCTGGGCGACAGACCAGTGGCCCTCGTCACCGGCGCTTGCAACCGATGTGTTGCCCCAATAGAGAAAGCCCTCCATGGGATGGCCGCGGTCCAGGTGCTCGTGAAGGTTGATCAATCCGGGAATGACAGTCCTTCCTTCAAGATCCATGATCCGGTCGGCGGGCGCAGGTTGCGTTCCGGCCGGGCGAAGAGATCGGATCCGTCCATCCCGCAATAACACGTCCCATAGGCCCTCGCGCGGCTCTGGTGTGAGCAGCCGCGCGTTATGGAGCAGCAAAGATTCACTGACACGCGGAATTTCGTAAGAAAGCTGGACAGGAAGAGTTCTTTGTTTTCCGGTGCGGGTGTCGACCCGCCAGAGTTTTCCCGAGCTGACAAACAGCAAGACGCGGTCCGGCGACCAAGCAGGGAAAAAGGCGGGCCCCTGAATGAGACGTTGTTCAGATCCCTTCTCAGACACCAAATCCTGAATCCAGAGTTCCCCATTTAAAACATAGGCCAGCGTGTCGCCCTGGGTTGAAAGGGCAGCGAACTCAACCTGATCCGGCAGGTCCATTGTCCAGGAGACGGCACTGCCGTCAAGACGGACGCGCTGGATCGTACTCCTCCAAACCCGCGTCTTTGAGTCATTGACCAATTGCTCAATAACCAAGCTTTGATCTTCCGGAAACCAGCCCAACGGCGTTATCCTCGCCGCTCCCGCAGGAACGATTGTTCGCGGATTGCCGCCGGGCGCCGGAACAATACAGAGTGTCTGTTGGACCCATGAACTCTGAACAAAGATGATGTTTTCTCCGGACGGCTGCCAAATAGGCGTTGTGGCATCGCCCGCCGTGGTCGTAACCTGTCGTCTCGCTCGACCGGCAAGATCCAGTGCCCACACCTGATAATCCCCGCTGCGATTAGAGACATACGCCAGCTGCGAGCCATCCGGAGACCATGCCGGGTCAGCATCATCCTCAGGTCCTGATGTGAGTTGTTCCCTCTTGCCGTCTGCATGTCTAAGCCAGAGATCGCCAAGAGCCGAAAAAGCGATCAGCCGGCCGTCAGGTGACGGCACTGGACTGCAAATACCACGGACGGGCAGCCGTTCACCGGGGGCAGGAAGCTCCGGAGATATGTGCTTGTAGTTTTTTCGCGCTAATGTAATCCGGGCGGAAAAGGGGATAGTGCCGCGCGCCCCGCTTTTCGTATCCAAGGTGCGGATCTTCCCCCCTGCGACATATAACAGGAGGTTTCTGCGGGGCATCCATTGTGGCGCATAGCCGGACAGATCCCGTTCGTCGGTCAATTGGATAGGGTCGCCTCCCTCCACAGGCACGGACCAGACCTGCAGCTCGCCGGCCTTTGACGATAGAAAAAAGAGCTGCCGGCCGTCGGGCGACCACGAAGGTGCTTGGTCGGCAGGTCCTTTTGTAACTTGCCGAACAGAGCTTCCGTCGGGAGCCATGACGGTAACGCCACCCTGCCAGATACAAGCGATCCATTTCCCGTCGGGTGACCAGGCAGGAGACTGAGCTTCCTCTGCTTCTGAATTGATCTTCTGAGGGTTTCCTCCTTGGGCCGGGACCGTCCACAGGCCTCCGCGGCCCGCCCCCCAAAAAGCTATGGTGCGACCGTTTGGAGACCAATTCGGCTGGAAGTCAAATTCGTGGAAAGTGAGCTGCTGCGGCTTGCCTCCGGAGACGGGTACGACGAAGAGCCCCCCATCTGACCGAAGAGAAGAAAAGACTATGAATGCCCCATCGGGTGACCAGCGTGGGGACATATGTTCATCGGGACGTGTGATGGCATCTGTGAGCAGGCTCGCGTTTCCGTTGCTCATATCCAGGATCCAAATCTGTGACCATAGTTGAAGCGCCAGATAGCGGCCGTCCGGCGAGGGCGACGCTTCCATATCCGTGCCTTCGTGAAACTCAAGTTCCAGGGACGTGCCGCGTCTGCTGCAGCTTTGGGCAATAATAAGCGGCAGTAATAACAAGGCAACAATTCCCAAAGCAGAGCGATCGTGTTTCCTGAGGATTTGCATGGAGCTGCGGTCCCCCATCGTGAGATGATGATATGCCCCGTCAGTGATTCAAGTCAAGAACCCCTCTCGACGCCGTCGGGTCTCAGCCAGCTTCGGCCGGCCGCAGCCGGCCGATCCTCATTGGTTGGGGCTTCATGTAAGTCAGAGACCGCCAGACCCACTCGACCGGGCCGAACTGGAATCTCCTGAGCCACCACCAACTTAAGGGGATCTGAAGCGCGAAAACGGCCAGAGTCAGCGCGAGCCCCGGCAAGTAACCGATGCGGGTCAGCATCCCCAGCCCGTAATGATAATAGACCAGCGTGCCGACGACGGACTGCATAAGGTAGTTCGTCAGGGGCATGCGTCCAACCCAGCGGAAAAACCCCAGCCGCCGGACCCAGCGCTCGCTTCCGGTGAGCAGGAGGAGAATGGCGGAGATATAGAACAGCGAGCCTGCCGGACCCGCAAGGACGTAGATCAGCCCGTTCCCCCAATCCGGCATCTTCTGGAAGAGGCTTCCGAAGATCCGCTGACCGTACGCGTAATAGAGGTTGAGAACAAGAGCCAAGGGAAGCGTCGTCCACATGACCCTTCGCAGAAGCTTGCCGTGGCCGGCGAGATCGTGAAAGATGCCCCGCTTCCCTGCATAGAGACCCAAGAGGAACATGCAGAAGGCATCGGGCCAGAAATACGAGAAGAAGAGAGCACCCCGGGCTTTGTAGAATTGAAACCTGGCCTTTACGGCCTGTAAAAAAGTCCCGGAATGGACGGCCCATTGCAGGTTCTGCGCGGCCTCTTGCATTTTGACAAAGTCAAGGTCGCGTTCCAGAACCCTCTGTTGCTGAAGCTCCGGGTCGTGCCGGGCGGGAATATATCCGTCGAGCCTCATCGGCGGGCCGCTCGGCAGGTAGGTCCAGAAGGTGAAGGCGAGGGCCAATAGCGCGAAGATCAAGATGACCTTGCCCGGCAGATTGCGGAAGGGTATCAACAACAAACCCATGACGGCGTAGATCAGGAGGACATCCCCGTTCCAGATGATGATGGCATGAACGAGCCCGATGAGGTACAAGACAGCCATTCTCCTGATGTAGACAGGGACGATCCGGCTTTTCCTCGCCCTTGCCCGGAGGAGTTGAAGCGCGAATCCGAGGCCGAAAAGGAAGGAGAACGTCGTGTAAAATTTCGAGCTGACGAGGAATTCGATGAGGCGCCGGACGGTGTCGTCGAGGCCTCCGGTCCGGGCAACCTCCGACCCGGAAAAGTTGGTCGTGATGATGCCCAAAAGGGCGAAGCCTCGGAGGATATCGATGGCCTGGATCCTCTCGCCGGCCTGTGTCGGTTCTTGAAGTGTCGTTGTTTTAGCCATGTTATTTATCGCCTCCGCCGGGGTTTTCGACCTGCAGGTGGAGGATGGTGGAATTCCATCCGGCCACATAGACCCCCCCGTCGACGCAGACGAGGTCGTTGAGGTGATTGAGCGTGTGGCTGTTCTCCGGATTCCACGTCCGCCCGCCGTCGTCCGTTCTGAGGATCGTGCCGAGTTCTCCGACGGCGAAACCGGTCGAAGGATTGACGAAGCCGACCGCGGAGAGTCTTCGGGTCGTGCCGCTTTTCCGCTCGGTCCAGCCGCCGCCGTCCACAGACTGGAGGATCAGGCCGCCGAATCCCACGGCCGTGGCCGTCCGGGGGCCGCTCCAGGCGACGCCCAACAGGGCCTTCTTTGTCCCGCTCGGCTGCCGCTTCCAAATCCGGCCGCCGTCTTCGCTGGCCACGATCAATCCTTCAAAGCCGACCGCAAGCCAATGCATCTTGTCATAACTTGCGGCATTGAACAACACACAACTCCCTGAGTCGGGGGGCAGGGGGCGTCTTGTCCATGTTTTACCGCCGTCCTCGGTGGCCAGGATGGCGGCGTAGCCGAAGGCGAGACCCACATTCTCGTCCACGAACCTTATCCGGTTGAATCCCCAGTCAACGCCAGTTTGGATCTGCTCCCATGTCGCCCCTGCGTCCGACGTGCGGAAGATGACGCCTCCTTGGCCCTCGGCGACGGCCGTTCGGGCATTCAGAAGGCAGGCATTCTCCACGTAGAGGCCAGGGACGGTTGGCGAGTCGGTCCAGGTCCGGCCGCCGTCGGTCGTCCAGAGAACGAGTGTCTCCCGTCCAGTGGCCAATCCGTATCCGGAGCCCCAGAAACTGACGGACTCGACCGACTTCTGCTTGTCCGGCGACGGAGTGGTCCACGTTCTCCCCCCGTCCTCCGTGCGGAGGATGGTGCCGTAGCTTCCGACAACCACCCCCGTATCGCCGGAGATCGCGAGGGAGGACAGGACGTGTTTGGTGGGGCTTTCGAGCGGCGCCCAGCCGCCGTCGCCGCGGCCGACGAGGTCTCCTTTCTGGCCGCAAACCAGGGGGGTGCCCGGACCGGCCGAAGCCAGGCCGTAGAGGACCGGCCCCCGCTTCTTCAATTCCGGCTGCCAGGTCTCTCCTCCGTCCGTCGTCCGGACGACGAGCCGTCTGTTCTTGATGTACCCGACATTCCCTCCCGCGGCGGAGCCGTTGTTCTCGTCTGTGAATTGAACGGCATAAAGGTCCATCCCCGCCTTCTTCCGAGCCCACGATCTTCCCGAGTCCGCCGTCTTTAGGATGACGCCGCCCTTGCCCACGGCGACGGCCTTCTCCGGCGTGAGGAAAGCGATGGCGCGGAGGTCGGATTTGACGCCGCTCTCCATGGGAACCCAGGAGGCCCCGCCGTCCTCGGACCAAAGTAGTGTGCCGGCCGAACCGACGGCCGCTCCGATCTCCGCGGTGGCGAAGGCGACGCCGAAAAGGTCGGCCCGGCTGTCGGTCTGGCGCCGGCTCCAGGTCAGCCCGTCGTCTTCGCTGGCGACAATGAGGCCCTCTCTTCCGACGGCCAGCCATCGGCCCTCCCCGCGATGGCACACCGCCTGGATGTGCTGGGAAAAGGAGTTGGGCACGAAACTCCAGGAGAGGCCGTCATCCGAAGTGCGGACGATCGATCCGTGATCGCCCACTGCAATCCACGCGCCCGGGGAAACGGCCACAGCCCGGAGGGTGTTTCCCTGGGGGCGGGGGTATTGCCATGTCCAGCCCTCTTCATCGTTCCGGGCAAAGCCGGAAAAGGACAAGAATGATAAGAATACGAAAAGAAGAACGGCCATCGACAATCTCTTACGCACCGACCCCTCCTCTCGCTCTCCCGGCTTTGTGGCTCTCCATCAAACGCGGCCCGCGAATAAAGCGGAAGAATCAGGCCCTTTCAGGCCCGCAGGCCGGGTTATTCCCGTCCGCCGGCTATTTCGAGCTATCCCTCTCTAATTGTTCGACCCGCCGGCGCATCTCGGCGACCTTGGCTTTGGTATCGTCTATAATTCGCTTGAATCGCTCATCGTCGCGAATGTTTTCCAACAGGGGGTTTCTCGAAATATAGCGATAGTCTCGCCACCCAGCATCGACGGCCTTTTCGAGCCACCTTAAAGCTTCTTCCTTGTTTCCCTGGACGGCGCTAATCGCGGCCATGGACACCCCGATATCATTACTTTCATCGCCTTGCTCAAGCCGCTTCTGCAATCGGCCTAGGTTTTTCTGAAACAGTTTTCTCGCCTCATCCTTTCTCCCTGCTTTCCAATAGAGATAGCCTAGTTCGATGGGCGCATCCTCCATTTTTTGATAATATTCTTGAGCTTTTTCGTAACGGCCGGAAAAGAGCTCGGCCAGGGCGGCGCACTCTATAGCCCATGGATGGTCAGGCAATTTGGATAGAAGCGTTTGGCTTTGTTCGATCGCTTTATTATATTCTCCGAAGCGGAGGTAAAAATATATTTGCGCTATATTTGCCCAGTCTAAATCAGGCTGAAGTTCAAGGGCTTTCTTCAGCCACTCCTCAGCTCGAACAGGGTCATCGAGGCCATAATAGATGTATCCCAAATCTGCACAAGGGAAAGCCCAAGCCGGACCCAGGGCGATCGCTTTTTTTGCGAATGGTAAAGCCTTATCGAGCTCTCCGATATTGAGATAGCATTCGCCGAGAAATGAGTACACGAGTGCACTGTTGGGATTCGCTTCGACCGCCTTTTGGCCGGCCTCAACGGCTTTTCTCCACCATCCCTTCACAAAACCATAGAGGGTGCCAAGGGCTTTGTATCCTTCAGCGAGGTCCGGGTCGAGGGAGATGGCTTTTTGAGCCTCCTCGATGGCCGGGTCGAACCATTCCGCCGCAGGGAATTCAAATCGAGCGATCCTTTGATAATAGGCATCTGCGAGTCCTGCATGGGCCAGGGCATAATCGGGGTCAAGCTCGATCGCCTTCTTGAAAAGCTCAATCGCTTGCTCATTATCTTCCTTTTTGTATCGAAGGTAATATTCGCGGCCTTTGACGTAATACTCATAAGCGCTGATATCCTTGGTCGGTTTCTTCTCGATCCGCTCTTTTTCAGCCGGCGTGAGCGTCGCCTTGAGGGCTACGGCAATCTGCTGGGCGATATCGCTCTGGATGGCGAAGATTTCTTTCGAGTCCCGGTCGAAGGTATCCGCCCAGATATTTTTATCCGTAGCGGAATCGATCAGCCGGGCCGTAATGCGCACCTTGCTGTCAGCGCGACGCACGCTTCCGTCAAGAACATAGACGACATTGAGCTCCCGGCCGATCTCTTTTATTCCCAGGCTGCTCTTTTTGTACCTCATCGCCGACGTCTGTGACCGGACGTCAAGCTCGCTGATCTTGGAGAGCTGGGTGGTGATATCTTCGGTCATGCCGCTCGTGAAGGCTTCATCCTTGCTTGGGTCGCCGAGGTTTTCAAAAGGGAGGACGGCGATCGAACGGTTTGAAGGCGCAGCAGGCGAGGCCGCTTTCTTGGGAAGTACTTTTAATAAAAGGACCCCTATAACCGCAATGGCGACGATCGCCGCGGCGGGGATGATGACTTTTTTGAGCCGGAAGGAGACCGTGATCTGTCTCGACGTGAACGGCTTTCGTTCGGGCGCGTCGCGCTCGGTCGTGGGCAACCCTTTTTCGATCCGCTCGAGCTCGGCCCGCACGTCGGAGGCGGTTTGGTATCGCCGGGACCGGTCTTTCTCCAGGCACTTGAGGACGACCCGGCCGAGATCCTGGGGGATCTGGGCGTTGAGCTCCCTCGGGTCTCGCGGGGTCTCGCTCTTGTGCTTCACCCCGATCGTGAACGGCGTGTCGCCCTCAAACGGCACGCGGCCCGTCAGCATCTCGTAGAGGATGATACCCAAGGAATAGATGTCCGAGCGCTGGTCGGTGTCTTTCCCCTCGACCTGCTCCGGGCTCATGTACTCGGGTGTCCCGATCATCACCCCGGCGCCCGTGATCCCTTTGCTGCGGAGCGACCGGGCGATCCCAAAGTCCATGATCCGAGCGTTGCCGTCCTTGTCGATGAGGATGTTCCCGGGCTTCAGGTCACGGTGGACGACTCCCAGCCTATGGGCTTCTTCCAGGCCATCGCAGACCTGCTTGGCGATCGACACCGCTTTCCCGGCCGGGAGCTGCCCCATCTGCCGGATCAGGCCCCTGAGGTCCTGCCCGGGGACGTATTCCATGGTGATGAAAGTCGTGCCCTCGGCCTTGCCCAGATCGAACATCCGGCAAACGTTCCGGTGGCTGATCTTGCGGGCGAGCTTCAGTTCGTTCGAGAAGCGCTCGATTGTCTCCTTGTCCAGGGCTATCTCGGGCCGAAGGAGCTTGAGGGCGATCTTCTCCTTGATATCGGTATCGAAGACCTTGTAGACCTTGCCCATGCCGCCGTGGCCCAGCTCCTCGATGACCTGATAGCGGCCGGCGAAGGTGGAGCCGGAAGTCAGTTCCCGGACAGCCGTTTGCAGAGTTTCTGTAACCTCTGGCCGGATGTCCCTTGATGAGGGGATGAGCTGAGTCCCGCATTCCCCGCAGAATTTAAGTGTGTCGGGGTTCTCAGAATGACATTTCGGGCACTTGACGGCCATCTGTGGTCCCTTCTATCATATGTGGATAGAGATTAGCAAAGAATAAATAATGGTGTCAAATGAATAAAAACCCCCTCTTGTGTGCCTAAGAATCAGATTAAGAAGAGAAAATAAGGCAGGGTGGGCTAATATACGAACCTAGGAATTTTCTCAAGCACAACAGCGTCGCTTATCAGATTCTTTGCCATCAGTCTGTGGCTTAGCCCTTCAGCCCCGCCAGCCTTTTCCGGGCATCCTCGACTTCCGGGAGGCCGGGGTCGGCGTCCTTCCGGAGATCGAGGAATTTCTGGTAATGCTCTATGGCTTTTTCTCCCCAATCTCTTTGTTCGTACAATTTTGCTAATCTATAATAGAAAAGGGGATGGATAAGGCGTCTCTCTTTACTCTCTGGATTAAATGTGATCAACCTTTCATATTCCGTGATAGCTCTGTCTAGATCATCTTTCTTCTGGTAAATTCTTGCTAGTACATCACGAGGGTATGGTGTGTTATAGAGAAGGACTAGCCAACTATGCATGTAAGGTATTTCCAATAAAACCTCTTCTTCAAAGGTAGAAATGGCTTTATCCAAGGAACCTCCCGCAAGCAATATCTCTGCATTGAATATCTTAAAATCATAGTGTGCCACCCGGCTTCTAAATACCGGATCGATTTTGGGCATTAGAGATTCCATCTCTTTCAATCTGGATTTTGCAGAATCAATTCTGCCCAGTTTTAAATCCAACAGCCCAAGAAAAAAGCTGTACTCTGCTGAATAGAACTGCTCGGATGGTGCTGGTCTATATGAGTGAGGATGTTTTAACATCAGCTCGAACCAAGACAGGATGAGGCTCTGATATTTTTCTTTGTCTCCTCTGTCAAAACTGATCCAGCCCTCTATCCAGGCTGAATAAGCTTGGCCAAATTTATTATCGACACGTTCTGCCTGCTCAGATGCCATACGGAGCGCGCGAAGTGATTGATCCACTTCCCCGAGCCAATAGTGATAAAAAGCTTTCCACAGATATGCTTCTGCCTTAATCCCTGGAGAAGGAGCTCTATCGATAAGCTGCTCTATCCAATCAAATGCCTTTTGATATTTCTCTTTTAAAGCATAAACGTAGGCAACTCGCCAATACGCTTCGAAAAAATCAGATTTAGCTTCCACGGCCTCTTGGTATTTTTCTATCGAATTATCAAGCTGGCCAATTTGAAAATATATCTCAGCTAGCGAATCCAAGGGATTGGCATCTCCAGGGGATACAGATGCATACTTTTCAAAGTATTCAATGGCTTTCTCATAATTGCCCATGTCTGCATACGTATATCCCAGTCCATTCAGTGCCGATCCGTAATTAGGATCCAATGCCAATGCCTTACTGTATGCATCAATGGCCGCAGAAAACTCTTTTTTGTTCCAGTAGTGTATGCCAAGGTTATAGTGAATGCGCTTTTCTCTGGGATACTTTGTTGCCATCTCCTCTAGAATGCGAATCCGTTTCTCCACATCCTTTTCAATGACTTGCGCATAGAGTGCATAAATATTGAGTCTATCCTTCTCATTGGTCTTCTCTGCGAGCGCTTTGGCTTTTATTAGGATTTCAGTCGTGGCTTTTGTATCCCCTAACTTACCATAAGTCAGCGCCAACCACTGATGCGCTGCTGCAAAATTCGGATCTAGTTTTATGGAATTTTCGAAGAGCTTACGCGCTTCCTCATAATAATACCTTTCATACTTCTCGATACCTTTCAAAAACTCGTTGTAGGCATCCATGGAAGATGTGGTGACATCGGCGATCCTTTGGCCGTCTGCCGATATCTTTCGCTCAGATAATCCAATCCCCAGGGAAATCTCCTTGCTCAACTCATCGATCTGCCGCTCCAGGATGCTGTCTACACTATTGCCCCTTGAGCTTGCACTCTTGAGAAACTTCTTGGTCTCGACATCCAGGACTTTCACATCCGTGGCGAACATGTCACCCGCCTTGACAAAGCTTCCCAGGACAATAGCGCCGATCCCTTCTCTGCGGCACAGGGAAAAGCCGAGGTCGCTGTCGACGAACTCCACATCATCTTTTCCCATCTGCTTGAGGAGGTCCCGTAAACGTTCCCATGTCGCCACGTAGAGGCTCCCTCTCTGTTCCAGGCTGGTGATGAGCAGGTTGGGGATGGCTTTTTGCAGATAGTCGTAGGCCTTGTCTCCCGTCTGGTTTTCGAAGCTGATGACCGCTATGGAATTCTCGATCTTTGGCCCGGGGGCAGCTTCTCTTTTCGGAAGAAGCTGCCAGATAAGAATGGCTATAACAACAAGTGCGGTAACAACCAAAGCGGGTATCAGCACTTTCTTCAAGACGAACGTCACTGTTATCTGCCTTGATGTGAAGGGCTTTCTCTCCGGGATAATTCTTTCTGTCGTAGGAATGCCTTTCTCGATGTTCGCAAGTTCGGACCGAACTTCTCCGGCACTCTGATACCTCTTTCCCTTTTCCTTCTCCAGACATCTCAGGATCACCTGGCTAAGATCCTGGGGAACCTGGGCATTAAGCTCCTTGGGATCTTTAGGCATCTCGCCCTTGTGTTTCATTCCTATCGTGAACGGAGTATCCCCCTCGAAAGGCACCCGTCCTGTCATCATCTCGTATAGAATTACGCCGAGAGAATAGATGTCAGACCTCTGGTCAACCTCCTTCCCCTCCACTTGTTCAGGACTCATATACTCGGGAGTCCCGATCATCATCCCTGCGCCCGTTATCCCTTTTGCCTCGAGAGAACGGGCTATGCCGAAATCCATGATGCGGGCATTCCCGTCTGTGTCGATCATAACATTCTGAGGCTTTAAATCCCTGTGGACGACCCCCAACCTGTGGGCCTCGACCAATCCATCGCATACCTGTTTGGCTATCGTGATCGCCTGCCCCGCGCTCAGCAGCCCCATCTTCCTGATCAGGCTCTTCAAATCCTCGCCCCGCACATACTCCATCGTGATGTAGTGTGTTCCCCGCTCTTCTCCCAAATCATACATGCCGCAGATATTCTTGTGGCGGATGTTTCGGGCGGTCCTGAGCTCGTTCCTGAACCTTTCGATCGTCTTCTTATCGAAGGCGATCTCGGGCTTGATCAGCTTCAGGGCGATTTCCTGTTTGAGCTTTGTGTCCTCGACCCTGTAGACTCTACCCATCCCTCCTTTGCCCAATTCTTCGATGATTTCATACCGTCCTGCAAAGGTGGTTCCTCGAGTAAGTTCATCTCTAGAAGCTTCTATGGTTTTCGTGACTTCGATCCCCCCTGGGGAGGGGAGCTGCGTCCCGCACTCCCCACAGAATTTCAAGGTGTCGGGATTCTCAGAACGACATTTCGGGCACTTGACGGCCACTTTTTGTCCCTTTTATCAGGTCTGGCCTAAGGTTATCAAGGAATGGGGAGCATAGTCAACTGAAAACAGACCTTTCCTTGTCACCGTGTTGTCACCACCTTTGCTTAAAACCACCTAACTACGACTAAGGACGCTAAAATTGGATTAATGGAGCTCAAAAGGAAAAGATGGGTTTTCCCCTGGCTGAGGATGGGGAATCGAATCCACCCAGAACATTTGTCAGGCGCTGAGTTGGACAAGTTGTTGCATTTGACTTGTCGCCTTCTATTTGATAACAGATGGCCGAAGGAGAGTACCGGTCATATGCAAAAGAAAAATGCTGCCGTTTTCTTTCTCCTGGCCGGCCTGATGGCAGGGCGGTCGGGCGCAACGATTATATCCCCCCAGGCGCAGAAGCCCGAGGAGAAGCATAAGCCCATATCAGCGGAACGCATCTACAGGTTCCCGCCGCTCAATGTCGTCGTCGAGGATTTTCCCGCCCCCGGGCTGATCCTGGACATCGGCGGCGGGGGAGAGGGAGTCATCGGCCAGCTCAAGCACCAGCAGGTTGTGGCCATCGACCTGATCAAACGCGAGCTTGAAGACGCTCCGGGCAAGCCACTCCTGAAGATCGTCATGGACGCGCGGGACCTGAAATTCCTTGATGACGACTTTTCCACGGCCACTGTCTTCTTCACCTTCATGTACATTGCCGCCGCTGATCATGAACAGGTCTTCAAGGAGCTTTTCCGGGTGCTGGCGCCCGGCGGCAGGCTGCTCATCTGGGATGTCATCTTTCCCAAGCGGGTGGACGAGAAAAAGGACGTGGCCCTGTTCCCCCTGAAGATCAAGCTGCCGGGAAAAGAGATCGACACCGGCTATGGTGTCGAATGGCCTGAAAACGAGCAGGGGATGGACCATTACATGGCTCTGGCCAAGAAGGTAGGGTTCGAAGTCATCACCCAGAAGGAACAGGAGGGCTGGTTCTTCCTCGAGCTGATGAAGCTCAAGGATTAGAGGGGAAGAGGCGAACCTCCCGCCGCTCTTTATTATCGTTCTTCCTCAGGCCTGTGCTTTCGGGGGAGCTACGGGAGTCGAGGGAATGGGCTGCTGCGTCTTCCGGGCCTTGTCCCGCACGGAAAAGGACACGGCGATGAAGACCACTCCCACGAGGCAGACAAAAAGCGCAACCCAGGTCACCGGGGAAAACAGCTGGTCGATGATGCGTTCCGGGATCCACCTCACTTTGTCCAACACCAGATCTCCAAGGTCGGAAGCCCAGCGGTCGTGCCAGGAGAAGGGCGCCGCTTGGATAGCCCAGAGGGACAGGTATTTCGTAGCCAGGGCGAGCAGTAGCGCCGGGATGCCGCCCACGAGGATAGAGGTCCCCGACCAGCGACAGAAGCCGGCCGGCGATGAGGCGGCGATAAGCGCGCCGAGGAAGATGAACGCAGCCGGGATGAGGAAGAGGAAATAAGAGAGGAGCGTTATCGTCCGGGACAGTCCCAAGGGGAGGAATGGGAAAGTGCGGACGCCCTCGAAGACCTCGACCTCGTTATCCATGTCGTTGGCGGCCCGGGCACGCGCTTCGCTGAGCACCGCTTTGGCCACCAGGGGATCCGGCCGACAGGCGGGAAGTTCATGATGGAGGCCGCCCTCTGTTGCCAGGTCGCTCCAGGCCTTTTGCCCCCGCTCGTCACAGGGCGGAAGGTTTTCGAGCGTCTTTTCGAGGAACAGGTCCACCTCCGGATGAAGGAGGGCCTCCTTGAGCGGACGGAGGTCGATTACGATCGGCCTGGGCCTCCTCTCGCCCCTAAGTACGCGGCCGATCTGTTTCAGCGAATCGGACAGCTCTCCCCCCATCCATTCCAGGAGACCCGTCTTTTCCATCAACTCCCGCGGCGATATCCCTGTCTTCGCGGCGGCCTGAAACCAAGCCCGCGTGTCGCTATCGCCTATATACTGTTCGTCCTGGGCTTCCCGGAAGATCTCATCAGCCGTTTCGGGGATATCGGCGATGATCTTGCGGGGGAGTTCGGTGAGGAACTCAGCCGAGACCGAGGCCTTGATCATCCCCACGGCCCAGATGATTCCGAACAGCGAGGGAAGGCCGAAAAATACGATCAGAATGAGTCCGATGAACCGCCTAGCGATGTGCATGGCACCCTCCAACCTCGAAAATTAGGTCTATCATAATCAATATACGTATACAAAGACAAGAAGTTCAGGTCGACACGGCCTGGGGGATGGATCCAGGCGGGAGCAGATATCGGGTGATAAAATGCGCCTCATCCTGCGTCTTATTTATTGAGGCGTGGAATAAACAATTGGAAGACATCCAACTTGAGGAAAGAACCCAACAGAAGGCTTGACACGAATATCGTGTTACACTATTCTAGTGTTATGAAGAACGTAACCATCACCCTTGACGAGAACGTGGCTCGTTGGGCGAGAATACGGGCCGCTGAGCTCAACACCAGCGTCTCTCGGCTGGTCGGTGACATGCTGCGGCAGAAGATGGACGACGATGAGAGATATGATCGGGCCCGACACGAATACCTGTCCCAGAAGCCTCTGAAGCTTAGAAAAGCGGGCGCGAAGTATCCCCAACGTGAGGAGCTGTATGGACGATAAAATCTTCGTGGATACCAACGTCCTCGTTTACGCCCGGGATTCCACAGAACCTCAGAAGCAAAAGCAGGCTCTGGCCTGGATGTCCTATCTCTGGAAGACACGGACGGGAAGACTCAGCTTCCAGGTTCTCCAGGAGTTCTATCTAACGGTCACCCAGAAGCTCGATCCCGGCCTTGAACCTGAACGGGCCCGCCAGGATGTCCGTCTGTTGTTTTCCTGGCTGCCTATCCAAACAGATCCCCGCATTATCGAAACGGCCTGGTATGTTCAGGACCGGCACCGTCTTTCCTGGTGGGACGCCTTGATCGTCTCGGCCGCTCGTCTGGCCGGATGCCGGTATATTTTGTCGGAAGATTTTAAAAGCGGTCAGGAACTCGTCGAGACTAAAATCATCAATCCTTTCCAGTCCTCTCCCGACTCCCTAACTGGATAAACAGCCCAACCTCGGGGGAATCTGCTATAATGTCGCTCCTATGCGGATTGAACAGTTCCCTGTTCGATATCGTATCTTATTGAGAAAGGAGGCGCGCATGCGCAAGAATTCGGCTCTCTTCCTAGCTGTCTTGATCGCCCTGTTTCTCTTTGGCCCAAGCCTTTCCCATCTCCAAGCCCAAACCATTGACATCCCCTACCAGAAATTCGTCTTGTCGAACGGACTCACGGTTATAATCCATGAGGACCACAAGGCCCCGATCGTCGCCGTCAACGTCTGGTACCACGTGGGATCGAAGAACGAAAAGCTGGGCAAGACCGGGTTTGCCCACTTGTTTGAGCACCTGATGTTCAACGGCAGCGAGAATTTCGACAAGGATTATTTCGTGCCCATGGAGAACGTGGGCGCGACTGATATCAACGGCACGACTAACGAGGACCGGACCAATTATTTCGAAAACGTGCCGGTCTCGGCCTTCGACCTGGTCCTGTGGATGGAGTCCGACCGGATGGGCCATCTACTTGGCGCCATTACCCAGGCCAAGCTGGACGAGCAGCGCGGCGTCGTCCAGAACGAAAAGCGGCAATACGAAAACGAGCCCTATTCCGTCACCTCCGAGCTTATCGCTCAGAACACCTTCCCCAAGGGCCATCCCTATTCCTGGACCGTGATCGGTGCGATGGAAGACCTCAGTGCTGCCGCGCTCGCCGACGTTCAGGAATGGTTCAAAACCTACTACGGCGCGGCCAATGCCGTCGTCGCCATCGCCGGGGATATCAAGACGGAGGAAGCCCTGGAAAAGGTGAAGAGGTACTTCGGCGACATCCCTTCCGGACCGCCGATCGCCAAGCACGAGGTCTATATCGCCAAGCAGTCGGGCGTCCAGCGCCAGGTCGTTGAGGACCGCGTCCCTCAGGCCCGTATCTACAAAATCTGGAATGTCCCCCAGTGGGGCTCTGCCGAGAGCAGTCATCTCAACCTGGTGAGCGACGTCCTGGCCTCGGGGAAGACCTCCCGTCTCTACAAGCGGCTGGTCTATGAAGACCAGATCGCTACTGACGTCTCCGCCTATATCGATCAGCGCGAGATCGCCGGGCAGTTCACCATCATCGCCACGGCAAAGCCGGGTGAGGAATTAGCCAAGGTCGAAAAAGCCCTGGACGAAGAATTGGCCCGTTTCCTCGCCGCAGGTCCCACAGACGAAGAACTCAAGCGTGTCAAAACGCAGTATGTCGCCCAATTCGTCCGCGGCAGCGAGCGGATCGGCGGGTTCGGCGGGAAGTCCGACATCCTGGCCACCAGCCAGGTTTTCGGCGGCTCGCCCGCCGCCTATAAAACGTCTCTCCGAATAACCCAGGAAGCCACAGCCAAAGACCTCCACGAGGCGGCGAGAAAGTGGCTCTCCGACGGCGTCTATATTTTGGAAGTCCAGCCATTTCCTTCTTATACGACCACGGCCTCCCAGGTTGACCGCTCCAAGCTTCCGGAGCCCGGGACCCCTCCTGCGGCTATGTTCCCCGCCTGGCAGCGGGACAGTCTTTCCAATGGGTTGAAGGTCATCCTGGTCGACCGACCGACCATCCCCACGGTGGATTTCTATCTCCTGGTCGATGCCGGCTATGCCGCCGACCAGTTCGGCGCCCCGGGAACTGCCTCTTTGGCCATGAACATGCTGGACGAGGGGACGAAAACCCGGTCGGCGCTGCAGATCAGCGAGGAGTTGGCTCAACTCGGCGCCAAGATCGGCGCGGGGTCCCGCCTGGACGTTTCGACCGTCTACCTTTCAGCGCTCAAGGCCAACCTCGATCCTTCGCTCGATATTTTTACCGATGTCATCCTCAACCCCTCGTTCCCAGAGAATGAGTTCAGCCGGCTGCAAAAGCAGACTCTGGCCTCCATCCAGCAGGAGAAAGCTTCTCCCTTGATGCTGGCGCTCCGCGTTTTCCCCGGCTTTCTCTACGGCCCAGGCCACGCCTATGGGAATCCCTTGACTGGATCCGGGACCGAGCCGTCGGTGTCGGCGCTTACCCAGAAGGACCTGGCGGAATTTCACCGCACCTGGTTCAAGCCGAATAACGCCACCCTGATCGTCATCGGCGCCGCCAGTATGGCCGAAGTCAAGCCCAAGCTGGAGAAACTCTTCAGCGGATGGAAGAAAGGCGAGGTGCCGAAGAAAAACATCGGCGCCGTCAAACTCCCCCCCAAATCATCCCTTTACCTGATCGACAAGCCCCAGGCGCCCTCCTCCATCATCTTGGCCGGACACGTGGCTCCGCCCAAGGCCAACCCCGACGAGATTGCCATCGAGACCATGAATAATATCCTCGGCGGCTCGTTCACCTCCCGGATCAACATGAACCTCCGGGAAGACAAGCACTGGTCCTACGGAGCGGGAAGCGTCCTCATCGCGGCCCGCGGGCAGCGGCCTTTCATCGCTTATGGGATCGTCGAAGGAACCAAGACCGCGGAGTCGGTGGCCGAAGTGATGAAGGAGCTGCGCGAGATCCTGGGCACCCGGCCGCCGACGGCCGAGGAGCTGGACCGGATCAAGAACAACCAGATTCTCAGCATGCCCGGCCAGTGGGAAACCAACGACGCCGTGGCCGGATCGATCACGGAAATGATCACTTACAACCTGCCAGACGATTACTTCCGGACTTACCCCCAAAAGGTCCGCGACCTGAGCCTCGCCGGTGTGGCCAAGGCGGCTAAAGATGTGCTCCGCCCCGACAACATCGTCTGGATCGTAGTCGGAGACCGAGCCAAGATCGAGGAGGGAATTCGCAAGCTGGGTTTCGACCAGATCCACCTGATCGACGCCGACGGCAATCCGGTGAAATGAGCTCGGGGTGACGAAAACGGTGGCCCGCCGGGCCATGGACAGTCAATAAAAAATGCCCCCTCCCGCCTCGGGAGGGGGCATTTTCGTCTTCGATCAGTAAATAGATCAAGCTAGAACTGGAACTTGATCCCGAGCTGGAACCTCCTCGGGTAGGGGATCCACGCCGGCACCTGGTAGGTGTCTCTCCAAACGTCAACAGACCTCCACCTTGTGACCGTGTCGTCGTTGAGCAGGTTGAAAACGTCACCTATGAGGCTGAGCCTGGCCGTCCTGTACAGGTTGAAGGTCTTCTCGAGCCTTAGGTTGAGGAGGTGCTGGTCGTCGTACCTGTCTTCTCCTTTGGGCTCCGCCTGGATGATCACCTGGAACGGCTGGTTGAGGTCGGGTATTCGCACTGACTTCAGCGTCGGCCGGCCGCTCTGGTAGAGATAGTTGGCGCTGAAAAGAATATCCCAGGGGAAGTTGTATCCGAACGAAGCCTTGACCATCCAGCGCTTGTCCAGGTTGAGCGGCCCATTGGCGTTGATTAAGTCATTGGGGTCGGCCCCGAACTTGTTCGTGTACCAGGTCAGGGATTGGCTCATGCCGTAGGACCCCGATGAGCGCGAGGCAAGGTTAAGCCCTTCTGCCTTGGACCATACCACCGAGGCGTTCATCAGCCAGTTGTTGGCATACCTCTTGTTGAACTCGAGGATGACAGCATGGTATGTCTGGCCCCAACCATCGGGGTTGGTTAGCCAGTGATCCCTTTCCCCTCCGACAAGGTTCCAGACCTGGTAGGTTTGCCCGTTATCGTTTGAGACGCGGGTAACCTGTTCATAGATTCCGCCCCGATCTTCATAGCCAAAGGTATCCTTGCCTGATTTGTAGATATAGGTCGCCCCCAGGGAGAAATTGGCCGCCATCTCCCGCTCGAGGCCGACCGAGAACTGGTTATAGTAGGGATTTTTAATTTCCGGGTCCATGGTGAAGGTGAGATCTCCGGAAAGGACATCGACCAGCTCCCAATCCGAACCGTTCCACCAATATGTGTAGAAGTCCGGGCAGTTCACTCCCGGCCATTCCCAGTTAGCGATATAAGGGTAAACATAGTAGCGGCCGAAGGAAGCCTTGAACAATGTCTTTTGGTCCGCGGTCAACTGGTAGGCGACGCCGATCCGCGGGGATAGAGAGTTCCAGATAAAGAGGTCGTCGACTCCCTTGAGCATCTTCCCTGTCTCTTTAAAATTGCTCATCTCCGGCAAATCCGGGATCGAGGCGTCGTGGTGGTCATAGCGCAGCCCGAGGTTGACGGTCAGGCGGTCGCCGATCTTCCAGGAGTCGTCGATGAACGCGCCGATGTTGACGACCGTTCCGCCATAGCGGTTGGTATCCTGGACATAGAGATAATAGGGTTCGCCGGCGTAGTCGTAGTAATATTTTCCCCCGCCATAACCGCCGTATGTATCACTCGTACCTCGGTTAAACTGAACTCCGGCTTTGAACTCATGGTCTCCGGCCAGGAAATCATCCGCAAAATGGGTCAAGGTCGCGTTGACCTGGTTGCGGGTAACCCAATAAAACCAGGGCCACCACTGCCCGCCGGAGGAAACTCCAGTCGCCCCGTCGTAGTGGACGGGGTTGTGGATGTCTTCTTCGGGGCCGAAGGCCGGGAGATAATCATTGGGGCTGTAATAGCCCGAATACTTGGCCTCGAAAAAGGTGTCGTTGCTGATGAGCCAGGTCCACATGCCGGTCCAGATGTTGACCAGGTCGGTTTCGGCCGGGATGGTCTCGGGCATGTTAAAAGGGTCGGCCGCGCCGGCATCATAGTCTCTCTGCCGGTTATACATCAGCACCAGCTTGTGGGACTTCCCTGGCTGTGCAGATACCTTGATGAACTGCTCATTGTGCGTCGATTTATAAGGGTAGTCGGGGTCGTCGCCGAAATCGGATGCTTTGTCCTGGCTGGAATTGTAGATTCCGAAGAACCAGACCTTGTCTTTGAGGATAGGTCCGCCCAGTGTGAAAGCGTAGTCGTACCACTTCACCCGGTTAAAGGAGTAAAACCCTTCGCCTGTCCCCTCGTTGTAAGGCACAGGATTGTTGTCGCCGGTCAGTCCATCGTATTGACCGTAATAGCTGGCGCTTCCGGAGAAACGGTTTCCTCCCGACTTGGTGACGATGTTCACCACTGCGCCTGCGAAATTCCCGTATTCGGCCTGGGCTCCAATGCCGGTGATCTCGACCTCTTCGAACATGTCGGGAACAGGCCAGGCCCAGGCGGTCCCGATCTCCGGGTTGCTCAGGTCAACACCGTCCACGTACATGGCGTTCTCTTCAGAGTTCGAGCCGTAGGCCGTAAACCGGGAAGACGACTCGCCATGGCTCGTGGCAAAGCCCGCGGTCTGGTTGACGATGTCGAAGTAGGTGGAGCGGTTGAAGGGGAGTTTTTCGAGCGCTTCCTTGGCGTAGGTCGTGGACACTCCCGATTTGGTGACGTCGACAACCGGCGAGGCGGCCGTAACAGTCACCAATTCTTCGAGGGTTGACTGGGTGAGAGAAATGTCCTGCGTGGTCGTGCTGTTCAGGCTGACGATGAGGTTGGGCTGCTCGGCCGACTGGAAGCCTTCGAGCTTGAAGACGATCCTGTACGTCCCCGGCGGGAGGTTGGCGAATCGGTAGAGACCCCTGTCGTTGGTGATCTGGGAGTGGACGCCGCCCATCAGGACGCGGCTCGAAATCTCCACCGTGACGCCCGGCAGCGGCGTACCCTGTTCATCCGTGACGCCGCCGGTAATCTTCCCGGTCAGGCGCTGGGCCTGGAGTAGTCCGCCGGCCAGCACGAGAAAGGCCGTTGCCAGCAAAAGCCGTTTCGTCATGCGGTTGTGGAAATGCATCTGCCCTCCTTAGATAGATTTAGGATACATTAATATTGCTGCTTTTCCTCGACGATGCCAAAACGCATCAAACAATCCAAGAGAGTATTCAAGATAATTATAGGCTAATTTATTTCCTAAAGAGCCACGATTGTCAAGCTTTTCTTGGCTCCATCTTTCTTGCCTTTATTCGCCGATCGTTCTATCGTAAAATATCCGACCAGGACGATGATAGTATTGACCATCCGCAAACCTGAACGTGAAGAGACAACTGGAAGGAATAAAATGGGAAAAACTAAAGAGCACAGCATGAAAACATGCCTCCTCATCGCCGGATTCCTCATCAGCGCCCTCATCCTGCCGGGCGCCGGCCAGGAGGACATGGGGAAAGGACGGATCACCGGCACCGTGGCCGATGAAAACGGGGCGCCCGTCGAAGGGGCGTTGATCGTGGCCCAGAGCGTGCGCAGCCAGACCCAGCTCGAAGGCCGGTCGGACGGCAAAGGCAAGTTCGCGATCGCGGGGTTGGGCACCGGGGGTTGGCGGATCACCGCTACCAAGGAAGGCTACGTGAGCTCGAGCCTGGAGATGAACGTCCGCCAGCTGGCCGGAAACCCGCCCATCTCCTTCACCCTCAAAAAGATCACCGGCGCAGCCGCCTTCGCCTCGAACAAGGAGGCCCTGGCCATGCTCGATCATGGCAATGCCCTCCTGACCCAGGAAAATTTCGATCAGGCGCTTCAGGTTTTTGAAGAATTTCAAGGCAAATACCCCGAAATCTACCAGGTCCATCTCAACATTGGAACATGCCACCTGGGGAAGGGGGACCTGGACAAAGCGGAGGCGGAGTTCAAGCTCGTCCTGGACAAGACGCTGGAAACACACGGCGACCTGAAAAAAGACACCGAGGTATCGCTCCGGGCCAGCACAGGGTTGGGCGAAGTCTCCCTGCGCCGGGGCGATTTCGATGCCGCGCAGAAGCACTTCGCCCAGGCACTCGACATCTCTCCCCAGGACGAGGCGGCCGCTTACAACGTCGGCGAGCTGCTGTTTTCAAACCAGAAAATCGACGAGGCCATCCGCTATCTTGAACTGGCCATCCAGATCAGGAAGGACTGGTCGAAGCCCTACCTGAAACTGGGTTATGTTTACCTAAACAAGGGGGATTTCGCCAAGTCTCTGGAGAATTTCAACGCCTTCATCAAGCTCGACCCGGAGAACCCGGAAGTCCCCCAGGTCAAGAATATGATCGAGACGATCGAGAAGATGAAAAAGTGAGGTCGAGCGTGAAAAATCCAGCCTGCATCTCCCGGAGGTCGGCGGTCCGGAGGATCGGCTCGATCGGTGCGGCCTCCGCCCTGGGTGCGATTGTGTCGGCTCGCCCTGCCACCGCCCCTGGCCGCAAAGCCGACGCTTTTGCACTCATCGGCGACCGTTTCCACAACTTCGACTATATCCGGACTGCGCTGACCCGGACACTGGTCAAGGAATCGGGCATCACCGTCACCTTCACTCCCGATTACACGCTGCTCATCCCGGAAATCCTGAAGGTTCACCGGTTGCTCATCATGCTCTGCGACGGCCTGGTATTTCCAGGGGGATATACTACTCCCTACGTCTTCTATGACCCGGAGAAGATGAAGATCACGAGCGACCCGCCCTTGCCTGAGTTCGACGAAAAGGCCGAGATGTGGATCACGCGGGAACAGGGGAAGGCGATCCGCCTTTTCGTGGAGGAAGGAGGCTCTGCCTGGTTCTTCCATAACGCCAGCTATATCTCCGAAGCGAACAGGGATTTCCGGGATGTCGAGGGTGCGCTGTTCACCGGGCACACGCCGTTCCGCCCCTACAAAATGAAAATCGTCAACCCCGATCACCCGATTACGCGGGGGGTGAAAGATTTCGTAGTGACCGAGGAACAGCATTATCTTATCTACGACAAAGACCCCAAGTCCGTGCTGGTCCGGAGCATCAACGAGGAAGGACTGGAATACTCGACGCCCCAGCACGGAAACCAGGGGGCAACATGCGAGGCCTGCTGGGCCTACGATTACGGCCGAGGCCGGGTTTGTTTCATGGCGCCGGGGCACACCATCCCCAGCCTCTGGAACCCGGAGTACGTGAAACTTCAGAAGAACGCCCTGAGGTGGCTTCTGAGGCAATCCTGATATGGATGCCGTGCTCCCCGCGTTCCTTGATTATCCTCTGCCGCTATTCTAAGATATCTTAAGAGAAGTCTTCCAATGTCTGCAGATCCCTCTGCTCCCAACTCTTCGGCCAGGAGAGAAAAGAAGGCGGCGGCCGGGAACTCGATCCTCGCCGCCATCTTCCTGACCGTGCTCAAGTTGATCGTCGGGCTGGTCACGGGCAGCCTGGGGATTCTGGCCGAGGCCGCCCACTCACTCCTCGACCTCGTAGCCGCAGTGGTCACCTTTCTGGCGGTTCGTATCTCGGACAAGCCGGCCGACCACGAGCACACTTATGGTCATGGCAAGGTCGAGAATTTATCCGCTCTGGTCGAGACCGTCTTGCTTTTCGTGACCTGCGCTTGGATCATCTATGAAGCGGTCCGGCGCATTTTCTTCGCCACCATCGAGGTCGACCCCAGCGTTTGGGCATTCCTGGTCATGGCCGTCTCCATCGGCGTCGATATCAGCCGGTCGCGGATGTTATACAGAGCGGCGCGCAAGCATCACTCCCAGGCCCTCGAGGCCGACGCCCTCCATTTTTCGACCGACATCTGGAGCTCCTCTGTCGTCATCGGGGGCCTCGTCCTCGTCTGGCTCGGCCAAAACGTCTTCCCGGCGGCCTCGAAGGTCCTCCATCGTGCCGACGCCGTATCGGCCCTGGGTGTTGCGGTTATCGTCTTTTTCGTGAGCTTCCGGCTCGGCCGGCGGACCATGGATGTCCTCCTCGACCGGGCGCCCGACGGGCTTCCCCAGAAGCTCCGGGGAGTAGCTACCGAGGTCGAGGGCGTCCTCGGTGTCGGCCAGGTGCGCGTACGCCGGTCGGGTCCGGTATTTTTTGTCGACATGACAGTCGACGTAGACCGGGACCTTCCATTCGAACGCACTCATTCTATCGCCGATGCTGTCGAGGCCCGCGTCCAGAGCATCGCACCGGGCGCCGACGTCGTCGTCCATACCGATCCGAGAGAAGTGGAGCGCGAGACCATGGCCAAGCGGATCCGGGCCGTTGCCTACAGGAACCAGATGGCGGTTCACAACATCGGCCTCCACGAGGACAAGGGCCGCGTTTTTGTGGACCTGCATCTCGAGGTGGACGACCATCTTTCGCTCCAGCAGGCCCATGAGATGGCGAGCCACATCGAAAAAGACCTGCGCCAGGATATGTCGGAGATCGAGCAGGTTTACGTCCATCTGGAATCGCGGGGGACCGGGATCGGCGATGGCCTCGATATCACCCCCCGGGAAAGCGAGCTCGTGGACAAGGTCAAACGTCTGACCGACGAGATCGCCGGGCCGTCACGCTGCCATAATGTGCGCGTCCTCCGTCATGGAGAGAAGATGTCGGTTTCGCTTCACTGTCACTTCGAACAAGAGCTCTCGATCATCCAGATCCATGACCTGACGTCTCGTATAGAGGAGCGTCTAAAAAAGAATATTCCCGAACTTGACCGCTGCGTCGTGCACGCCGAGCCGGCTTCCCGCTAAAGGCCAGGCCGGTCAGAGTCTCAGCCCGACAAAAAAGAACCGGCCCCAAGTATCCGGGTCGAGGTCGGGGTCGGAGACCATGATCGGCTGGAATTCAAAGACGAGGGCGATTTCTCCGATGTTGAGCGCCAGCCCGACGATCCCGTGATAGGCGAGCATCGTCTTGANNAAGATTGGCCCTCGATCTCGGTGTTGGCAAAGGTGAAATCGGGGCCGATGCCGCCTCCCCCATAGAGCGTGAAGAACCAGAGCTTGAATCCGAGCTTGGCGTTGGCGAAGATGTCCAACTGAAGGACGGAAAGGTCGATCTCGGAGTCGTTGCCGTAATAGGGCTGGAGCTCCAGGCCGATCCCGAAATGGCGGCCGATCCCGAGGTCGAACCCGAACGAAGCGAGCCAATGGTCACCGAACCCGTATTTGATGAACGAGCCGGATATGAGCTTATCATGCGACTTGGCCTTGACCTGAGCGTCCCTCACTTCCTGGGGCGGCGCGGAAGGCTCCTGGACCGGGGGAGGAGGCGGCGGCGGGGCCGG
>JAFNEO010000031.1 GCA_017886205.1 Candidatus Aminicenantota bacterium | reverse complement strand
AAAGCAGGAGCCTTCCATGGTTACCTTTTATATGATTCAACAGTCTGAATCTCGGGTACCTAGATAAATGATTTGACACGGCAATAGAGGCAGGCCGCAGGCACCTCTTTTTTGATGATGAGATGGCTCCTGTCACGGCGCGTCCCCCTCCCGGCCTCCCCTTGTCCGTCACAGTCCATGACTGTTTATGCTTTCCTGATGCAGCCTTAACCGCGTCGACTGGCCTGTAAAGGGAATTTACGGGGCTATAAAGAACTTTACTTTCGCTGTCCGGCCGGTGAGACGGACTTCAGCAGGTTTGAGGCGCTTGTGAGGAAGAGGGAGTCCCTGCTGAAGTTTATATATGAGAGAAGAAAAGGTGAAGGTTGTTCTGCTCTTGGGAGAAAATGCGGTCCGTTCTCATGGCCATCCCTTCATTTTCAAGCCAGAAAGTAGAAGAAGAACATCAGGAGAGCCAGCAAAAACATGAGTTTCGACACGGCTTAGGCCTCCTTCGGCATATCCTTCGCTCTCCAAGCAGCAAGTTCTATGCCAAGTGAAGCTCGGGGGAGTCCGACCATTGTCCGAAAGGCCAACCTTATTCAAACCCCTCATAATTCGATAGGAGGGGTAGGGGCGGTTAATGAGATTCAAACAGAGTCTTGGAGGCGTTTCGGATCAGCCCGCTGCGCTGCGGAGGGCTTTCGGACGGACTCCCCCTCGCTCTGTAGATAATGAAAAAGGCAATCCCTGCCTGCTCGACTATGGATGCCCTTACGAAAACGCCCCCTTTTCTGCTATTTGGGGGGATTAAAAGGCTGGAGAGAAGCCCGCGGTCACCCGGCTCCCAATTGGTAGACCCCAAACAGGCTGGATTATTCCCGCACCAGGATCAACTTTCTCGGGCCACGGTTGAAATGTCGGGGGATATCACTTATATTGTCCACAAAAGGCTATCGTATTTCCGATGGACCTGGAAACACTTCTCCAAACGAGGGTCTTCCTGGAGGAGGTCTCCGTCTCCATCCGGAACATCCTGCTGGCCCGCTTCCCAGAGATGTCACGCCAAGAAAAAGAGGACATCGACCTCGAAGTTAAACTCAAGCTCTGGAAAAAAGCGGCCGATGGGAAAAAAATTGACAATCTGAGGTCTTATCTATGGAGGGTGGTGTATACGACAGCCCTCGACTTGGTGGGGGAAAGACGAGCGCATCTTTCACTGGAGAGCTTTGTGGAGCGCGCCGAGAAAACCGGATCGAGCCCGCCCGAGCTCCTGTCTTTGGACTCGGCCATCGAAGGCCAGGAATCCAAGCTGGTTCTGGGCAAAGCCATCGACTCCCTTTCGGAAAGAAGACGGGAGGTCCTCCGGCTCTACCTCGAGGGACTGGACATCCCCCGGATCGCCTCCCGTCTCCAGTGGCGGGAGAACCAGGTCCGCCACCTTCTGTACCGGGGGCTGGCCGAGATCCTGAAGAAGCTCAGGCCAGGATGCGCCGAGAACGGAACTCCAAAATAATGAAGCCTATATCGAGAATCCTCAAAAGGGGAAAAGGGGACCTGATGGAAGAATCTAAGTTTCAAGCCTGTCCGAAAAAAGAGGTCTTTGTCCACGCCTTCATGGGGGAACTCCATGGTGGTGAGGAGAAGGAATTCCTTCGCCACCTCACTCTCTGCGGGAGATGCCGCCGCGCCTTCGAAGCGCTGACCGAGCTCGAGGCCGATCTCGAAGCCAAGGAAACGGCCATCCCAGAAATCCCGCTTTCTCGAGAGGACGGGAGAGAACTACACAGCATGGCGCGAGAACAGGTCCGGGCCTACTCTCGAAGGGTCGGGGCCGCCGTTCCCAGGCCGGCCCGCATCGCCGCGACGCTGGCCGCCGCTCTTGTCTTGGTGGTCCTGGGCTACGTGTTCCTGGCCAAGATGCCGGTCTCGCAGCAGGCCCTCCGGGGAGCGAGGCTGACCGAGCTCCGGCTTCTCCGTCCGGAGGGGAAGCTCAAAGAGGCACCCAAGATTTTTTCCTGGTCTGAAGTCAAGGGCAGCGATAGCTACCATCTGGTCATCATCGATGCGGCGCTCGACACCGTCTACGAAATAGAGTTCGGCGGCACCGAGCTCCAGCTGCCGGAAGAAGTGAGACAGAGGCTAGTAAAACAAAAGCCCTATCTCTGGACAATCGTCGCCCAGGACGACGATGGCAGAGAGCTGGCCTCGGCGTCCTGTTATTTCGAGATCGAATAAGACTGGGAATCCCCGATTAGGCTAAAAGCGGCCCAATAATACGGGTGCCTATAAGGCGAGCGAATCATCTCCAGCTTCGCGTTCTGCAGGGCCCGAGATACAGACTCACCTTCCATTAGGTGCCTGTAGAATCCTTCCATGAACGCGGCCGTAGACCGGTCGGCGATATTCCAGAGGCTGACCAGGACGGCCCGGCTTCCGGCAAACAGGAAGCCTCCGGTCAGGCCGATGATCCCCTCGCCCGTTTCCAGCTCGCCTTTTCCCGTTTGGCAGGCGGAGAGGACGACCAGGTCGGAGTGGAGAGTGAGGAGAAAGATGTCTCGAAGTTGGAGGATACCGTCCTCGACGGAGTCTTTCCCCCGCCAGAGGAGCAGCCCCGACCAGCGCCAGTTTTGATCGTCGAAAATCCCGTGGACGGCGAAATGGATGAACCGGTAATCCCCCACATACAGACGTTTGAGGACCTCCTCCGCCGCCAGCTTCCCCTCCAGGATAGTCCTTTGATCGCGCCCGAATAGCCCACTGATGGCCGCGATCTCCCTTCGCGCGTGCTTAAGTTCAAAGAGCTCCACAGGATAGCCGAAAAGGTAGTTTTTCGAAACTGGAAGCTTGGGAGCGAAGATCGCCAGAAGTCCCTTCCGAGGCGTCTGATACCTGTCTCTCTCCATCAGGCGGACAAGCGCAGAGGCCGAGGGGGCATAGGATACTTCATAGTCCTCGATCAGAAAGCGGGATTTCCGGCCGTCAACTTTACCGATCATGAGAGATTCGAAAGGCAGGTAATTGAGGTAACCGTCGGGGATGATGATGATTCTTTTGATCTCCTTTCCCAGCCGGTCACGAAAAGGCCCGAGGAGGATCTCAAACAGCCGGCAGCCTCCCTCCTCGGCGAGAAACTCCGGCGGGTCCTTAAGGGTCAGGAACTTGAGATAGTTCTTGACCAAAGGACGGAGCTTATCGGCCGGCGGAAGGAGAGAAAGGGAGAGAGAATCCCTGGTCGCCCAGAAAGCAAATGAACATTCCTCTCCCAAGACGAATTCCACCAGGGCTGTGCCCTCCGCGAGGAGCTTGGTGCGCGCTTCCTGGAAACCGGTGGGGCCGGGGTAGTGGAGGCTGGCATAAGCGGGCGCTTCCCGTCTCATCCGGATCAGGAGGTCTCGATAGGCATTCTCGATCCTTTCGAGCTCTACCAAGAGATCGGCTCTCCGGGATGGAGACAAGTCTTGAGTCTGGAGTTCCACCTGGTAGCGGGAGACTTCTGCAGAGAGGCGCTTCCCCTCGGCCACTACGTCCGAGCTGATGGTCGAAGCAAAATCCAGCCCCGCCTCCTCCAGGCTGTCAAGGAATCCCCTGGCCCTCGACTTCTCGGCAACGGCGAACGCCTCTTCGAGATAGGCGGGAAGCGGCTCTTTCTTATGCATCTCGGCCAGTTGGTGGATCAACGAAACGTAGACCTGGCTCTTGTCCCTGAAGAATCCGGGGTTGAAATACCGCATCGGCAGCTTCCCCCGGAGGCTTTCCATGAGGAGGACGGCCTTCCTGTAGTGTTCCAAGGCGGCCCGGTCGTCGCCCAGCCGCTCATAGGCCAGGGCGAGTCCCGTACACGCCCTCCAGACGACTTCGTCGGAACCGGCATGCTGCCCGATGCTGAGCGCCGCCTGATAGAACTGGATGGACCGGGTAAAAGCCTGGAACCTGTTATGGACATCCCCAGCGATGGCCAAGACGAGTCCCTGGCCGATCGGTCCCAACGAATCCCCGTTCGCCGTCGCCCATAACCGACTGGAGAGGGCTTTCGACAACAACCCCTCCTTGTCATCGCCCGCCGGCGCGGGATCGAGCACCTCGATCTCCCCGACTCGGGTGATGGCGCTGGTCTTAGGATCGGGCAAGGACTCTTCACTTTCCCCAAACAGCAGCCGACAGCCCCAGATCGTAGCCTTTTCTACCCGGAAGGAGATGTGGTCATAGCCGGCGAACGCAGTCGAGCAATTGGCTACCAGGCAATTCGAGACGCTCATCGAGTTGGCGTCATTGGTACCGAATCCCGTTCCGCAGTTATCGATGATGATCCCGCTGAATATCCCGCTGCCGATATTGCCCCCGGCCGCGTTGATCGAGATGGCCGCTGCCTTCATGTTGAGGACGGCCAGGTTCCTGGCCGACCAGGCCACATCGGGACTTCCCCGCTGCACGATCCCGCAGGTGCCGTTCTTGAGTATAAATCCCTCGATCAAGACCGGCGCACGGACGATGAAAATGGCATCGTTGAGGCGCCCCGCGGTTTCTCCATGGATGACGGCCTGGAAGGTGTTTTTGGCTCTGAGGGTGATGGCCTTGTCGAGGACGATGTTGCCCTCAAAATAATATCCGTTGTCGACCTCGACAACATCCCCGGCGGCCGCGGCGGCGATCGCGCTTTCGATGGAGGCGAATTTTCCCGGGACAAAGAGGATTTCGCCGTGCAGGGAAACACCTGCGAGAAGCAAGATCGACCAGGAGAGGAAAAACCGGCCGCTCATTCTCGTTGGGGCAGAAAGTACCCCTATTGTATACGATCTGTCAATATCTCCCTCAACCTCCAATGCATCTTCTGGGCTGAGCCACAGCCATTTGGGGATGAACGAGCGACCTCGAAGGGTCAGCCCCATACTGGAGAATCAGGATGGGATTGAATAAGGTCGGCGTTTCGGGATTAACTTCCTTTCCGAAACGTCTCCAAGACAATGTTTGAACCTCATTAACCACCCCTACCCCTCCTGGCCAATCAGGAGGGGCCTGAATAAGGTCGGCGTTTCGGGAAAATGCCGGAGTCCCTCAGAAAGCCCTCCGCAGCGCAGCGGGCGATTTGCGTTCTAGCCAAGGCGAGGGGTATGGGTGAGGAAGTCCGTGGACGACTGAGCGGGCATGGTTTCTCGACTGAAAGGAGAGAAGAGCGAAGGAGGATGCGGAGCGAGTTTCCTCGCTGGGGAAACGAGCGGGCTGACGAATCCCATGCCCTGAGCCTCTCCTGAGCCTAGGCGACGGCCACTTTCGTCTGCAGGAGATAGTCGATCGACCGACTCAGGACGTTCAGGTCCAGTGGCTTAGCGAAGAAATGGCCGATGGCGTGACGGCTGAGCTCGTCGATGGAGACCCGGTCGGGATGGGCGGATATCAAAATTGCCTCACCGCGATAGCCCAAGTCGCGGAAGCGGGCGATCAGATCCAACCCGCTGAGACGAGGCAGTTTGAGGTCGGCGATGATCAGGTCGAACTTCAAGCTTTTGAACTCGCGCAGCGCCTCCTCCGAATCCCTGGCCAAAAAGACGCGATACTGTTTCTTGAGCAACAGGTGAAACGTTTTCCGGATGGATACGTCATCGTCCACGACTACGATCTTCTTCTCGGCCATGCCCGTGACCTCTTTCGCACCTCATAGAGCAGATTTTGTGCCAAGTTAACGCCGCCTTCTCCCCAGGAAACAGCGGGGGGAGATACGCCCCTCCCCTGAGGTTTTCTCAAAAATGTTTACAGCCCGTTAAGTTCGTTTACAGACAGGATCGGTCAGGAGCCGGGGAGGGTAAGCCGGAGCCGGTATTCTTTTATTTTCTTGTCCAGGGTGGGACGGCTGATCTGGAGGATCTGGCTGGCCCGGGTCTTGCTTCCCTGGGCGGCATCGAGGACGTGCTGGATGTAGTTGCGCTCCACCTCGCGCAGCGCGACCAGGTCGCCGGGGAAGAGCTTTTTCTCCGCCGACTCCAGGGGGAGGTTCTCCTTGAGAATGACATCGCCCTTGGACAGGATGACCGCCCGGGTCAGGGCGTTTTCGAGCTCCCGGACATTGCCGCGCCAGGGCAGGTCCTGGAGGACGGCCATCACCTCGGGGGGGATTCTCCTCACGTTCCGGCGCAGCTCACGGTTGATCTTCTCCAGCAGGTAAGCGACGAGCTCAGGAATGTCCTCTTTGCGTTCGCGCAGCGACGGCAGGAAGATTTCGACCACCTTCAGCCGGTAATAGAGGTCCTCCCGGAAATGGCCCTTCTCGATGAGCGCTTTGAGGTCGTGGTTGGTGGCGGCGATGATCCGGGCCTCCGTCTTCAGGATCTTCTCGCCGCCCACCTTCATGAAATCCCGGGTCTCGATGACGCGCAGGAGCTTCGACTGGAGGTTGGGCGAGACGTCCCCGATCTCGTCGAGGAACAGGGTGCCCTTGCCGGCGATCTCGAACTTGCCCTTGGTATCGGCGACGGCGTCGGTGAAGGCGCCCTTGGCGTGGCCGAAGAGCTCACTCTCGAGCAGTGTATCGGAGATGGCCGAGCAGTTGATGACGATAAAGGGCTCGTCGCGATAGGGGCTGTTGTAGTGGATCGCTTTGGCGACCAGCTCCTTGCCCGTCCCGCTCTCGCCCTGGATCAGGACGTTCGCCCGCGTGTTGGCCACCGACCCGATGAGTTTGAACACGTCCCTCATCTGCGGCGAACGGCCGATGATGTTATCGATGGTGTATTCCTTCTGTCTCTCCTCGACGAGATAGCTGACCTTCTGTTCCAGCGCCCGGACCTGGAACGCCTTGGCCACGGTCAGGTCGAGGTCGATGTAGTTGAGGGGCTTGACGAGGTACTCGAAGGCGCCGAGCTTGATGGCCTCGACGGTCGTCTTCATATCGTCATAGGCCGTCATCATCAGGACGTAAGTCTTCTTGTTCAGGTCCCTGATTTGCCGGAGGACCTCGAGCCCATCGAGATCGGGAAGACGGACATCCAGGATGACGACATCCGGGCCGAACTCCCGGAATTTCCGGACCCCCTCCTCCCCTTCCTCCGCCAACTGGACGTCGAAACCCTGTTTGGAAAGATGGCCGGACAGCGTCTTGCGGATCAGCGGGTCATCATCGATGATCAGTACCGATCTCATGTTTCCACCTCGCAGGGGATGCGGACCTCGAAGGTCGTCCCCTTCCCTTTTGTCTTGGTGACTCTAAGCGAGCCCCGATGCTGCTCTACGATCTTCCGGGCATTGGATAAACCTAGCCCGAACCCCGACGCCTTGGTCGTATAGAACGGCTCGAAGATGTTTTCCCAGTCCTTTTCCGGGATCCCGCAGCCGTCATCGGAGATCCGAACCTTGATCCTCGCGACTCCGTTCTCCTTGACTCGGGAAAGCGCCAGTCCGATCTTGCCGCCCTCCTCCACCGCCTCGACGGCGTTCCGGAGGATGTTCAGGAAGACCTGCCTTATCTTGTCCCCGTCGACCACGACCGCGGGGAGGTCCGCCGCGAAGTTCTTCTCCAGGACGATCTTTTTTTCCTGGAAGGAGTCCCGCATCACCTTCAGGGACTCCTCGACAATCTGGACGACCGAGAACCGCTCCGGGTTGAGGTCGGAGACGCGGGTGAAATTGAGCAGTTCCTTGATGAACTTCTCGATCTGGCCGATGCCCTCCTGGGAGATGCTGAGGTGCTCCTTTTCCTCCTCGTCCAGGTGCTCGTTCTGCATGAGTTTCTGGATGTTGAGCTTGACCGAGGTCAGGGGGTTTCTGATCTCGTGGGCGATGGAGGCGGAGATACGGCCGATGGAAGCCAGCTTCTCGGCCTGGATAAGTCTCCGGTTGGCGTCCTCCATCCGCCGGCGCGTCTCCAGCAGATCCTTGGTCATCTCGTTGAAGCTCCGGGCCAGGTCACCGATCTCGTCCCGGGAGCCGACGGAAATGGTCTGGGTGAAATCCCCCTTGGATATGCGCACCGTCCCCTCCACGAGCTTCTGCAGCGGTCCGGTGATCCGCTTGGCCAGCGCGCCCGCGCCCACCAAACCGAGGAGAAAACCGCCGCAGCCGATGAGGATGAGCATCAGCCGGGTCTGACGGATCTCCTTCCGGTTTTCCTCAAGCGAGAGCCCGACCTTGACCGAGCCCCAGTAGTCCGGCGACCCTTCCGCGAAGACAGGCACTTCGATCTCGATGATCGGCACCGTCTTGCCGTCCAGCCGGAAGTCCCGCCGGCCGGCGGCCGACATCTCCGGCGCGATCTTTTCCGGCAGCCGGCTGCAGCACTTGATTTCCTCGTTGTCCCGGATGCGATCGGTGAAGACATAGGGGCTCCGGAACTTATTGTAAATAACCACATAAATCAGGCTGTCGTCGATCTCCCGCTCGATGTTGTTCTTGATCCCGACCGCATCCCAGAAGGTGAGGCTTTCCAGGTTCAGACTGGCGATGTACTGGGCCTTCAGGACACCCCGGCTCTTCGATTCCTCAAAGATGGTCCGCACTTCTCTCCGCTCGATGAGGAAAAGGATGGAGCCGACGAGGAAGATAAGGATGAAGGTGATGGCGATCATGAATCGGGTGTAGAGAGAGATCTTGAGACGCGGCCTCAATAGTCTCATTTATCGAGCCAGATGTCCTTGGCGTCGAGATAGAAAAACCCGAGCGGAGGGGGATTGACACCGCGCACGTAGGGCTGGAGGGCCAAGCGATGCTGTCTGGAAAACAGCGGGATGGCCGGCATGTCGGCGTGGAGGAGGTCCTCGATCTTATGGAAGAGGGCGATTCGGCCAGTCCGGCTCTGTTCAACCTCGGCCGCCTTGGCCAGCTCGTCCAGCCGGGGGTTGGAGTATTGAAGAATGTTCTGGTTGAGGACCGAACTCGATAAAAAGAGCGGCAGGACGATGTTCTCGGGGTCCGGAAAGTCAAGGCTCCAATGGAGGAGCGTCAGGTAAGGTTCCTTACAGGACTTGATCTCGTCCCAATCGCGGTATGTTCTCAGCCGCAGGCTGATCCCCAAGCCGGACAGCTGCTCTTTAAGGACCTCGTAGATCCTCTGGTCACCGTCCTTCCGTTGATCATTGAGAAAAAGGGTGAGCCGGGGAAAAGAGCTTTCTCCGGAAAAGTCCTCCTGGAGCAGGATCTTCTTCGCTTCCTCCAAGTTAGACCCTTCTTTGGTTTCAACGGGATAGAACCCCGGCAGCCGCGGCGGGATGAAATTGTCGGTCACTTGAGGGTTCGTGTCCAACCGGAAGGCGGCCTTGGCGATTTCTTTTTTATCGATGGCCATAGAGATGGCCCGGCGGACGGACGGATTATCTAAAGGAGCAAGATGACAGCTCATCATCAAGAAGGCCGTAGTGAAGGTTTCCCCTTCCAACACCTGGATATCCCGGCCCGACAGGCGGTCTGAAGAGTAAGGGATGATATCGACATCCTCCGCCAGGAACTGCTCCGGCGTGTAATAAGGGTTGAATTCGACAGCCTCGAGATAGGGCTTCCTGAGAAAGTAGGCGTTGTTCCGCTCCAGCCTTACGCCGACGATATCCAGCCTCGAGTTGCGCAGCCAGTTGGCGAACTTGAAAGGGCCGGTTCCGGACGGCCTTTGAAAGAACCCGCGGCCTTGGCGCTGGACGAGGTCGCGGGGAAGGATCTTGCAGAAATCCATGCTCAGGAGATAGAGGGCCGAGACATAGGGATTTTCCCATTGGATCTCGAAGGTGCGTCTGTCGCGAACCTTGAACCCGACCACCTCCGAGGCTTTGCCTTCCCGGTATTCCTGGGCGCCGACGACCTTGGAGGTGAAGAATTGATAGTAGGGACCTTCCGTCTCCGCGCTGACCAATCGTTCCAGCGAGAACTTGACGTCAGCCGCCTCGAGCTCCCGGCCGTGGTGGAATTTCACTCCTTTCCGCAGGAAAAAGGTGTACGTCCTGCCGTCGTCGGAGATCATCCAATAATCCGCCAGGACACCGACGACGCTCAAGTTCTTGTCCAGCCCGACCAGGCCGTCGAAGATCTGGTTCAGGATGAACACGTGGGCCCCGCCGGCCGGGTCGACGTCTGGCTGAAAAGGGTTGAGGGTGAACGTTCGAACGCGCAGGGTCCCTCCCGACCTGGGTCTCTCGAACTGCCGGCGCGGAGTACGACTCTGCAGGGCCAAGGCGAAGACAACAATCACAATAAAAAGAAAAAAGAGGATCCGAGATCTCGGAAATGACATCGGGCGTTTCTTAAGCATAAGGAAGAACACTGTCAAATGCAAATTGAGCAAGATTTATGCCAGATGGATCTCTGTATAAGTAGTTGAATAATAATTAATTAGATCGTTTAAGACAGGAAACGTTTGGCCTTCTGTAAAATTTCTTTACAGGGAAGAGATGTGAGGGGAGGGGGATTAACTGCTGCACCCACCGAGGCCAAGGTGTCTTTTCGGTAGGCGGCCCCAGCCTCAGCCGGTGGTGAATTTCTGGATCAGCGGGTTGAGGCGAGTGAGAAGCTCGTAGTGGGAGACGCCCGCCCGGCCGGCGACTTCGTAGGCGGTGATCTCTTCGCTGCCGTCCCGGCCTATGACGGTGACCACATCGCCGACGCGGGCACCGTCCACTTGGCTAAGGTCGATGATGATCATGTCCATGGAGACAGTCCCCAGGACCTTGGCCCGGCGGCCCCTGACAAGTACCTCGCCGACACGGGAGAGGCTCCGCGGAAAGCCGTGCCAATAGCCGATAGGACAGACCCCGATTGGGCTGCGCTTCTTCAAGGTCTCGGTCAGGTCGTAGCCGATGCCCATCCCTTTCCTGAGCGTTTTGACCTCGGAGATAATGGTCCGCCAGGAAAGTACCGACTTCAAGACGATCCTTGTGTCCCAGGCCCGTTTCGTCTCGGAAGACGGCCAATAGCCCATGAGACCGACTCCGACCCGGGCCAGGTCGTAGGCGGCCTGCGAATAGTTCAGAACTCCGGCCGTCGCATTCGCGTGGCGGATGGGGCTGAGACCGGCTTCACGGAGACGAGCGACGGCTCGTTCGAACTCCCCGATCTGCTGCTCAGTGTACTCCCTACGGCCAGGGTCTTTGGCGGCCGCGAAGTGGGTGTAGATCCCTTCGACCTCGACGCGCCGTCCTAACTTCCGGACAACCCCGAGAGCCGCTTCCCATTGGGACGGGAGAAAGCCCTGCCTGTGCATCCCGGTATCAAACTTGAGATGAACCTTCAACCGGCGTGTGTTCCGCATGGCGGCCAGAGCGGTGAGATTCTCAAGGTTGGAGACGGTCAAGCTGACCGTGTGCCTTGCGGCTTCGGCGAAGCGGCTGGGGAGGGTGTAGCCCAGGACGAGGATCGGCTTGCGGATTCCCTTTTCCCTCAGGGTCGCGGCCTCGACGATCGAATCCACGCCGAACCAGTCCACCCCTATTTCCTGGAGCGCCGGCGCAAGGTCGTAGAGCCCGTGCCCGTAAGCGTTCGACTTGCAGACGGCCATCAGCCGGCAGTCCGGAGGCAGGAGGCAGCGAAAGGTGAGCACGTTGTGAGCGAGCGCGGTCCGGTCGAGGTCGATCCAGGTGCGCAGCGAGCGGCGGTCAGCGGCCTTGCTCATCCTATTTCCGGCTTCAGTTTATATCGCAAACAAATGGTAATCGCAACTGCAGTTCGCTGCCTCGCGGAAGCACCTCCGATTCCGTGATGACATCGATAGGGAATGGGGTCCTGTCACGACGCGTCCCCGTCCGTCCTCGCTCCACCCATCCCCCCGTGGGGAACCCCTTCCGCTGCGGGCGTTGCGGGGACTGGCGCCGTGCCACCCCACCCTCGATCATCACTCAAATCACGGAAACGGAGGTGCTATCGTGCCTCGCAGCGCATTTGACTTTTAGGGGTAGGGACGATATATTGGCTCTCACTTTTCGGCGCACGCGGTGTAGACAATCAACATCGAACCGGCCCCGGAGCTGGAGCTTCTTGGGAAGGGACTCGAAACATAATGAGGAGCGTACAAATGAAGGAAATCGGCCTCTTCCTGCTCGTCATCGCCCTCTGGACGTCCGCTCAGGTCCTGCTCAAATGGGGCCTGGCCGATTTTTCCGGCCAGAAGGTCGATGTCCGCTTTTTCCTCCGGGCACTGAGCTCCTGGCCGGTGCTGGCCGGAACGCTGCTTTCGGCGGCCGGCGCCCTGCTGTGGCTCGTCGTCCTCTCCCGGTTCGAGCTGAGTTACTCCAACCTCATGGTCAGTTTCATGTACGCCCTGATCGTCGTCGCCTCGGCAATTTTCTTCAAAGAGCACATCTCGGCGCTCCGCTGGCTTGGGACCTTCCTGATCGTGCTGGGCGTCTTCCTGGTGTCTCAGACCCGCTGACCGGCAGGCCTTAGCAAATCATAGAAGGAATTGGGTGCCGAGGAATTGGGGGCAGCCCAAAATAAGGCGGACGTTATTTGATCGGCTTGTGGTATTTCTTCTCTCCCAGCGGTGACCAGAGCCCGTAGTTTTCCTCGTGGATACGGCATTTGCCCTCGGAAGTCCAGTTGAACCCGTAGTTGTAGCCAAACCAAAGATATTTATCACCGCCCCCGTTTTCTGTCGTAATGATGTAACGGGCAGCGATATTGCCGATGCCAAGGACCTTATCCCCGGGCGGAGCCCCCTCTCCCCTATCACCTTTATTGACATCGAAGGGGATCCAGCCGTAGGGAGGAAGGTAGACCTCAGTCCAGCGGTGAAAGACGTCATCAAAGCTGGCATCGTCACCCCGCAGGCTGACTGCGCCGACATAGCGGATGGGAACACCCAGAGAGCGGCAGAGTGCGATCATCGAATAGGAATATTCCGAGCAAGAAGCCGTCCCCCTTCGAAGGACCGTTGGAGCGGGGTTCCAGCCGCCGACCGGCTTGAGGTTGTACTCCAGGTGGTCCGCCAGATATTCGTAGACCCGGCGGACGATCCAGTACGGGTTTTTCTCCTTGCCGGCGATCTTCTGGGCGAGTTCGCGGATGTAGGGGTCGCTCATCCGGTATTTTTCGCCGTCCTGGGTGAACTTTTCTCGGATGTCTGGGGGGATATCTTCGAGAGGGCCGACTTTATCGGGATAAATGAAATATTCGACCGCGAAGATCTTGGCGTCCACCGTCCATCCTGGCCGGACGATCGAGTATCCCTTGAGATCTTTGAACGCGAAATGGGCGATTTTCTGCCCCCAGCTGTCTTCGATCACCTCACTCGGCTTGGGGTCAAACTGGACGGCCGCGAGCAGGGTCTGATTGTCCCGGTTTTCAGGGATCGGCAGGTAAATATCCAGGGTCTTGACCGTCCCGGGGCCATAGTTCCGGAGTTCCTTTACGAACCGCAACGAGAGATGCCGCTCATCCCACTTCGTCATGATATCCGTGTCGAAGATCTTGATCTTGTAAATCTCATCATTTTCATAATCCACATTCCAGAGGGCATCGCCTCCCCAGGCAAGCCCGTAGGGAAAAGGGCCGTAAGAGCGCAGGGAAGAAAGGCAAAGCCCGTCTGAAGGATTGACAAGATAAATTCGGTCCTCGCTTCGGTCCGTGACCCAGAGGTATTTTCCGTCAAAGGCGAGGCCGGCCGGCTCTCCGGCCGGGGAAGGGAAAGTCTGAACCATCATCCCGTCCACAGTCGAGACCTTAAGCAGAGTGTCGCTCCTGAAGTCGGCAATCCAGATATACTCGCCGTCCCAGGTCAGGTCGCGCGGGTTGGGGCTGTTGGATTCGAGGATGGAGAGAGCCCTTCCGGTTTCCGGGTCGAGCTTGTACATCAACTTTTCCCCGGAGTCGATATGCCAGAGATATTGTCCATCCCAGGCTAAGCCCTCTGGGTGGTGGCCGGGAGATTCGAAGCTCGAGAGGACGTTGCCGGTTTCGGGGTCGATCTTGTAGATTTTATCGGTGAAATTATCGGCGAGCCAGAGATGCTTTCCGTCAAAAGCCAGCCCGGTCGGGCACGGACCCGGGGTTTTGATGACTTTCTGGATGTCGCCGACTTTTCCCCAGGAGAGGGCGGCGAGAACCGCGAAGAGGCAGGCACAAAGACTGAATTTTTTCACGCTGACCTCCTTTTGTCCTCTTAATTTCTATTACGTCCAGATGCTTTTTACTATTATAGACAATTGAATATGGATTCGCAAAAAGAAAAGCCTTACACGAAGATAGCCTTTTAAACTCTAACGGGCCTGCTTTCATATTGACGACCTCAAGGACGACGACGAGCATGTCCTCGCCGCCATGAACCAGCGGGATCCGCGCTTTTTCGATGCCTACCGGATCAACGTGCTGACAGGCGAGATGGAGATGATCGCCCGGAATCCGGGAAATATCGTCGGCTGGCAGACCGATCATGACGGCAAGCTGCGCGCGGCCACCACGTATGACGGCGTCAACAGGAGCCTGCTCTACAGGGACACCGAAAAAGAAGATTTTCAGGTCCTGGCGACGACCAGCTTCAAAGAGACAATCGAGCCCCTGTTCTTCACCTTTGACAACAAGAATCTTTATGTGGCTTCAAACATCGGCCGCGACAAGGCGGCCATTTATGAATATGACGTCAAGGAGAAGAAACAGACGACACTGCTCTACGAAAATCCCACTGTGGATGTCGAAAACTTGCTCAGGTCGGACAAGCGCAAGAATTCAGGGGTCAGGTCTCAACAATCAACGGAACGACGGCCGGGGGGGCTCAATCTGGTTCGATCTCGTCGACGCGCATGATGACCTTGGACAAAGGGTCTGGACACTGAAACTCACGGGTGATGTTGAGGATGTTATTCTCTGGGTCGGTCGGGACGCTGGCGGCGATGAGGGGCGCCAAGATGCTCCCCAGCGCGAAGAGGCAGACGCTCTGCCCCGGCGGCACCTCCAGCCGCGCGTTCCGGACGTAGAATTCCGTCCCTGCTTTTGCCCGGCTGCATAAACCCTCTACACAAGTGACGGTGATCTTGAAATTCTTCAGCTTCATGCGCCATCTCCCTTCGTTCTCTTAAGAATCCCGACGCCTCCCGCAAATTGTAGCAGGCCGCGGCCTGTTCATCGATACCGCTCGGCTATCTTGCCGGCATCGAGTTTTTCCCTGAGCAGCCGTGAGGATTCGGCGCCGAAGATCCATTCTTTAAAAAACCGGTCCAGGTTCTTTTCGGCCGCCTTCTCGGCAAAGCCCTGGAAGCCTTCGAAGTCGGCCTCTCGGGTTCGAAATTCCCGGAGAAAGCCAGATACGAGCGAACGGAAGACCGAGTCTCCGACAACCTGATGGAGGACAAAAAGTGACCAGGCTCCCTTGGTGTAGGAGTTCTCTCCCCTTTCCTCTCTCCAGTAGTCGGCGATGGGCGTAGAGCCGTTTTTTTCGTCCCTCTCGTACGATTGGAGGAACCGGTCACGTAGTCTGGTCATATATTTTTGGAAGGCCTCTTCCCCCTCGAATTCTTTGATCGCCAGCCCCTGGAAATAAGAAGCGAAGGCTTCATCGAAGTAGCGGCAACGCTGGATCCCGGATTTAACCCGGACATTCCAGCTATGGGCGATTTCGTGGTAGAGCTCGGAGGTCCTCCCCTTGTCCCGGAAGGCGGCCGCAGTTTGCAGGATATAGAAATCGCTGGCCTGCGATCCCCAGCCCTCCGGGACCTCGATGATGGAATAGCCCGGGAAATCTCCGGCCTCGCCGAAAAGCTCGGAATAGAACCGGAATGATTTCTGAGCCGCCGCGAGAATCCGCTGCCCTTCCCCTTCATCCCCAGGGATGGCAAAGACGCGGATCTTCCGGCCGGCGTCTTCGATCACCTTGAACTTGGCCGCGGCGACATCGATCCGCCAGGTCGGCCGATAACTCTCGAACACGAACGTGGCGGTGTCCGCTGTCCTTTTGGTTTCAACCGGCCTTCCCCCGCAGACGACGACATAGCCGGCGGGGACCTCGGTTTCGACCCGGTAGGTGAACTGCGATCGATGGGCTGCCATCCAACTCTGAAACGATGCCCGAGCCAGTATGGGATAGGCAAGGGAGTCGGGCCGCAGCAGGCTGTAGTTCTCGTCGATCCGGTCCCGGACATAGGCCATCACCTCGGGATATCCCCAGAGGGATCCGGCGTACTTCAGCCGCACGGCGACGGCTTTTCCCGGAGACAGGGGCGGACTCAGGCGGACGGATACAAGGCTGACCTGAAGGCTCTTCTCATCGGAAAACTTGACCACAGTCTGGTTGAAAGGAAGCACGACTCCCCTGTCGTCCGTGACTTCGATGACGTCGAACAACCGGTAGAGGAGGAAGGGAATCTCGGAGACGGGCTCTTGGGAATCATTCCGGACCTTCATCAAGGCCTCAGCCTCGAGCCTGTTTTCTTTCAACAAGAGGTGGAAATGGAGATCATAATGGGAGACAACGGATTCCGTAGCTCCTGATATTACGACTCCGGGGACGAGCCCGCACAGCAAAAAGAGAATGGCTGCCCAGAAAATGGTCCGGGCGCAAACTCGTTGTCTAAGGACTGAGGATACAGGTGATTTCATCCTGAGTTCCTTTCCACCGCCATTTCTATTACATCACCACCTTGATTGTGTTTCGACCTGGAAGGCATTTTATCGAGCGGCATTGTCGGTGGCCCAAGCGGACCCGTCTCCTCTATTCCGGAGGAATCGGGACAGCCAGGTCGAGGGCAATCTTCCATTGACCGTCCGGCGTTTTCCTCCAGATCCGGAGATAGCTCGTTGAGGCCGTCGCCGCGTCCGTTGCGCCGCCGCTTCTCGTCGCCGCTGTCCCGAAAATGAAACCCAGGGTGCCCCATCGGGAGACATCTCCATCCATGGGCTCCCAGGTCGACTTGCCGAGACTCTGGGAAGTTGCCTGACGTACCGCTTCCATCCCCGTCTCTGGCGGTGAGCCGTCGCGGTAGAAGCGGATATCGTCTTGGGCGAAGGCGGTGTAGGCGGCCAAGATCCCCTCGGCGGCCGCTTTCGCCGAAAAATCAGCCTCCACTCGGAGCAGATTATTCAGTTCGGCTAACTTATCGACCTTGACCAGCCGCTTGGGCCGGCTTTCCTTCCAGGTCATAACCTCCACAGGCCTGAAGCCCGGCTGGGGATGGCGGATGCCTACGTCTAAAACCACCTTCCAAAGCCCGCCGGGCTGTTTCTGCCAGAGAGATACGTAGTGGCCGTAGCGGGCGGGGTCTACGGGCTTGCTTTTATCCTTAAACTGATAAGGCCCGGTCGTATAGCCGAGGTCCCCATCCGGTGCAACCTCGGCATAGGCAGGCTCCCATGTCAGAAGGACCGGAGATTCGTCGGGCGCGGCCTCATAGGCCTTTCTTCCGGGAACCGGTCTCGGCCGGAAGACAATAGAGTCGTCTGCAAGGTAGAACAAAAAGGCCTCTTTTATCCCCTTCTCCTCGGACAACTTGGAGAAGGCCCGCTCCGCCTCGATCAGGCTCTGGAGAGCCCGGCCGCCGGATTGCCCGGGGACGACGCCGGCCGGGACAAGGATGAAGGCTATAAGGAGGGTACAGAGAAACGTTTTCATGGCCGCGTCACATACCATTAGTAAGTACGGATCATCCCTGCGTTTTGATGCTATTCAATTATAATTAATCGACTGACCGGTCTGTCAACAGAAAAAGTAGCGTCCGTCATAAACAAGAGCGAAGACAGCAACGATAACGCTACGTAATGACCCGGCCGCAGAAGGGATCCCTAGGACTTCAGATCCCGGGAAACGGCGATGACTCGCCCAAAGACGCGCATGATGTTCCCGCCCCAGATCTGAGCAATCTCTTTTTCTGTGTGGCCCCGGCGGACGAGCTCTTCGGTCACCCGGAACATCTGGCTGACGTCGTCGCAGCCCTCCACCCCGCCGCCGCCGTCGAAGTCGGTGCCGATCCCGACATAGTCGATGCCCGCGAGCTTGATGACGTGCTCGATGTGGTCGACGAGCTCTTTGAGCGTGGCCTTCTCCTCGGGATACTGCGCGTTCAGGGCTTGGTACTCCTCCATGGCCTTCTTGCGGACGGCTTCGTCCTGGATGTCGCGCCGGGCGCCGTACTTGGCCTGGAGTTCTTTGAGCGCTTTCTCCCGTTCCGGGTTCGGCCTGGGAGTGCGGACGTAGCTCGAGAGGAAGCAGATCTGGATAACGCCACCGTTTGCGGCCAGGGCGCGGATCATCTCATCCGAGAGGTTCCGCGGGCTGTCGCAGAGAGTGCGGCAGGAGGAATGAGAGGCGATGATCGGGGCCTTGGTGACCTTGAGGACATCGAAGAAAGATTTATCCGAAGCATGCGAGATATCGACCATGATACCCAGGCGGTTGCAGTCGGCCACGACCTCCCGGCCGAAGTCGCTTAGACCCCGGTCTTCGGTGTCCCGCCGGTCGGTCGAAGAATCGCAGATGTCGTTGTCCCGGGAATGGCAGAGAGTGACATAGCGCACGCCCAATTTATAGTATTCCTCTAGGTTTGATAGGGTTTTCCCCACCGGGTAGCCGTTCTCCATGCCGATGAAGGCCGCGCGGCGTCCCTCTTTTTCGAGCCGGTAAGCGTCGTCGGGGGTCAAGGCCAGACCGACAAGGTTCGGGTACGTGTCACACATGGCCTGGATGGCATCCAGCGTCTTGAGCGCCCAGTCTTTTGCCTTCGCGTACCCTTGCTCGGTGCGCTCGCCCTGGCCGACGAAGACGGCGAAAAATTCTGCGTCCAGGCCGCCCTCGGCCATGCGGGGAAGGTCGATCTTGCCGCTCGCCCGCGCGTTGGGCTCGTGGCGGACGCCGATGTCCCAAGTGCTGCCGGGAAGGCGGGAGGCCGTGTCGCAGTGGGTGTCCACGGTCAGGACCCGGTCATGGATGGTGCGAGCTTGGGCAGCCAGGTTTGCCTCCGTGAGTTCCGGCCGGCAGCCCGCCTGGAACAAGGAAAAGGCAACCAGGCAAGGGATGGAGAAAGGCAGAGACTGTTTTCTTGGCCGCATGGTGCTCCTTGAAAAAGCCATTCTAGCACAACTTGATGATATAAGGAGAACACCGATTCGAGCGACATTGACCCCCCGAGCGGGCCTTTGGTATGCTGAGATAGACAGAATGGCCGGCTCGAAGAGACCTATTCCCGAGATGAAAAAGCAAAGGGCCGTCCGTCTGGCCTTTATCCTGGCGGCCACAGTCGTCCTGGCCGGCGCTTATTTCTTCCACATTCGCAAGGACATGACGGACTTCGGTGTCTGCTACCAGGGAGGAAAGCGGATCGTCCAGGGAGAGACGCTCTACCGGGAAGCGGACGGCCATCTTCAATTCAAGTACTCGCCGGCCGCGGCCCTGATCTTCGCACCGTTGACTGTCCTTCCCTATGAGGCGGCCAAGGCCGTCTGGTACCTCCTGGAGCTGGCTTCCCTGGCTGGAATATTGCTTTTTTCTTATCGGATGCTGCCGGACGCGGCCAAAAAGGCGACTCCGGTCTTCGTCTGGACCTTCCTCATCGAGCTCAAGTTCCTGGCCCGGGAGCTCGAACTCGGCCAGGTGAATCTCCTCATCCTCTTCATCCTGACCCTGATGCTTTATTCCCTGATCAAAGGAAAGGAAGCCCGAGCCGGGCTTCTGTGGGGCGGTTCGCTTTTTTTCAAGCCCTATGCACTTGTCTTTCTGCCCTATTTTCTTCTAAAGAAAAAATTCCGGGCACTGCTCGCTGGGATCGTCGTCTCGGCCGCCGGCGCTCTTCTTCCGGCGATCCTCTACGGCTTCAAGGGTAACTTTGCCGTCCTCGGCGAATGGCCGGCGACTCTCTCCAAGTCCACTTCCGGCCTTCTGGCAAGCTATGATAACGCCTCTCTTTATGGCTTCTTATTGAAAACATTCCCAGCTCTTTCCAAACATACAATCGGAGCCGTCTTCCTGGCGGTCTTTCTGGCGCTTGCTGTTGTCGTCCTCTGGATGATCCGGGCCGGCCGGACCGCGCCCTCGATCAAAAATCCCGAGGTACTGGAAAGCGCCTTCCTGTTTATCCTGATCCCCCTCTTCTCCCCTCTCGGCTGGAACTACAACTACTTGTATTCCCTGTTGGCGGCCATGCTCATTCTCAGCGCCTGGCGGCACTTCCCTTGGGCCGGTCAGATCATCCTCATCATCAATTTCATCAGTATCAGCACGAGCCTCATTGAGATCTGGGGAAAGACGCTTTTCCATTTCTATACGCAGCAGGCTTTGGTCGTCCTCAACTTCCTGATCGTCCTGGTCCCCCTGATCTATCTCCGGACGAAAAACACCGTCTAGGGAAGGTCCTCAAAAAATTCTGTGCAGGCAATCCAGATTGGACTCTGCAGCCCTTGATATCAGTCGTGGCGGAGGGCGCGCACCGGGTCGACGCGGGCGGCCCGCATCGCCGGATAGACCCCCGCCGCCAGGCTGACCACCACAGAAAAAGCGATGGCACCCAGGACGAGCCAGGCCGGGAAATTGAAATACGGGATGTAGGGAACGCCCTGCTTGGCCAGGAAGTAATTGACGACGCGGTTGATGACTCCGCTCACCGCCCAGCCCAGGCCGTAGCCGAAGACCCCGCCGATAAAACCGATGACGCTCGATTCGAAGAAAAAGATCCGGCGGATGTCCCGGTCGCTCGCCCCGACCGCCTTCATGATCCCGATCTCGGAATAGCGCTCCAGGATGGACATGACCATCGTGTTGACGATCCCGAGCGAGGCGACGACGATGGCGATCATGCCCACAGCCGCCAGGACCATGTTCATCATCAGGAATCCCCTTTGGATCTCTTTGAACTGATCGGCCAGGGCGAAAACCCGAAGCCCCATGCCGGTGACCTCTTTCTTAACCGGCTCGACGAAGGCCGGCGATGAGAGGCGCACGTTGAGGGCCGAATATCCGAGCCTCCCCTCCCGGGCCCGGAAAATATCCCAGATATTACTGAAAGGCAGCTTCTTCATCCGCTTCGAAACACCGGGCGGGATGAAGACATCGCTCTGGATGGGGATCGGACCGGCAAAAGCCTGACTTTCGGCGACTCCCACGATGGTCAGCTCCATGTCCTCTGTCGTAAAGGGAAGCCGCTCGCCGCCCAACGCCGCCGTCAGGTCCGCCGGATTAAGCCGGGAGAAATCGAACCCGATCGAGGAGATGACCATCTTTTTCCCGAGCGCAGCTTGAGGCTCACTGACGCCGAACTGGCGGAGCAAGGAGTCGGAGATGACAAGAGAGTCCTCTTCGTCCGAGGCGTATCCCTTCCCGGCGCTGAACCGAAGCATCCTGGACGATGTCACCTTGGCCGGGATGACCTGGACGAGCCGGAATTCATCCTTGCCGTTGAACCGGACGACCGCGGGGATGCGGACCTCGGGGAATACGGTATCCACCCCCTTGAGCGCGGCGATCTTCTCCAGCGCGGCATCGTCGAGGACAGCACGGGAGGCACCGGACGGAGGGGCCTCGGCCGGCCTTCGGTCCGGGTCGAAGCGCTCCCCCGCCATAAAGTCTTCGCTGAAGACGGTCAGAGAGTTGAAGAGGTCGAGCGACCGGAAGCTCTCGGTCACGTTCCTCTGCATTCCCTTGCCGAAGGAAACCATCGAGACGAGGGCGCCGATCCCGATAGTCACCCCAAAGGCGGTGAGGAACGTGCGGAGTTTCCGCTTCCAGAGGTTGGCGAAGGAGAGCTCGATGTAGTCCCGAACCCTCATCGCCATCTCTCCTCGGCCTGGACCTTCCCGTCGCTGAGCCGGACGCCGCGGCCGGCGAACTCCCGGGCCAACGATTCTTCATGGGTAACCATGATGACGGTCAGGCCTTGATTCCGGTTGAGTTCGGCGAGGAGAGTCACGATCTCCCGGGAGGTACGGCTGTCCAGGTTTCCGGTCGGCTCGTCGGCCAGCAGGACCCGCGGCCGGTTGACCAGCGCCCGGGCGATGGCCACCCGCTGCTGCTCGCCTCCGGAAAGCTCGGAGGGCCGGTGGGCAGTCCTCGCTTCGAGCCCGACTTGAGCCAACACTTCTCCGGCCCGCTTCCGGCGCTCCCGCTTCGCGATCCCGGAAAATATAAGGGGAAGAGCCACGTTCTCGAGCGCGCTGAACCCGGGGATGAGGTTGAACGACTGGAAGATCATCCCTACCCCGGAGCGGCGGTAGAGCGCCAGCTCCTCCCGGCTCATATCCGATATCTTCCGGCCCCGGACTTCGATCGTTCCCGAGGTCGGGGTGTCCAAGCCGCCGAGGAGGTTGAGGAGCGTTGACTTGCCCGACCCCGAGGCGCCGGTTACGGCGGCAAAAACGCCCACTTCGAGGCCGAGGCTCACATCCTGAAGCGCGACCACCTGGACCTTTGCGGTCGCATAGACCTTGCTGAGGTTCGAGATCTTGATCAGGAGGGCGCCCTCCCTAGTATTTTCCATCCATCGCAAACTCGGAGCTGTCGAGCCAGAAGCCCGAGCCGGTCACGGAATCGTGCTGGGCCAGAAGAAGGTCATAATGGAACCTCTCCTCATCGGCAATCTTCTCGAAGATCTCCTTGGCCGCAGGATCGCCCATCTTAGCGGCGGAAGTGGTGAAGAAGTCCACGGCCTTCTGCTCGAGCTCCATCCCGATCCGCAGGGCCTCGACCTCGCTCTGTCCCTCCGCCCGCTTCATGCGCTGGGCCAGCTCTTGGATGACGGGCGAAGGGCCCTTGAGCTCTTCGCTCCGGACCTGCTTCTTCCAATCGTCCGATTGCATGATCTTGCTGAAAAGACGGCTGAAGGCCTCGAGGTGCTTGACCTCCTCCTGGGCCAGCCGGACAAACATCTTCTTCCCGAGCTCGTTGTGGGTAATTTCGGCAGCCTGGTTGAAAAAGGCCTGACCGTTGATTTCCAGACTGATGGCGTCCTGGATTAAAGTCTTAACGTCCTGACTGATCTTGGCCATGGCAATCTCCTTTCTCCTCTCGATGCGACGACCCAATCTATCCGGCGGCAGGCGAGAGTGGATATCGATTGTAGCGAATCCCCCGCTCCGATGCAAATTCCCCTTTCTGTGTGGTGGGAACGGGTCCTGTCACGGCGCGTCCCCGTCCGTCCTCGCTCCACCCATCCCCCCGTGGGGAACCCCTTCCGCTCCGGGCGTTGCGGGGACTGGCGCCGCGCCACCCGTTCCCTACGCAGAAACATATTTCCATCGTACAAATCTTAACACATCTCCTACAGTTGAACCGAACAGCATTCTCTATGCTATAATACCGCCCTGTTCGAGCCGAGTTCGTGCCTGCGGATCGGCTCTGCCTTGGGAGTCAACAATGCAGATAACAAAGCGGCGCCTATTGACGGCGCTGGCTGCCATCTTTTTGAGCCTTCCCAGTCTGAGCGGCGCTGAATTCGAGGTCAAGATCATCCAGGGCCCGGCGGACCTGCCCCCGGGATTCAGCACGCTCGCGCAAAAGGGTGATTATCTGCTCAGCGACGGGAAATACCTCGTCCTGCTCGGCGCTTCGCCGCGGCTTGTAGTGACGAGCGGGAACTACCCGCACGGCCAGGCCATGGGAAGCGTCCTCGGCCTCGGCCCAGCCGGCCAGGGCGTCTCCGGCGACCTGAACTTCGGAACGCCGGTCCTCCGGATCAAAGACAAGACTCATTATGTAGCCTATTCTCGGCTCGATCAGGGTCCGGCCGACGCCGGGGATAAGCCGCTAGGCTTCGCGGCCGCCGGGGTTTTCAAAGGCGACGAAGGGAGGGCCGCAGAAATTAAGACGACGTATCTGTTCTATCCGGGGAAGGGGCAAATCGACATCACTTCAACGGTCACCAACACCGGACGGGCGCCGTTCGAGGACCTGAGCTACAGCCTCTTTTTCGATGCCTACCATCGCTACTATTTCAACCCCTACAATGACGAGAAATTCCCCATGCTCAATTTCCGGGCCTACCAGAAAAAAGGATATCATCTGGCGCTCGTCAATTTTAATCCAGTAGAAAAAGAGGAATCACGGCATCCGGGAAAACTCTCTCCCGGCGAAAAGTACGAGGTTCACTACACCCTGCTTGTCGATTCCTCCGTCGCCGGGCTCCTGAAAAGGATCTACCGGATCCTCGACATTCCAGCGGTGAAGGCCTCGGTCGGGTTCAGGGATTACGGTGGCGACTGGATGGAGATCATCGTCCGGGAAGCTCTGACCTCTTCGGTCTTTTTCCGGTCCGTCCTGGAAAAGCCCCTCTACCAAGAGGTCCTGCTTCCGCCAGGCGTATACCGGCTGCAGGCCAACTTTTTTCCCGCCGTGGTCGAGGAACTGGTGGAAGTCAAGCCGGACGGGGAGAATTCGTTCTCACTCCAGAACCCCCCGCTCGGCGAGGTGAAGGTCTGGCTCAAAGACAGTCAAGGAAACGCCGTCCCGGGCAAGGTCAGTTTCCTGGGGATTGCTCCGACCAAGAGCCCGTACTTTGAACCTGATAATCCAGTCGAGACCGGGAGGAGCTGGGAGGGATTCAAGAATTCTTGTTTTCCCGGCGAGGGCGGGCTCGCCGTCCGGCTTCCTGTGGGGACCTATCTGGCCGCCGCTTCTCGGGGCCCCGAATATTCGGTGGACCACCGGGTGATCGAGGTGCTCAAGGAAGAGAACTCCGATCTGGTCCTGGTCATCAACCGGATCGTCGAGACGCCGGGGATCATCTCGTTCGATCCCCATATGCACACCAACAAGTCCGATGGGCAGCCCTCAGTCTCTGAGCGGATCAAGTCGGTCGTGGCCGAGGGTGTCGAGGTGCTGGCCGGCACCGACCACAATATCGTCACTGACTACGCGCCTGTCCTTAAGAGCTTGGGACTCGACAAGGAGCTGACCGTTATCCCGGGAAGCGAAGTCACTACCCCCGACATCATCCACTACAACACTTATCCCATGGAGTTGCGGCCGGGCGAATTCGGCAATGGTGCCATCAACGCGGCCGCCGAATCGGCCTCTCCCCTCTTCACGGCCAGCCGGCAGAAGAACCCGGGAGCGGTCCTTCAAGTGAACCACCCGCGCGCCGGAGACCTGGGCTATTTTAATAACCTCTATCTCGACCAGGAATCGGCCGCGACCGCCCTGGTCGACCTGGACCTGAATTTCGACCTCCTGGAGGTCCTCAACGGTCCCTATTTCTACTCCTCCAATCAAGCCGCCATCGAGGACTGGTTCCACCTGCTCAACAGGGGCTACGTCTTCCCGATCGTCGGTTCATCCGACTCTCACGGCATCGACCGTGAGGAGCCCGGCTATTCGCGGACCTATGTCTCTGTGCCCGATGAAAAGGGAAAGCCGCTCGACCGCTCATCGTTCATCGCGGCCCTAAAGAAGGGCCGCTCCTTTGTCACCAACGGGCCCTTGATCGCCTTCAAGGTCAACTCGCTATATGTGCCAGGTGATCTGGTTCAGGCCAAGGGAGGACAGGTGGTTTTCTCCCTCCGTGTCTGGGGAGCTCCGTGGGTTGACGTGGACGAGGTCCGGCTTGTCTTCAATGGCGAAAGACGGATCATCTTTCCTGTTCGGGCAAAGGACGGCTCTATCGACAAGTTCACCCAGGAGATCGGAATCAGCTTAACCAGGGATACCTATGTCAGTGTCGAAGCGATGGGCCGGAAGACGCTCTTTCCCGTCCTCCAGAGCCCGTCTGAAACCGGGCTGCTCGAGGACGGCACCGTTCCCTATGCTCTGACCAACCCCGTGTTTGTGGACGTCGACGGAAACGGCCGGTTCGACCCTCCCCTCCCCGAGAGGGTTCTTCCAAAGGCCGATCCCGGAGGTTCGAATAAAAAAGTTTCTCGGAACTGATATAATGCCCTTGATCCATTCATGACAGAGATCAGAGAACACCTGAGGAATGCGGCCTGCATCATCAACCCGGAGGCCGCCCAGAAAAAATGGCTGCGCCGCAAGACGCTGAAAAAGATCTTGGCACGGGAGCTCCCCGGCCAGAAGTTCGATGCCCACGTCGGAAAAGAAAGCATGATCGCGCTCGTCCGCAAGATCAGCCCGGCCTTCTCCACGATCATCGCCCTGGGCGGCGATGGGACCATTGCGGACGTCCTCCAGGGGATCCGTGAGGCGGGCCGAGAGAAGGATGTCCTACTGGGGATCGTTCCTCTGGGGAGCGGCAATGCCTTCCGGAAATCGCTGGACATCCCGAAGAATATCCGCAGGGCCGTCCGCATCATCCAAGATGGGGAACCTCGGCAGGTCAGCTTGATGGAGATCGAGGGCTACGTCTCCGGCTTTTCCAGCATCGGCGCCACGGCCGGGGCGAGCGACGAAAAACTCCGGGAGAAGTTCAAGGGTTTTTGGGGCCATATTCTGGCCGGTCTTGGACTTCTGTCCCAGCCTTTATGGGAGGTGGATGTCGAGCTCGAGGACGGCCTCGATGGGAAGGGTGCGCGCTTTGACAGGAAGACGTTGAAGCTCAAGATCCTGGACTGTGTCGTGGCCAAGTCCAATTATTTCGGCTACTCCTTCCGGATCGCGCCCCTGGCCAGCCTAGAAGACGAATACCTCGATATCACCTTCTTCGAGATGAGCGGCTGGAAATACGCGCTGCTCCTCCCGCTGACCTATTTCGGGCTCTCCCAGCGCCGGCTGAAAAATTTCAAGGCCAAGAAGCTCGTGCTCAGGGGGAAAGACCTCCCCGTCCAGTATCACGGCGAATACTTGGGAACAAGAGATCGGGTCGAAGTCAAAGTCATCCCTCAGGCCATCCGGGTCATCGCTCCCCGACGGGCAAGATGATTGCGCCGCTCTGGAAATCACCCAGGACCTCGGCTTTACCCAATAGATAAAGCCACCCCACCAAGGCGCCCGTGGCGGCATCGAGCTCGTGATCGGAGGCCGATCGGGTCAACCCTTTGATCCCCCGCCGGGACAGACACCGTCTCAAGCCTTCCTTGTTGCGCTTGGCCCGGGGGATCGTCCAGGCATCCTGCGCCCCTCCCGGGTAGATCTCGACCACCCGGAATCCTTCGGCTTCCAGGCGCCGCTTCAGCCTGATCCCTCTCTCGGTGAGCTTTCTCATCGGACCAAGGGTGATCGGAAAAAAGGGGATCTTGCGGCGTCTCAATTCGAGGTCGCAAGGCCGGTAATGAGACCCGTTCCGGTCGGACATCGACCTCCGTCCGGGAGGCAGGTTCAAAGGCGCATCGATGGCGATCAGGACGGGCTTGCTTTCCCTGGCATAGTCCAGAATCTCCCTGTCCTCGTAGAGAAGAGTGGTTCGGGCGCAGCCGTCCTCGAGGAGACAAATCCCGGTCGGCCGGTGCGGGACGCCGGCCAGATCAACGCCGAGCACAGCCCGGCGCTTTTTCTTCAAGCAAGATTTCCGCAGCTGGCGATCAGGGCAAGGATGGATCATGACAGAAAGGCATCACCATAAAAACGGAAATTGTCCTCAAGGGCCCGGCCTGATCACGCTGAGGGCGAAACCACATGGAAAAGCGCCTGGACGGCGGGGGCGGGAAAGGCCCGCCCGGAGAGCTTGCGGATATCCTGGAGCGACCTGACCTCGCTTTTCCACGGCGCCGGCAGCATGTCCGTGTTCAGCCGGTCGACAAGGTCGGCCAGGGCGATGATGCTGCTCCCCATGGGTACGGTTGACAAGTCCTTGTCCAGGATATTCGCCTCCTCGACATAGTGGTAGAAGTAGTTGGCCAGGATGGGCTCCACTTCCTTGAGCAGAGAGGCGGTCGTCCTCAGGAGCACCTTCGCCCTGTCGTCGACGGCCTTCCCGGACGGCCCGCTCTCCCCCGCCATGAAAGCCGCGACTTCGTCATAAAGGTGGAGGTTCGACCTCAGGTCACCGGCCTCGAGAAGGAGGGCTGCCGACTTGATGTTCTCGATATGGAAGGTGCTCATCTTCGCCGCCGCGGCGATCTTCCCGGCCAGGTGGGCAACTCGGACCGACCGCGGCTTTCGCTCATCGGCGACCTCGAGATACTTGAGCATGATCTCGAGTACTCCCGAGTAAGCTCCCTGTAAGCTTTTCATCCTGGCCTCCCTCTGTTCGGCGATCATTCCGATGATGGCAGCGGTCAGGATGAGGAATCCCGCCCAGGTGACGATGTTCAGGACCTCGTCGAGCGACATCTGGGGAAGCGACCGGAGAAGGACCCGGGAGAAAATGTGGTAGAATGCGACCAGAAGGATGCAGAGGCTGGCCGTGAGCACAGCCTGTCTCTTGCCGAGATAGTAGCCGGCCAGGATAACCGGCAGGAAAAAGAAATTGAGAAAGGCGAACTTGTAGTTGACGAGGAAAGCGATGGCGATGATACCGAAGAGGATGATGACGATCAGGGTCGTCTCGAAGTGCCTCAGCGCGAAAGCTTTGAGTCGACGGATCAAGCCGTTCCCCTCCTCGTCATCCGGAATCCTTATATCACCGGCAGAGGCCTAAGTCAACAATGGCGGGATTATTACCTGCACAATCATCAAATATTTGTTTTAGGTTCATCCGGCTTTCCTGTGGGTGATCTGATATCTTACCCCTCCTTTTGAAAGGAGGGGTAAGGGGAGAATAGGGTCTTTGGAATCGATTCCCCCTTGATCCCCCCTTTCGCAAAGGGGGGAGAGAATTTGCATCCGATTCCGATTTGATCCATGCTATTCCTGGAAGAACCTTGTTTTATAATAGGCTATGCTCGGAGATTGCAGGAGTGGAGGTTTAACCTCATGAAAAACATGAAAAAGTGGCCCTTGCTCATCGGGATGGTCCTTATAACTGCGGGATGCACCTTCCGGGTCGATTTCCTGGGCGAGAGCAGGATGCAGGAAGTCGTGCTCATCAAAAGTCCAGCCAAGGAGAAGGTCCTGGTCATCGATGTCGAAGGGATGATCAGCACGCTGGCTCCGGGCAACATCTTCAACCGGGAAGGCGACATGCTGTCGCAGGTTTATGCGAGGCTCCAAAGGGCGGGCGAGGACAAACTCGTCCGCGGGATTATCCTGAGACTCGACACACCGGGAGGCGACGTCACCTCGAGCGATATCCTCTACCGGGAGGTTCTCAAGTTCAAGAAGAGAACGGGACTCCCCGTTGTGGCCTTGATGATGGGGGTGGCGGCCTCCGGCGGGTACTATGTCGCCTCAGCCTGCGATGCGATCATCGCCCATCCCTCGACGATCACCGGGTCGATCGGAGTCATCTCCCTATTCCCCGACGTGGAGGGCCTTCTCTCCAAGGTCGGAGTTAAGATTCAGGTCATCAAGTCGGGAGAGCTCAAGGACGCCGGAAGCCCGTTCCGCAACTTGAGCGAGCAGGAACAGCGCCTCTTCCAAGGGATCATCGACGAGCTTTACGAGGGGTTCCTCAACGTCATCCATGAGAAAAGGAAGGACGTGCTGACCTTGGAGGAGATCCGGGACCTGGCCGACGGCCGTGTCTATACCGCCGCCCAGGCGCTGAAACTCCAGCTCATCGACGAAGTGGGGTATTTCGACGAGGCGCTAGCCCGGGTGCTCTCGTTGGCCAGGGTCCCGTCCGCCCGGGTCGTCGCCTACACCTACTATCCGAAGCGCCAGTCCAACCTCTACGCCTCTAAAATGGAGAATCCCTCGCTCTTCGATCAGAAGAGCATCGCCGACGCGTTCCCGACGCTCCGGAGCGGCTTCTACTACCTCTGGTTGCCGCAGATGAAGAACGACTGAAGCTCAGGCGGAGGTTTTAAGCTCGATCTCGATAACCGGGGGCTTCAGCAGGTGGGCCTTGACGGTGCAGGTATCCACCGCCTTGATGATGGCCCTCTTGTAGCGTTCTGGGAACTCGGCCGGAAGCTGTATCTCGATCGAGATCTTGCCGATCATCTTGGTCTCGGGGTTCTTTTCCATCCGCATGACGACACCGGCCTTATCGGTCGGGATATCCCGTTCCTTGCAGAAGGCGAGGACATAGAAGCCGGCACACGCGGCGATCGATATCAGAAAGAGGTCGAAAGGCGAAGAAGCCGTCCCCTCTCCGCCCTGGTGGACGGATTGGTCGGTCTTGACGACATGCCCCTTGTATTCGGCATCGACCCGCAGACCGCCGGGGAAGGTCACTTTAATCTCGGGCATCTCGCTCATCGTTCACTCCTTACAGCGGCCGTCATCGCCGCCATAAAAAATACTTGCTGATTCTATGGCATGACCCGTTGGATTTCAAGACAGCAATGGGCAGCGGAAGGTGCTATTCTTTGGGCCCAGCGTGAGAAAACATGGCCAGCAGCAGCTTGCGGTCCCGGTCGGTCATGGCCAGGCGGCCCAGGAGGTCGTGGAGCATCTGTGTCGTATGGCGCCTGTTGGTGGGATGGATGAACTCCCGTTCCTCCAGTTTCTGAATGATGAGGCGGATGCATTGTTCCTGGTCGTTCCGGGGAAGCGGGACCTCCCGAGTCGAGGAGCCGACAAGCACTCCCTGAGCCGGCAGGCGCCGGAAGACCTCGAAGAGCGTAATCAGGACCGCGGCGGCCAGGTTGTAGGAGGGCTGGCGCGAAGCCTGAGGGATAGTCCAGCGGAAGTTGGAGGCAGCAAGCTCCGTCGAGGTCAGCCCGGTCCGTTCGTTACCGAAAAGGAGCCCGATCCTGGCCTCGGGCAGGAAGGAAAACATCTTGGATACCGCCTCATCCAGCGGCAGCACGGAATAATTTTGGCGCGGCTTGGCGGTCGAGGCGAAAACGAGATTGAGGTCGGCGGTCGCCGAGGCCAGTTCGCTGTAAAAGGAAGCCTCTTTCAGGATGTCCTTGGCGTGGACGGCGGTCCGGGGGCAGGCGATCTCGACCTTGCTCCGGCCGACGACGCGCAAGTGGCGGAACCCGGTATTCTTCATCGCCCTGGCTGCGAGCCCGATATTCTCGACGCTCTCCGGCCGGACCAGGATGACGACAAAGCGCTCCCTCGGGTCGGGCTGTTTTCGGACCATCGTCGACACTTTTTGTCTTCTCGTAAGCCTCGCTCGAGTGTATTATAATCCAAACAGATGTTTAAAACCTCTGAGGGACATGATAGCATATCCGTTTCCGTGATATAAGATATGATCGAGGAAGGGGTGGCACGGCGCCAGTCCCCGCAACGCCCGCAGCGGAAGGGGTTCCCCACGGGGGGATGGGTGGAGCGAGGACGGACGGGGACGCGCCGTGACAGGACCCCATTCCCTATCACTGTCATCACGGAACTGGAGCCACTCATGGCCACGAGAAAGGACCTGGAAAAGCTATTCCACAAACACGGGTTCTCGGATTTCCGATGGATCGACCCGCAAAAGATCGCCGTCGCCCAATGGGTCCGGCTGAAATGCCAGTTCGGCTGCCGGGAATACGGGAGGACGGCCTGCTGTCCACCTAATGTTCCATCGGTCGCGGAATGCGAACGCTTTTTCCGGGAATACCGCCGGGCGGTCGTCTTCCACCTGGTCAAGAAAGTGCCCAAGCCGGAAGCCCGGTTCGCCTGGACGCGCCGGATCGGCCTCAAGCTCCTCAAGCTGGAGCGGGAGGTCTTTCTGTCCGGCCACGAAAAGGCCTTCCTCTTGTTTATGGACACCTGCAACATCTGCGCCGAGTGCTCGGGCTCCCGCGAGACCTGCAAGGAGCCGCGGCTGGCCAGGCCGACCTCCGACGCAATGGCCGTGGATGTGTTCACCACGGTCAGAGCGTTGGGCTACCCGATCGAGGTCCTCTCCCGTTATGATCAGCCAATGAACCGCTACGCCTTCCTGCTCATCGAGTAGAAGCGAGGACATAGAAATACCTTCGAGGGGTCGTCTTCGTCAGGCAGAAATCGCTCACCTCGTAACCTTCTCCCAAGAGAGTCTGAAAAACCTGCCGGGTTTTGATCCTCCAATCGACGGGGATTCTCCGGACGTTTTCGTCCTCTACGTCCGTTTCTTGGAGCATCAAATAGAAGTCGGCGGGGATCTCGACCAGAAGGAGGTCTTGGTCCAGCGCGGAGCGGACTTCCCGGATGACCTCGAGCTCTACCCGGCCGCTCTTTCCAGGGACCTCGACGCGCTCCGTCTCGATGACGCAGTGTTCGGGCCTGAGCCATTTCCGGAGATCACACTCCGGCTTCCGGCCTTCCTTATTAAGGTCCCAGGAGACAAACAGACGGTCGCGGGGGACGTCCAGACGGTTGAGGAGGCCGCCGAATTCGCCGTAGATATCCGTCCGGTAGGCGAGGACGTCCATGCTGAAATAGTGGATATTTCGGTAGGCGTTTACTGCAGTCAATGGATCGTAGGTGCAGGTGATGGTCGTGAGCCCGAACACGTCCCGCACCTGATCCCTCTGGAATTCCTTGATCAAGACCCCAAGATGGTAGCCTCGGAAATCTTCCCTCACGGCGTTATACTGGGAATAAAACTGAAGGTTGTCCGGCGTTCTGAATCCAAGGCCCTTGTCCTTGAGGCCCACAAACCCGTAGCTGAACCCGACGAGCCGCTCTCCTGACACAGCCAAGACGCCGTGCTCGTCCTCGACGAAAACACCGATGAAAAGGCTGCTCCCATCATGGAGGAAATTCTCGCACATCATATTCCGGCCCCCCGGAAGGCTGTCCTGGGGATACTGCCAGACCGTATTCCTCAGCTCTTCGTATTTCAGATAGTCGGCAGGAGCATCCGAGTCCTCCACCCGGAACAGAAACCTCCGTCTTTTGCGAGTCACGATTTTTTCCGAATGTTGACTGCGGCCGAGAGCTTTTTTCATGGCGGCGATTTCAGACCTAACAATCATTCTATCCAAACCGTTTTCGGTATACAAACTGGCTGTTCCTAGGCAAGCGTTCTTCCCCAGGTCGATTTCCAGCCGCTCTTTTTTACCAAGGCGAGGGGTGTGGGTGAGGAAGTCCGTGGACGACTGAGCGGGCACGGTTTCTCGACTGAAAGGAGAGAAGAGCGAGGGAGGATGCGGAGCGAGTTTCCTCGCTGGGGAAACGAGCGGGCTGACGAATCCCATACCCGAGCCTTTTGCGTTGACAGTTTGAGAAATATAGTATTTATTGGTATCCATAATTATGACGCATAGATGAACAGGAGGTCGGGATGAAGACTTCGCTCAACCGCCGCGATTTTCTCAAGATGTCGGCCCAAGCGGGTGTCCTGCTCGGCCTCGGGACCGGGTTCGGCCGGGGGAAAGGAATCTCCTCTCCCGCCGATTTCGACATCCTGATCAAGAACGGGACGGTCGTTGACGGCTTGAGTGATAAAGCCTTGAAGGCCGATCTGGGCATTGTCGGAGAGCGCATCCAGGCCATCGGAGACCTCAGCGCCGCCCAGGCTCGGACCATCATCGATGCGATGGGAAAGGCGGTCACGCCCGGGTTTATCGACATCCATACCCACACCGACGCCGTCGAGCTCCTCGTCAACCCCAAGGGCGAAAGCATGATCCGGCAGGGCGTGACCCTAGAAGTCAGCGGGAACTGCGGCGACTCCTCTTTCCCCTACAAAAAAGAGGTCTCGGAAGAGGAGCAGAGATTTCAGAAAAGGTATGGACTCGAACGGGATTGGGTCGACCTCGCCGGGTACCTATCCAGAGTTCAGAAAACCGGGATGGCCTTCAACTACATCACCCTGGTCGGCCAGGGCACGATCCGGAATTACGCCATGAACGAGGACCGCCGGAAGCCGACGCCAGCCGAACTGGAGCTCATGCAGAAGCTGGTGGCCGAAGCCATGGAACAGGGTGCGTTCGGCATGTCCTCGGGCCTGGAATACACGCCAAGCGGGTTTGCCTCGACGGAGGAAATGATCGAGCTCTGCCGGGTAGCGGCGAAATACGGCGGCTTCTATGCGACTCATGTCCGGAGCGAAGACAGCTTTGTCATCGAGGCCGTGGCCGAAGCCATCTATATCGCCGAAAAGGCCGGACTTCCCCTGCAGATTTCCCATTTTAAATCCTGCGGGACCATCAACTGGTGGAAGATGCCGAAGCTCTTTGACCTCGTCGAGGCGGCCGCCAAGCGAGGGGTAGCGGTGACAGCCGACCGCTACCCTTACACCGCCTTCAGCACGGGCCTGAGCGTTAACTATCCCCAGTGGGCGCTGGCCGGGGGGAACGAGGCCTTTGTCAAGAGGCTGCAGGACCCCGCCGAGAGGCGCAAATTGCGGGAAGAGACCATGCTGAAGCTGGAGGGAACACCGTGGGAGAATATCCTCCTCGCTGACCTGGATGAAGAGGACAACCAGCGCTTCATCGGCAAGACGATCCAGCAGGCCGCCTCCGAGCTCGGCCAGGATCCCTATGAGTTCGCCTGCGACCTCCTCATTAAAGAGAAAGGAGGAGTGGGCATTATCGGTTTCGCGATGAGCGAGGAACAGACGGAAGAAACCCTCCAACACCCGCTCGTTATGCTCTGTTCGGACGGTTCGGCCTTAGCCCCCTATGGCCCCCTCCATCAGGGCAAGCCGCATCCCCGAAACTACGGCACGTTTCCTCGTTTTCTCGGGCTCTATGTCCGCGACCGAAAGGCCCTGACCCTTCCCCAGGCGGTGAAAAAAATGACCTCTATGCCCGCAGCCAAGCTGGGACTCAAGGACCGGGGAACACTTAAACAGGGGAACTTCGCCGACATCGTGGTCTTCGACCCGGCCACTGTTGCCGATAAAGCAACCTACACCGAGCCGGAGCAGTATTCGACCGGGATCGACTACGTCATCGTCAACGGCAAGGTGGTCATCGACCACGACAACCACACCGGGGCCCTTCCCGGCAAGGTCCTTTACGGACCGGGCAAGAAGTAGTCCCCGCGGCCCGCTGAGGCGGTCTCTCGAACGATGAACACACCGAGACTGGAGATCGACCTGGCCAAGATCGGCCATAACGTCCGGGAGATAGTCCGCCTCTACGGGGCCAAGGGAGTGGGGATTATCGGGGTGACCAAGGGCGTGCTTGGCGACCCTGTCATCGCCGATATCTTCGTAAAAAACGGAATCACCGTCCTGGCCGATTCGCGGATCGCCAACCTCCGGAGGATGCGGGAGGCGGGGATCAGGGCGACCCGGCTCCTGCTCCGGATGCCCACCTTGAGCGAGGCGGACGCCGTGGTCCGAAACGCCGATATCAGCCTCAATTCCGAGGTCGCGGTCATCCGGGAGCTCTCCAAGGCGGCCTTAAGCTGCGGAGTCCGCCACAAAGTGATCCTGATGGTGGAGCTGGGAGACCTGAGGGAAGGCATCATGCCACAGGACCTGGAAGAGGCCGTAAAGGAGACGGTTTCCCTCGAAGGCGTCCGGCTGGCCGGCATCGGCTCCAACCTCGCTTGTTTCGGCGGGGTTAAGCCCGATGAGAACAACATGTCCCTGCTTTCTTCTCTGGCGCAGGAGATCGAGGACAGGTTCAAGTTCCAGCTCGAGTTCGTCTCGATCGGCTGCTCCACCGTTTATTCCTGGCTTAAGTCCGTCAACCAGGCCAAAAGGGTCAACAACGCCCGGGTCGGAGATTCGCTCCTTCTCGGGGGGAGAGACCTGGAGGAGAAAGGGATCCCGGGACTCCATTATGACGCCTTTACCCTCGTGGCCGAGGTCATCGAATCCAAGGTCAAGCCCTCGCTTCCCTACGGAGAGATCGGGCTCGATGCCTTCGGCAGCATCCCCACGTTCGCAGATAGGGGCATCATCAGGCGGGTCATCCTGAACATCGGCCGCCAGGACGTCCTCTACACCCAGCTCTACCCGAGGATTGACATCGACATCCTCGGGGCCAGCAGCGACCATCTGATCGTCGACGCCAAGAAGACGGACCTCAAGGTCGGAGACGAAGTCAAGTTCGACCTCGATTACGGGGCCATGCTCCAAGCCATGACATCTCCCTATGTGGCCAAAATCTATTTGAACCGAGCCGTCTGACCGAAGGTCGGGCAGCGGTCCGACTTCGCCCCGGTCCGCGACCTCGGATCGGCGCTGAGCGTCAAGATCCCGGAGGCGCCCGGGTCGCTGCTGATCACTTACCGCCGCGTCCGCTAATGGAATCACATACTGATCGACGCGAATGAAGGGGGACTTGCCTCAATCAAAGCATACCGTGCACTAACGGTCAGGCGCCTCGGTTTGAAGAGCCGGGATCGTCCGTTTCTCCTGTCGTCAGGTAGCGGAAGGCTCGGTCGATGTCGCGGTGGCTGGCGGCCAGGATCAAAATGTCCTGTTCCCTCACTTCAAACTCGCCTCCCGGGCTGGTGAACGACTCCTCTCCCCTGACGACGGCGATCACGGTCGCTCCGGTCCGTCCTCGTAGGTCGAGGGCGCCGAGCGTCTTCCCTGCCGGCCAGGCCTCCTTCCCGACATAGAAGGTCTCAGCCGTTCCCGCAGCGAGTAGGTCGGTGATTCTCTCGGTTATAGGCCGGATCGCGCTGCAGGCCCCCCGCAACATCCCGTAGCACTCGCCCCGAAGCACCTTGACCTGGGCGTCGATGACGTTCCGCGGCATGTGGTACTTTTCGAGGACCCGAATGAAGATCTCGATGGACGTCTCGAATTCCTCCGGGATGACGTCGTCGGCGCCCAGCCCCAGGAGGTCGTCGATTTCCGAGGAGTAGCGGGTTCGGACGATGACGAAGATGTCCGGGTTGAGCTCCTTTACGGCCTTGACGCCCCGCCGTGTCATCAGCGGGTCGGAGATGGCGAAGACAATCCCCTTGGCCCCCCGCACGCAAGCTTCCTCGAGGATGGTCCGGCTGGAGACGTCGCCGAAGATGATGGGCTCTCCTTCGGCCGCCGCGGCCCTGACGGTGACCGGGTTGAGCTCGAGGATGACGTAGCGGATCCCGGCCTCTTTGAGGACATGGGCGAGGTTCTTGCCGTTGAGGCCGTACCCCGCGATGATGACATGGTCTTCGAATCCCCGGCCGGTCTTTCCGCCGACGGCGCAGGTTCTCTTTTTCCACCGGAGCGCGCGCTCAGTACGGTCGGCCAAGGCCGGAGAAACCTGGATGAGGAACGGCGTGGCCAGGATGGTCAGAATGGACGAAGCGATGAAGGCCTGGAAGATATCTCCGGCGAGAAGTCCATTGGCCCGCCCGACCCCGGCCAGGACAAAGGAGAACTCCCCGATCTGGGCGAGAGCCAGAGCCGTGATCAGGGCGATGCGCGACCCGTAGCCCAGGATCCCAACCGTCAGGATGACGACGACGGCCTTGAGCAGGAAGATGCAAACGACCAGGGCCAGGACCATGAACTTGAACCTCCAGACAGAACCGGTATCGAGGAGCATGCCCACGGAAATGAAGAACAGGCTGTTGAAAACGTCCTTGAAGGGCAGGATGTCGGAGACGACCTGGTGGCTGTATTCCGACTCGGCCAGGACAACACCGGCCAGGAAGGCGCCCAGGGCCAGCGACAACCCGAGAGAGGACGTCAGCAGGGCCATGCCCAGGCAAATAAAAAGCGTCGCGATGAGGAAGACCTCGCGGATACGCGTCCGGACGACGAGATGGAGGACGCGGGGCATGAGATAGCGAGCGAGGACGAAGGCCGTGCCGATGGCCACGGCGCTCAAGCCGAATCTCAAGGCGATGGCCCCGAGCGAAACTTTTTGAACGTTGGCCAGGACGGGGACGAGGGCGATCATGGGCACGATGGCGATGTCCTGAAAAATAAGAACGCCGAGCGAGATCCGGCCTTGGGGTGCGTCGGTCTCTCCCCGGTCGGCCAGGATTTTCAGGACGACGGCCGTGCTGCTCAGCGAGACGAGAAAGCCGTAGAAGACGGCCTCTCTCAGGGGAACCTCGAGGAGAACGAGGATGACGACGGAGGCCGAGGTGGTCAGGGACACCTGAATCCCGCCGCCGGCCCAGAAATCCCGCTGGATCCGCTTGAGACGTCCCGGCTCGAACTCAAGGCCGATGGTGAAAAGGAGCATGACGACGCCGATTTCGGCCAGGATGTTAACGGTCTGGGTGTTCTTGACCAGGGATAAGCCGCCGGGCCCGATGAGCACTCCGGTCAGGAGGAACCCGACGACGGAGGGCAGTTTCAGCTTATGCGAGAGGTAGATGATGAGGACAGATGCGGCCAGGACGATGACAAGTTCTTTGAGGACGAAAAGGTCCATGATCGCGATGACTCTCTCTGAGCTTATAGCACGGAAAATCAGGGACGGTCAACGCCTTCCATGACGACATCAAGGGGACAGCCCAGCGCTCTCCAGGTGTCCTTGACATCTTTTCGAGTCCTAATCTAAAATCCCCCCGATGTTTGGATGGGAGAAATGAATCTGAATTTCGAGGAGGTCTGAGATGTTGAGTCGACGAACGTTTCTGCGTATGTGTGGCGCCCTTGGGACAGTCGCCTATGCGGCCAAGGCCAGCAGCCTCGAGGGCATCGAGGCTGCTTCGCAGTCCGTTGCGGACCGACTGCCCGAGGAGGTGGCTAAAGACGAGTTCTACTGGAGGGAAATCCAACTCGCCTTCAAGCTGGACCGCACACTCATCAACCTTAATAACGGCTTCACCTGCCCGACTCCCCGGGTCGCTCTCGAATCCGTCTGGCGCTACATGGACATGATCAACATGCTGCCCGTCCATTACCAGGGTATGATCGCCAGGAACGTGGAGACGATTCGCCTGCGGATGGCGGCGGAGTTCGGGTGCGAACCCGAAGAGATGGCGCTGACGCGCGGCGCCAGCGAGGCACTGCAGATCGCCCAGAACGGGATCGACCTCAAGGCCGGCGACGAGATCATCACGACCGAGCAGGACTACCCCCGCATGCTGACGACGTGGGATCAGCGCATGCGGCGTGAGGGGATCAAGGTGACGCGATTCCAGTTCCCGGTGCCGACGACACAGGATGATCTCTACCAGCGGTTCGAGAAAGCGATCACCCCGCGGACGAAAGTCTTTCATTTCACTCACATTACCAACCTGACGGCCCAGCTCTTCCCGGTGCAGCGGCTTTCCCGCCTGGCCCGTTCGAAGGGGATCGTCACGATCGTCGACGGCGCGCACGCGTTGGGGCATTTCCCGTTCAAGCTGCGGGACCTCGAGTGCGACGCCTACGGCGTCAGCCTCCACAAGTGGCTGTTGGCGCCGATCGGCAACGGCTGCTTGTACGTGCGCCGGGAGATGATCCCGAGATTCTGGCCTCTGCAGGCGGCCCCCGAACAGCAGGATAACGATATTCGCAAGTTCGAGGCCATCGGGACGCACCCTTGGGCCATCCGGGCGGCGCTCGGCGAGGCGCTGGCGTTCCATCAGGCCATCGGGGCCGAGCGCAAGGCGGCGCGGCTGCGCTACCTGACGCTGCGCTGGGCCAACGCGCTCAAGGTCCATCCACGCGTCAAGGTATTGACGGACCTCTCGGAGCCGGCTCAGGCGTGGGGGGTCGCGGCGGTCTATATCGACGGCATCGATGTCAGGGATCTCGCCAAGTTTCTGATGGACAAGTATCGAATCATCGTGGTTCCGCTCGTCGGGGGAGCCCCGCCCAACTCGGTCTTCGATTACCAGGCCATCCGGGTGTCGCCCAACGTCTACACAACCCTCGAGGAGATCGACACGTTCGTCATGGCCATGGAAGATGCGCTCAAGGGCGGCGTTCCGACCACCCAGACGGCGACCTGGAGTGGCCCGGTGGAGGGCGTGCAATGGGCGAGTATCCGGTAACAGGGAGAATTCACATGAAACGTTTAGTTATCATGGCAATTGTGGCCTTCACCCTCGTCCTCATCGCGGGCAGCGCTGTGACTTATGCCCAGGGCACCTTTAAGATCCCGTTCAAGTTCGATGCAGGCGGCCAGAAGCTCCCGCCGGGCGAATACTCAGTTGCCCAGAAAGAAGACGGAAAGATCACTCTCCGGCGTGAACCGAATGGCGAGGAATTCCAAGTGCCCTTCACCCAAAGGTTGCCGCAACCCAGCCCGCCCCTCGAAGAAGCCCAGCTTGTTTTCGATGTTGTGGGAAACTTCGAGCCGTCGTATACGGAATACGTCACGGACTACTTGCTGGCGGAAGTGTGGCTGCCCGGGGAGGAAGGATTCCTGGTTCACACCACGAAGGGAGCGCACCAGAACCAGACCATCAAAGAGCAGAAAGCGACGAAGTAGCACGGGGCAGGGGGAGCGTGCGAGTCAACAATCCCGCTTTTGCCAGGACGATATAGGCGAGGAAGCCCGTGAGCAAGGCGGCGACGGGCGGTGCAGCGATTCGTCGACGGCGTGTTTGGCGGCGATGGGGCTGAGCGGCTGCTCGATGCGGCGGCCGTTTCCGAAATAAGGCGAACCACAGGGCGCCGCCCAACACACCGCATTGGCGATAATCCGGCGCACCCGGGCGTCGTGATAGATAGGGAATGTCTCATGACCGGGGCTGAAGTAGAAGACCTTCCCCTTGCCGCGGCGGAACGTGCAGCCGGAGCGGAAGACTTCTCCTCCCTCGTACCAACTGATGAAAATGATTTCGTCCGGCCGGGGGATATCGAAGTATTCTCCGTACATTTCGGTATGGGGCAGCTCGAAGAACTCGCCCTCGAGGCCATCCACGATCGGGTGGGAGGGGTCCACGATCCAAATCCGTTCCCGTTCGGCGGCCTCCCGCCAACGGAGCATGCAACTCGTCCCCATCAGACGGCGGAAAATCTTGGAGGCATGGCCCGAATGGAGCACCAAGAGCCCCATCCCCTCCCACACGCGCCGCTGAACTCTATCGACGACGGCATCGCTCACCCGATCATGGGCCCGATGCCCCCACCACGTGAGAACGTCGGTCCAGGCAAGGACATCAGAGGAGAGTCCATGCTCCGGCTGGTCCAGGGTCGCCGTCCGGACCTCTACGCCCGCGCCGAGGCGTTCCCGGAGCGCCGCTGCCAAAACCTCATGAATTCCCTCCGGATAGATCTCCCGCGTTGAGGGGGCGGTCCGCTCGTGAATGAACTCATTCCAGACAGTGACACGGATCGGTGCGTCGGTCATGGGTGCATCCTTCGGCCTGGAGTCCTCGTCCGGGTGCCCAAGCCAAATGGACTATATCGCCGGCCGCAAACCGTGTCAAGAATGCCGGATGCCTCTGTGATGTTACACCTCATTTATCGAGAAAAAGGGGGAGGGTCCTCTTTTTCAGTCCTTTCTGCCGATTACTTCAGGAGGTTGGCGACGAGGCCGCCCAAGACGGCCCAATAGATCGTCGAGATGTAGGGATTTCCGGTAATGATGCAGGTGCCGCTCCGGCAGCCGATGAAGCGGTAGTAGAGGAAGCCGACGATTCCGCCCACCACAGCGCCGATGATTATAGCGATCATTTTTTTCCTTGGCATCTCATCCCGATACCCAAATTCTCTATTTATCCTATCGGAATTATAAAATTAGCACACCTTCCGCTCTCTGTCAAAAAAAGCGACGGGAACTATTTAAAGGCGAAGACATGCTTTACGCAGAAATAAATAGAACCGTCCCGCCGGCTCAAAGATTATTACGGCCGTACGGGCTGAATCGTTTATCTCACCACCCGATTTCCCTCCTGATCAAGTGTGTATATAATAAGATCGGTATTCTAAACGGGCTGTTCATGAGAAAGAAAACGCTCGCCTTCCTCGCCCTGCTCTCCGTCATCCTCATCGCGGGCGGCTGCAAGAAAACCATCAAGTTCGGAATTGTGGCCGATATTCAGTACCATCCCGGGAAACCCCTGGGAACCCGCTATTACAACGCCTCGCTCGACAAGCTCAAAGAAGCCCTGGCGCGATTTAACCAGGAACGGGTCAGCTTCGTCGTCAACCTCGGTGACATCATCGACCACCACGTCCAGACATTCGACAGCGTCATGCCGTCGTTCAAGGCATTGAAAGCGCCCGTCTACCACCTCGTCGGGAATCACGACTTCGAAGTCCAGGAGGGAAATGAGGACAAGGTCCTGCCCGCGCTCGGGTTGAAGGATAGTTATTATGCTTTGGCCAAGGGAAGTTGGTGGTTCATCTTCCTCGACGGCTTCGAACTTCGCTATCCCTTCCCTGCCGATGAAGTCCTAAAGAGAGAATCCGAGACTCTCTTCTGGAGGCTCCGCGCCCAGGGGAAAGAACACGCCCAGCGCTGGAACGGCGGGATCGGGCTGAAGCAGATCGCCTGGCTGGAGCACCAGCTCGAGGAGGCAGAGAAGGCCCAAAAGAACGTCCTCGTCCTGTGCCACTTCCCCGTCCTGCCCGAAGCCGCCCACAACCTCTGGAATGACGCGGAAGTCGTGGCCCTCTTGGAGCTGCACCGCTGCGTCAAGGCTTACTTCTGCGGCCACAATCACGCGGGCGACTATGCATTCCGGAACGGCATCCATTACTTAACCTTCCAGGGTATGGTCGAAACACCGGACCAAAACGCTTTCGCCGTCGTCACGCTCGAAAAGAACGCTATCCGGGTGCAAGGGTTCGGCCGGGAACCCAGCCGAACCCTCGAAATCTTGCCGCGCTAATTGTTGATTTCCTCTAATGCCTCCGCTATATATTTTGCCAAAAAGAAGTCCAACGAGGACTGGCAATCCCCCAACGTCCTGAACCCGAACCGCCTCCGTGTCCTTTTCAGCTTAAAGAAAAAATAGCCTCCGAAACGTTTAGCGGCCTGGTTTCAAAAACACATGGAACGGTTTTCTTTTCCGTTTTCTCTCCCCTCGTGGGAAAGGATGTTTGTCTCGATTCCTTGACAGGGGCGACGGGCAGACGCTATAGTTCTTCCGTCATGTCGCTCGCACCCGGCCGGATACTCTCCCATTACAAACTGATCGAACTGATCGGCGAGGGTGGGATGGGCGCCGTCTGGCGGGCCAAGGACCAGACGCTCGGCCGGGAGGTAGCGCTCAAGGTGCTCGACGCCGAGGCCGCCTCGAGCCCCGAGCGCCTGGCCATGTTCGAACGCGAAGCCCGGGCCATCGCCGCCCTCAACCATCCCAACATCGTCACCATCTACGAGATCGACCAGGCCGAGGGCCTTCATTTCATCGTCATGGAGCTTGTCCGCGGTGGCTCCCTCGAAAAGCTCATCCAGCCCGGCGGCCTTCCGCTCAAGAAGCTCCTCGACGTAGCCATTGCCGTAACCGAAGCCATCGACGCCGCCCACAGGCAGGGCATAACCCACCGTGACCTGAAGCCCAGCAACATCATGATGAGCGAGACCGTCCGGGTGAAGGTGGTTGACTTCGGCCTCGCCGTGCTGTCGCCGCCGGAACCCACCGTCGAAGGGAAAACGTTGACGACCCTGACCGCCCACACCGATGAAGGGTTCATGGCCGGAACACTCCCCTACATGTCTCCCGAGCAGGTGCAGGGGCTCGATGTGGGCAGCCGCTCCGACATCTTCTCAACGGGCGTCATCCTCTACGAGATGGCCACCGGCCGCCAACCGTTCGAAGGGGCCAACTCTTCGGCCTTGATCGCCTCGATCCTGCGCGATATTCCCACCCCGCCTACGCGGCTCAACCCCCAGCTTCCGCTCCGGCTGGGCCGGATTATCAACTCCTGTCTCGAGAAGGACCCAAAGAAGCGCTGGCAGTCGGCCGCGGAGCTCCGCCGCGCTCTCCGGGACATCCGCTCCGACCTCGACGAGGAGACTCACTCTCTCGACCGCTCGGTGGCCGTACTGCCGTTCCGCGACATGAGCCCCGACCGCGATCAGGACTACCTGTGCGAGGGGATCGCCGAGGAGATCATGACCGCCCTGAGCAAGGTCAAGGGGCTGCGGGTCGCCTCGCGGCCGTCAGCCTTCCGCTTTAAGTCGGCCGACACCGATCTGGCCGAGGTCGGAGAGAAGCTCGGCGTCAGCACGCTGCTCGACGGCAGCGTCCGCAAGTCGGGCGATCGCCTCCGCATCTCGGTGGAGCTCATCGACGCCACCGACGGTTTCCGGCTGTGGTCCGACCGCTATGACCGCGAAATCAGGGACGTCTTCGCCGTCCAGGACGAGATCGCGCGTCGGGTCGTCGAGGCTCTCCAACTCACCCTGAGCGCGGGCGAGCGCGACGCCCTGAGGAAGACCTCGACCCGGGACATCAATGCTTACGATTACTATCTGCGCGGCCGGAAGTTCTTCTACATGTACAACAAACGGGGCATCGCTTTCGCCCGCGAGCTCTTCGAACGGGCCATTGCCATCGACCCCTCCTACGCCCGCGCCTACGCCGGGATCGCCGACTGTTGCTCTTTCCAGTACTTGTATGTCGGCCGCGACCCGGTCAACCTGGAGAAGGCCGCAGTGGCGGCGGCCAAGGCGATCGAACTCGACCCCGAGCTGGCCGAGGCCCACGCTTCCCTGGGCACTGCGCTGTCCCTTAGAGGCCGTCATTCCGAGGCCGAAGGTGCCTTCCGGACGGCCATCCGGCTCAACTCCGACCTCTTCGAAGCGCACTATTTCTACGCCCGAGACAGCTTCGCCCAGGGCAAGCTCGAACAGGCCATCCGGGAGTACGAAGAGGCCGTCCGGTCGCGGCCGGGGGACTACCAAGCCCCACTCCTCGTAGGGCAGATCTACGACGACCTGGGCCGCTCTGAAGAAGCCGCTGCCTCACGGCGTCGCGGAGTGACCATCGCCGAGGAACATCTCAACCTCAACCCGGACGACGTGCGGGCGCTCTACATGGGTGCGAACGGCCTGGTAGCGCTGGGCGAGCACGAGAAAGGTCTCGACTGGGCGAGACGCGCCCTGGCCCTGGAGCCCGACGACTCCATGGTGATCTACAACGTGGCCTGCATCTATTCCCTGGCCGGGCGCGCGGCCGAAGCCCTCGACTGTATTGAGCGGGCCGTGGACGCCGGCCTCACCCAGCGCGGCTGGCTGGAACATGACAGCAACCTAGACCTCATCCGAAAAGAGCCGCGTTTCCAGGCCCTTCTGAAGCGGCTCGAGTGATACCCGGAAACTTGGAGGTCATCATGCATTCGAGGCCCCGTCCCCTGCTCCCAAAGAGCCTCTTGGTTTCACTTTGCGCCATCTGCATGGCCGCCTGCGCTGCCGGCCCCCAAATCAGTCCGCCGACTTCCGACCTGACACTGCCGGCGCTCCTTCCTCTGGGCGCTCAGATCGAAGTCCGTGAGGGCTGGCTGGTCAAACGCCACGAGATTGTCCTGCCGCTCATGAGGAAGCACGGCCTGGGCATGTGGATCGTTGTCAACGAGGAGTTCCACGACGACCCGCTGACCGAGTGCGTGGCGCCGCCGCGGCCCTACGTCGGGAACCGCGATATCTTCGTTTTCCTCGACGCGGGTGAAGGGGGGCTGAAGAAGCTCGCCGTCCTCGGCTACAACGAAGAAAACGTCGAGCGGTTCTTCGAGATATCCAAGCAGGGCATCAAGACCTTGAAGGAATGGGACGAGAAGTTCAAGCCAAAGACCATCGGCCTGGGGATCGGCGGGCGGCGCGGCGTTACGCGAAGCCTGACCCACGACACCTACAAATACCTTCTCGAAAACCTGGACCCGGAGGCGGAGAAGCGGTTCGTGAGCGCCGGGCCCCTGATCGAAGAATACCTGGACACCCGGATCCCGGAGGAATTCGAGCACTATGCCAAGCTCGTGCGAGTGACCGAGGTCCTGGCGCGGCGAGCGCTTTCGAACGAGGCCATCACGCCGGGGAAGACAACCGTGGGAGATATCCGGCGGTGGCTCTACACCCAATCAACTGCTTCGGGTCTCCGGCCCTGGTTCCAGCCGGACCTCCGGGTTCAGCGGCGGAAGACGGCCGAGGACAAGACGACGAGCGGATTCCTCCAGGTAGCCAAGGAATCCACGGTCATCGAACGGGGCGACGTCGTCCACCTCGATTTCGGGTTGATTTACATGGGCCTGAGCTCGGACTGGCAGAAAATGGCCTACGTCCTTCGGGAGGGAGAGACCGATGCGCCCCCCGGCCTCCAAAAAGCCCTGGCCAATACCAACGCCCTCCAGGACGCGCTCGGCCGGCTCTCCCGGCCGGACAAGCCAGCTGGAGACGTCTACGAAGAGACCATGGCCAAGATGAAAACCGTTGGGATAGCCGCCATGATCTATTCCCATCCGCTCGGAAACCAGGGACACGGCCTGGGCGCTTCGATCGATTTCCGGAGCGCCAAGCGCGACCCCAAGGAGCCGGGAAAGCTCTTGCGGAAGGGGTCCTACCTGGCCATGGAGCTCAACTCTCAAACCGAGGTGCCCGAGTGGGGCGGGCAAAAAGTAACCATGATGGCCGAGGACCCGGTCTATCTCACGGACGAAGGCTGGAAATTCTTCCGGCCCCGGCAGGAGAAACTCTATCTAATCAGGTAGGTCGTCCTAGAACGCTTCTCCGGCGGTGAAGTAGACTCCCGAAGTTCCTTGCCCGAACCCGAAGTCCAGGCGAAGATGGAGCCGCTGTTTCGGGTCGATGACAAAGCGCAGCCCGAGGCCGTAGGTGGTTTTGAATCGGCCCAGGTCGAAACGGCCGAGAGTCGCGGCCACGTCGCCGAGCGCGGCAAAAGCCGCCAGCCCGAACCGCCAGAAGATCGGGGCCCAGCGATACTCCGCCTGCACGGCCATCATATTCCTGTCCCGGTAACGGCCGAGATAATAGCCGCGCATGATCTCAGAGCCCCCGAGCAGGCCCATTCTCCAAAACGGCGGGTCGCCCGTCTGGAAAAGGAAACGCGACTGGAAGGCCAGGCAGTGGGCGTACGAAAAGCGGACGTACTTACGGAGCTCGAGATAGAACCGGTTGAAGGCGAAATCGCTGCCCAAGGTCCGGCCGAAGGCCATCGCCGAGAACTGGTGGAAGCTCCCCGCCGTAGGATAGAAGATGCTGTCGCGGCTGTCATAGGTCATCAAGTATCCGAGCCCTGAGACTTTCCCTCCGGAACTCCCGGCTATGTTCGCAGATTCCAGCAGCCCGCCGTCTTTCACTTCGGTCAACTTGGTGTCGTCGAAAAAATATTGAAATCCGACGTTGAGCGGCCCGTGAACTTTTTTCAACGCTTCCAGGCTCAACTTCCAGAACCTGGACGTGAATGACTCCTCCATATCCCCGGTCGTCCCGTTGCCGATCCCATAGAATTGATCGGGAAAGTCGGAATATTGAAAATTGGTCTGAATGTGGTAACCCTTGGCCAGGTAGAAATCAGGGTTCACCTCGAAGTTCGTCTGCTTCCTCTGGGTGTAGACGGCGATAAACTTGATGTTCGACGGCCGGGAGACGGACTTGTACTTGGTCAGCCGGAAATAGTACAGCCCGCCGCCCCCGAACGCCCATTTCGTCTCCGGCGTGTAGAAGATGACGGGGAGAAAGGTAAGTCCGCTCGTCTTTTCCTTCTGTGCGCCCTTTTCCTCAGCGGAGGCCGGAGAGCCGGCCCACAGCCGGAAAAGGGATAAAAGGCAAAAGCCGAGGAGGAAAGCCGTGGCGATGCGCTTCTTCATTGGTCTCTCGACTCGGAGATTTCCCCTTTTTATACTTGAGCTAGTGGCAGAAGTCAAAAGGAACAGCCTTGGCAAAGATATCTCTCACTCGAAACCGAGAAATGATTTCAGGTCGGATAGGGCAGACGGTTTTGAGTCGAGCCTTCCTAGGCAAAGCTCCGGATGGCGGCGTCCTCATCATCAAATATCTCGAACAGCCCATACATCCAGGTAATCTTGAATAGAATCCGGATCTTCGAGGGGATTTTCTCGAGCTTGAGCTTCCCTCCGGATTTCTGAGTGGAAACCAGGCTGGCCAGGAGCTCCCCGACTCCCGAACTATCCATGAAGGTGACATCGGCAAAATTGATGAGAAGACGCCTGCGGCCCGCCTCAAGCTCACGTTTGATCCGCTGATGGAGTGTGACTTCGTCCACTGGAGTCGGTCCCAACTCCCCTTTGATATCCAAGATAGCGATCTCCCCCAGCTCACGCCTGACTATTCCCATGTGGTTATCCCCCTAGACATCGATCCGGATCCTTCACCCGATCCCGCCTTACTATTATCAAATGGAACCCGGAATGTCAACCACATGAATCCGTTCACCATGCGCTCCCTCCTTTGGCAAGCGGACGCGGCGAAACTCGGGTTCTGACTCAGAGTAATCTTGACTTCATCGACGGGGGGGGAATATTCTGGGGATGCTTGACGGTGCGGTTTAGGAAGGAGATGGAAATAGTCGATCACATCCCGGTGAATCTCGATGCCGGAGAAATCGCCCGGCGCCTGCACATCCGCCCCGAGCGGGCCGAATCATCCCATCTCGAGGAACTCATCGAGCTGGCCAGGCCTCTGATCGATCTCCGGGCCGTCTACGATATCTCCTACGTGGGCACAAAGGACCCCGAGAGCGTCGAGGTGGCGGGCGTCGTCTTCAGGAGCGGGGTTCTCCGCCACAACCTGGAAAGCTCCCAGAAGGTTTTTCCCTACATCATGACCATCGGCCCGGAGCTCGAGAAGACGGCTTCTTCGCTCGGGGACCTGCTCAAGCAATACTATCTCGAGGAAATAGCGAATATCGTCCTCGAGCAGGGCGCCTCCTGGCTGACCGACAAACTCCAGGGCCGCTGGGGATTTCCCGGCCTCTCCAACATGAGCCCCGGCTCTCTCGAAGACTGGCCCATCACCGAGCAGGCCAAGCTCTTCTCCCTCTTCGGCGACACGGAAAAGGCCATCGGAGTGAGATTGACGGACCACCTCCTCATGCTTCCCCGGAAATCCATCTCGGGGATTCTCTTCCCCTCGGAGGAGGGCTTCACGGCCTGTCAGCTCTGCCCCCGCGATAACTGCCCCTCGAGAAGAGCCCGGTATGATAAAGACTCGGCCGCAGAGTACCCAAAATCTTAGACCCCGACTTTTTGGGCATATCCCAAGAGTTGACGGATATAGTCCTCCTGGGTAGATCCGGCCTTCGCCGACAGGTTTCGGATGTAACCCGAATCCAGCGGGACGAGCCGCTCGGCCATCCTGAAAAAAACCCCCTCTCCGTCGGCGACCTCTCCGATGAGCAAAGGAGCCCAGCCGGCCGCCGCCGCTTCCTCCAGGAATTCTTTTTCCCTTTGAGGATCCAGGGTAAAGCAAAGCTCGAACTCGCCATGGACGCCGGCCAGCGTCAGCCAGGGCGGCAAGTTTTGAGATCGACAGACCTCCAGGGCGACAGGATGCACCGTTTTCTCCCAGGAATCATTCAAGACAAACCGGCAATGATTCAAGCGCATCAAGGTGTCCACCGTATGGATGACGCCGTCGCTCGTGTCCATCGAGCAGCCGGCAAATCGCCGGATGAGTTTTCCTTCCGCCACTCTCGCCATCGGCCGATAGACCAACCCGGGCAGCTGAGGACCGGGCCGCGTCAAGCGCAAGAAAGCGAAGACGTTTCCGATGCCGGCCGGGCCGGTGAGATAGATTTTGTCCCCCGTTTTGGCCCCCATCCGGCTCACCGTTCGGTCCTTGGGAACCAGGCCAACGGCGCAACCCGAGAGTTGAAGCTCTCGCCCTTCATTGGTATCCCCTCCCAGGACAAACGTCTTGAGCTCCCGGCAGGCATCGGATATCCCCTCGGCGAGCCGGCCGATATACGCTTCATCCTGGCGGGGAGAATAAGTCACAGTGATCAGCAGCCCCAAGGGGTCGGCGCCGACGGCGGCCAGATCGGAAAAATTGACCGTGGCCAGCATCCAGCCGATGAGATAGGGGTCGTCGTAAAGCCCGCTCGACACTTCCTCGACCAAGGCGTCCGTGGTGATGGCCAGGTATTTGTCCGATCCTCCTCCCAGGTCGATAATCTCGGCGTCGGCTTCGTGAATCCTATTGAGCCTGTGGGGAGGGGGTTGAAAGGCCTTGGCGATCCTTCCGATGATTTGATTTTCCAGGACCTCGTCCATCATTGACATACCTTCACTGCTCCTTTCAATAAACGGATTTGGATCCTCCGGGCGAGGACGACCTCCCCGTCCATCTCAAGTGGCGTCGGGAAGGCCGGGTCAAGGTCGACCGCGGGAGATTCCCAGAACCGCGTTTTCGGCAGGCCGTTGAAGCGACCCTTGGTCAGCGACGACAGCGTCCGGAAGCGCTCGGCCGTTCCCATTTTCTCGCACAGCGCGATGCCGAACTCATCCCGCCGGGAGAAATCGCCGCAATCGTAGCTGAGGTTTCCGGTGAAGTGAGGATTGATGATGACGCTCAGAGTCGTGGCCTCGGTTTCCAGGCTGTTTCCCCCGACGGAGATCCGGACCGGGATGTTTTTCGCCGAGAACAAGGTTCTGAAGGTGAGATACCAGATCGTCCCCAGGACCCACCTGGGCTTTAGCCAGCGGACGACTCTTTCATCGCTGTTAAAGAGATAGTTGCCCCGGGCGATGATGCCGAGGCTGCCGTTGATGATGAAGTATTTTCTCCGCCGCTCGCCGGTTTCGTCTTCATAGTCGACCTGGCCGATATTGTGGGGTACCGCGCCGGCTACAGCCAGCCTGTAGTAAACCCCGGCCCGGGTTCGTTTCTCGGCTGAATACGGCTTGTGAAAGTCGTTGCTCGAACCCAGGCTGACGGCCCCCAGGGTGATCTCCCGGGGAATGATGCCGTCGGTGGTCATGATCTTATTGAGCAAGAAATTGACCGTCCCATCGCCACCCGCAGCGACGAAAACCCGTTCCCCCCGGACGTACTCGTCCCTGAGCCGGAGGCCCAGGTCGCCGGAATCCTCGGCCAGTCGATAATCGCGGCCGAGGAGCCCCGCCTCGAGTTCGCTCTTGGACTTCTCCCATCTCCTGAGACCCCGGCCGTTGTTGGAGTGCTTGTTCAAGAGGATGAACATGGGTCACACCTGGCTTTGTTCCGGCCTTCGCAGCAAGCTGAACTCGAAAAGGAAATAAAAGAGGACCACGAAATAGGCCCAGCTCGGTTGAAGAGTCAGAATGATGGCGCCGCAGTAGAGGACAAAGGCTCGAACGACATCGGCGATAGGGCCGTGAGCCTGTTTTTCCTCTCTGATCCGGTGAATCTTGACCTGGGCCAAAAGGTTGATGGACGCGGCCAGCAGGAAAAAGGCGATCCCGAGGATGTTGAGACGGCCGGTCGAATAGAGGGCCGCCCCGGCGCACAGGGCGGCCGCCAGGGCGACGGCGTCGCTGTAGACCGCGGTCGGCCTCCAGCCGAAAACGACCGGAAAGGTCCGGTAGCCGGTTTTTTGATCAGCCGAGATATCTTTGAAATAGCCCATGACGACAAAATTGGCATAGGCAAAAAAAACCGTCGCGACGGACAGACAAAAAGCCCGAAAATCTAGGGAATGGAAAACACGGCCGAGGGTATATTTCTCCTCGACCAGCCGGCCCATGACCGGAAGAAGGGCGACGATCCAGGAGTTCCAGGGAGGGCCGCCCCACCAGGTTCTCTTGAATACCGTGTAAGTCAGAAGGCCCAGGATGGCCAGTCCGCCGGGCACGAGAATAACGGGATTGAGGCAGGCGAGAATCAAGACTCCTGCGGCCAGCCCCACAAGGCTGACGGCCAGGACTTGGGTTCGCGAAATAATGCCGCGGACCAGGGGACGGTAGGGAGAGGACAGGGCATCCGTATCCATCTGGAAGCAGTCGGTCAGGGCCTGGCCCAATCCATAGGAGAGAAAAAGCGGGAAGAAGGCCAGCACAACCCTGGGATAATCAGGCTCCCGGATGAAGGCCAACCCGACTAACCCGGCCGCTCCGGAGATGAAAATGAGGTATGGCCTCATGGTCGTCCAGTAGGCGCTCCAGAAGGCGATGCTCCATACTTTATTTTCCATTTTTCCGCTCCGCCCTAAATTTAGTTGTTCCTGGCCGAAAGTTGTTAAGAATTTGTTAAGAGTTTGCCATAATTTGCCCTACTGTTTGACAAGGGCTTTGCCCGGCATTATATCATAGACGGGAGCAGCAAGGCTTCCCTTCGCGGCCTGCGGGAGGTGCCAGATGAAAAAAGTCCTGATCACCGGCGCCACCGGATTCCTGGGTTCCCACCTAGTAGAAAGAAACCTTGAGGCGGGCCGCCGGGTGCGCGTCTTTGCCCTGCCGGGTGACCCCAAGGCCGCCGAGCTCGAGGCCCGGAATGTCCAGGTCGTCTACGGAGATATCAGGGATTGCCTGGCCGTGGAAAAAGCGGCTGAGGACATCCAGATTGTCTTTCATCTGGCCGCGGTCGTCACGGACTGGGCGCCCAAAAGGCTTTTCTCGCAGGTGAACATCGAAGGGATGCGCAACATCTGCCGGGCTTCCCTCAAACACGGCGTGGAGCGGTTTGTCGAGGTGAGCACGAACGATATTTTCGGGCTGAAAGAAGGAGTTGTCATGAATGAGGATTTCGGGTTTTCCTACTGGAAAGAGCCCTATGCCGACACCAAAATCGAAGCCACCAAAATCGCCTGGGAATATCATAGGAGGGGATTGCCGGTTACGATGGTCTATCCCTGCTGGGTCTATGGGCCGGGCGATAAAACATTCGTGCCGGAGATCATCAAGGCCTTAAGGGACGGGGCGCTTATATTTTGGAGGAAAGGGGCCCTCGTCTGGCCGGCCTACATCGGGAATGTCATCGACCTGCTGATGGTGATCTCGGAGCATCCGGCCGCCGTCGGCCAAGGCTTTCTTGTTCACGACGGCGTGTCCGACACCTTCGAGGGTTTCTCGGCCAAAGTCGCCGAATCCGCGGGAGCCCCGAAAGCAACAAGATATATTCCTTACTGGGCGGCCTATGCGGCTTCCTGGTGTCTAGAGCTTATCTGGAAGCTACTCAGGAAGAAATCCCGGCCCCTCCTGACGACGTATTCGGTCAAGAACCTGGGATCTCAGCTCCGATTCTCCATCGACAAGGCAGAAAGAGTGCTCGGCTGGAAGCCGTCCGTGAGCTACGAAGAAGGTTTTAAGAAAACGATGGCTTGGTTCAAAACGGTGACAGGCAACTAATTACCCTGCAGGAACTTTAGGCCGAGGGGATTGAACCGCATTTCATACTGAAGGGGGATAATCTCGACCCTTGACAAAACTAGTCAAATTGACCATATTATTGAAGGGAGGCTAAATTTATGAAATCGATTCCTCTGACCCAGGCCAAAGCGAGACTCTCCGAGCTCGTCGAGCGTCTCATCCTGAGGAAGGAACATATCGTGATCACCAAACACGGAAACCCCGTTGCCGCCCTCTTGCCCTACGAAGAATGGGAGCGCCAGCAGGCCGGGGCAGCCGGCGGCCTGGCTGCGGCTAAAGGCCCTGGTAAGGACCTCGATGAAGAGATCGACCGGATGGTCGAGGAGATCTACGAGGCCAGGGCGAAATCCAAGGCGCGGAAGGCCAGGCTCTGATGTACCTCTTCGACACGGATGTCCTCAGTCACGTCTTGAAGAAGCGGCGTTCGCCGGCCTTGATGGCCAGGCTCGAGGCGACGCCGCAGGCGGCCCAGTTCACGAGTGCCGTGAACGTGGCCGAAATCTACTTCGGTGTTTTCAGGAAGGAAGGCCGGGCGGATCTTCTCCGCTATTATGAGAACGAAATCTTCTCCCGGCTGGTCATCCTCCCCTTCGACCGAGAGAGCGCCCGGATCTTCGGCCGGATCAAGGCTGATGTCGAGAGAAAAGGGCTCCCTCGTTTCGAGCCGGACCTCCAGATCGCCGCCGTGGCCATCGCCAACAACCTGACCTTGGTCTCGGGCAACCTCCGGCACTATAGCGGGATTCCTGGACTTCGGGTCGAGAACTGGTTCGCCTGACCAGGAATTTGAAAAACAGAATTTCGGTAATTAGATGCCTGGCACCGAATTAGAAGTGGCCGGTGGAGCCGAACCCGCCGGCGCCGCGCACGGTCTCATCGAGATCGCCCTCTCCGACGTCCACGACCTCGACGGCCTGAACGGGCTGGATGAGCATCTGGGCGACCTTCTGCCCCTTCTTGAAGACATAGGACTCTTTGCCCAGGTTAACCATGACGACCTTGACCTCGCCCCGGTAACCGGCATCCACGACCCCCGCCAGCCTATGGACGCCCTGGAGCGAGATCCCGCTCTTGTCCCAGATAAGCCCGACATACCCCTCGGGAATGGCCATCTTGATCCCGGTCGGGACGGCCTTCACCTCTCCCGCTCCCAGCGTCAACTCTTCGGCCGCGAATAGATCCATCCCGGCGTCGCCCGGATGTTGATAGACCGGCAGCCTAGCCTCAGCGCTAATTCTTTTCACTCTAAGCTTCATCGTTCTCCCCGAATTAAGGGGACACATAAATTCGGTGCCAGGCATCTAATTACCCTAATCCATTTTTCAGTATTTCGGTAATTAGATGCCTGGCACCGAATTAGACTCCCTCGACACGGACCTCGTCGAAATACGGCTTGATGAGCCCGGCCAGCCGGTTGATCTCTTCCTCTGGGTAAGGCTCGATCTGAGCGAAGAGCTTGTCCACCGGATTCCTCCTCGAAAACTGCTGTATCTGGAAGCGCTTGGCCCGGTGGAGCATCTGGGCGATCTCGAGCAAGTCCTTCTCCCCCACCAGCCCCGGGACGACGGTGGTCCGGAAGGTGTAAGGAAGCCCCGACGTCCGGACGAGCTCGATGCTCCGGGCGATGTCGTCCTCGGACACGTCGGAGCGCGTGACCTGTTTATACCGATGGAGCGGCGCCTTGACGTCCATAGCGATATGGTCCACAAGCTTGGCCCCGAGGAGTTCGGCCAGCCGCTCCGGCCGCGACCCGTTGGTGTCGAGCTTGACCAGTATGTTCCGGTCCTTGATGACCCGGAGCAGCACTTCCAGGTCCTCCTCGATCAGGGGCTCACCTCCGCTCACGCAGACCGCCTCGAGCCAGTCCTTCCGCGAATCGAGGAAGGTGATGAAATAGTCGAGCGGCATGGTGTCGAGCGCCTGCGGCCTCAGGACGAGGTCGGCGTTGTGGCAGAACGGACAGCGGAAATTGCACCCCCCCAGGAAGACCGTCGCCGAGATATACCCCGGGAAATCGAGGGGCGCGAACTTCTCTAGACCCTTGATCTCAACCACCGGTCAAGCTCCCCGTGATCGGTGAAAATCCCGTGTACCTGCCCCTCCTCCCGCAGCACGAAGATCGGCAAAATGATGGCGCCCTTCTCATCGCGCTTGATCTGCCCGAGGTACTCCCGGACCCGCAGCTTCCCCGCCTTCTCCACCAGGCTCAGCTCCTCGCCCTGGAGCTCAAGCGGCGCCCCCCTCAGATACACCTTGAAGGCTTCGCATTTGTCGCAGTTCGGGTAAGTGAAAAGGAGATAGTCCATGGCCGGCTACTGGATCTTCTCGTAGGGCGTGCGGTCTTTAAACTCCTGCTGCTTGCCGTCGTTCCAGGTCCGGATCGGCCGGAGGTAGCCGACAATCCGCGAATAGACCTCGGTGTCGGAGCCGCACTTTGGGCACTTCGGATGATCGCCCCGCACGTACCCGTGGTTGTAGCAGACCGAGAAAGTCGGGGTGATACTGAAGTACGGGATCCTGGTCTGGGCGATCTTCTTGACCAGCTTCCGGCAGGTCTCGCGGTCGATCGACTCCGGCAGGAAGGTGTGGAAGATCGTCCCGCCCGTGTAGAGCGGCTGGATGTCCTGCTGGTGCTGGAGCGCTTCGAAGACATCGCGGGTGGCATCGACGTTGAGCTGGGTGGAGTTGGTGAGATAGGGATATTTCTCCGTCCCCGAGGTGATGATGTTCTTGTACTTGGCCCTGTCCTTCCGAGCCAACCTATACGACGTGGACTCCGCGGGCGTGGCCTCGAGGTTGTAGAGGTTTCCCGTCTCCTCCTGGAACTTCTGGAGGACGCCGCGCATGAAGCTCAGCGTCTCGAGGGCGAACTCCTTGCCTTCCGGAGTGCCGATCCCTTTGCCCAGGAAATTCAGGCAGGCCTCATGCATCCCGCATATCCCGATGGTCGAGAAGTGGTTGTCGAAGTGGCCGAGATAGACGAGGGTGTAAGGCATCATGCCCTTCTTGAGCATGCTGTTGACGACCTCGCGCTTGGTCTCGAGGGACTCCTTGGCCAGGACCATGAGCTCCTCGAGCTTGGCGCGGAACTCCTCCTGGGTTTTGGCCTGGTAGCCGATGCGGTTGAGGTTGATGGTGACCACCCCGATCGAGCCGGTCGAGTCGCCGGGGCCCCAGATATTCCCGGGCCGGCGCATCAGCTGCCGCAGGTCGAGGTTGAGGCGGCAGCACATGGCCCGGATATCGCCCGGGTTCATGTTCGTGCCGATGTAATTTTGAAAATAGGGAATTCCGTACTTGGCGGTGGCCTCGAACAGTAGGTCGGCGATGGGTGTATCCCAAGCGAAATCCCGGCTCAGGTTATAGGTCGGGATGGGGAAGGTGAAGACGCGGCCCTTCTGGTCGCCGGCGATCATAAGCTCCAGGAAGGCGCGGTTGATCATGTCCATCTCCGCCTGGAATTCGCCGTAGGTCGCGTTCTGCTCCTCGCCGCCGACGACCACCTTCTTGTCCTTCAAGTCGGCCGGGACGGTGAGGTCGAAGGTGAGGTTCGAGAACGGGGTCTGCCAGCCCCAGCGCGACGGCACGTTGAGTCCGAAAATCAGCTTCTGGATGTCCTGCTTGACCCGGTCGTAGTCGAGCCCGTCGAACCGGACAAAGGGGGCGAGCAGGGTATCGACCGAGGAGAAGGCCTGGGCGCCGGCGAACTCGCCCTGCATCGTCCCAATATAGTTGACCATGTGGAGGGTGGCCGTCTCGAGGTGCTTGGCCGGGTTGGAGTGGACCTGGTTAGGTACGTGGCCGAACCCCTTGCGGAGCAGCGTATCGAGCGACCAGCCGGCGCAGTAGCCGACGATCGGATAGGAAAGGTCGTGGATGTGGAACTCGCCGTCCTGGTGGGCTTTCTTGACGCGCTCGCTGTAGAGGTGGTTGAGGGCGAAGTTGGAGAGGACCTCGCCGGAGACACGGGCGTTGAGCCCGGAGAAGCTGATCACACCCTCGTTGCTGTTCTCGCGGATCTTCCAATCCACGTCGCTGATGTAGTCCTTGATCAGCCGCTCCAGGTTGAGGCCGGTTTGCTTGGCCTCGCGGATGGACTTGTGCCGGTCCCGGTAGAGGATGTAGGACTTGGCGACGTCATGGTAGCCCTGCTTCATCAGGACCAATTCCACGATGTCCTGGATCTGCTCGACGGAGGGGATCGTGTATCCGCCGAACTTGTCCTCGACCATGAAAGTGGCGATGTCGGAGACAGTCTTGGCGGCGGCGCGGTCGTTGATGCCGTTGCCCTCCATGGCTTTGAAAACGGCGGTGGTGATCTTGCCCTGGACGAAATCGACGATGGAGCCATCCCGCTTGCGAATTCTGGAAATGCCCCTTGTCATCGCGCGCCTCCTTCCTCCCTAGAAACAGCGGAAACCGGTTAAATAGCCGACATTATGAGTGCGATATTTAGTGTGTCTTGCCGGCCCAATCTACAAAATATTGTAGTTTTCGGTCTGAATTTACTCCTCTCAAATAGGCTTGTCAAGGGTGATTTTTAACTTTTTTTTCTTCCAATCCCTCCCCCTCGACGGGGGAGGGTGCAGGAGAGGGTGATAAGGGAAAAAGAAAAATATCCCGTTCTATTATTGCAATACTTGCCCCGATTGTATCAAAATAAACGAGACGTAACGAGAGGTCAGGAATGAAAAGATTCGAGGTGGAAACCGGGTCCAGAGAAGTCTTCGTGGATATCACGAGCCAGGTCGAGGAAGAGGTGAGAAAGTCGAATCTCAAGTCGGGGGTCTGCGTCATCTACGTGCCGCACACGACGGCGGCCGTGACCATCAACGAGAACGCCGACCCGACGGTCAGGCAGGACATCCTGATGACGCTCCGCAAAGCGGTCCCCGACTCGCTCCCCTACGCGCACGCGGAGGGCAACTCGCCGGCCCACGTCAAGTCGAGCCTGGTGGGGGCGTCGATCACCATTCCGATCGAGGAAGGCCGGCTCGTCCTGGGCACCTGGCAGGGAGTTTTTTTCTGTGAGTTCGACGGCCCCCGCCGCCGCCAGGTCTACGTCAAGATCATCCCCTCCTAAAAAAAGGCGGTCCTATTTTCCTTGACAAACAACGGTCAATTATTTATACTCTCGGTATAATTAATTGAGCATATGCCCCAAAAATTAGACTTTATCACGCCTACGGTCATGAAGGTGCTCGAGTTATTCTTGGCCAATCCCGCAGCCGAATTCCATGAGCGGGAGGTCCTGCGAATCGTTAAGATAAGCAAGGGATCTGCAAACAGAATCCTGCGTCAGCTCGCATCGCTCGCGCTTTTAGAAAGAACCGAGAAGGGCCGCATGGTTTTCTACAGGCTAAGCGCTGCGGACCCGTTCGTGAAGCAGATGAAGATCCTCAGAAACGTATGGGCACTGAGGACATTCGTCAACGACCTCAAGGAACAGGCCAGGAAAATCATCCTCTTCGGAAGCTGCGCGGAGGGCACCGACGTGGGCGAGAGCGACATCGACATCCTCATCCTTGCGGCCGAGAAGACAGCGGCAAGAGAAAACGTGAGCCGTTTCAACCAGAAAAGCGAAAAGAAAATAGCTCCGCTCATCCTGACCATGGGCGAGTTCATAAAACTGAAAAAAGAGGATGAGCCGTTCTTTGAAAGAATAGACAGAGGGATTGTGTTGTGGGAAACAGCCTGAGCCTGGCGCTTCAGAAGTTGCTCGAAGAGCGCAAGCTCATGAGGATTAAACCCGACAAAAAACTGGTGCTCGAGGAAATGGCCGCGGCAAAGTCGGACCTAAAAGACGCAAGGGAATCCATCGCCAGCAAGAAATTCAAATGGGCGACCATACAAGGTTATTATTCCATGTTCCACAGCGCAAGGGCTCTATTATTCGCCAAGGGGTACAGAGAAAAGAGCCACTACGCACTATTGGTTGCTCTACGAGATCTATACGCAGGGGAAATTGAACGCTCGCTCATTCAGGAATTTGAACACGGCATGTATCTGAGACAGGAGGCTGATTACGGCCTTAAATTTTCGGAGAGCGGGGCTTTGGATGTCATCCAAGCGGCCGAAAGGCTTCTTGAGAAAGCTAAGGCTATCTTGAAGATACAATAGATCGTGCTCGCCTTCATCAGGCTTCAAGCATGGGGACGGTCCTTTATTTCTTCACTTCTATCGGCTTCAGACTTGATTTTACGTCGACATTCTTCACGTCCACTGGCAGAAGAGAATTTTTTACTTGCACTGGAATCGCCGCCGTATTCACCACTTCAACGGGTAATTTATCAATAATGCCAATCAACACAGGATCCCAATTTTGTCCGGGTAGCCGTTCAATCGCTTTAATTCGGACATCAATAATATCAGGTGTAGCGCCATAGAGCATGGGAAATAAACTAACCTTTTGAAGGCAAATAAAAACAAGGCAAAGGGCAATGACGGTGAGAATAAATTTTGTGTAGCTGTCAACCCGCATTTTTGATTCCATCCTTTCCTCCTTTTAAAAATTTCCTTTTTCCGCGACGTGGCGAATTCCCGCTCCGGGCGATGAATCTCCCCTCGTCACCATGTCGGTAATATATCGCCGGCCGCGCGGCGATGTCAATGATCTGCCCCCCTGATCCGGGTCCACCCTCATGCCGCGGGAAATTCCGGGGGAAATTCCGGGGACACCAACCTTAATTTAAAAGGACTACGGTAAGTGTCCCTAGATTTAAGAGAATTAGGGTTAGTGTCCCCAGATTTCCCCAGATTTCGTGCTGAATTCTTATAAATGAATTCCGAAGTTCAAGCCGACTCCCCATCCGCCCGCATTGAACTTTCGGGACGCAGCAGAGGCCACGATGCTGTCATGGGTCATCTCTCCACCCTGGCCGGGCTCTGCGGGATAGCACCAGAAGGGAGCTTGCAGTTGAAACTGAGGAGTCCGGCCCGGAACATATTTATAGTCGGCACTGATGCCCAGGGAGAAGGTCCGGCCAAAAAAATGGTTGATCTCTGCAAATGCGACGAGGCATAAGCCGTTCTGACGAAAATCAACCCGGTCGATCCTTTTGAGGGGATCTCGCTCATCGGCCTCGGTCGTCAGCTCATAGAGTGAGGTCATGAAGCTGCCCGTTAATCGGCATAGGCCTGCCCCGACTCCCACCTTGGCGTTGAATCTCCGCAAGAAACTCTCATGAAGGAACGCGTAAGACAGGGAGAGGAAATAGAGGTTGGCGGTGTACTTGCCGTTGAGATAGCTTTCGACCTCAAAGTAGGGGCGATAGTCCCGCTCAGGAATAACGGTCCGTCCCGCCACCTGATAGACGCCAAGCGGCGAATACGATATTCCGATCGAAAAAGAGCGAGTGACAGAATATTCGATGCGGACGTCTTTGAGATAGAAAACTGGATTCTTTGTTGCCCTGGGGTAATCCCTCGTCCCGCCCGTACTCGAAAAGAACCCTGCCGAATAGACTTCATCGGCAGCAAAGCCGGCTTCCTCAATGACGTTCTTGAACACCTGGATCCCGCCGGCCGCAATATAGCCGCTGTTCAGCGAAATATGAAACCTGGAATGCTTCGGGGAAGTCGAGGGCTTTTCCGCCTGCACGCCGGCGGCAATAGACAACCGGCCTGGATCCCCGGCCGGCTCAGCCTCCTTCCGGGCTCCTTGCTCTCCGGCCTCAGCCTGGACCTTTTTTTCGGCCTTGAGCTTCGCGGGAAAACGGGCTTTAGCCGCCAGCATATCCAATGCCTTCTTTTTCTCGGTGTCGGACAAGGCTCGAACGTCGATCGCTTCATCGGCACCGCTGAGCGCTCCCAGGACCGCCCCTGACAAACCACCAAGCAACCCGAAGGCAATGCCTCCGAGAATGGCCTTATCGCCGGCCGTAAAGGCAAAAAAGCCCTGTTTGTCGTCCCCGCTTATCAACCCAATAGCCGCTCCTCCGCCCCCGCCGATCAGGAGACCGAGGCCCAGCCCTTTGAGGAGCCCCGATTTCTTCTCGATGACGATCCTTCTGAGTTCCTCAATCCTATAGCTCGATTTTTCCAGACCCGCATGATCCAAGATAATGAGGGATTCCCCTTGGACTTCGAGGAGCTCGCCTCTGACAATCCGGCCGTCCTCTTTCTCAAGTCTGAGCATCGCGCCGGGCCGTTCTTTGGCCGGAGAAGCGCCGGGAAGAAGCAAGACGAAAGCTAAAACGACCAGGATCACAAGGCTGTTCTTGCCTTCCGCAAACATCCATTTCTTCATGAGCGTTCTCCTTGCTTTGATTCGCTTTCATCCTAGGAATATAACATCCGCGAACTTAAGTTGTTATGATTTTGTAAACTTTTTGTGAAAAAGCGTTTAAAAACGGGGACGGTTCTATAAGCGGGCGATGGCTATCTATACGCATCCCCTCTTGGAAGTATGGCCACGATTTCAACGGTCTTTTTCTCTTTGAAGAGCCGATAGATCAGCCGCCAGTCCCCAACCCTGTATCGAATAAGTCCTTTTAACTGTCCTGTAAGAGGTTTAATTTTATTCCCATATATCGGGTTCTTTTCCAAATCTTCAAAACAACCGTCAAGTCTTTGCTGGATATCCCTGGACGCTTTATCATAGACTCTTTTCGCCGGTTTCGTAAGGACTATTTCCCAGATGTCTTTTTGCGCCACTTAACAATCTCGCCTTTTTCTGAAGCTTTTAATCCCTGTTGGATGGCATCAATCCAGTCGGGTCGAGAAAGAATCTCAAGAGTCTCTTGGTGTCTTTCTAAATATTCTTCTATGAGCTCTGAGAGTATTTCCTTGATGTTCCTTTTCTCAACACTGGCAATGATTTTGAGGGCGTCTCTCTGGTCCTCAGGAATTCTTACGGTTGTCGTAGGCATACTCCAATCTCCTGAAATTAGTCTACTTGTTTCAGTTCTTGTTGTCAAGTCAGCGCCCACGTCCAGGAGATCAATGCAGACTACAAGTATAGGACAAAATACCTGGGCTTGATCAAAGAGGCGGGGGTTAGAGGACCGGGAAAAAGTTACCCCAATACTTTCAGTCGAACCGGCCGCACAAGATAATTCCCCACCATCCCCTGCTTGGGCTTTCCTTTTATGGATTCGCCCTTGGTTAACATGACCTGCAGCTCGAGTTCCGCATCCCGGGCATCATCTCCAGGCATGATGGTCATGGGAAGGACAGTGATTTTCGCCCCCTCAAACCCTTCCAAATTATCCCCTACCAGGCGGCAGGACAGGGGCAGATTCGTGCTCCAGCCTTGGGCAAATTTGGATAAAGAGTCTGTTTCAATCCGCTTGGGATCCACGTATATCCAGGCATTTCTGTATGGTGATTCGGCTTTATCCCCTTTGGCGCGGCCGATGACGGTCAGCACGGACTTGGTTTGTCTCCTCGGTACCTCAATCAAGAAACTGCCGTCAGGTTGGCGGAGCGAATTTTTGGTCTCGCTGTCCAGAATGTCGATGATGGTATTCCCCTCGTCCTGCCACGGGCCATTGTTAGCATGACAGACGAGGCAATTCTTAGCTTTCCCCGTGATTCCTACCCCCGGAGGATAGGAAAAGGACCGCTGATAAAGGAATGGCCCCATTCCAATGGCCACTAAAACTATCATGCGGGTTTTCACTTTCATATTCTTTAGCTCCTTAAAAAAAAGAGTCCTAAAAACGATAGCTCTGCCGCTGAACGCTCTCCTTCACGAAGCCAATTGATTATTTCGAGCCGCTTGGGATTAGCCAGTGTTTTGCAGATATCAGCATGAAGTTCATATATTTGTTTCATGCTTTCGATAATTGTAAACTATAGGGTAAATTTGTCAAATCGATCTGCCCGATAGGCCTCCCCTATTTTCATTCTGTTTCCTCAGGGCATGGACTCTTCTTTGCAGAAGGTGGGAAAAGGCAGGACCCGGACGCCAGCCTTCTCGTAGTCCCGGGTCCCCGTATGAACCTGATAGAGTCTCGGTATATTGATCCTCTCCTTGAAATAAAACAAGGCTGGATTGGGGGCTTTTTCGCCCGACTTGCATTCGACGGCCAATAGTGAAATCACTATAAGACGATTTTACTCATCTGTAAAGTCGAGAGCGCCCGGATTCGCTCTTGTCCGCCTTTAGCAGAGAGGGCAACTCTTGAATAAAACACCGTCTTAATGCCCGTGTCTTGGCCTTTAAGGACGCGGGAAATTCCGGGGACACCAACCTTAATTTAAAAGAACTACGGCAAGTGTCCCCAGATTTAAGAGAATTAGGGTTAGTGTCTCCGGATTTCATTAAAACAAGGCAAATATTATGAAAGCCCGATTGCTTCCAGGTCGGCATCCAGCATTATGTTCTTTATTTCGCTCGCTTTCATGACCTGAGTTTAAACAGGATAGCTTTTGAATCAAATTCAAACTGGCAGGGAGCCGTGGCCATCTTTCATCCTTACCCCAGCTTTAGTCTCTTAAGAATTCTTTCGAGCTCTTTGCGGTCGATAATCCTCATGACGGTCACAACTGGATCCTTAATTTGATAGATAATTCTGAAGTCTCCGGAGCGGAGTCTGTAGAGAGGGGCTTTAAATCCCTTGAGCTTTTTAATATTTCCTCTCGATAAAAACCGATTTGAGCAAAGGCTCTGGATAGCGGAGAGGATTTTCGCTCGAAGCTCATCTGGAATACGATTCAGGTCATCAGCCGCTGATTGAGTTAACTGAACGCTGAAGCGTCTCAAAATTATTTTTCTGAAGCAGATAGATATTCAACAAGAGAAATCACCTTGCCGGCTTTAAGGTCTTTCTCGGCAGCGGCAATCTTTCGTCTTATGGTCGGACTGTGTTCTATGATGAAGTCCTCAAGATCTTCTTCTGTGAGGGGAAGAAGAGAGGCCGCTGGTTTTCCCCGATAAGTGATGATCAAGGGCTTGCCTTGCATGACTTCTCTTAAAAGTTCATTCGTTTTATTTTTCAGATCGACCGTATTTGCTACCCTCATGGCCGTGCCTCCAATATTGCTATTATAATAGCTCTTTTAGAAGGAAATAGTCAAGAAAAAAATTACCCTATGTCTGGAACCGGCCGGAAATGCGAATTTTTAGCTCTTGCAACGAGGTTACGAATAATGTAACCTAAGAGCACGATGCAAACCGTGACTGAGTTGATCTTCCGCCTCTCTCCCCCAGGGGGCGTCTTCGACGAAACGGTCATCCGGAATATTCTCGCCGGCCGGTCAAAGCCTTGAATCCGGCTTCGCCATGCAGCTCGGCGCGATGCTGTGCCGGACATACACGAAGGGACGGGACTTCTTCCTCCATCACCTCGACGTTTTAATGGGATATCTGGGGCCCTGACTGCCTATTGACCGGGCGCCGATCTTAAATACTCGTTTGTACAGGCCTGAATAAAATGGGGACAGCGGCAGAATTAGAGCTGCTTGTCGCCGTGGACGAGGATAGCGCCTTCCCGATACGGATAGAGTCTAATCGTGATTAGTATAATCCTGATTATACTTTAAATCAAGAGAATCGTTTTCAGCCCCCTCTCCTCTATCCTCTGTATA
>JAFNEO010000030.1 GCA_017886205.1 Candidatus Aminicenantota bacterium | reverse complement strand
GGGGGGGGAGGAGGAGGAGGAGGAGCGAGGAAGGCACTGTAGATTTCAACCTGCGGCAGGCTGCCGGTCGACATCAGCGGGATCACGATCAAGGCCGCGATGGCCGCGGCATGGACGATGAGGGCGAGAGGAAGGGCGAAAGCCCTCCGGGCGGTCTGCTTTTCCGCGACGAAGAACGAGTCCTTGAATATATCGGGGATATCGTTCTTCCTTTGAGGTTTGGTTTTCTCGACCATTGTCTTTACCTCATTGCCGGGCTAAATAAACGTTCACAAGCGTAAAGTATAATCGAAATATTTTTTTTTGANNAGGTAGACCGTCGAATAGACGCCCTCGATAACCCCGACGAGCATGGTGAAGGCAAAATCGTTGATGACCTTGCCGCCGAAGAGGAAGAGGGCCAGGACCGTCAGGAAGACCGTTCCGGAGGTGATAAAAGTACGCCCGAGCATCTGGTTCAGGGACAGGTCCATCACATTCTCGAGGGGCATCTTGCGCAGGTTTTTTTGGTTCTCCCGGATGCGGTCGAAGATGACGATCGTGTCGTTGATCGAAAACCCGACGATGGTCAGGAGCCCGGCGATGATCGGAAGGTTGATCTCTCGGTTGGTGAAGGAGTAAACGCTCATGGTGATCAGGACGTCCTGGGTGAGGGTGAAGATGGCCGAGACGCCGTTGGCCAGTTTGAAGCGGAGCGCAATATAGACGAGCATCCCGATGAGCGACCAGATGATGGCCTTGATCGCCCGCTCGCGCAGGTCCTTTCCGACCTGCGGGCCCACGGTCTCGCGGCTGAGGACAGTGAGCTTGCCCAGGTAGGTCTTCTCCTTGAGGAAAGAAACAACCTCCGGGCCGATACCGGTGGTCGAGAGCTCGGCGAAATCAGCGAAGATACCGATGGCCGTGCGCTGGTCGACGACCTTCCCGGCGAGCTCTTCCCCCTGGCCCGAGAATTGTGTCTCGAGCAGGGCGGCCAGCGTCCGCCGGTCGATCCCGTTGAGGTCCCTCAGGCCTGCGGCCTGCTCTGCTCGACCGTCGTCGCCCCGCAGGGCTACGATGACGTCGTTGGCCTGCTTCTCGTGACTCTCGAGCTCCGGCCCTTCCTTTGTGCTGATGACTTCCATGGTCCTGATCTGGAACTCGCGGCCGTTCTTTCCCGCTTCCTGGATGAGACTGTCGCCCAGGCCGACTCCACTGAGCTCGCTCCGGATGTCGCCCACGGAGACGGGGGTTTTAAACATGACCCGGATCAGGGTTCCCTCGCCGAAATCAACGCCGAGCTTCAGCCCCTTACCGAAGACGATGTTGAGGAGTCCGGCGAGCACGATAAGGGCGGTAACGGCGAGGGCGATATACTTGTATTTCATGAACCGGATATGGGGAGTTTTGAAGAGTTGCATGTTAGATGCTCAGCTTTTTTGCGGTCTTACGAACGGCCACGTCGAAGATCAGCCTCGAGACAAAAACGGCAGTGAACAAGTTGGCCACCAGGCCCACGATCAGCGTCGTGGCATACCCCTTGATCGGCCCCGTCCCGAATTGGAATAGGAAGATCGCGGAGATGATGGTTGTCAGGTTGGAGTCGAAGATCGCGCTGAAGGCCCGGCTGAACCCGGTGGCGATCGAGTTCAAGATGCCCTTGCCCAGGGCCTTTTCTTCTTTGATCCTTTCGAAGATGAGGACGTTGGCGTCTACGGCCATCCCGATGGACAGGATGATACCGGCGATGCCGGGAAGGGTCAGAGCAGCCCGGAAGTAAGCGAGGGCGCCGAAGAGAATGACCATGTTAAGGATGAGGGCGGCGATCGCGTTCAATCCTGATAGCCGGTAATAGAAGATCATGAACGTCATGACCGCAACGACGGCTACGAGAAAGGAGAGAAGGCCCTGGCGGACGGAGTCCGCGCCGAGGGACGGCCCGATCGTCCGTTCCTCCAGGTAGCGGATGCCCGCGGGGAGCGAGCCGGCTTTGAGCACGACGACCAGGTCCTCGGCTTCTTCCATGGTGAACCGGCCGCGAATGATTCCGCCGGTGGCGGCGGGGATGACGGTTTCGACGCGGGGCGCCGAAATGATCTTATTGTCGAGAATAATGGCGATCTGCTTGCCGATGTTTTCGCCGGTGGCCTTCTCAAACCGCCGGCCGCCGTCGGGGTTGAGGGAAAACGACACGGCGGGTGTGTTCCATTCATCGGCAGACCGGCGGACGGTCCGGAGGTCTTTGCCGGACACCGTGGCCACCCGGTCCACCAGATAGAAGCCCACCTCCTGGCGTTTGGGATCGCCCTTGACGACCTGGGCGTCCTCAGGGACGGTCCCACCCGAGGAGGCCAGCAACGTCGCCTCATCGGGCGCCGGCCCGGCCCGGACGAGCTTCCATTCCAGGATGGCCGTGGTCTTGATTATGTCCTTCACCCGTTCCGGGTCCTCGACCCCGGGCAGCTCGACGACGATCCGGTCGCCGGCCATCCCCTGCCGCTGGATCATCGGCTCGCTCACCCCGAACTGGTCGACCCGGTTCCGGATCGTTTCCAGGGCCTGGGTGACGGCCTGCTCCTTGAGATAGCGCATGGCCTGGTCTTTCATCCGGAGACTGACCGTTTCGCCGAGGAAGCTGTAATCCCATTCCTGAAAGCTCTCGTCCAGGACGCTCTTGAGGCCGGCTTCCTGGTCGGCGCCGAGGCCCTGGATCGTGAAGTTCCCGACATCGCCTTTGACCATCGCCTTGAAGGTGATGCTCTTCTTCTTGAGCAGCTCCTGGAGACGGGCGATCTCCGTGTCGGTCTCGATGGTGATGGCGTCCTCCGTCATGACCTGGAGAACGAGATGAATCCCCCCCTTGAGGTCGAGGCCGAGCTTGATCTTATCTTTCGGGGGAAAGAAGAGATAGATCGACAGAGCCGTCACGGCGAGCGTCAGGATCAATTTCCACTGCAGTCCTTTTTTCATAGTGGGCTCTTATCCTGAGGTCTTCCGAACGCCTCACGCCGGGGCGTTCCGAGTCCTATGCGGATTCGCTCTTCTGCTGTCCCTGTCCCAGGATCACGGCCACCGAGCTCTTGGTGATATCGATCTTGACGTTGGCGGCGACCTTGAGCTCGATCCGGTCCGGCTGCACACCCATCACCGTCCCGTACATGCCTCCGGAGGTGATGATACGGTCTCCCGGCTTCAGCTGCTCGACCATCGTCATGTGCTTCTTCTGCCGTTTGCGCTGGGGCATGACGATCAGAAGGTAAAAAATCACGAAGACGAGTAGAAAGGGGAGGAGGGCGGTGAACATGCCGACGCCGCTCTGGGGCCGGGCCGGTTGGGCGGCTTGGAGTGACATCAAAAAACCTGCCATAGTCATGGTTCGCTTTCCTTTAATTGATTTAAAAGATGGCGCTTAAACTCTCGATAGGAATTTAGTGCTATAGATTGCCTAATTTTCCGGAAGATGTCAAGATAAAAGTGAAGATTGTGGATGGTGTTGAGCACGGCCGAAGAGATCTCTTCCCGCTCATAGAGATGGCGGAGGTAGGCGCGGGAAAAGTGGCGGCAAGTATAGCAGCCGCAGTCCTTGTCGATGGGCCGCTGGTCCCGGGCATATTTCTGGTTTTTGATGACAATCTTTCCCCGGCTTGAGAAGAGCGTGCCGTTGCGGGCGTTGCGGGTGGGCAGGACGCAGTCGAAGAGGTCGACGCCCCTGTCGATGGCCTCGAGGATATCCTCGACATATCCCATCCCCATGAGGTAGCGGGGCTTTTCTCGGGGAACGAGGGAATCTGCCTTTTCCAGCGTTTTCATGAGCTCGGACTTGGGCTCTCCGATCCCCAGTCCGCCGAGGGCGTAGCCGTCGAACCCGATGGCCAGGAGGTCCTCGAGGCTCTGCCGCCGCAGGTCCCAAAACACGCTCCCCTGGCTGATCCCCCAAAGCTGCTGCCGGGTCGGCTTTTCGAGGAAACGGTTTTTGGAGCGGCGAGCCCAGAGAGTCGTCATCTTGACGGCCTCTTTCATCCTGGCCTTGGTCGAAGGAAACGGCAGGAAATAGTCGAGGACCATCATGATGTCCGTCCCCAGAGTCCGCTGGATGTCCACGACGTCCTCGGGCCGGAGAAAGATTTTGGTGCCGTCGAGATGGGAAGAAAACTTGACTCCTTCCGGGGTCACCTTGACGAGCGGAGAGAGACTGTAGATCTGGAAGCCGCCGCTGTCGGACAGGATCGGCTTTGTCCAGGAGATGAAGTCATGGACCCGCCCGGACTCAGCGATGGTCTCCAACCCCGGCCGGAGGTACAGGTGGTAAGCGTTGACCAGGATGAGCTGGGCGCCGAGCTTTTCCACCTGATCGTGGAGAAGAGCCTTGACCGTCCCCTGGCTGGCGACAGGCGCGAAGGCCGGAGTTTCGATATCGCCATGCGGCGTCCTGATCTTGCCAGTCCGGGCGGCCGAGGAGGGATCCTGGGCGGTGACGGAGAAGGTTTTCCTCATCAGGCGAACCGGAAATAGATGACGTCACCGTCCTGAACCAAATAGTCTTTGCCCTCCAGGCGGATGGCGCCCCTGTCCTTGGCAGCCTGGAGGGACCCGAGCTCGAGAAGCTTATCCCAGGCGATGACCTCGGCCCGGATGAACCCGCGCTCGATGTCGGTGTGGATGGCCCCTGCGGCCTGTCCGGCGGGGGCGTCCCGGGGGACCATCCAGGCTCTTGTCTCGTTCTTGCCGATGGTGAAAAAAGAGATCATCCCGAGGACGCCGGGGAGCTCGCGGAAGAACCGCGCCGGGCTCAGCTCCTTGAGCCCGTACTCAGCGAGAAAGGTCGTCCTTTCCTCCCCTTGGAGCTCGGCGATCTCAGCCTCGATCCGGCCGCAGAAGGCCAGCACCGGAGAGCCCGTCTTCTTCTCGGAGAGGAGCTTCTCAGGGGTTTCGACGAGAGGGATATCCTGCTCGTCGCAGTTGATCATGTGGAGCAGCGGCTTCTGGCTGAGGAAGGCGAAACTACGGACCGATTTTTCTTCTGCGGGAGGAAGCCTCAAATCGCGGATGCGCTTCCCTTGTTCGAGGCCGCTCCGGACGAAGTTGAGCAGCGTCCTCTCCTTCTCGGCCTCGGGGTCCTTGGCCTTCTTGAGGTCCTTGTCCAGCTTTTCCAGGCGGGCCGATGCCGAGATCAGGTCGGTGAGCATGAGCTCTTCTTCCATGTAATGAATATCATCCTGGGGCCGGATTATTCCCTTGGGATGAGGAATCTGGGGGTTCTTGAACCCGCGAACGATATGGATGAGGCCGTCGGCCTTGCGGAGGGCGCTGAGATAGAGGCTGTTCTTGACCTCCCCGTATGATACCCCGGTCAGGTCGATGAGTTCGAACGCCGCCGCGACTTTTTTCTTTTCGGGGGAGAGGGCGGCGATCTGGTCGAGCCGCAAGTCCGGGATGGGACAGGTCCTCTGGTTGGGCTCGCGTTTTCCGTCCTCGTAGGCGTGGACCTCGACCTTGGCCCCGGAGATCAGGTTGAACAGGGTCGTCTTCCCGGTCTTGGGATAGCCGAAAAGAGTTAGGTTCACGGCCTTAGTAAACCCGGTTTCCTGATCGAAGTCAAACTATTGAGGAAATAGGGGATTTCGAGTATATTAAGGAATTAAACGAAGGTGTTACATGGCCAAAGAAAAGAAGCCGCGTGAGAAAAGCCTATTCCGCGAGTATTTCGAGCTGATCGCCGAGACGGCGGTGTTCGTCTTCTTTGTCATGACTTTTGTCGTCCAGGCGTTCCAGATCCCGACCGGCTCCATGGAGCCGACGCTGCTCATCGGCGATTTCCTCCTCGTCAACAAGCTCGTCTATACCGCCCCCTCGACCGCCTTGGAGAGAATCATCCTGCCGCGCCGGGACATCCGACGTCAGGACATCGTCGTCTTCAAATACCCCAAGGAGCTGAACAAGGATTTTGTCAAGCGCGTTATCGCCATGGAAGGCGAGAAGATCGAGGTCAGGGACAAGCAGGTTTATATCAACGACCAGCCGATCACGGAGAGCTACAAGGTCCACAACGACGCTCAGGTACTTACCAAAGATGGATACTACCACTATGATGACGCCATCCGGGACAACTTCGGACCGGTCGTGGTTCCGCCCGGTCATTGCTTTGTCATGGGCGACAACCGTGATAACAGCATGGACAGCCGCTACTGGAGCTTTCTTCCGATGGACTATATCAAGGGAAAGCCCTGGGTGATCTATTTCTCCTACCGGGCCGAGCGCGACGCCTATACCAAGACAAGCTTCGGCGAGCGGGTCAAGAAGGTCGCCAGTTTTCTTCCCAAAGCCCGCTGGGGCCGCATGCTGCGGGTCATCCACTGAGCGGGATCAGGATTCGGCCCCCAGTCACAAGGGCGGCTGGACCTGGAATTCCTCATAAGAAGAAATATAGATGATGGGGTTTTCGGCGATAAAATCGTCGCCGAACACAGAGCTGCGGACGATCCCGTCCATGTCCCGGCCGACGGGAAGGCCGAGAAAATAGAGCAGAGTCGGGGCGATGTCGACGATCCGGATGGGCTCTTCATGCTTGGCCCTCCGGACCCCCTTGCCATAGAAAAAGACGACGCCGTCCGGGGCGAGCTCGTGATAGGCTGAGATGTCGGGATCGCCCAGCAGTCGCTCGACGAACCTCTTCCAGAGCGGAAGCGGTTCCACCCCGAAGGGCGAATAGACGACCAGGATTTCGTCCTCCTTCAGCCCGGTCAGGAACTTCCCGATGAGCCCGTCATAATACTCATAGTAGCGCTCGATTACCGACCCATAGCGCTCGATTCGCTCCTGAGCGATGTCGCCATACTGCTGGGGAAAGCTGTATTTGTAGAAATAGGCCTGGACGCTGTTGAGACCGTCGAGCCGGAGGTGGAAGACCTGATGCTGGTGCTCGTTCCGCTCCGCGCTTGCAGATTCTTCGGCAGCGGAGTCGCGGAGGAACGAGTTCCTGGCGAGGGAGGAGATAAGATCACCCGGCAGGGTAGGCTCACCCAGGAGATCGGCAGCCAACTTTTCCCCCTTCCAGCTGGGCGCCGCGCCCTCCGCGGTCGGAGGCCAGCTCCTGTCGAGGTAGAAGATGCGGTTGCCGTCGAGAATCCGCCAGAAATCTTGTATCCGGACTACCGGCCGGAAGGGCGCGATCTTGAGAAAACCGAAACGGGTGAGCTGACTGAACAGAATGAAGCGGGGTACGGTTTCCAGTTCTTCTTTCATTTTCCAGAGGCGATACCGACGGCCCGAGAGCAGCCGGTGTTTCGCCGGCAGCTTTCCCGTGTTGAATGATGCCTGCAAGCTCACGGGTTCGGTGGGGGAGAAGCTGACCAACTTCCCCGAGTTCCCGTTGTCCATGAGCCAAGAGAAATTGGGGAGCTTTCCCAGGGAGATGAGCGGGATGATGAAATCAAAGCTCAGTCCGTCGAGGCCGACGAGGGTGATCCTTTTTTCGATCTTTTTCCCGAGGAGTGGGGTCGTTCCCGATGGCTCTCTAAGCAGGGGAAAATGTGCTCTCTGGACCAGGACCAAGTCCAGACCAATGAAGAAGACAAAAAAATAAGCCCAGAAAAACAGGGCTTTCCGGGAGCGCCGGAACCCGAAGAAACAAAGCAGTCCCAGGAATGCGAGCGCCAGGAGGAGGATCGTTTGGGTGAGGAGCCGGGCCCTGACTTCGGGGCCGAAAAAGGAAGAAAAGTAGCGTTCATTAGTCCTGAATATCGCCAGGAAGAGGAAGATGAGCAGCGAGAAGCTCAAGGAAAGAAAGGACGGCGAGACAAGGGCGATCCGGGCTCCTCGGCCGAAAAAGAATTGTCCGACAACAAACCCGAAACCGCAAACGGCCGCGAGGAGAAGACCATAGATGAGCGCCAGGTTCAGGGTCAGGTGAACAAAGAAGCCCGCGCCGACCGGACGGTTGATGTTGAGGTCGACCACCAGAATGGCGAGAAGGAAGGCGAAGAACAACCCGCCCAACAGAGAATTGATGAGGACCCGCAGGAATCTCATCGGTCTAGAATTAACACGAATCCCATCCTCGGTCAATCAATGCCCATATTGACCCCAGGAAGAGAAAGGCATAAGATGGAGCGCAATGAAGGGTCCGATCATCGCCCCGCCGGAATGCCTGGAAGGGACGATCGAGCAGGTCGTCTACTATAACCCAGATAATGGCTACACGGTCTGCCGGTTTGCCCTGGAGGAGGGGCGGCAGTTCACCATCATCGGCACATTCCCCCCTCTCTCGCCGGGCGAGGTCCTGCGCGTCAGCGGCCGCTGGGAGATGAACCCGCGCTTCGGCCAGCAGCTCCGCGTGGAGAGTTTCATTCCCATCCTCCCGTCTTCGGTCAAGGGCATCGAGAAATTCCTCTCCTCCGGGCTGGTCAGGGGCATCGGGCCGGTGCTGGCCCGGCGGATCGTCAAGAAATTCGGCGAGAAGACGATCGAGGTCATCTCCGAGCACCCGGACCGGATCCTCGAGGTCGAGGGCGTCGGCGAGGTCAAGCTCAAAGAGATCAAAAAGTCATGGACGGAGAATCAACACATCCGCGACCTCATCATCTTCCTCCAGGAGCACAACGTCTCGACCTCCATCGCCACCAAGGTTTACCGCCAGTACGGGGAAAAGTCCTTCCAGGTCCTGAAGCGCAATCCCTACCAGCTCTGCCTGGACATTTGGGGAATCGGGTTCAAGACGGCCGACCAGATCGCCCTGAAACTGGGTCTGGACCCGGCCTCGGCCGAGAGGGTTAAAGCCTTCATCCTGTATCTCTTGGAAAAGGGCACCGAACAAGGACATGTCTTTTCTTATCAGGACGAGCTGGAGCAGAGCTGCCGGGAAGAGCTGGGAGTGGAGGAGGACAAGGCCCGGTCCGCCCTGGACGATCTTTCTAGGTACAAACTGGTCGTAGCTGAAAAGGCCGGCGAGCGGACGGCCGTCTATCTTCCTCACCTCTATGAAGCTCAGGAAAATGTCGCCCGCTCCCTGCTCGAGCTCGACTCTCTGCCGTCTCCGGCCCTCCCCTCGGATGCGGAAAAGACGATCTCTGAGGTAGAACGCGAGCTCGGATTGCAGTTCTCCCCCCGGCAAAGAGAGGCCATCCAGGAATGTTTCCGGCGGAAGATCCTGGTGATCACGGGCGGTCCGGGCACGGGGAAGACGACGATCGTCCGGGCTGTGGTGGCGGTCTTCGACGGCTGGGGCCGGCAGGTCTTGCTGGCCGCGCCCACGGGCCGGGCCGCCAAGCGGCTGGCCGAAGCCACCCGGAAAGAGGCCAAGACCATCCACCGGATCCTCGAATACAACCCCAAGCAGGGGCGCTTTAAGAGAAACGAACGGCATCCTCTCCGGGGCGATGCGCTCGTCATTGACGAGTCCTCGATGGTCGACCTGCTGCTGATGAATTCTTTGCTCAAAGCCGTCCCCAGCGGGATGCGCTTGATCTTAGTCGGAGACAAGGACCAGCTGCCGTCGGTCGGGCCGGGGAATCTTCTTCATGACATCATCGCCTCCGGACGGGTCGGGGTGGTGACACTCGACGAGATTTTCCGCCAGGCGCAGGGAAGCCTCATCGTCCAAAACGCCCACCGGGTGAACCAGGGCCTGGGCCTGATCTATCCGCCTCGTGAGGACCGGGACGCCGATTTCTATTTCATCCATCACGAGGATGAGGACAAGTCCTTCCAAACGATCATGAGCCTATGCTGTTTCAACATCCCCCAGAAACTCGGGGTGCCGGCCCTTTCTTTGCATATCCAGGTCATCAGCCCGATGTACAAGGGCAAGTGCGGAGTGGACAACCTCAATGTCGAGCTCCAGGCACGGCTCAACCCCCGTTCAGACGGACTCAAAGTGGGGAACAGGGAGTTCCGGGTCCGGGATAAGGTCATGCATATCAGGAATAACTATGAGAAGGAGGTCTTCAACGGCGACATCGGGCTCGTCGTCCACGTCGACAAGACGAACTTTCGGCTGCTGGTCGATTTCGACGGCCGCCAGGTCGGGTTCGAGAAGGACGACCTTAACGACATCACCCCCGCCTACGCCGTCTCTGTACACAAATCCCAGGGCAGTGAGTACCAGGCCGTGGTCATGCCCCTCCTGACCCAGCATTACATCCTGCTTCAGAGGAACCTCTTCTACACCGCCCTGACCAGGGCGAAGAAGCTTAGTGTGGTCGTTGGCTCCTATAAGGCGCTTTACATCGCCATCAAAAATGACAAGCCGGTTCGGCGCAACGGCCTCCTGATGGAGAAGCTGGTCCGTGGTTTCCCCTCACTGTTGCACCGACCTTGATTTTTAGCGTTCGATTTATCTATGATGACAGGAGTGAGGAGGTGCAGGTGAAAAGGCCGATTCCTTTGACAATGACCGTCAGTCTCCTGATTTTGATCGTTTCGCTGCTCGTCGCCGAGACCCTGACCGTCAAGGTCCAGTCGACGAGTCTGCGCAACACGCCGAAATTCTACGCGCCGGCCGTCCAGTCCCTGAGCGCCGGGGAGAAGGTTGAGAAGATCTCGGCCCAAGGCGGCTGGATCCAGGTAAGGACGTCCGGAGGTGTTGTGGGGTGGGTCCACTCGAGTGCCGTCGAGGTCCCCAAGTTCGACCTCCTGGCCTCGAACAAGGGGCTCAAGACCCAGGCTTCGGCGAGCGAAGTAGCCTTGGCAGGGAAAGGGTTCAACAAGCAGGTGGAGGAAAGTTACCGGGCGAAGCACAAGGACGTGAGTTTCGCCTGGGTGGACCGGATGCTCCAGATTAAGATCGCCGCCGCCCTGGTCGAGGAGTTCATGAAGAAAGGGAAGTTGGGTGAGTTCGGGGGTGGCCAATGAGCAGACCCGGACGAATGGCTCTTGTTTCCGCCGGTTTTACGGCCGTCCTCTTCCTCGCCTCCTGCGCGGCCGTCCAGAGTGGCGCTGATATCCTGGCCGGTACGGGCCAGATTTCGGAGAGCGACCGGCAGTCGATCGCCAAGACGAGCCAAGCCGTGAGCGCGACCTTCTCCCAGATCACCGAAGAGCAGGAGTATTATATCGGGCGCAGTGTCGCCGCCCTTATCCTCGCCCAGTACCCGGCCTACGATAACGCCGCCCTAAACACCTACATCAACACGCTGGGCCAAGCGATCGTCTATTCTTCGGACCGGCCGGAGATCTACGCCGGGTATCATTTCCTCGTTCTGGACACAGAAGAAGTCAATGCCCTGTCCGCGCCGGGGGGGTTCATCTTCATCAGCAAGGGCCTGATCCGCCGCTGCAAAAACGAAGAGATGCTGGCCTCGATCCTGGCCCACGAAGTGGGACATGTCTGCTCCAAGCACGGGCTGCAGGCGATCAAGAAGTCCCGGCTGGTGGATGCCTTCCGGGTCATCGGGACAGAGGCTGCCCGCCGGTATGGGTCGGAAGAGGTGGCCCAACTGACGACCGCCTTCGAAGGCGCTTTGGGTGATGTCTTCGAGACGCTGGTCGTCCGGGGCTATGACCGCAAGTACGAGCACGAAGCGGACGACCTGGCCGTCAAGTTCGATGTGGCGGTCGGATACGCGCCCAAGGGGCTGACCGATTTCCTCCAGACCATGATCGGCGATTCGACCACTGCCTCCGGAAAGGGCTGGTTCAAAACCCATCCTTCGGCCGAGCAGAGGATGGACAAGGTGAAGAGCCGGATCGCCGCTTTGTCCTCCGTCCCGGCGGAGGCTTCGGTCCGCACCAAGAGGTTCGAGCAGAGTGTTACGGCTTTGAAATAGGGCGACAACCGGTCGACCATGCCCAAAGGCTCGGAGTCGGTGCTGCGCAAAAGGCTCGTCCGCGGCCTCTTGGTGGGACTCGGCGCCTTTGCCTTTGGCCTCCTGCTCCACGGCCTCAAAGTGGCCGGGCCTTTGGAATGGAAATCCTGGGATGCCAGGCTGCGGCTTCTAGCCCGGCCGGAGCGGGCCGGCCGGGACATTGTCATCTTCCTCATTGACCAGTACAGCCTCGACTTCTTCGAAGAGCAGCAGGGACTGCCCTGGCCCTGGCCCCGGCAGGTCTATTCCGCGGTGATCGACTACCTGCGGACCGGTGGGGCCGAGGCCGTCTTTTTTGACCTTCTTTTCACCGAGAGTTCACGGGCCGGCATCGAGGATGATCAGGACATGGCCCGGGCGATGGAGCGGTCAGGAAACGTTTTCCTGGCTCTAACGCTCAGTCAGAAAGAGGAATCATGGGAAGCTGTTCCGGCCTCGGCGCTCCAACGTTTCAGCTTGGCCAAAGCAGACTTGCCAGAGGTTTCGTATCCGTCTGCCCGGTCTGCCAGCCTTCCCGTCGACAAGTTGATCGGGGCGGCCCGGGGCGCGGGGAATGTCCTTTTCGTTCCTGATAAGGACGGTGTTTTCCGCCGTCTGCCGCTGGCCCAATCCTACAATGGTCTCTTGATTCCCTCCATTTCCGTGGCTTTGGCAAAATTCGTGGGAGAGGGGCAGAAGCTGCCTCCGGTCCCTGTCGACTCCTCGGGCCGGATGATCATCCGGTACCACGGCCCGGAGGGAACCTACAAGACATTCAAAATCGCTGCCATCATCAACTCCTGGGCGCAGATCGAAGAGGGCAAAGAGCCTCAGGTCGCCCCGTCCGAATTCTCCGGCAAGACAGTCCTCATCGGCCCCAGCGCGCCGGCGCTCCTTGACAACCGGCCGACGCCCTTGAGCGGCGTCTGCTCCGGAGTGGAGATCCAGGCGACGGTGCTGGATAACCTCCTGCGAAGGGATTTCATCCGGGTTCCGCCGCCGGCCGTCTTTTTCGGGTTCCTGATCTTCGTCTCGCTCCTGACGGCCGTGGGAGCTTCGGTCCTGCGGAAGATCTGGCAGCTCATCGTCCTTTTTGTCCTGTGTCTGGCGCTCCCCTGCGGAGCCGTCTGGCTGGCGTTTCGCTCCGGTTTCTGGCTGGACTTCGTCGTCCCGGAATTCGCTGTTGTGACCGGGTTTATCGGCGCTTCGCTCCTCAACTACAGCGTCGAGGGGAAGCAGCGCCGGTTTATCAAGAGCGTCTTCCGGCACTACCTGAGCCCGGACGTCATCGAGAGGGTTATCCAGAACCCTGCACTCCTCCGGCTCGGCGGGGAGAAGCGCGAGATCACCTCGTTTTTCTCAGACGTCGCCGGTTTCACCGCCATCTCGGAATCGCTAGCGCCCGAGGAGCTGGTCAGCCTGCTCAACGAGTATCTCTCGGAGATGACCGACATCATCCTCTCCAGTGGAGGGACTCTGGACAAGTACGAGGGAGACGCCATCATCGCCTTCTGGAACGCGCCCCTCGACCAATCCGACCATGCCCTGAGGGCCTGCCGTGCCGCCCTGGATTGTCAGAAGCGCCTGGCCGGGCTTCAGCCCCGTTTCCAGGAAAAATACGGCCGGGCCGTGGCTATGCGCATCGGGCTGAACTCCGGAGTGGCGGTCGTCGGGAACATGGGCTCAAGCCGGCGCTTCGACTATACCGCCATGGGCGACACTATCAACCTGGCGGCCCGGCTGGAGGGCGCTTCCAAGCAGTATAAAGTCCCGATCCTCGTCGGAGAGGAGACCTGGCGGCTCGTCCAACGCGATATTGTCGCCCGCGAGGTTGACATCATCCGGGTCGTCGGCAAAACGAAGCCCGTCGTTGTCTACGAGATCATCGGGGAGAAGGCCGACCTTTCTACCGCTGAAAGGGAGCGGCTCAACCGCTATGGGGAGGCTCGGGAAGCATATAAGCGCCGGGATTGGGAGAGGGCTGCTGCCCTGTTCGGGGAGATCGAGGGCGACGCGTTGGCCGCTCTCTATAAGGAGCGCTGCCAGACCCTGATGCAGTCACCTCCGGCTGGGGAGTGGGACGGCGTCTTCGACCTCAAGAGTAAGTAAAAGGAAGCCGACATGCAGCTTGAATTCTGGGGTGTGCGGGGGACGGCCCCCGTTTCGGGCAGGGACATGGTTAGGTATGGCGGCCACACGCCCTGCGCTGCGCTCAGGTCATCGGCCGGCGATCTCCTCATCGTCGATGCCGGGACGGGAATCAAAAGGCTGGGAGAGCGGCTGATGGCGGAGTCCGGGAAAGCGACGCTCGAAGTCGATCTGCTGCTCACCCACTTCCATCTTGACCACATCATCGGGCTTCCGTTCTTCGCGCCCCTCTACGCCCCACAGGCCGTCATCACGTTCTTCTCTCCCGCCGCGCCTAAGGAGACCGAGAAATATCTCGGCGGTCTCCAGATGGGCCGCTATTTCCCTGTTGCCTTTAAAGAGACGGCCTCCCAAAAAAAATTCCTGAAGGCGGATGAGGCCGGTTTCTCGGTCGGAAAATTTAGGATATCGCATTGCCCGCTTAACCACCCCCAGGGCAGTGTCGCTTACCGGGTCGAGGAAGGCGGCCAAAGCGTCATCTTTGCCACTGACACCGAACGTCCTGAGCAAGGCCTTGATGAGCGGCTGGCATCTTTTATACGAGGAGCGACCTATTTTATATATGACGCCACGTTCACCCCGCAGGAATACCGGGTTAGGCAGGGCTGGGGGCACAGCAGCTGGCTCGACGGGACCAAGCTGGCCCGCGCGGGCGGAGTGAAAAACCTGGTGCTTTCTCATTTCAACCCAGACCACAACGACAGCCGGGTCGCGGGGATGGTCCGGCTGGCCAGGAAGGAATTCCGAAGGACGTTCGCCGCCCGCGAAGGGTGGACCGTAAGGATCGAAGATGAATAACAGCGCTTCTGCTCAGAACGTTTCTCTGTTCGAACTCGGCGTCTTGGCGGCCGGCATAACCGTAGCCGTCGTCCTTTATTTTCTCTGGAAGACGGCGTTGAAAAGACATCGCCGCCCCACCGCAGAAGGGGCGATCTCCTTTCTCTCCCGGGTCAGCGCGCCGCTTGTTTTCCTGCTTATTGCCCTGGCCCTCAAGTTGGATTTCTTCGAGAGCGCCTTCGGGTTGGGCGCCCGGTTCTATGTATATGTCGATGCCGCGATCGTTTTTCTCGCCGTACTCCTGGCCATTCGTCTTGTCGACGGCTGGCTGCTCTACCGGCATGAGAGGAAACGCGTCCCATTCCCGCTCCCGGGTGTCCTCCACGGGTTCATCCTCATCGTCCTCTATCTCATCGTCCTGTTCGCCGTATTCAAGGGGGCTCTCGGTGTCAACATCACGCCCTTCCTGGCGACTTCGGCCATCTTCACGGCCATCCTGGGTCTGGCCCTCCAGGGTGTTTTAAGCAACGTCCTGGCCGGGATCTCGCTGAACCTGACCAAATCGTTCAGCCGCGGCGATTGGGTCAAGATTGGCCCCCACGAAGGCGTCGTCCTGGACACCAACTGGCGGGAGACCCTGATCCTCGACCGAACCTCTAACGTCGTTGTCATCCCCAACAACACTATGGCTTCGGAGATGATCGTCAACTTCGCCCGTCCCGACCACAAAACGGCGCTGACCATTCCGCTCAAGGTCAGCTCCGGCGCCCCACCGGTTGTCGTGCTGGACGCCCTGCTCCAGGCCGCGCGCGAGGTGCCTGAAGTCATTGCCGCACCCGCGCCTCAAGCGTACATCATCGGTCACGATAACTTCGGCATTACCTATTTGGTCAAATTCTGGGTGACCGATTTTGCCCGCAAAGACCCGATAATGGGGGATGTCGCCCGGCATATCTGGTACAAGTTCAAGCGGGAGGGGATCGATGTCCCGGTGTCTTTCGGGGAAGGTATCCAGGGGGTGGTCGAGGCCGTGGCCCTGGGAAGAGGGGCCGCACCAGAGGACGGGGAGAAAGAGAGGACGTACAGTGACCTCATCCGGTCAAATCTCCTCCGCTACCAAGAAGGCGAGAAAACGGGCCAGCTCTTGGTTCCGGAAGATGAAGTCCGGCGTCTGGCGGGTGCCGTGCGCCGCCGGAGATACACCCGGGGAGAGGTTCTTTTCCGCCAGGGAGAAAAAGGGGAGAGCTGCTTCCTGGTGGCCGAGGGAGCACTCAAGGGCGAGATCATTTACGAGGAGAAGGGGAAGCGCTTTACGTCGGAATTCCGAGTGGGCGCCAGCGGGATCTTCGGAGAAATGTCCTTATTTACCGGGCTTCCCCGGACCGCAACAGGCATTATCGAGGAAGAGACCGAGCTCCTGGAGATCACGGCCGAGAATTTTGCTCTGCTCTTGAGCCAGAACCCCCAGCTGGCCGAGGTCATGGCCGAGCTGGTCAGCTCCCGCAACCAGAAGAACGCGGAGTTTTTGGGCAAGATCAAGGAGCTATCGGCACAAGACATCGAGGCCAGCACCAGCCGCCACTCCATCTTGGAGCGTTTGAAGAGGCTCGTCTCCCGCTTTCGCCGGAGCAACTAAAAAATCCGGCTTCCTGTCCGCCGAATTTTTTATCGCTTCACCCTCACCTCTATCCTCTCCCAGGGGAGAGGATGAAGGAGAGGGGGTCTTTTAGTCTGCCGACTTCTTATTGTTGTGCTGTGAATTTTTTGCCCTCCAACTCATTTCCGCTGCTTATCTCCAAAATTTGAAAATCCTTCCCGGTTAGAGTATATTTTCCCAATCACAGGTGCCCCTGTAGCTCAGTATGGATAGAGCAATGGATTCCTAATCCATGTGTCGCCTGTTCGAGTCAGGCCAGGGGCACTTAATTTTTTCTCAGATTCATTGAAATAACATAGTATCCGCTTTCAACTTGATGTCATTCTCTTCAGCAGTCATCATTCCTTTTTAGCAAAAATTGGAAGATGGCAAAAACGAGGTGCCACGCTGCAGGACGCATGAGGGACCAGAGCCCACAAATTCCAGCTCGCTTTGCTTGACTGAAAGGCGATCATTTCTCGTGGCTCGGATCTGACGGCTTGGCCAAGAAATTGTGGCGGTCCATTTGTTTGATAGAATAACCTAGTTTGAAAATTCTTTCTTTGATCCGGTCAAGGCGCACCTTCATTTCCAGTGGCGCTTTTTGGCAGTCCTTGCCTCCAGCGATTTCAACGATCAGGATGGGGCGATATCTTTGAATGGTCTCCTTAGCCCCTTCAATCACGTAGTCTTCAAATCCTTCCACGTCAATTTTGATAAGGGAGACGTTTCGAAAACCAAAACTGTCAATGGTTCGAAGCTCCGCTTTGTCTCCGCCCTGTCCTATACTTGTTCCGCCTTCATTCCCTTGCGCCGCCGGATTCATTTCAATGATCTCGGAACCTGATCCCAGAGCGAATCGAAGAGGCACGACATTCTTGATGTGGTTTAGCTTCAAATTGAAAACGAGTTCCCGATAGGCCTTGCGCTGCGGCTCAAAGGCATACACGCGGCCTCTTTTCCCGGCATATTTGGACATGAACAATGTGTGCGTTCCGATATAGGCTCCAGCATCGATGACTGTAGTATCCGATTTCACATATTTTCTCAGAAGCGTGACGACATTCTCTTCCCAGATAGCGCCCTTGCGCAGGATATCCTTGATGGCATCTTTCCTATCATCTAAATACAATCGTCCGGCACCCAGAATTCTAGTGACTTTGTATTGCTCTTTTGGAAACATCTCCAGATACGCCTGCATCTCTTGCTCGTCGTGTAAAAGGCGCGGCCTCAGGGCTTCAGGGCTAGCGACATTTTCATTTTTGCATGATTGGCTGAGCGCAATAAGCAACAGAACGGATATTAGGGCTTGGAAATTCCTTTTTTGAGCCACACACTGGCGCTCCCTTCTAGGCTTGGAAATCATGCCTCCTACCCCTAAAAGATAAGCATTCCATTTTCTGGCGTGCAGGCTGAATGAGCGTGTATGCACCGATTTTGCCTCGCCCCGTCGCCACGGATGATAAAACGTGATGCGCGGGGATGTCAAGGTTTCTAGGACTAATTTCTGGACGAAATGAGAACGATAAAAAATAAATACTTCTCCCCGTGTTCCCAAAATGTGCCAAGACTTGCCACTGTTTGGAAAACAGGTGTTCCATATGTATGGACTTCTTCCCGTGTCACAAAAGTTGCCTAAATCTGTTTTCAATGGTACTTAAAGGAAAAAACACGATTGTACAGGGGAAAACTTGCCTTTCGCCTGGATTTCGGAATACCATGAGGATGGATTCCTAATCCATGTGTCGCCTGTTCGAGTCAGGCCAGGGGCACTTGATCATCATTGATCCTGTTCCGCGGACTATAGGGATCGCACAGGAGGAGTGCTTATGCCCAAGGCGCTGGTTTGTTACTATTCGGTTACCCACAACACGGAAAAGATGGCCGTCCGGATCGCCGAGGTCCTGCGGGCCGAAGGCCTTGAGGTCGAGCTGAAGAAGGTGGGGGAGACAGCGGTCGACGATCTTCTGCGCTACGATTGCCTTCTCTTCGGGTCCCCGACCTATTATGGGTCGATGGCCTGGCCGATCAAGAAGCTCCTGGACGAGAGCGTCAAGTTTCACGGCAAGCTCCGGGGCCGGGTTGGAGGCGCCTTCTCCTCTTCGGCCAACGTCGGCGGCGGCAATGAAACTACGATCCTCGATATCCTGAATGCTTTCCTCATCCACGGCATGGTGGTGCGCGGGGACTATCGGGGGGACCACTATGGCCCCGTTTCCATCGGCCGGCCGGATAAACGGGCCCTGGCCAACTGCGAGGGCTACGCCAAGAACGTCGCCGCCCTCGTCAAGAAGCTTTTCCCCTGATCTCCCCTGATTCTGGGCTCTATGACGTTTGGGGTGATAACAACGGAAGGGCGGGCACTTCGCATCTTTATCATCCCCCCTTTGGAAAAGGGGGGCGAGGGGGGATTGGAAAAGGCGAATAAGGAGAGAAGGGATATGGAGTTGCTGATTGTTTATAAAATCTCCCCTGACCCCCTCTTTGCTAAAGAGGGGAACTCAAATAGAGTCCTAAGCCTGTTGGCTTTTTGAAAAGTTTATGGTAAAAAGAGAGCCTTATCCAGCCTAGGCGAGGAGCGACGGATGAAAAAAGTCGTCAAGAAGCAGCTCAAGGGAGACGAATTCGTCAGCACGATGACCAAGATCTGGCGCTTTCTCCAGGTGCGCACCAAAGAGATCGTCATCGGCGTCGCCGTCGTCGTTTTCATCGGCCTTCTCTATACCGGAATCCGTTTCATCCGGGCCCAACGGATCAGGAAGGAAAGCCGGCTCATCAGTCAGCTGCTCGAGCTCCGGTCCACGTCGAACGCCAAGCCCGAGAACCTGGCCGCGCTGGAAAAGATCTCCGGCAGCGGCAAATACGCTCGGCTCGGCCATATCCTGACGGCGACCTACTGGGTGGAGAAAGGCGACCTGGAAAAGGCCAAGGAGTCTCTGGGGAAGATCAGACCATCGCCCCAGGATTTTATCTATTTCCAGGCCCGGGACCTGCTCGCCCAAGTGAGCGCCATGCAGAAGGACTACGACCAGGCCATCGCCATTTACACGAAGATCGAGGAGGCCAAGCCCAAGGACTATTGCCTCGACGCCGTTCTTTTCCACAAGGCGGAGGCCCTCGAGGCCAAAGGGAGCAAGCCCGAGGCACTGGCCGTATACAAGAAAATCCAGGAGCAATTCCCCCAGTCCTACTATGGCTATGACGCGGCGGAGAGGGCGAGGAAGATCGAAGCCGCGAAATGAGGCGTGTTGTAAATTGAGAAAAAATCTTTATAATAGGTTATTCGACCCAATCCAGGAGGAATAGCATGGCCTACAAGATCACCGAAGAATGTATCAACTGCGGAGCCTGCGAACCCGAATGCCCCAACCAGGCGATCACGGCCGGCGATGAGATCTACATCATCGACCCGGCCAAATGCACGGAATGCGTGGGACACTTCGATGCCTCCCAGTGCGCCGCCGTCTGTCCTGTCGACTGCTGCATCCCGGACTCCGACCATAAAGAGAACCGCGAGGAATTAATGGCCAAGTTCCACAAGCTGAAGGGAGGAAGCTGAGCATTCCGTCGCGGTCCTGGCTGAATATCCTTCTTTTCGTCGTCACCTGTTTTTCCGCCTTCTTCGTCGGACTGACCTGGAGCGTCAGCTACACGTATTCCGATCAAATCCTCCAGGACGCCCAGTTTGTCCCCGGCCTAGAGGCGTACACCGACCCCCGGATCATCCGTCTCAGCCTCGTCTATGCGGCCGTCCTGATCGTTATCCTCCTGGGACACGAGATGGGCCACTACTTCACCTGCCGGTTCTACCGGATCGAGGCGACTCTCCCTTTTTTCATCCCGGCGCCGACGCTGATCGGTACGCTGGGCGCTTTCATTAAGATCAAGTCGCCCATCACCCGGCGCAAGCAGCTCTTTGATATCGGCGTTGCCGGCCCGTTGACCGGTTTCTTGCTTTCCCTTCCCGCTCTTATCTACGGTCTGTCCCTATCCAAGGTCGTGCCGGCTGTTCCCCGGGAAGACACCATGGTCTTCGGAGAGCCACTCCTGCTGAAGCTCGTCGCCGGTCTGATGTTCCGGGGAGTCCCGGCCCAGAGCGACCTCTTTCTCCATCCCGTTGCCTTTGCCGGCTGGGTGGGCATCCTGGTCACGGCCTTCAACCTTTTTCCGGTCGGCCAGCTCGACGGCGGCCACATCTCTTTTGCCCTGCTGGGAGAGAAGTCCAAACGCCTGGCCCAGATGCTTCTAGTGGTCTTCGTCCTTATGGGAATCTTTTTCTGGATCGGCTGGATCGTCTGGACACTGGTGATCGTGCTCCTGGGCCTCAGGCATCCGCGAGTGATAGACGACCGGGAAAGGCTGTCGCCGTCGCGCCGCTTTATCGGCGCTGTCATCCTGCTGATCTTTCTCCTCTCCTTTATTCCCGCTCCGATCAAGGGATACAGCCTGTTGGAACTCCTCCGTCAATGGGGGCTTTGAGAGATGAATAACAGGCCAGTCGGAAGGGCCCGGAGTTTTTCACAGAAACTGTGGAAAAACTGTGGAAAAGCAGCCGGTTTGTTGAGTGCAAGTTTGGAGATCTATTGAGGATATGGCATTTTGCACAAGATTTCGTCAACCGTCTATTGGCGGTCGAAAAAGTCTTCTATCTTATTTATATTCAATCATTTAGTCGTTGGGCCCAGTCGACGTAGATCGGTTTCGCGAGGGAGATATGAGCAGCTCGTTCAGAGACGTGGAGACAGCCTTCCAGTCCTTGCGCCAGCAGTTCCGGGAAAAAGCGATTTCCCGCCGGGAGTTCATCGACCGGCTCAAGAAGCTGCGGCTCCGGGACAGCCAGGGGTGCTTCTGGATGATCGGCGCCCAGAGCGGGAAATGGTACTTTTTTGACGGGCGGGATTGGGTTCTCTCCGACCCGCCGTCTGAGGATTCCGGGCGAGCGAAGTGTCTCAGCTGCGGGTTGGAAAACGAGGGCGGCGCGGATGCCTGTGTGAGGTGCGGCGAGAGCCTGAGGGAGAAGAAAGCGGCCTGCCCAAGTTGCGGTTTGCCTCTCGAAAGCCCTTATCAGAAGTGCCCGTCCTGCAGCCGTGGGGCGGAAGCTTCACCGCTCGATGAAGAAGTCCTTTTCAAGACTCCGAAGGAAAATTTCGTCCTCCGCCGGCTGAGTGCGGCCTCTCTTTTCTTCTTCAGCGGCGGAACCGGCCTCATCCTGGGCATAATCCTCGGGGCTTTTGCCGGAGCCTCGGACTTTTTCTCGGAGATGGCCAAGATCCTTCCCGATGCCTTCAGCATGCTGCAGGGGACGCTGATGGGCGGGATCGTTTTTGCCGCCCTGGGAGGTCTATTGGGCTTTGCCCTCCTGGGAGCGATCGGCTACCTCCTCGCCCATCTCTTCAACGGCATTTCGGCAGTCGTGGGGGGATTCCGGGTCACTCTCGACCAGGCCCGAGAGAAGGAGATCGAAAACAAAAAGATACCCTAGTGGTGCGTCTCATAAATAACTTGGCTCTAGAACGATCCGTAAAGACGCGCCACCGCGGGGGAGTTTGAGGGGGACGGCGTCGTTCCCCTCAGGGGGTCAGCGGAGCGGAGCGAAGCGCCGAGGGGGGAGCTTGACTCCCCCTGGAAGTGTCCCGTCTCTGAGGAGGACTATTAGAAGAGATTTATGAGACGGGACACTAGCGTCGGCCCTTCAGCCGGGCCAGCGCATACGCGACCTGCCCGAGGGAAATGGATTCGTCGTTCGGGGAATATTGCCCGGGACGAAGGACCTCGAAGCCCTTTTTTTGCAGCCTTTGGGAAGCCAGCGTCAAGAGCGTCTTGTTCAGAAAAACACCACCCACCAGCGCGACCGTGGCGATGCCGTGGACTTCGCGCACCCGCTCAGAGACGGAGGCGATGGCTGCGGCCAGCGTGTGATGGAAGGCAGCGCCAGTTCTTTCCGGGGGAACCTTCCGGGACACGTCCCGGACAATCTCCCGGATCGTCGCGGCAAAAGACAGCTGCCAGGGCTCGCGGTCGGTCAGTAATTCATATGGATAGGAAGCCTTGATGTTTCGCCGTGATACCGCCTCCAAACGCAGCGGCGCTTCGGCCTCGAACTCCACTTCAACCGGGGCCAGTCCGACGAGATAGGAGACGGCGTCGAACAGACGGCCGCAGCTCGATGTCAGCGGACTGTTGATCCCGGACGATATCATGTTTGTGATAAGGTCGCGGCTCTTCCGGTCCACCTTCTCGAGGGAGGGCAGGGGGGGGACCTCTTCCCCGTACGCTTCTCGTAGATAGGCCAGGGCCATCCGCCAGGGCTCGCGGGCGGCCCGGTCGCCGCCGGGAAGGGGCACGGGCTTGAAATGGGCGATCCGGGTGAAGGAGGAATAGTCGGAGAGGAGGAACTCGCCTCCCCAGGCGCCTCCATCCTGTCCATAGCCGTATCCGTCGAAGGCAACCCCGAGGACCTTCCGGCCAGCGGGGACCTGGTGTTCAAGCAGGACTGCGAGGACGTGGGCGTAGTGATGCTGGACTTTAAAGTGGGGCAGACCGAGCCTCTGGGCGTAGCGGGTCGTGCGGAAATGGGGATGGAGGTCGGAGACGACGACGCGGGGCCGGACATCGAACAAGCGCTCGAGGTGGGCGATGGTCTCCTCGAAATAGCGGTAATTCTGGTATTCATCCAGGTCGCCCAGGAACTGGCTGGTGATGACGTAGCCGTTCTTGTAAACGGAGACCGTGTCCTTGAGTTCCCCACCCAGGGCGAGGATATGCTCGGAAATATGGAGATGCGCGGGGACACGTTGAGGGTAGGGAACATAGCCGCGGGCCCGCCTCAGGAACAGGGGCCCGTCTCCGGCCAGTTTGAGCACGGAGTCGTCGGCCCGCGTCTGGATCGGCCGGTCATGGGTGAGAATGAAGTCGCAGAGCCTGCCGATCCCTTCCTTTTCGTCCTTGGCGATCGGGGCGTCCTTGGGGTTCGAGCTCGTTGCCACGATGAGGCTGAGTTTTTCGAGCAGGAGATGATGAAGAGGAGTGTAGGGCAGCATAAACCCGATCTCGTCGAGATGGGGTGATATCCCCGGGATGTCCTTTTTTTTCCGCAGGAGGACGATGGGGCGGCCGGCCGACAGGAGCGCCCGGCGTTCGGCGGGGCAAATGTAGGCATACTGTTCGATTGTGGAGATGTCCCGGGCCATGAGGGCGAACGGTTTTCTTTGTCTTTTTTTTATGACTCGGAGCCGACGGACAGCCCCCGGGCGTCGGGGGTCGCAGACGACGTGGAAGCCGCCGAGCCCCTTGACCGCCAGGATCCTGCCCTTCCGGATGAGGTCTGCGGCCGCCTCGATCCCTCCGGGGATCCATTTCCCGCCCTGCGCCTCCTTGAGAGTCACCCTAGGTCCGCACACGGGGCAGGCGATAGGCTGGGCGTGGTATCTTCGGTCCGCGGGGTCCTCATATTCCCGCCGGCAGTCACGGCACATGTCGAACCCGGCCATGGTGGTCTTCGGCCGGTCGTAGGGAAGCGACCGCACGATGGTGTAGCGCGGGCCGCAATCAGTGCAGTTGGTGAACGGATAGCGGTACCTGCGCTCCTCGGGGTCGGCAATTTCGCGACGGCAGGCCCGGCAGGTGGCGATGTCCGGCGAAATGAAGACGAAGCTCTCGCCCTCCTCCGACTTCTTGATTTTGAACCCGGAGGAGCCCTGATAATTGGCCGGCCGGAGGTCCAGGCTCTCGATCCGTACAAGAGGCGGTTTATCCTCCTCCAGGGCCCGGAGGAATGGACCGAAGTCCGTCTTTTTTTTCGATTCGAGGTGGATCTTGACACCGGAGCCGAAGTTCTTGACCCAGCCCTTGTAGCCGAGCCTGTCCGCCAGCCGGTAGAGAAAAGGCCTAAACCCCACCCCCTGGACGACACCGCCTACTGTGATCCGGACGGCCCTTCCGGCCGGACGAAGACGCGTCTTCCTTGCCCTAGCGGAGGGCTTTTTTCGGTTCATCCGGCGTTCCCTTGTCGCCCCTCCGGCTGTACAGGCAGCCGCAGTAGTCCTGGCGGTAGAGGTTGAGGTCCTTGCTCAGGGCGACGCTCTTCCGGAAGCCGTCCTTTTTCTTAAAATCCGCCTCCAGGAACTCCACCCCGTGCCGGCGGCCGAACATTTTCCCGATCCGGTTGAGGGCCGCTGCCTTCTTCCAGGGGCTCAAACTCATGATCGTCGTAAACCCGTCGAACCCGAGCCCGGAGGCCGTCCGTGCCGTGCGCTCCAGACGGAAGGCATAGCATACGTCGCAGCGTCTTCCTTTCTCCGGTTCGTGCCTGAACTTGTGGGTGACCCTCATCCAGCGCGAAGGGTCGTAGCCGTCCTCGATGAGCCGCACGCCCAGGATCGCGGCGACCTTTCGCGCCTCCTCGAGCCGCCGCTCGTATTCCTCGGCGGGTTGGATGTTCGGGTTCGAGAAGAACCCGGTCACATCATAATTCTCCCGGAGAAGGCCGATGACATAGGCGGCGTCCGGCGCGCAGCAGATATGGACCAGGAGTCTTGGCTTGGGCACGTCTCTATTGTAGCGTCCGAGGCGAAGACGGTAAAGGGGAGTGAAGCTCAGCCGCCGCTGAGGGTCTCGATCCGGTGCTGCAGAGTGGCGATCCGGCCGTTCACGAGGTCGATCTCGGCATAGAGCCCGAGGAGCTCCAGGCTTTCTACCCTATTTTCCTCCAAAATCCGGCCGAGCGAGAGATAAAGGCCTTCCTGTTCGGCTTCGATCTCCTTGATGCTCTCCTGGACTTTCTCCTTCTTCTTCTTCCAATAATGGATCTCCCGGGCCATCTCCCGCTGGTGGTCCTTTTTCTCCGCCTCGATTTCTCTGATCTGGCGTTCGAATTCCTGGACCCGTCCCATGGTATCCGTCATCTCTCTCCTGACCTCATCCACCTGCCGATCAATGTCCCGCCCTGGAGCCAGCTTCTTAAGCGCCCGCTCTTCCTCTCTCTTGCTTTTGAGCAGATCGTCGAAGGGCTGTTTTTGAGCCCTTAGCTCCTGGATCTTCTGCTCGAAAAGGGCGTTCGATTCTTCCAGCCTCTTGTGGAACCTCTCCATTTCGGTAAAGGCGTTCTTCCATTCCATCTGGGTGGCGTCCCGCCTCGTGACCATCTCTTCGAGAGCGGTCCGGGTGGCCTCGGCGCCTTCGAGGGGAATATCGCCGTCCCAGGCTTTTTCGCCCAGCTTCTTGAGAGCGTTTTCTTTTTTCTGCCGCTCCTTCCTGAACTTATGCCTCAGCTGCAGGAGAACCGACCTCCTCCTGGCGCCGGCAAAAAAGGAGCTCAGGCGGAGGCGGAGCTTCCGGTCCCGGAGAAAAATGAAAAGAAGGAGGAGCAGGATGGCCAGGAGCATGCCCCAAAAGATCCAATAGGGGAGGCCCTCCTTTTGGAGAGAAGGCATGGCCTGGAAGGCAATGAGCTGCAAAATATCCCTCCGGAAGGGCTCAGGCGATGCCCAACTAATTAATCCAGAATCCGGGTGCTTGTCAATGCCTTTCTAGCGGAGGTGCCGGCCCGGGACCTTCCCCCTGCCGCGGAGAAGGTCCGCCCTTGCTTCTCGTAGGCCAAGCGGCGAGGCCCCGAAGTTCGATATCGACCAATCAATGAGAAAGAGGGCGGCGGGCAGGTTTTCCCTGAAAATGGGGTCGATGTCCCGCTCGGCGTTGAAAAAGCCGCCCCCGAGCTGATCGACGGGCGGGAGCTCGATAGTATAGGCCGGGATCCCCGATACGCCGAACGCCCAGTCGGTCATGTCTCCGTTCGTGAGGTATGAGGAAGCAGCCGAAGGCCCAAAGCCGTAGACACGACCGTTGACGGCCGCCATCAGAGTCGACATAGCGGCGGCGAGGGACCTATGCAGCCCCTCTTTGTCAGTGGGAGTGGTTGTGTATCCCCAGGGGTAGAGAATGACCTGAGAATAGCTGTGGTACGTGACGAGCGCCTGAAACTCCCGCTGCTCAAACAGGTCCCGCACGGCGCGGGTCTCGGGCTCGGAGAAGGCGGCGGAGCCGCGGTAGACCTCCGATGCCGGCTCCGGACTCGAACCCCCGTTGTCATAGGCCCAGCCGTAGCCATAGTTCCGGTTGAGGTCTACACCGTAACTCCCGTCTGCGTTGAGGCGCCGGTTTTTTCTCCAATAGCGGTAGAAGCGGATCGAATATTCCAGACCGTCGGGGTTGACCAAGGGCGCGATCCAGACCTCGCTCTCGTTGACCGCTCGGCGGACCCCCGCATCGCTCGCGTAATTCTCGAGCAGGTACTTGGCTAGGAGGAAAGGGACCTCGACCGAAATCCACTCCCGCGCGTGGTGGCAGCCGAGAAAGAGGACCTCTGCTTCTTCCTCGTCCAAGGCGACGTTATCGCTGATCTTGAGGGCGTAGATTCTCCTGTTCTCAAGGGTTATGCCGATGGTGAAGAGCCGCGCCATCTGGGGGTAGGATCGCTCCAAAGCTTGGAGGTCGGTCTCGAGCTCGAGGTAGGAATGATAATCGCCATTGATCCCGCCCTGGAGAAGCGACGGCCTCGAGTTCAGAGCGGGGAACTTATGGGACTCGAGGAGATAGGGGATGCGGTTCCGGTCAAGTTTCCAAATATCCCGAGGTCCGACCAGGATGTAGACTCGGCCCTCCCATTCGAAGAGCTGGTCAAGGCCGAGGGGCTGGAGCCTGGCGGCCAGGCGCGGTGTTCTTTCTACGCTGACGATGTCCTTTTTCTCCGGCGGCGCGGCCGGGGACGATAGCAGAAGGCCACAAGAGAACCCGAAAATTGCCACGGCAAGAGCCCGTCTTTTCGCAGGTTCCCGGACCGCGTTCATCGGTTTATCCTTTCACAACCTGACGCCGAGCGACAGACATGCCCTCCCCACTTCCAGTCGACGGCCCGAGCCGGACTCGCGGCCGATCTGGCCGCCGATGTCGAAGCCGACCGTCCGCCAGTGGACCCCTGTCCCAAAAGAGAAAATCGCGTATGCCGATCCAGGGTCGCGCATCGGCTGCCGGTCGTATCCGATGCCGAAGCGCAGCGGGATAGCGGCTTCTTTCTTGAAGAGGCGGACCGGAGCGTTGTATTCCCCCCCCGCCGCGGCCTTGAAGGCCGGGCCAAAATCCCTTTTCTCTCTTTCTCCGAAATATTCGACTCTGTATCCAGACCAACGGAAATACGTCAGGTCGCCGAGGACCCGGAACCTCGGCGAGAGCTCATAGCGCACTCCCAGGCCGGCCGCCCAAGGCTGGTGATAGAGGTCGTCGGAAGCGGCCTCGATGAGGATGTCCGTCCCGGCGCGGGGCGCCTGATAGCGGAGTTCGCTCCGGCTCTTTGACTTCTTGTCATAGGACGTCCGGAACACGAGCGCCAGGTCCAGTCGGTCCGTGACCCGGGCCAGCAGGCCGCCGTTGAGGTAGAAGCCGGAGTAGCTCTGGCTGATCCGGTGGCTGATGGTGATGTCGTTCTCGAAGTCCTCGTCCTCGACCTTCCTCCGGAGCTCTCCTCGGGCGAAATTGAACCCGAGGCCCACCTGGAAGCGGCGGCCGATCCCGTGGGCCACGGCCATGTTGATGGTCCTCAGGAACCCCGATTGGTCAAACAAAATGGCGGAATAGGGGGATCCCTGGTATGTGCTCTGCGCATAGGCTTGAGGGCGGTCGTAGACTTCGCTGAGCGCGGCGGTCAGGGCGAAGGTCCAGCCCTTTAGGTGGAAGGAAAGGCCCCCGAAGTCGAGAGCGAAAAGGCCGATGCCCAGGTTCTTATCACTGACGAGGACGCCCGTATTGACGATCGAGTACCGAAAGAGAGCGTGGCGAGAATAGGAGCCGTTGAGGCTTAGCGTGAGCCTCGGCAGGTCGGCAAGAAGGGCCGGGTTGGAGAGGGCGGCCGAGCAATCGTCGGCCAAGGCAAACATGGTTTCCCCGCGGCCGAGTGAGGAGGCTGAGGCCAGGCCGAAAGAATTCCAGGTCCGGAGCGGGGCCTCGTCTTCGTACTGGCCGATGACGAGCTGGGCGGGGGAGGCGACCGGCAGGGCCAATAGGAACACAACTAAAAGCGAACATCGGGAGGCAAGGAAAGTCTTGATCATAATCGAGGCTTCTCATTTTACCAGCATTCCCGCCCTCTTAACAATCGTGCGACACTGGAAGGATCATGGTTCCGTGATGATCCAGACTTACATCAGGGTTTGGGGATGGATAAGCGACCTCTCGGGTTTAGCCTTCCCGAGATGTTTTTCGAGGGAAACCGCTCTGGCGGTCGCGAGGACTGTCTGAGCACGTGGAGATCACGCGGAGATGGGCTAGAATGGAGACAATATGCACTTGGTGTCTCGATATATCACGCGGAGTTCCGCAGCGCCGAGAAAAACGTCGAGGGAATGGCGTGAAAAACCCGAGTGGAGCGAGGACATCCCCAAACCCTGATGGTTATCGGAGGCCGTTGAAAATTCGGAGCGTCTATGCTATAGAATATGCTTCTTTGGAGTCAGGTCGAATGCACAAAAGAGAGCAGGGAAGCCGTATCAGGATCGCGTCGACCGGGTTTTACGCGCCGGAGAAGGTTCTGACTAACGCCGACCTCGAGAAGATGGTCGATACCACGGACGAATGGATCATCAGCCGCTCGGGGATCAAGGAGCGGCGGATCGCCTCGGCGGAGCAAGCCACCTCCGACCTCTGTATCGAGGCGGCCCGGCGGGCCCTGCGGAACGGGCATTTCAAGGTTGAGGACATCGACCTGATCATCGTGGCCACGGCCACGCCCGACACCATCTTTCCCTCGACCGCCTGCTGGGTTCAGGACGGACTGAAGGCCGATCACGTGGCCGCCTTCGATATCAGCGCCGGCTGTACCGGTTTCCTCTACGGGCTTATCCTGGCCGAGAGCCTGATCTTAGGCGGGGTGTCCAAGCGCATTCTGCTCATCGGGGGAGAGGTCCTGACCAAGATCACCAACTGGAAAGACCGTGCGACCTGTGTCCTCTTCGGTGATGCAGCCGGGGCTGCAGTCCTCGAAGAAAGCCAGGATGATTCCGGCATCCTGTCCCACTACTGGAAGGCCGACGGGTCGCTGGCCGGCCTGCTCTTTCAGCCGGCCGGCGGGACCCGGATGCCCGCCTCGGTGCAGACTGTAGCCGGGGACCTTCATTATATCCAGATGAAGGGGAACGAAGTCTTCAAGCATGCCGTGAAGAGAATGGGGGAATCGGCCGTCGAGGCTCTCAAGAGAGCGGGTTTGAAGAAAGAGGACATCCGCTGGTTCATTCCCCACCAGGCCAACACCCGAATCATCGACGCCACCGCCGAGCGTCTCCAGGTTCCTCCCGAAAAGGTCTATGTCAATATTCAGAGATACGGGAATGTCTCCGTGGCCTGCATTCCGATCTGCCTGCATGAGCTGCATACCGCCGGAAAGCTCAAGAAGGGAGACATCATCCTGATGGACGCCTTCGGCGCGGGCTTCACCTGGGCTGCGGTCGCGTACCGCTGGTAGGAATTTTTTTATTCTGCGGCCAGCTGGCGGAAATGCTCGAGCAGAGTCTCCTTGTCAACCGCGCCGACCTGCTTGTGCCGGATGCGTCCCGTCTTGTCGATGATGATGGTCGTGGGGATGAACTGGCCAGGCTGGTAGTCGTCGATGATCTTGCCGGTATTCTCTCTCGTCTCCAGCACCACAGGGTAGTTGATCTTGTACTTCTCGACGAAGGCGACGACTTCTTCCTTCCTTTTTGAATCCAGCGAAATGCCGAGGATCTCGAGCCCGTTGGCCTTCTGCTCGGCGTAGGCTTCGATGAAGTCGGGGATCTCGGCCCGGCAGGGAGGGCACCAGGTCGCCCAGAAATTCAGGAAAAGCACTTTGCCTTTATAGTCGGATAAGGATATGGTCTTGCCCTTGAGGTCGGTCACCCGGAAACTGGGGGCGTAGGAATCGCCGTCCTGCCCAAGGGCGCGCGACAGCCCGATGGCGCCGCTGAGCAGGAGGGCCAGGGTGAGGGCTCCGACCGGGATCATTCTGTTCATCACTTTCTCCTCGTAATCAATCTTGAATTCGGTGCCAGGCATCTAATTACCCAAATACAATTTTTTGTATTTCGGTATTTGCATGCCTGGCACCAAATTTTATTTGGGCTCGGCCAGCTTGAGCAAGCGCTCCCAGCTGTGGTCGACTTCGGCCTGGATGAACTTGAGGTGCTCCTCTTTGAGGTGGCGGAAACGGCCCTGGAGCCGGAAATAGTCGTTGACCGGCTTCTTCTCGCGGGGCTTGATGTTCAGCGTATATTTTTCGCCGTTTTCCACCTCGTACAGGGGGAAGATGCAGTTCTGGACGGCCATCCGGCCGAGCTTGACCGTGTCTTCCGGCCGGCTCTTCCAGCCCGTCGGGCAGGGCGTGTAGATGTGCAGGAACCGGGTGCCCTTGATCTCTTTGGCCTTTTTCGCCTTCTTGAAGAGATCCTCGGGGTAGCTGGTGTTGGCCGTCGCCTGATAGGGGATGCGGTGGGCGGCCATGATGGCGTCGATGTCTTTCTTCGGCCTGTTCTTGAAATGCTTGACCGGTGTCGTCGTCGTCCAGGCTCCGTAGGGAGTGGCGGAGCTGCGCTGGATGCCGGTGTTCATGTAGGCCTCGTTGTCGTAACAGATATAGATGATGTCGTCGTTGCGCTCGGCGGCCCCGGAGAGCGCCTGGATGCCGATGTCGAAGGTCCCGCCGTCCCCCGCCCAGGCGACGACCGTCGTCTCCATGTCGCCGACCATCTCCAGCCCGGCCTTGAGCCCGGAAGCCGACGAGGCGGCCGTCTCGAAGGCGCAGTGGAAGATTGGGACGCCGAGGGAGGAATGCGGGAAGGGACCATCGATGACCGACCAGCAGCAGGCCGGAATGCACAGCGCGGTCTTTTGTCCCAGGGCTTTGAGGACATATCTCATGGCCAGTGTCGCCGCGCATCCCTGACAGGCCAGGTGGCCGGAGCCCATCAGCTCTTCGGTGGGGAGGCTCAGCTTCATTGTCTTCTCTTTTTTCATCTCTTCACTCCGATCCAGGTGATGTCCTCTTCCGGTTTGTCCTTGGCGAGGGTCAGTTGGGCGATCTCCTTGTAGATCTCGGGCGTAATATCCCGGCCTCCGAGCCCGGTGATGTATCCGAAAAGGGGCACATTATGGTCCCGGCCGTAGAGCGCGGATTTCACTTCCTGGTAGAAGACGCCGTGATGGCCGTAGGAGATGTTCCGGTCCACGACAGCAACCTTGCCGGCCTTGGTGAGGATCTCCCGCACCTTGGCGAACGGGAACGGCCGGAACATCTTGATACGCAGGTTGCCGGCTTTAACGCCCTCCTGGCGCAGCTGGTCGACGCCCACCCGGGCCGTGTATCCGGCCGTGCCCGAGGTGACGAAGATGAGCTCGGCGTCCTCGCACCGGTAATCCTCGACCTGGCCGAGGTAGCGGCCGAACATCTTTTCGTATTCGCGGCCGGTCTGTTCGACCAGGTCCGGCACCTTCTCCATGTCCTTCTGGAGCTTGTAGCGCAACTCAAAGTAATGTTCCGGCGACGTCAGCCCGCCGAAGGCATGGGGGGCGGTGGGCGTCAGTCGGATGGGCGGGTTGAAGGGAGGAAGAAAGGCGTCGACCTTTTCCTGGTCGGGAATGTCGACGACTTCATAGGTATGGGAGAGGGCGAACGCGTCGAGGATGACCATGCTCGGGATCATCACCGCTTCCGACACCCGGAAGGCCTGGATGACCGTGTCCACGACTTCCTGGTTTGAGGAGCAGTAGAATTGGATCCAGCCCGTGTCCCGCTGGGAGAGGCTGTCGTTCTGGTCGGTCCAGATCGACCAGCCGGGCGCCATGGCGCGGTTGATGTTGCCCATGACCACCGGGTTCCGGCCTCCCGAGGCCCAGTGGAGGAGTTCATGCATCAACGTCAGGCCTTGGGAGGAGGTGGCGGTGAAAGTGCGCGCTCCGGCAATCGAGGCGGCGATGCAGGCGGCCATGGCCGAGTGCTCGGACTCGACCTTGATGAACTTGGCGTCGAGGGTCTTGTTGGCGCACATCTCCGACAGCAGCTCGACCACCTGGGTCTGCGGGGTGATGGGGTAGGCGGCGATGACCTGGGCGCGGCCGAGCTGGGCGCCCCAGGAAAGGGCGTGGTTTCCCATGATGACTTTCTTCATTTCCGTTCCTCCACCATGGCGATGCACTTGGTCGGGCATTCCTCGGCGCAGATCCCGCAGCCCTTGCAATAGTCATAGTTGACGACGGGAAATTCATTCTCGATCTCGATGGAAATATCGGGGCAGAACTTCCAGCAGATGCCGCACTGGATGCAACCGGCGAGGTCGATTTCGGGCCGGATGTTTCTCCAGGACCCCGTCTTGTTGTAAAGCATGGAGCCGAGGGACATGGGCATCAGGGGCACGTCCTTCTCCGATTGAAAAACGATCTTTTCGACCTTCTTTTTCGGTTTCATGGCGGTCCTTTCGAAGAGGATCAATCCCTATTATTACTATAAATTATATCAAATTAGTGTACTATTTTCCATCGATCCGCCGGCGCTTCCTTGTTTCCTCTCCCCAGGTGGGAGAGGATAGAGGAGAGGGGGCCATGATAAACCCTATACCACTTTTTGGGCCGTTTCGTAGGCCTCTTTGGCCGCGGCCATGTTGTCGTCGGGCCGGGTCGGCACCCCCTCCTTGATCGCCTGGAGGAGTGGCTCGAGCTTCGTCAGGTCCAGGATCTTGACGACGGCGCCGACGATGGCCGTATTGACGATGGGGGCGGCCAGGGTCCCGAGCTTGTGCTTAACGGCAATGCCCGTAGCATTGATCGTCGCTACTTTGAAATGAGCCGGGAATTTGAACGAGGCCGGGTCCTTCTCGCTGTTGATGATGATGACGCCGCCGTCCTTGAGGCCTTCGGTCACATCGATCGCCTCGACGAGCGTCGGGTCGACGACGACAACATGGTTGGGCTTATAGATGCGGCTTTTATCGTAGATGGGCTTGTCGTCGATTCGGATAAAGGCGATGACCGGGGCCCCGCGCCGCTCGACGCCGAACTCCGGGTAGGCCTGGACGAAATTGCCCTCTTTGGCGAGCGCGTCGGCCAGGACCTTGGAGGCGACGACCGTCCCTTGGCCGCCCCGGCCATGGAAACGAATCTCGATCATCTTGCTCTCCTCACAGCTCGAAACCGATAACCCGGTGCGAATGGCACTGGATGTTGACCGCCGCCGGCATCGAGGCGATATGGCAGGGATAGGATTCGACGTGGACGGCCAGAGCCGTGATCCGGCCTCCCATTCCCTGGGGGCCGATGCCGAGCTTGTTGATCCTCTCGAGCAGGCGCCGCTCCATATCGGCATAGAAGGGGTCCGGGTTGTGGGAGCCCAGGGGCTGCCGTAGCAACGCCTTCTTGGCCAGCCAGGCGGCGTATTCGAAGTTCCCGCCGACGCCCACACCGACGATGATGGGCGGGCAGGGGTTGGAGCCGCCCTTGTCCGCCGTCTCGACGACGAAGTCCTCGATTCCTTCCTGGCCGGCCGCCGGCGCGAACATCCGGATGGCGCTCATGTTCTCGGCCCCGCCCCCCTTGGCGACGAAGGTGATCTTAAAGACGTCGCCGGGGACGAGTTCCCAATGGATATAGGCGGGCGTGTTGGTGCCGGTGTTTTTCCTCCGGATCGGGTCCTCGACGACCGATTTCCGGAGATATCCCTCGGCATACCCCAGCCGGGTGCCTTCGGTGATGGCTTCGCGGAGGCTGCCCAGTCCATCGGCCTTCTCGAACCTCACGTCCTCGCCCAGTTCGACCGCGAAAACGGCCAGCCCGGTGTCCTGGCAGAGCCCCAGCTTTTCCTCCCGGGCGATCTTGGCGTTGTCGATCATCTGGTTGAAGATCTCTTTTCCGGCCGGCGATTCCTCTTTCTTGGCCAGATCGTTAATAACCTGGAGAACATCCTTCTGGAGTTCGAAGTTGGCCTCCTGGACAATATCCTTTATTCTGTCCCTGACCTGGGTGAGCTTGACGACTTTCATCCGAGACCTCCTCTTATGAATTCAGGAATCGAGAAACGTTTTAGTTTAGGATGCCGGGCGACGAGTGTCAAGCAAAACTCGTCATTATCGCAGGGACGGTGTTTTTTTGAATTCGATGGCGACAGGAATCCAGACCTTGACCTTTATCCCCTTGACGGTTGCCGGTTCGAACTTCCATCGCCGGACGGCTTGTAAGCTGGCCTGGTCGAACCCGACGGCATTCTTAATCCTCGTGAGGATTTCAGTATCGATGACGTCTCCCTTCTCCGAGACCAGGGCGTTAATGGTGATCGTTCCTTCGATGCCCGATGATCTGGCATGCTCAGGATAGACCGCCGGCGAGCTTTTGATCCGAACGGGAGGTGTGTCAACCAGGTCCAACGGCAGAATATCTCCCTCTTTGATTTCATCGAGTTTTAGATCGGACAGCGGGGAGGCCGTGGCGCTATGTTCGGTATCTTTGGCCGCATCTTTGGCGGCCTTTTCTCCAGGCTTTTCTACGGGCTCGATAGGCTTCGCGACTTGAGGTTCGGGGTCAGCCGGCAGAGGCTTTTCCGCCTCTTTGGGGAGCGCATCGTTTTGACTTCGGGCCAGGTTATAAAAAGCTGTCAGCTTATCGAGGTCAGGCCGGGCCGATTCATAAATTTCGAGGGCCGAGAAGCCTCCCTCGCCCATGAGAGCCGCCGCCTGGCGAAGGCTTCTCTCCGACGCTTGCATGTCCTTGAGATAATATCGGCAGAGGCTGAGATAAACGTAGGCTTTAGCCTGGAGCGTTTTATTTCCAGCCAAGCCGAAGGCGGCGATATCGAAGTCGCGCGCTGCCTCCCCGTAGTTTCTGGCGAAGAATGATTTCTGGGCCTTTTCGAGGAGACTGAGGTAGAAGGGGTCGGATTGCAGGGCAGAGAGCGAAATAGCCATCAGCCAGGCGAGACAGGCCAGCGCGAAGGAAAGCGAAATTCTTCTCTTTTTCATGCAAGTGCTGGACAATTAAGTTTGCGCCTTGGCTTAGGCCTTCAGCCTTTTCTTCCTCCCTATATATATAAACCACCAGCTCCGATTTGTCAAACCCTGGCGGGGATTATTCAAGGTTCAACGCCAGTAGCTTGAGCTCGGTCATCTCCTCGATGGCGTAGCGGATGCCCTCGCGGCCGAACCCGCTCTGCTTCACCCCTCCGTAGGGCATGTGGTCAATGCGGAAAGTCGGGACGTCGTTGATGATAACGCCGCCGACTTCCAGAGTATCATAGGCTTCGAACGCCTTTTTCAGGTCGTCGGTGAAGACTCCCGCCTGGAGCCCGTAGAGCGAATAGTTGACCGCCTCCAGGACCTTGGAGAAGTCGGAGTAAGGATAAACCACGACAACCGGCGCAAAGGCCTCGAGCCAGGAGATCCGGAGGTCCGGTATCACGTTCTCCAGGATAGTCGGCTCGAACATGGCGCCGTCTCTCTTCCCGCCGCAGACAACCCGGGCGCCCAAACCCACGGCTTCCTCGATCCATTCGTCGGTCTGCCTGGCCGCCTCCAGGCTGATCATCGGGCCGATGTCCGTGTCCTCGTCCATCGGGTTTCCGAGCTTGAGCTTCGAGGTCCGGCTGATGAAGTCGGCCAAAAACCGGTCGTAAATGCTGTCGTGGAGGAAGACCCGTTGGATGGAAATGCAGATTTGTCCTGAGTAGGAAAAAGACCCGGTTACGATACGGGGGAGGGCGAACTCGAGGTCGGCGTCGGGCTCGACGATGACCGCGGCGTTCCCTCCGAGCTCGAGGGTGACTTTTTTCTGGTAGGCCTTCTTCTTGAGCTCCCAGCCGACCGCCGGGCTTCCGGTGAAGGTCACCTTCTTGACGACATCGTTGGTCAGGAGGATTTCAGATTCCTTGTAGCCGGCGGGCAGAACATTAAACCCACCATGAGGATAACCGGACTCTTGGATGATTTCTCCGAGGAGAAGGGAGGTGATCGGGACCTGAGAGGCCGGACGCAGGACGATGGTGTTCCCCACGGCCAGCGCCGGTGCGACCTTATGGGCCACGAGGTTGAGGGGGAAATTGAAGGGCGTAATGGCCGTGACGACGCCGATGGGAAAACGGCGGACCAGCCCCCACCGCTTGGCCGTGGCCGGGCTGAGGTCGAGCGGAATAAGCTCGCCGCCCAGGCGTTTGGCCTCCTCGGAAGCGATGGAAAAGGTCATGGCCGCCCTGTCGACCTCGGCCCGGGAGTCGCGGATGACCTTGCCGGATTGAAGGGTGATCGACCGGGCCAGGTCTTCCCTGCGCTCTTTGATCCCGGCAGAGATTTTTTCCAGGACCAGGGAGCGCTCGTAGCTCGAGAGCCGGCGCGTTTTCTGGAAAGCGTTGTCGGCCGCCGCCAGCGCCTCCTCGACCTGCTCTTTCGCGGCAAAATGGACCTTCCCCACGCCGGCATGGTCGTAGGGAGATTTGATCTCTCGAACTTGCTTTGATTCCTTCCACTGCCCGTTGATCAGAAGTTTATATTCTCTCACGATAACCTCCTAATGCGCCTGTTGCTCCCCGAACATTTAACTTCTCATGGCCCTGCGGGCCACCCGGGAACGATGAAAATCCCCCTCCTCCCGACCTCCTCCCACCAGGGGAGGAGGACATGTGGATTGTCCTCCCGTTTCCTCCCCCCTCCGCGGGGGAGTGTATAGACCGGGGACATGGTTTAC
>JAFNEO010000029.1 GCA_017886205.1 Candidatus Aminicenantota bacterium | reverse complement strand
TTGCCTTCGCCATCTCTGTCCTCCTCTTAACGATGAACGGGGATTCTTCCCTCGATGCGCGCGATGATCTCCTCGGCGACCTGGGGGGGAGCGATCTCATAGCGGAAAAACTCCATGGAAAAGTCGCCCCGGCCCTGGGTGAGGGTCCGGAGAACCGTGGCGTAGCCGAACATCTCGGCCATGGGGACCAATCCCTTGATCACCCGGGACCCGCCCCGCATCTCCATGCCCTCGATCTTCCCCCGGCGGGCATTGAGGTCGCCGACGATGCCGCCAAGATAATCGTCCGGGGTTACGACCTCGAGCTGCATCAGCGGCTCGAGGAGAACGGGCTTGGCCGCGGCGGCGGCGTCGCGGAAGGCCAGAGACCCGGCAATCTTGAAGGCCAGGGGAGTGGAATCCACCTCATGCCAGGATCCGTCGATGAGGGTCACTTTGACATCGACGAGCGGAAACCCGGCCAGGACCCCAACTTCCATCGCCTCGCGGACCCCGTCCCGGACGCTGGAGACAAACTCCCGGGGGATGGCGCCGCCTCTCGTTTCGTCGCCGAAGACGAACCCCTTCCCTCGCTCCAGAGGCTGGACGGTGATCCGGCAATGTCCGTACTGTCCGCGGCCTCCGGTTTGACGGATGTATTGGCCTTCGCCCTGAGCCGACTGCAGCAGCGTCTCTTTGTAGGCCACCTGCGGTTTCCCGAGATGGGCCTGGACGCCGAATTCCCGGCCCAGGCGGTCCATGATGATCTCGAGGTGCAACTCCCCCATGCCGTAGACAAGGGTCTGGCCCGTCTGGGGGTCCTGGGCTACCTTGAACGTCGGGTCCTCGCGGGTGAGCTTCTTCAGGGCACCGGCCAGCTTGGCGTGTTCCACCTTGGCCCGCGGTTCGATCGTGGCCGAAATGACCGGGTCGGGGAACTTGATCGATTCCAGGACGACGGGCTGGCTGCGCAGGCACAGCGTATCCCCCGTGGACAGGTTCTTCATCGAGGCCAAGGCGGCGATATCTCCGGCATAGACCTCTTTGAGCTCCTTGCGCTTGTTGGCGTGCATTTCCAGGAGCCGGGAGACGCGCTCCTCCTCGTCCTTGGCGGAGTTGTAGAGGACCGAACCGATCTTGGCCTTGCCGGAATAAACCCGAAAATAGGCCAGTGAGCCGATGAAAGGGTCGGTCATGATCTTGAAGACCAGGGCTGAGAACGACTCGGCATCCGATGCCTTCCTGGTCTCAGGCTCCAGAGTGCGGGGATGATGGCCGACCACGGGCGGGATGTCCTGGGGGGAAGGGAGAAAGTCGACGATGGCGTCGAGCAGGGGGTGGACCCCCTTGTTCCGGAACGACGCCCCCATCAGAACCGGGACGAACTGGAGCGAGATGGTCCCTTTGCGGATCGCCCTCCTGATCTCCGGGGCAGAGATCTCCGCCCCGCTCAGATACTTCTCCATCAGAGCATCATCCACATCGCTCAAGATCTCGATCATCTCGTTCCTTCTGGCTTTCGCCTCCTCTTTGTGCTCTTTCGAAATCTCCCGGACCTCGAAGTTCGTCCCGAGGAGGTCGCTGCCCCAGTCGATCTCCTTCATCCCGACGAGGTCGATAACCCCGCGGAAGTTCTCTTCCCGACCGAGGGGGGTTTGAATAACCAGGGGCCTGGCATTCAGCCGTGCTCTAATCTGTTTGACGGCGGTCTCTGGGTCCGCGCCGACTCTGTCCATCTTGTTGATGTAGACGATTCTCGGAACGCGGTACCGGTCGGCCTGTCTCCAGACAGTCTCCGTCTGGGCTTCGACGCAGCCGACTCCGCAGAGAATAATAATCGCCCCGTCGAGAACTCGTAAGGACCTCTCGACCTCGGCGGTGAAGTCAACGTGTCCGGGTGTGTCGATGATATTGACCCGGTGGTCGTTCCAGTAGCAGGTCGTGGCCGCGGAAGTGATCGTTATCCCGCGTTCTTGCTCCTGGACCATCCAATCCATGACCGCCGTACCCTCATCGACCTCACCCATCTTGTACGTGATCCCGGTGTAAAACAGGATACGTTCGGTCGTGGTCGTCTTGCCGGCATCGATGTGAGCCATGATACCGATGTTCCTGACTCGCTCGATCGGGCACGACCGCATGACCTCTGTGCTCCATCTCTCACTGTAATCAAATTCGTCTTTTTAATGGAGACTACCATCTATAGTGAGCGAAGGCCCGGTTGGCCTCCGCCATCTTGTGCGTGTCCTCTTTTTTCTTGATGGCCCCGCCCCGATTGCTCATGGCGTCCATGATCTCGGCCGCGAGCTTCTCCTCCATGCTCTTGCCGCTGCGCTCCCGGGCGAACCCGAGCAGCCACCTTATGGCCACCGAGGTCGAGCGCTCGATCGGGACCTCGATCGGGACCTGGTAGGTGGCGCCTCCGACGCGGCGCGATTTCGTCTCCAGGACGGGCCGGGCGTTTTCGACGGCCTTCTCGACGGCCTTGAGGGGATCTTCTTTCGTCTTCGTCTTGACGATCTCCATGGCGTTGTAAATGATTCTTTCCGCCGTGGTCTTTTTCCCCTTCTTCAAGGAGAGGTTGATGAACTTCTGGATGATCTTGCTGTTGTAGAACGAGTCGGGTTGGGTCTTCCTCTTCTTGATGATTCCTCTTCTCGGCATCTCGGCCTCTCCTTATTCAGCTGGCGGATCTCTTCTCTTTAGGCCTCTTGGCTCCGTAGCGGGACCTCGCCTTAAACCGGTTCTGGACGCCCTCGGCATCCAGGGTGCCCCGGATAAGGTGATAGCGCACGCCCGGAAGGTCCTTGACCCGGCCTCCCCTGACCAGGACGATAGAGTGCTCCTGGAGGTTGTGTCCGACCCCGGGAATATAGCCCGTGACCTCGATATTGTTGGTCAGGCGAACACGGGCGACCTTGCGGAGGGCGGAGTTCGGCTTCTTGGGTGTCGTCGTGAACACCCGGGTGCAGACACCCCTTCTCTGGGGGCAATTCTCCAGCGCCGGAGATTTGCTCTTGTCGTGCCTGTGCGTCCTGCCCTTTCTGACTAACTGGTTAAAAGTTGGCAAAAAATCCACTCCTACATAAAAAAATAGATTGGCTTCATCCCGAAAAGAAATAGTCTCGAGACGAATTGTGCCGATAATAGCAAAAACGCCGTTCTATGTCAAGGATTTTGAGGAAGTTAGCGGAGCTCTCAGCCCTGGGCCGGGACCTCGATTTCCGGCTCTTCTTCCGTCCCGACGGACTCCTTCAGCTCGACATCACGATAGTACTTGTAGCCCGTTCCGGCGGGGATGAGCCGTCCCATGATGATGTTCTCTTTCAATCTCCTCAAATAATCCACTTTTCCGTAGAGACTGGCCTCGGTCAGGATGCGGGTCGTCTCCTGGAAGGAGGCCGCGGCGATGAAGCTGTCTGTACTCAGGGCGCTCTTGGTGATCCCAAGGAGGAGGGGCCGGGCCTTGGCCGGCTTGCCGCCTTTCCTCATGACCCTCTCGTTCTCCTCCTGAAAGATGTACTTGTCGACCTGCTCCTCGACCAGGAACTCGGTGTCACCGACCTCCTCGACCTTGATCCAGCGAAGCATCTGCCGGATGATGACCTCGATGTGCTTGTCGTTGATAGTGACGCCCTGGAGCCGGTAGACCTCCTGGACCTCCCGGAGCAGGTATTCGGCCAGTTCTTTCTCTCCCAGGACACGGAGGATGTCGTGCGGGTTGACCGGCCCGTCCATGAGCGGTGTCCCTGCCCGCACTCTCTCCCCCTCGCCGACGGACAGGTGCGCGCCCTTGGGGATGAGGTATTCTTTCTCTCCGCCTTTCTCGCTGGTGACCGAGAGCTTGCGGTAGCCCCTGACCAGGCCGCCGAACTGGACCGTGCCGTCGATCTCGGAGATAACTGCGGGGGACTTCGGCCGCCGGGCCTCGAAGAGTTCTTCGGCGCGGGGAAGGCCGCCTGTGATGTCTTTGGTCCGGGCGACTTCTCGAGGGATCTTGGCCAGAACGTCGCCGGCAAAGACCTTATCGCCGTCCCTGACTTCCAGGTTAGCCCCGGAGGGCAGGTAATACCGCCGCAGCAGGACAGGCTTGTCCTTCCCGTCCTTCCCCTTTTCTTTTTTGGTGGGATGGACGATCTCCACCCGGGGCTGCATCTTCTCGTCCTTGGGCTCGATGACGACATGGGTGATCAAGCCGGTGAATTCGTCCTGGACCTCCTCCATGGTGACGCCGAGGACGACATCGTGGAATGCGGCGGCGCCGCCTTCCTCAGTCAGAATATAGGTGTTGAAAGGATCCCACTCAGCGAACGGCTGGCGCGCCTTGACCGCATCTCCTGCCTTGACGAAAACACGGGCGCCATAGGGCACCTGGTAGTGCTCGATCTCTCGGGAACGGTGGTCGAGGATGGCGATGTTGGCGTTGCGGTTGACCACGACCAACACACGCTCCTTATCCAGGACTCCCTTCAAATTGTTGAACCGGACGACGCCGTCGTTCTTGGCCTCAAGCTTCGACCTCTCCGCGCCGCGCATGGCGATACCTCCGACATGGAACGTCCTCATGGTCAACTGAGTTCCTGGCTCGCCGATTGATTGGGCGGCGATGATGCCGACGGCCTCTCCCAGCTCGGCCAGCGCACCGCTGGACAGGTTGCGTCCGTAGCAGAGCTGACAGACCCCCCTCTTGGCCTCACAGGTCAGGATGGAGCGGATGCGGACCTTCTCGATGCCCAGGTTCTGGAATTGGTGGGCGACATCTTCAGTGATCTCCTGGTTGGGGGCGACGATGACCTCACCGGTGTCGGGGTGGACGATCTTCTCCATGGAGATCCGGCCCACGATGCGGTCGATGAACGGCTCGATAATCTCGCCGTTCTCGACGATGGCCGTGATGTTAACTCCCTTGAGCGTCCCGCAATCCCGTTCATCGATGATGGCTTCCTGGGCCACATCGACCAGCTTGCGTGTCAGGTAGCCGGAATTGGCCGTTTTCAGGGCCGTATCCGCCAATCCCTTTCTGGCACCGTGGGTCGAGATGAAGTACTGGAGGACGTTCAGGCCTTCGCGCAGGTTGGAGGTGATCGGTGTTTCGAGGATCTCTCCGGAAGGCTTGGACATCAGGCCGCGCATTCCGGCCAGCTGCCGGATCTGCTGCTTGTTGCCGCGGGAGCCCGAGTCGGCCATGACGAACAACGGGTTGAGCTCGTTGCTCTCGAAGCTGATCCGCCGCATCTCATCAATCATGGCGATGGAGACTTTGTCAGTCACGGCGCCCCAGATTTCGACGACCCGGTTGAAACGCTCGCCGGCAGAGATGGTTCCGTCGCGGTAGAGGCGCTCGACCTCCTGGACTTCCTTATGAGCCTTGTCGACGAGGTCTTTCTTTTCTCTTGGGATGACAAAATCGTCGATGCCCAGGGAGAACCCGGCCACAGTGGCATAGTAGAACCCCGTCTCTTTCAGCTTGTCCAGCATCCCGATGGTCGGGCCGGGTCCGACCTTGAGATAGGTGAGAGTGACCAGGCTCTCCAGTCCCTTCTTCCGCAGCATACCGTTGATAAAAGGCACCTCCTTGGGCAGAATGGCGTTGAAGATGATCCGGCCCGGGGTCGTGTCCACCAGCGTGTTTTGGACGTTGGTTACCGGGCAGGTCATGACCGCCTGGTCGTCATAATAGGTGGCCAGGTTCATGAACGGCCCCTTGAACCGCAGCTTGATCCGAGCCTGGAGGGCGATCGCCTTGTTTTCCAGCGCCAGCAGGACTTCCTCGGGGGAGGAGAAGATCCGTCCCTCTCCCGGAAGGCCCTTTTTCTCCAGCGCCAGGTAATAGCAGCCGAGGACCATGTCCTGGCTGGGGATGGTCACCGGCCGTCCGTGGGCCGGTGAAAGGATGTTGTTAGTAGAGAGCATTAGGGTCTGGGCCTCGATCTGGGCCTCGACGGAGAGCGGGATGTGCACGGCCATCTGGTCACCGTCGAAGTCGGCGTTGAAGGCCGCGCAGACGAGGGGATGGATCTGGATGGCTTTGCCTTCGATCAAGATGGGCTCAAAGGCCTGGATGCCGAGCCGGTGGAGAGTGGGAGCGCGGTTGAGGAGAATGGGATGCTCGCGGACGACCTCCTCCAGGTAGTCCCAGACCTCGGGCCGTTCGGCCTCGTGCCACTCCCGGGCGATCTTGACGCTCGGGACCAAGCCTTCTTTCTCCAACTTATGGAAAATGAACGGTTTGAAGAGCTCCAAGGCCATCTTCTTGGGCAGGCCGCATTGATTGAGCTTGAGCTCCGGTCCGACCACGATGACGGACCGGCCGGAATAATCAACCCGCTTGCCCAGAAGATTCTGGCGGAAGCGCCCCTGTTTTCCGCGCAGGGCCTCGCTGAGGGACTTGAGCGGACGGCGGTTGGCGCCGAGATGGACGCGGCCCCTCTTCCCGTTGTCGAACAGGGCGTCCACCGCCTCCTGGAGCATCCGTTTCTCATTGCGGATGATCAGCTCGGGCGCCTTGAGCTCGATCAGCTTCTTAAGGCGATTGTTCCGGTTGATCACCCGGCGGTAGAGGTCGTTGAGGTCGGAGGTGGCGAACCGTCCGCCGTCCAGCCTGACCAGCGGCCGGAGGTCGGGCGGGATAACGGGGACGATCTTGACCACCATCCAATCCGGTCGGTTGCCGGATTTCTTGAGAGCCTTGAACACCCGGAGCCGTTTGGCGTAGCGGAGCCTCCTCTGCTGGGAAGTATCCTTCTTCATCATCTTCCGCAGGCGCTCAGTCTCCTTAGCTGTGTCGATCCGGGTGAGGAGAGAGTCGATGGCCTCGGCGCCGATCCCGACCTCGAACTTGTTGCCGTACTTCTCCTGAGCCTCCTTGAATTCCTCTTCGTTGAGAAGCTGCTTGTCTTTGAGGGGCGTATCGCCGGTGTCGGTGACGATATAGGACTCGAAATAGAGGACCTTCTCCAGGTCTTTGATGGAAAGGTCGAGGACCAGCCCGATCCGGCTCGGCGGGCTCTTAAAGAACCAGATGTGGGCCACCGGAGAGGCCAGCTGGATATGACCCATACGCTCCCGCCGTACCTTGGATTTGGTGACTTCGACACCGCAGCGCTCGCAGATGATGCCCCTGTATTTCATCCGCTTGTACTTGCCGCAGAGGCATTCATAGTCGTTAATGGGTCCGAATATTTTGGCGCAGAAGAGCCCGTCCTTTTCCGGCTTGAAGGTCCGGTAGTTGATGGTCTCGGGCTTGGTCACCTCGCCCCAGGACCAGCTCTTGATCTTCTCCGGAGAGGCGATGCTGATCCGGACCCGGTCGAAATCGATCCTGGACTTTCCCGATACGTTCGGTCTGATTTCCATTACCGTTCTCCTTTTAGTGCCGGGACCTCGATCCCCCAGGGCAGGATCTCATCCCTTTCGGCCTTTTCCAGCTCGACGTTCAGGCAGAGGCTCTGCAGTTCGCGGATGAGGACATTGACCGATTCCGGCAAGCCCGGTTGGAAGTCCAGGTCGCCCTTGACGATGGCCTCGTAGATCTTGGCCCGGCCCTCGACATCGTCGGACTTGACGGTAAGGAGCTCCTGGAGCGTGTAGGCCGCGCCGTAGGCTTCGAGTGCCCAGACTTCCATCTCTCCGAAGCGCTGTCCGCCGAACTGAGCTTTGCCGCCCAGGGGCTGCTGGGTGATCAGGCTGTAGGGCCCGGTCGACCGGGCATGGATCTTGTCGTCGACGAGATGGTAGAGCTTCATCATGTAGATGTACCCGACGGTGACCTCCTGGGCCATGAGGTCGCCCGTCATCCCATCGAAGAGAGGGGTTTTGCCGGATTGGGGCAGCCCGGCCTTCTTCAGGAGCTCCTTAATCTCCTTCTCGGTGATGCCGTCGAAGACCGGCGTGTCGACCCAGAGGTTGAGCCTGTCGGCCGCCCATCCGAGGTGGGTCTCCAAGATCTGGCCCACGTTCATGCGAGAGGGAACGCCCAGCGGGTTGAGCACCATCTCCACCGGAGTCCCGTTGGGGAGGCGAGGCATGTCCTCCTCGGGCACGATCTTGGCGACGATGCCCTTGTTGCCGTGGCGGCCGGAGATCTTGTCGCCGACCGATAGTTTTCTCTTCATGGCGATATAGACCTTGATCGCCTGGATGACGCCGGGGCTGAGCTCGTCTCCCTTCTTGAGGGCGTCCACCTTCTCCTTAAACTCGGCCTTGAGGGCTTCAATCTGACGCCGCACCTTCTTCTCGATGTCTTTGATCTTGGCATCGCGCTCTTCGTTGTCCTCGACCTTTAATCTGGAATAGTCCTCGGGATCGATGGTATCCAGGACTTTCTCCGACAGCCGAGTGCCTTTGGCGAGCGGGATTCCGGAGACCTTCTGGTCCCTGTCAAGCACCTCTCCCTTGAGATAGGTCTTGACCCGACGGAACTTCTCTCCCTCGAGGATGGTGATCTCGTCATCAAGGTTGCGCTTCATCTTGGCGATCTCTTCCTTCTCTGTGACCTTGGCCCGCGGCCCCTTCTCGCTGCCGCGGCGGGAGAAGATCCGGACGTCGATGACGGTGCCCTCGACTCCGGGCGAGCAATAGAGTGAGGCATCCTTCACGTCCAAGGCCTTCTCGCCGAAGATCGCCTTGAGCAACTTCTCTTCGGGCGACAGCTGCGTTTCTCCCTTGGGAGCGACCTTTCCTACCAGGATGTCCCCCGATTTTACGTTGGCGCCGATCCGGACGATCCCGTTCTCATCCAGGTTGCGCAAGAGGTTCTCGGGGACGTTGGGGATGTCCCGGGTGATCTCCTCGGGGCCGAGCTTGGTATCTCGGGCCTCGATCGTCTCTTCGACGATATGGATCGAGGAGAAGATGTCTCCTTTGATCAGCTTCTCGCTGACGATAATGGCGTCTTCGAAGTTGTATCCGCGCCAGGGCATGAAGGCGCAGAGGACGTTTCTCCCAAGGGCCAGCTCCCCCTTGTCGGTGCAGGAACTGTCGGCCAGGATCTGACCCCGCTCCACCCGGTCGCCCTTGCGGACGATCGGCTGGTGGTTGATGCAGGTGTTCTGGTTGGTCCGGAGAAACTTTATCAGGAGGTAAAGGTCGGTGCCGACATCGTGCTCTTTGGCCTTCTCTTTCTCATCGACCCGGATCAGGATCCGCTCGGCGTCGACGAACTCGACTACACCCGGCCGCTGGCAGATGACGACATCGCCCGATCCTTTGGCGACAAGGTATTCGATGCCCGTCCCGACGCGCGGGGCCTCGGGGCGAAGCAAGGGCACGGCCTGCCGCTGCATGTTCGATCCCATCAGGGCGCGGTTGGCATCATCATGCTCGAGGAACGGGATCAGGGCGGCAGAGAGGGAGACGAGCTGCTTGGGGGAAACGTCGATGTAATCGACTTGGTTCTTGGGCACGTCCTTGAAATTGCCGGCCTGCCGGGCGCTGACGTATTCGCCGATGAACCGGCCTTCTTCACTCACCGGGGCATTCGCCTGGGCGATGATGTACTTTTCCTCCTCCCAGGCCGTCAGGTAGAAGCAATAGGGCTCGACTACTGGAAGCTGTCTGACTTTCCCCCGTTTGAGCTGTTCGACCGTCTTGAACTGGGCCTCTTTCTCCACGATCTCGCCGATCTTATAGGAACTATCGCCGGGATGGACGACCTTGACGAAATCGACGATCCGACCGTTGCGGACCTTCCGGTAGGGGGTCTCGATAAACCCGTAATCATTAACCCGGGCATAGCAGCTGAGCGAGGAGATCAGCCCGATGTTCGGCCCTTCCGGCGTTTCCACCGGGCAGATCCGGCCATAGTGTGAGGTCTGGATGTCCCGGACCTCGAACCCGGCCCTCTCCCGGCTCAGCCCTCCCGGCCCCAGGGCGCTCAGGCGCCGCTTATGGGTGATCTCGGCCAAGCTGTTGATCTGGTCCATGAACTGGGAGAGTTGGGAGCTGCCAAAAAACTCTTTGAGAGCGGCAATGACCGGCTTGGAATTGATTAAGTCCTGGGGCATGGCCGAGGTCAGGTCAGAGCTGATGGTCATCTTCTCTTTGATCGTCCTCTCCATGCGGGTGAGGCCGATGCGGAAGCCGTTCTCCACCAGCTCGCCCACCGACCGCACTCGGCGGTTGCCCAGATGGTCGATATCGTCGACCGTGCCCTCTCCCTGCCGGAGCCGCAGCAGGTATTTGATGACCTCGACGTAGTCCAGGGGCCGCAGGACCTTCTCTTCGAGCGAGGTCTCCCGGCCGAGCTTGATGTTGAACTTCAACCGGCCGATGCGGGAGAAGTTGTACTTCTGGGGGTTGAAGAACAGGTTATGGAAGAGGTTGTGGGCGCTCTCCATAGTGTGGGGCTCGCCCGGCCTCAGCTTCCGGTAGATTTCGGCCAGCGCCTGGTTGGTGTCCTTGCGAAGATCTTTCTTCAGAGTGTTGCTGATGATCGTCCCCGTCCTATCCAGCTCGGGGAAGAAGACCTCAAACGGCTCAGCGCGCCCGCTCAGGAGGTCGAGCTGGACGTCGCCCATCTCCTCGTTCGCCTTGACCTTGCCCTTAATCGAGCTCAGGGAATAGGCTCCCTGGAGCTCTTTCTTGACCAAGGGAACACGGCTGATCCCTTTTTCCCTTAACTCCTGGATGATCTCGGCCGTGAGCTTTTTTCGGGCGGGGACAAGGACTTTTTTGGAGTTTGGGACGCAGACATCGTCGGCGATGGTCTTCCTGGTCAGGTGGTCCGCGAGCTCCCAGTGGAGCCGGCCGTCCTCGGGGATGATCTTGTAGACGTCGTAAAACAGGCGGATGATCTCTTCGTCCGAGCCGAACCCGAGGGCGCGCAGGAAGACCGAGGCCAGGAACTTTTTCTTCCGGTCCAACCGGACGAACAGGGTGTTCTTGGCGTCGAACTCGAACTCAACCCAAGCCCCACGATAAGGGATGATCTTGCCGATGAAGAAGCCCTTGGTCTCTCCGGGCCGGAAAAAGACGCCGGGCGATCGCTGGAGCTGGCTGACTGCGACCCGCTCGATGCCGTTAAAGATGAACGTCCCCTTGTCGGTCATCAAGGGGATGTCTCCGAAATAGACCTCCTGCTCCTTGATATGCTTGAGCCTTTTCGACTTGGTGTTGGCATCTTTTTCCCAGGAGATCAGACGGACCTTCAGCCGCAGGGGGACGGAAAAGGTGTAGCCTTTCTGGATGCATTCAATCGGGGTGTATTTGAGCTTCAGCCTCACCCTGTCCCCACAGTGTTCGCAAGTGGGGGTTTCGATCTTCCTCATGGCGCTGCAGTAGGGACAGATCTCTTTTTCGGTCAGCTCCAGCTCGGCGGTCAGAAGAGTATCGCAGGACTTGCACCGGGCCCGGGAGTTCTCCACCCCCTTCAGCCTTCCGCACTTGCACTCCCAGTTCCCGATCGAATAGCTGATGAAATCGAGGGCCGTGGTCTCCTTGAAGTCGGAGATGGGGAAGACATCCTTGAAGGCCGATTGCAGACCCGTGTCTTTCCGCTCCTCGGGTAGGAGGTCCATCTGCAAAAACTCGGCATAGGACTGCCTCTGGATGGCCAGAAGGTCGGGCATCGGAAATTGCGTCCCGATCTTGGAGAAATCGGTCCGCTCGATGCGGTGGTTTAAAATTTCAGATTCTTTATGCATGTTCACTCTCGGACAAGAATCTTTTCATCATCCCTCTCTTTAAAGAAGGATTCCCTTGGGCAGACCGCTCACTGCAGCTCGACGGTCGCTCCCATCTCCTCGAATTTCGCCTTGATCGACTCAGCCTCTTCCTTGCTCACCTTCTCCTTGACCGGTTTGGGCGCGGAATCCACCAGGTCCTTGGCCTCTTTCAGGCCGAGGTTGGTGATTTCTCGGACGATCTTGATGACGTTGATCTTCTTGTCGCCGGCGGTCTTGAGCACAACCGTGAACTCGGTCTTCACTTCCTCTGCCTTGGCTTCGGCTCCGGGCGCGGCGGCGGCTCCCGGGACGGCCAGGGGTACAGCGGCGGCGCTGATGCCGTAGCGGGTTTCAAACTCCTTGATGTAGTCGGCCAGTTCCAGGACAGTCAGGCTGTCCAGGTGGGCGAAAAACTGGTCCTTGGTGAGTTGGGTTGCCTCTTCTTTGGCTTTGGTCATTTTTACCTCCGACCTATTTTTTTTCTTTGAATTGACTCAACAACCGCCCCATCTGAGAGAGGGGGGCCTGCCAAGTCCTCAACAGCTGCGTTAGGGGGAAGGCCATCAGATAGCCGACCTTCCCGAGCAATTCCTCTCGGGACCCCAGCTTACAGACCTCATCGAATCGCTCCGGGGGCAGGAGCTGGCCTTCGAACAACCCGCCCTTGAAGGCCATAACCTTGTTCTGGACGGAGAAATCCCTGAGCATCCGGGCCAGCTTCACCGGCTGTGCGGCGGCCAGGGCGACGGCCGTGGGCTTCTGAAAATAGGACCGCAGCTCCGTGGGGACTTCCTCCTTCAGGGCGCGCAGGGCCAAGCGGTTCTTAACGACCTTGAAGTCGTAGGAGCTCTTCTTCAAGAGCTTCCTCAAGGCCACAGCCTGGGAGACCTTCATGCCGGTATAGTCCAGGAGGTAGATGGTTTTCTGGCGTCCGAAACTCTCCTCCATGCTCTTGATCATTTGGGCTTTCGCGTCTCGCTTCACCGTCGCTCTCCTATTTCTCCAGAATGGCCTCAGAAATCCTGAAGCTGGGCCCCATCGTCGACGAGATGGACATGGTGCGGATGTATTTTCCCTTGGCGGCCGCGGGCCTGGCATGGACGACGGCCTGGATGTAGGTCCGGATATTGTCCACCAGCTTCCCCTCCGGGAAGGAGATCTTGCCGACCGTGGAATGAAGGATGGCGGTCTTGTCGACGCGGAACTCGACCTTGCCGGCCTTCGTCTCGTCAACGGCCTTCTTGATATCGAAGGTCACCGTCCCCGACTTGGGGTTGGGCATCAGGCCCTTGGTGCCGAGGAGCCGGCCCAGCTTGCCGACCGCCCTCATCACATCCGGTGTCGCGATGACGACGTCGAAATCGATCCAGCCGCCGGCGATCTTCTCGACCAGCTCCTCGCCGCCGGCGTAGTCCGCCCCCGCCTCTTCGGCTTCCTTGATTTTTTCACCCGAGGCGATGACGCAAATCTTCTTCGACTTGCCGGTCCCGTGAGGGAGGATGATCGTCCCCCGGACCATCTGGTCGGAGTGTTTGGGGTTGACTCCCAGTCGCATGGCGATGTCCACAGACTCGTCGAACTGGGCATAGCCCGCCTTCTTGAGGAAGCTCACCGCCTCCTCGATGGTGTACTCTGGCTGGGTGACCAGCTCCCTGGCCTTGGCGTATTTTTTTCCTCGTTTACTCACTGACGATCTCCAATCCCATGTTCCTGGCCGTACCCTCGATAATCTTCTTGGCCGCTTCCAGGTCGTTGGCGTTGAGGTCGGGGAGTTTCACCCGAGCAATGTTCTCGATCTGCTTCCGGGTCACCTGGCCGACCTTTTCCTTGTTCGGCGCTCCCGAGCCCTTGGCAATGCCGGCGGCCTTCTTCAACAGGTAAGAGGCCGGAGGGGTTTTGAGCTCGAAGACAAAGCGCTTATCCTTGTAGACTGTGATCATGACCGGAATGATCGACCCCTCCTCCATCCCGCGGGTCTTCTCGTTGAACTGGCGGACGAAATCCATGATGTTGACGTTGTGCTGGCCCAGCGCCGGTCCGACCGGGGGCGCCGGGCTAGCCTGCCCGGCCGCGATCTGAAGCTTGATGCGGGCGACAACTTCCTTTGACATCCTTCCCTCCTAGATCTTCTCCACCTGCAAGAACTCCAGCTCCACTGGGGTCGAGCGGCCGAAGATCGTGACCAGAACCTTGAGCGTGCTCTTCTCGTGGTTGACCTCTTCGACGATCCCGTTGAAATTGAAGAATGGGCCGTCGATGATCCGAACGGCTTCGCCCTTCCCGAACGAATGCTTGGGCTTGGGCTTTTCGGAAGTGGTTTCCATGTGCTCGACGATCTGCCCGACCTCGTCCCGGTTGAGGGCGGAGGGCTTCTTGCCCGGGCCGACGAAGCCCGTCACCTTGGGAGTCTCCCGAACGAGGTGCCAGTTTTCGTCGTTCATCTCCATCTCGACCAGGATGTACCCCGGATAGGACCTCTTCGTGGAAACGACCTTCCGTCCAGCCTTGATCTCGATGACATCTTCGGTCGGGATGATGATCTGCCCGAACTGGTCCTCCAGGCTGAGTTCGATCGCCCGCTGGCGGATCGATTCGGCCACGAATTTCTCGAAACCGGAATAGGTGTGAACGACATACCAATTCTTATTCTTAGCCATTTTGCCAACCTGTTCAGCCGAAGAACGCCTTGATTTTCAGGAGGACCCAGGAAAAGACGATATCCATGAGATAGAGGTAGGTGCCGAAGAAGACCATGGCGATGATGACGACCAGGGTCGTGCTGTAGACCTCGTTCCGAGTCGGCCAGGAGACCTTCTTGACCTCGGCCCGCACCTCCTTCAAGAAATTGAAGAAGCGCTTGTACCATCTGACTTTTTGTTCCATGGGCAATCTCTCTCCAAAAAACGATCCGTCCTGAGCTCATTCCTCCTTTGGTCTGCGGGACTGAGTGCGTTCCTGCTGCTCTCTTCTCAGCAGAAGCAAGGGCAGGTGAGGCAGGACTCGAACCCGCAACCTGCGGTTTTGGAGACCGCTGCTCTAACCAGTTGAGCTACTCACCTTCCCGACGTTCTTCCCTCTCATCCTCGGAATCTGCAGTCTGGCCTCAGATCACTTCACTTCCTTGTGAAGCGTATGTTTCCGGCAAAACTTGCAGTATTTCTTGGTCTCCAGACGTTCGGTTTGTGTCTTCTTGTTCCGCGTAGAGGTGTAGTTCCGCCGCTTGCACTCCGAACACTGCAGGGTGATCAATTCTCTCATTGTGGTCTCGAGCTACTCCAAGATCTCCGTGACTGTTCCTGCTCCGACCGTCCGTCCCCCCTCCCGGATCGCAAACCGCAGACCCTTCTCCATCGCCACGTCCGTGATCAGCCCGATCTCCAAGTTAACGATGTCCCCAGGCAACACCATCACCACACCCTGCTGAAGCTTCACCGACCCCGTCACGACCGTAG
>JAFNEO010000028.1 GCA_017886205.1 Candidatus Aminicenantota bacterium | reverse complement strand
TTTCGACGCCTCCAAGACTCTGTTTGAAATTTATTAGCCTCTTTTTGTTCCGGAGACACCTATTAAGAATCTGATCTAATCACATTACCCCCCCTACTCCCCTTGAGCAATCAATGGGGGCCTTGAACAAGGTAGGTGTCTCGGGAAAATGTCGGAGGGAGAGTCCCTGCGAAAGCCCTCCGCAGCGGAGCGGGCTGACGAATCCCATACCCGAGCTTTCAAGGCGTGAAAAACCCGATCGGGAGCGAGGCCCTAGCCGAAGTGAGGAATTTCGTTTCTAACCAGGAAAGAGAGGCATGGCGTCAGCTAATTAATGGGGTCGCCGTCGGGATACCTTTGGACGACCTCGGCCGGCACATCCAACACCTTTCCCCAGCCGCCGAACCGTTCGACCACACGCGGGCTCGTCAGCACCCGCTTCTTGCCGTCCTCGATGAGATAGACACCGCGGTTGGGCCGGTTGCTCATCTCGATGATCAGCCGGCCCTCGAAGGTGAGCTCGATCATCTCGCCCTCTTCCATTTTGTCCAGCGTATCGGAGGACACTTCGACTAAAAACTTCCAGGGGTCTTTGCCCCTCTTCAAGTTGTAGTTATAGCGATAAAGGCTTTCCAGGTCCTTGAAGGCATGGCGGACGAACTGTCCGGGGCCCACCCTCTCGATCATAAAGACGGCATCGTCGGCGGCCTTGACATACCGGGTGTGGAGATAGGCCAGGTTGTCTGCCGCCGGCCATCTGGAGAACTCCGCATCCATGCTGTTGAGGATGCTCCGGCAGTCCGAAAACGCGTAGGGCATAACTCCGGCGCCGCGCATGGACTCTTCCAGGTCCTGGAAAGAGTTGGTGAGATAAAGGAAGGCGTTGTAGAGGTTCGTGCGCAGGAACCCGACGCTGTAATAATCCGACTTCTCTTCGGTCAGGCGCAGGAAGAGGCGGGTGGACGCCAGAAACGCTTCCGACTTGAAAAGGACGGCCTGCTCGGCGTCGCTGATAGTGTTGTTCCAGCCTTTGAAATGGCTGAAGCTGCTCTGGGCGATGTAGGACGCCTGGCGCTCAAGCTCGATGGCCAAGGTGGAGATGGACGCTCGGCGGTCGTCGGCCGTCGCGGCCGAAGAAAAGCAGATAAAGAGAGAACAAAAAACGAGGAAGGCCGGTACTTTCCGTTTCATGAAGTCCTCCGCACCTATCCCTTTCAGTTTACTCGGGCAGCCACCAAAGTCAATTCACAGCGCTGGTCTGAGAAACCCGGCTAGCGGCAGTAGTACTCGACCACCCGCGCGACGACCTCTTCGCAGACCCGACAGAAGGGCTTCGCGCCCTTAGAGAACATGAGGCAGTCGACCGCCGGCCGGTAGAGGCCCTGGGCGGAATAGCCGGCACCCTCGAACGCCCCGACCTTTCCCCAGAACTGGCTCTTCATCAGGAACTGGTCCACCTTGTCCGCGTGCTCGCGCGACAATCGCTCGGACTCTTCCTCGACCTTGGCCACGTCTGCTGCTGCCGTCCCGCTCCTTTTCATCGCGGCGATCTTGGCGTTGATCTCCCGGCGAACCTTCTGGTAGGCGTTGTCCATCCGGTCGAATTCTTCCTTTTCCCAGGGCGTGGGAACAGAGATCCCGGGGCTGACGAGTCCCTTCCACTTGAGTGTCTTGGGATCAAGGAGGGCGGTGATGTTCGCCTCGAGCGGCTCCAGTCCCTTGGGATAAAACTCATTGTAGGCCACATCAGAGGTATAGTACTCGTCTCCAAGACCGGCGAAGGAGTGCCCGAACTCGTGAAGGAACAGGTATTCGTACCACTGGTTGTCCACGGTGAACGTACAGTAGAGGTTGTAGATCCCGCCGCCTCCGTAGCGCTTGTGGTTGACCATAATGAACAGGGCATCGTAGGGGACATGGGCGGCGATGTCGCGCAGGCTCTTGTTATCCTCGGTCAGGAGGTAGCGCTCCGAGCCCAGGGAATCGAAGGTCGCGCCTACCGCCGTATTTTTGTAAATTCCGTGGGTCGGCTCATCGCAGCCGCTGTCCTGGGAAGGCTTAAAGACGCCGTAGAAATTGAAGCGGTCCGGATGGCCCTTGTAGGGATCGATCTTGAAGAAGACGCCGCGGAACCGCTCGAGGTCGGCCTTGAGCTTCGCTTCCTCGGCAGCCGTGTAGCCCTCGGCGATGAACGCCACGTCCACCTTTTCGTGCAGGTCTCCGCTCTTCAAGACCTCAAACACCTTGACGCCCGCCGTCAGCGGTTCCCGGTTAATGAACATACCGGCCGGGTCGATCTCGGCGCTGAAGACAGGTTGGAGGGCATTCTGGCTGTCCCTGAGCTCGACGACGAACTTGACCTTGGCTTTGGGAAAGGGGACGAGGGCGGTCTCGTGGTAGGTCCTTTTAAGCCCCTGGAGAGCCCACTCCGTTGTCTTGTATTCGGCGAAGTAACTGTCGAAACCCCTGGAAAAGATCAGCGTCCCGGAAGCGGAATCATAAACCTTGTAGGAATACCGGCCGACGTTGAACGGGTCGATGAGGTTCCGCTTGCTCCCGGCCCAGATCCCCTGCTCGTAAACGCGGTCCAGGGTGACGGCCTCCTCCTTGGCGTTCCCGAAGTGGAAATAATCGACCCGCATCGTCCTGTCTACGAAGTACTTGTCGAACGGCACGTTCTGCCCCGCCAGGTGCAATACAGGAATAAAACAGGCGATGAAAAAAGCGGAAACCCGTCTAAGCATCGAGATCCTCCATATTTATTGAAAGCTATGCCCTTTTAGAAAGGCAGGCCTTGTTAATCATGACTCCGGCCACTTCCTTGATGATCTTGACCGCCGCGGAAGCGGTGATCCCGGACGGGTCGCGCAAGGGGTTGAGTTCCACGACGTCGAGTCCGACGATCCGGGCCTTGAGGCGGTGGATGAGGTCGATCGCCTGGCGCGTCGTCAGCCCGCCCGCCTCCTGGTGGGAAACTCCGGGGGCGAAGGCCGGGTCGAGTGAATCCAGGTCGAAGGAAATATAAAGAGGATTCTTGAAGCTCAGGGTTAGCCCGTCCCGGAAGTCTTTCATCTCCACCATCCGCACGCCAAGGCGCCGGGCATTGGCCCGCTGGTTGGCGGTGGCGGCCCGAACTCCAATCTGGACGAGCGACTCGGCCAACCCGTCTTCCATGATCCGCGCAAACGGGCAAGCATGAGAAAGGCGGTCGCCGTAGAGATCCTCGTAGAGGTCGGGATGGGCGTCAAAGTGGAGGATATCGAGCCTCCGGTACGCTTTGGCCATGGCCTTCATGATGGGATAGGTAATGGAATGGTCGCCACCCAGGATGATCGGCCCAGCCTTTTTCTTGAGGATTGCGGCCACGGCGGTCTCGATCCCGTGGAAGGTCCTGTCCACATCCCCTGAGGTATCAACATCCCCGAGGTCAACCATGACCGTGTCGTGCTCGAGGTCGACACCCAGCTCGGTCTCGGGATTCCGGGCTTTGCCGGTGGAGGACGCCCGGATGGCGGCCGGACCTCCGGCCGCGCCTCTCAGGTAGCTGGACTTCTCGTCGAACGGGACGCCGATGATCGCCAGCTTATAGCTCGGACTCTGCTTGATCGCGCCTCCAAAATCCGTCATTGCTGACCTCCTTCTACCGCTCCGCCACGAGGACGATCGCGGCATAGCTGACCGCCGACTGGGTCGCTTCCTCCTTCCAGAATTCGTAATCGACGAGGCGGCCCTTCACCCCGGGAAGGGCATCGAGGAGAGAGGCCAGGGTCGAAAACCCGCAGACATTGTACCGATCTCCGATTTTGCGGGACTCCGCCCAGAAAGCCCGGCTGTCGGCCGCGGCCAGAGCGGCGATGAGGGCCTGATCGTGTTTTTTGGCCTCCAGGAGCACGGAAGACGCGCGCTCGCGCTGCCCGAATTTCGGGCCGATATGGGAAAAATCGACGGCAGCGATGAACAGCGTGTGGGCCGGGTCCTCTTCCCAGAGGGCCCGGAGGGCCGCCAAAAACCGGGCCACATCCGGGATATCGGAGGGGCAGCTGACCCGGGCCAGCTCGCGGCCGAATGAGCCACAGAGGATAGGGACCGCGGTGAAAGAAGGGCCGAAGAGGTGTTGGAGAAAAATGAGCTGGAACTCCAGGGAATGCTCCTGGCGGTGCGAGATATCATACGGAGAGACGGCTTTGCCGCCGGCTTTTTTCAGCGTCCGGACCGCCTTTCGGTCGGTCTTCACCAAGCCAAATGGTGTCTCGTAGTCTTTTTCAGTCAGCCCGAAATAGGCATCATCGAGGCTGTGCCCGGTGCCGAGGAGCAATAGGCGGCGCGGCCGGGCCGAGCGGATGGACCGGTAGGCACTGGCATAGACCTTTTTTCCGATCTCCAGGTCGATGTGGGGGACGACCAGGCCGCAGATCCCGTCCCAGGCCTCGCCGGGCCCTTCCTTTTCGGCGCTCCCCAAAATGGAATCGAGGAAGGTCCGCAGGTCCTCCGGCCGCGCCGGGTAGGAGACGCCGGCGTGCGAGGAGGGCCGGACCTTCAGCTTCAGGTAATCGGTCAGGGTCTTCTCTTTCTCGGAGCGATAGCGGCCGCTTTGGAGGAGACAGGCGGAGTCAAGCTCCAGGATGAGCCGGCTGATCGCCTCGGCATCGACCAGGACGCCGCTTTTCAGCCGGACGAGCTCGAGCTGGATGTCCCGGACCGTCCTCTGCCCGTCGATCAGCCCGACGATCTGCAGCGCATCTCCTTGTAGAATGACCGGGTCGCGGATAAGGCCCAGAAAATCACGCACCAGGAGCGCCTTCTCGCCCTGGTAGGAGGTGGGGATGACCTCGAGGTCCTCTCTCACCCGGGGGATCGTCTCTTCCTTTTTCATCTCGGCGGCTGCCTTGATAGAACTACAATTTTTCCAGGAAAAAAGCAAATGAACGGCCGGAGAAAAGACTCCCTTGACTCATTTGACTCAAGGGAGCTGAAAGGAGGGTGGGGGGTGGAGAGAGGGATCTTAGCCCTCTCTCCCTTTTTCACAACCTCGGCTTCGCCTTGGATGAGAGTGAATTCGAGCCACAGAGGCTGCGATGACCTCATTTTTTCACGGTCACTTCCGGCTGGCAATCCCCCCCAGGGGTGGTTTGGGAGGTGAATTTTCAGCCCATTCCATCACCCCCATCTTATGCTATAATAGCGGCGATTGTTCCCCAGTGGAGGTGCTATGGAAAAAATCCGCCAGGTCAAGACCCAAGAGGACGCTATCCATCTTCTCCAGGTCGCCCTGGAGCACGAGTGGGCCGTGAGCTTCGAATACACCATTCATGCCTATTCCATGCCCAAGGGGAAATTTTTCTATGAGGACCCCGTGATGAAGCTGCGGACAGATGCCCGCGCCCAGACCATCCAGATCGGCATCGACGAGATGTACCACAGCCTCCAACTGGGCGTCATCATCCAGCAGCTCGGAGGCGATTCTTCCTTCAAGACTGACGAGGTCATCCGCTTTCCGAAGGTCATCGACAACTTGAAGAGGGACAAGATGACCGAGGACCTGGTCACCGACCTCTACCAATCGACGGAGTGGAAGGAGGGCGCCTTCCCCAAGATCCAGAACATGGTCCTCAACATTTCTTATGATGAGGTCCGCCACGCTAAGCAGTTCGAGACCATGATCCGGACGATGGAGAAGGAGGGCGCCGCGGAGACGCTGTGCTTCCGGGAGAGCGCGGAAGCCGCCGCCAAGCCGGAGGTCCAGCTTCTCCACGAGATCACCCGGATGGAGAACGAGCTGATGCACCGCTACCTCCGCTACGTCCTGCTCTTCAGCGAGCACCAGGACCTGAGCCAGCGGCTGTTCAAGAACTCGATCAACCACATGCGGCACTGGGATAAGAACTCGGGCCTCCTGGTCAGGCTCGGGAGCGTCGTCCAGATTGAGAACGCACGGCGCGAGCCCGACGGAAAAGAGGTCAGCCGGAGCCCGATGCCCGCTCTCTACAGCGGCCGGAACCGCCCCTCGGCCCTGCAGGCCCTGATCCCGGCCGAGCAGGAGCTCATCGCCAAGTACGAAAAGCTCCTCGCTGTCGTGCCTGCGGGCGAAAACCGCGACCAGCTCAGCCTGCAGCTCGGGTTCAAGAGAGAGCACCTGTTTACCCAAGAATGGCTGCTCAAGAATGCCGGACGGATCAAGGGGCTGTCCTAGACCATGAAGTCCGTCAAGACCCAGTTCAAGAAGTTCCAGTACTTCTACCCCTACACCGTAGCCCTGGTGGGAGCCCGGGCGGGAAAGCGGGTGAACTTTATGAGCTGCGCCTGGCACACCGCCCTTTCCTTCGAGCCGCCGCTCTTCGGCATTCTCATCGCCCGGAAACGGCTCACCCACGAGGTCATCTCCGAGGCCCGGGAGTTCACCGTCAACTTTCTGAGCTTCGACCGAGTCAAGCTCTCGGCCCAGATGGGCCGCAAGTCCGGCCACGAAATCGACAAAGTCAAGGAATTCGGTGTCAGGCTGCGGCCGGCCAAAGTGCTCAAGTCCCCGCTCATCGAGGAGGCCTACGTGGCCTTCGAGTGCCGGCTGGCGGAGGTCCGGCCATTCGGGGACCACGACCTCTTTGTCGGCGAGGTGCTGGCCGTACACGAGGACGCCCATGCCTTCAACTCCGAGGACATCCTCAACCCGATGAAGGTCCGTCCCCTGCTCTACCTGGGCAGCGATTTCTACATCACCATCGACCCGGACACCTTCAAACACGTCGTCCCGGATTGAACCGCCGGCTAGTTTTCGGCTCCCCTTTTCAATATAATAGAGCCGAGTCCAATGGCCACAGTCCTCGAGATCGATAACCTCTATAAAGCGTTCAAGGTCGGGTTCATCCCCAAGAAGCGCGAGATCCTCAAGGGCGTCTCCTTATCAGTCGCGGCCGGAGAAATCTTCGGCTACCTCGGCCCGAACGGCGCCGGCAAAACCACGACCCTGAAATGCGTCCTCGGCCTGATCTTCCCGGACCGGGGGAAGATCGCGATCTTCGGCCATCCCCCTCTTTCGGCCAAGGCAAGAGAGAACCTCGGCTATCTGCCCGAGAATCCCTATTTCTACGATTATCTCACGGCGGCAGAGTTTCTCGATTTCTACGCCCAATTGTTCGGCCTGAAAAAGAAGGACAAGGAGGACAAGATTGCGACTCTCCTGCGCCTCGTCGGGATGGAGAAGGCCCGTGACCTCCAGCTCCGCAAGTTCTCCCGCGGCATGCTGCAGCGGGTCGGGCTGGCCCAGACGCTGATCAACGACCCGGCGCTCCTCTTCCTCGACGAGCCGCTGGGCGGCCTGGACCCGCTGGGCCGAAAGGAGCTCCGGGACGTCATCGTCCGGCTGAAGCAGGAGGGCAAGACGATCTTCCTTTGCTCTCACATCCTCCAAGACATCGAGATGATCTGCGACCGTGTGGCCATCATCGTCGGCGGCCGGGTGATTAGCCAGGGTACTCTGCAAAGCCTAATCTCGGAAAGGGTCCTCTTCACCGAAGTCACCCTGTCGGGGATCGACCCCGCCGACCTCATCGACCTCGGCGAGCCCGTCTCGACGCTCGGCGACCGGATCCTGCTCAAGGTCTTCCAGGAAGACAACATCGAGAACCTGATGGCGCTCGTCCGCGAGCGGAGGGGGAGGATCCATTCCCTCGTCCCCCGGACCGAGACCCTCGAGGACATTTTTGTGGAGATGGTCAGACAGGGATGAAGATTCGAGCCATCGCCCTGAACACGTTCAAGGAGGCCATCCGGGACCGGATCCTCTACCTGCTCTTCTTCTTCGCCGCCGTGGCCCTGGCCTTCTCGCGCCTGCTGGCCGTGCTCGCCGTGGGTGACCGGGTTAAGATCATCAAGGATGTCGGTCTGGCTTCGATCTCGATCTTCGGGGTGCTCATGGCCATCCTGATCGGCACCGGCCTGGTCTACAAGGAGATCGACAAGAAGACGATCTACACCCTTCTCTCCAAGCCCATCCAGCGCTGGCAGTTCTTGCTCGGCAAGTTCTTCGGGTTGGTCCTCACCCTGCTCATCATGACCCTGGCCATGGGCCTGATCTTCCTCGTCATCGTCCTCCTGCACACGGGGAAGCTGGAGGGCCGGATGCTTCTGGCCATCCTGTTCATCTTCCTCGAGCTCGTCCTGATCACGGCGGTGGCCATCCTCTTCTCCTGCTTCTCGACACCCATCCTGAGCTCGATTTTTTCGTTGTCCTTCTACCTCATCGGGCACCTTTCCTGGGGGCTTGAGACGCTCATCCAGAAGACCCGCTCCGGAACGGCGAGGATGATGATCCGGGGATTCTCGGCGATCCTCCCCGACCTCGAGAACTTCAATTTCAAGACCGAGATCGTCCACGGTCTGGCCATCGACCCGAAATTCTACCTCTTCTCGGCCCTTTATGGGCTGGTCTACACACTCTTCATCCTGGCCCTGGCCGTCCTGATCTTCAAGAAGAGGGATTTCGTCTGATCGTGATGAAGACGGTAAGCGTCCGGAGAAAAGGGTCTGCCACCCTGTTGATCGTCCTTCTCCTCTTCCTGTCCTGCGCCGGCATCGTCTGGCTCAAGCTGGCCGTCGAACGGGTCCCCAGGAAAAAGATCCCAGGTGCTTCGATTATCTTCATCCCCTCGGGCAAATACCTGAAATACGCCACCTTCGGCTACTCCTCTCTCGTGGCCGACCTCGTCTACCTCTGGGCCATCCAGTACTACACGACCTACACCATCGTCGACCGCTTCCAGAACCTGGAGCATATCTTTTCGATCATCGCCGAACTCGACCCGCGGTATATGGACCCCTATGAGATCGGCGCCCTGATCGCCGTCAACGAAGCCAAGGACCTCAACCTCGCCTTCAAGATCCTGGATATGGGTCTGGCCAAGAACCCAGATCAGTGGATTTTTCCGTTCGAGGCCGGCCATTACGCCCAGCGGGCCAAGGATTACGACACGGCCCGGAAATATTACGAGAAGACGATGAGTATCCCGGGCGCGCCGGAAATCGCCAAGAGGCTCTACGCCGCGGCAGGGTTCCGGGTGATGGACCTGAAAGAATCTTGGGAAACGTGGTTGGAAGTGTACAACACGGCCCAGGACGAGCGCACCAAAAAGATCGCCGGAAAGCATCTCTACCAGGTCAAGGCCACCTCAGACACCAACCTTCTCAAGGAGGCCGTCCGGCAGTTCAGGGAAAGATACCAGCGGCTACCGGCCGGGCTGGAAGATCTCGTCCGGGTCGGGCTTGTCTCCTCGCTGCCCAGGGACCTGGACGGCAAGGACTATGTCTATAACCCCAAGACGGGTGAAATCAAGGCTCCGAGCGTCTGGTGGAAAAGATAATCATCGTCCTGTACGGGCTGGTCTGGGGAAGCTTCCTCAATGTCGTCATCTACCGCCTCCCCCGGGGCCTGAGCCTGATGTGGCCCCCTTCGTCGTGTCCGCAGTGCCGGACGCGCATCAAACCCTACGACAACATCCCCGTTCTCTCCTACCTCCTGCTCCGGGGAAAGTGCCGTTCCTGTGGCCTGAAGATCTCCCTCACCTATCCTCTCGTCGAGGCGGTCACGCCGCTTTGTTTTCTACTGCTCAATGGACGATTCGGCTTGAGCTTCCATTTCTTTGCATCCTGTCTCTTCGCCAGCGCCCTCATCGCCCTCTGCTTCATCGACCTCTCCCACCAAATCCTGCCCGACGAAATCACCCTGCCCGGCCTGGCTCTGGCCCTCGTCTATTCCGGGTTCCGCCCGGACCTGAGCCTGCGTCAGGCCCTGATCGGCGGGGTCGCCGGCGCCGGATTCCTGCTGATCATTTACGGCCTCTATTGGCTCTTGCGGAAGAAAGAGGGCCTGGGCATGGGCGATGTGACCATGATGCTTCTCGTCGGCGCCTATCTGGGCTGGGTCAAGGCTTTCTTCACACTCCTCCTGGCTTCCTTTGCGGGAGCGCTGGTGGGTGTCTTCCTGCTGTCCTTCCGGAAGAAGGACCTCCAGTTCTCCCTGCCCTTCGGAACCTTCCTCGCGCCGGCCGCCTTCGTCGCCCTTGTCTGGGGCGACCGCATCATCCGCGCCTACCTGAGCCTGTACCGAAAATAGGACCGTCCCCATTTTCTCCTCTTTTCTTATCTAGCTGAGGCGAGGGAGAGTCCCTAACGAAAGCCCTCCGCAGCGTAGCGGGCACGGTTCCTCTCGGCTTGCCGAGAGGAGAGCGGAGCGAGGACAGGGAGAGAATTTTTCTCGCTGGGAAAAATTCGCGTCTTTCGGAGGGACTCTCCCGAACCTCGTTGAATTTTCGGTGCGACTGTGATATTCCACTAAGGACAGGTCAAGCTCGATGCTCGAGGACAAAGCCCAGCCGAAAAAGGCCGCCCTCACTATTATCTTCCTCGTTTTCCTTTTCTCACTCGGATTCTCTTTGTTCATCAACCTCCCGACTATCGACCAGAATTTCCTGTTCGCCGACCAGGCGGTCTACTGCGCCCTGACCCAGAGCATCGCCCATGACCTCGACCTGGAATACACCAAGAAGGACCTGGCCCGCTACTACCACGACTTCGATGCCGGGCCGCAGGGCATCTTCCTCAAAAAGGCTCGGAACGGCAAGATATTCTTCGCCAAGTCCTGGGCGTATTCTCTGTTCGCCGCGCCCTTCGTCCGGACATTCGGGTATAACGGCTTCCTGGTCTTCCATTCCTTCCTCCTGCTCGTCGTCATGCTTTTGGGGTTCGCCTATATCTCCCGGGCCAATTCGCCACTGACCTCGATCTCTTACCTTTTGACCTTCCTCTTTGGTTCTGTGGCCGGGGTGTACTATATCTGGATCTCGCCCGACTTTTTCAACTTCTGCTTGGCTTTCATCATCGCTTTCCTCTGGATCTATAAGATCAAAAGCCGGGAAACGCCGCACCCCTCGGGCGTGGGCGCAGCGCCCCATTCCTTCCTCCTCTCGCCGGGAACGGATTACCTGGCCGCCTTCCTGGTCGGTGTCGCGGTCTTCTCCAAGCCGCCCAATATCGTCCTCCTGGGCCCGCTCGTCCTTTACGCCCTCTATGAGAAAAAATTCTTTAAGGCGCTCGTTCTTGCCGCCATCTTTTCCCTAACCATCGGGCTCCTTTTTGGAGCCAACTATCTTCTCACCTCAGACTGGAACTACCAGGGCGGTGCACGCAAGACGTTCATCGGCACGTTCCCTCTGGAGAAAGACAACCTGACCTTTGATAGCCTCGGCAGCACCATGACCTCGGAGAACTACTTCCAGCGTTTCCTGATTCCACCCAAGTTCATCCTCTACAATATCTTTTATTATTTCTTCGGCCGCTTCACCGGAGTCGCCTGGTATTTCTTCCCGGCCTTTCTTGCTCTCCTCCTGTTTTTCCGGGCGAAACGCCGGTTCCACGACTGGCTGACCCTGGCCGCCCTGGCCGGTGGGATCCTCATCTACATCGTCCTCACTCCCGAGTTCTACGGCGGCGGAGGAGGGACCCTGGCCAACCGGTACTTTCTCAACATCTACCCCCTGTTCCTCTTCCTGCCGGCCGAGAAGAAGAGCTGGCGCCAGGTCGCCCTAATCTGGGTAGTCGCGGCCGTGTTCATCTCCCCGATCCTGGTCAGTCCCTTCCGCTCTTCGGCCCAGCCCGCCACCCACGCCAAGAAGTTCCCGATCAAAGCGCTGCCTCTCGAGATGACCCAGGTCAACAATTTTCCCACCAACACCAACCCCGACGCCTTCCGGGTGCACATCTGGCCGGACAAACCCTATCCCCAGAGAGAATTCCTCCATTTCCTGGACGACAATTTCCACCCTAAGCTTGAGCCCACCGGCATCTGGACCCGGGGCGATAAGACCTGCGAGTTTATCCTCAAGACCTACTATCCGCTCCGGGAGGTCGGAGTCCGGCTCCTCAATAACCCCCGAAGCAATAACGAGATCACAGTCAAGGTCGAGGGCCGGAGGCAGAAGATCGTCCTCCAGTCCAAGCAGTGGGGGACACTCCGTTTCCAGGTTGGGAACGGTTTCCAGATGGAGCAGCGCTACCATTACCGGATCAAGGTCAGGGCGGCCAAGGGGGCCATCCCCTACTATGAGGACCCGGCCAGCCTGGAGCGAAGATACTTGGGCGTCTTCTTCGAGCTCGACCTTGTCCCCAAGGAATAATGTGCGGCATCTGCGGAATCGCATCCCCCTCCTCGTCTGAGCCGGCATCGGCCACTCTCCTCCAGGCCATGTGCCGGACCATCGCCCACCGCGGACCGGACGATGAGGGCATCTTCGCCGGGACCAGGGCCGGTTTGGGCGCGCGCCGGCTGAGCATCATCGACCTTGCGGGCGGCCACCAGCCGCTCAGCAACGAGGACGGCTCCATCTGGATCGCCCACAACGGCGAGGTCTATAATTTCCCGGAGCTCCGCGAAGAGCTCATCTCGCGCGGGCACAGGTTTTCAACCCGGACTGACACCGAGACCATCGTCCACGCCTACGAGCAATGGGGGCAAGACTTTGTCCAGCGGCTCCGGGGGATGTTCGCCTTCGCCCTCTGGGATGAACAGGAGCAGAGGCTTCTCCTGGTGCGTGACCGGCTGGGAATCAAGCCGCTCTATTACACCCTTCTCGACGACCGGACTCTCGTCTTCGGCTCCGAGCTCAAGGCCATCCTTGTTCATCCACGGGTCAAGCGCGAGGTTGAACCGAGAGCGCTGGATTTTTTCCTGACGCTCGAATACATTCCGGCACCGCTGAGCATCTTCCGCAACATCCACAAGCTCCCGGCCGGCCATTGGCTCGCCTATAAGGACGGCCGGGTCAAAGTCAGAGAATATTGGGATATCGAGACCGCGGCCAGGGAGGAAGGCGGGCCGAAAGAAAAGAACCTGCCGGAGATCATGGACAGGCTCTACGATCTGCTCAAGGAGTCCGTCAAACTACGGCTGGTGAGTGACGTGCCGCTGGGCGCGTTCCTGAGCGGCGGGATCGACTCCTCGACCATCGTCGGGCTGATGCGGGAGCTCGGCGCCTCCCCCCTGAAGACCTTTTCCATAGGCTTTGAAGAGACTTCCTACAATGAGCTTCCCTACGCCCGCCGGGCCGCCCAGAGGTTCGCCACCGAGCACGAAGAGTTTATCATCGAACCCAAGGCGCTGGACCTCACTGAAAAGCTCATCCGCCACCTCGACGAGCCGTTCGGCGATTTTTCCATCTTTCCCACCTTTCTGGTCTCACAAATGTCCCGGCCGCACGTCAAGGTGATTTTATCCGGCGACGGGGGGGATGAAGTCTTCGGCGGCTATGAGCACTACCAGGCGCAGAAGATCGCTTCCTGCGGGCCGGTCAGGCTGGCGGGGAGCTTGTTATCCCCCTTCATAAACCGCCTCCCACCCAGGGCCAAGAAAAAAGGCGCCTGGAACAAGCTGCAGCGGTTCCTCCAGGGCTTTGAGCACGGGGCCGAAAACAGGCACCTGCGCTGGATGATGTTCCTATCCCGGAGAGATAAGTCAAGGCTCTATTCCGCCGGGTTTCTAGAGCAGATGGGAGGAATCGAAGAGGTCCGCAGGTTGTCACCATTCCGGGAGGTCTTTGAGAAGCTGCCGGCCTTCGACCCCATCACAGGAGAGCTCTACCTCGACCTCAAGACCTACCTGGCTGATGACATCATGGTCAAGGTGGACAGGATGAGCATGGCCACTTCCCTCGAAGCCCGGGAGCCGCTCCTCGACCACAAGCTCGTCGAATTCGTGTTCGGGCTTGACGGCCGGCTCAAGCTCCACGGCCTGACCACCAAGTGGATTTTCAAGAAGACGATGGAGCGCCTCCTCCCCCGAGAGAACATCTACCGGCCCAAGGAAGGGTTCAGCATCCCGATCAAACACTGGCTGCGGGGGGAGCTCCGGGAGCTGATGCTGGACCACCTGAGCGAGAAACGGATCCGGGAAGCCGGGTTCATCAACCCTAAGCCGGTGCAGAAGATGATGGCCGCTCACCTGGCTGGCCGGAAAAATTACAGCCACCAGCTCTGGGCGCTGCTCGTCTTCGAAATCTGGAAAGAAAACTATTTATAGAAAGGACGGGTCCTGTCACGGCGCGTCCCCGTCCGTCCTCGCTCCACCCATCCCCCCGTGGGGAACCCCTTCCGCTGCGGGCGTTGCGGGGACTGGCACCGTGCCACCCGTCGTTGCTATGGTTGGAAGTGGCGGAGAAAAAAGCTAAGGTTTTTCTATAACATAAATTCGCTGGGTGGCGGGGGTGACTTTGAAGTCCTCGGCGATGGGAAGCCCTAGAGCCCAGATGATTTCTCCCCGCGACAAGAATACTGGGTGCCGGTCCCTCTCGTCCAACGGAATGCCTTTCGCCCGCATGATCTCCTTGAGCTTCTTGCGGCCGGGCGAGCCCAGAGGACGGTAGCGATCTCCTTCTCGCCGGCTCCGGACGAGCAGAGGAAAACAGACCTTCCCTGCGTCGAGCAGCGCCCTCCGGTTATCATTATACAAGGGCAGCCTCGTCTTCCCCTTTTTTATTAACTTCCCTGCGAAAGAAAGCCTAATTTCGGGGATCACCAGCTTCTTTCTCCCGTCCCATTCATACTGGTAACGGAGACCGGGCTCTGTTCTCTCTTTAACCGATATCAGGCCTTTCTCCCGCCTGAGGGCGAGCTTTCCCGGAAGCGTCGCTTCCTTTCGCTCGGCCAGACAGCGGACGGCCTCGACATCGCGGAATGAAAATCTCCTCAAATCGCCCTTGATCGTACTCAAAAAGGCCCGGACCAGACGGCGGCCCAGAGCCGGCGACATAGACGAGAGGCGCCGGGCATCTAGAAGGATCCTCCCCTCTTTGCGGAAGATCGCCCGTTTCGCCTCGGCTTGGGAATACTGTTCCCAAACCTGCTCCTCCTCGCGGCTGATCTCAGCTAATCTTCCCAGATGCTGCACAATCTTGGGCTCGAAGTTCCTCTCGAGGTACGGAATAAGCCGCAGACGGACCCGGCTGCGCTGGAAGCGCAGGTCCCGGTTGGTTTCATCCTCGCGATAGGGGATCTTCCGGGCCCGAAGATAGGCCTCGACTTCCCGGCGCTCGACCTCGATCAAAGGACGGATGATCAGCCCGTCGATGCAAGGGGCGATACCGCCCAAGCCGGTGGGTCCGCTTCCGCGGAGAATCCGCATAAGAACGGTCTCCGCCTGGTCGGTCAGGGTATGTGCGGTGGCGATGCGGGAGGCCTCCACCCTGCCGGCCGTTTCCCGGAGGAACTTGTAGCGCCGCTCCCGGCCCGCTTCCTCGATATTCAGACCCTGCTTGGCCGCAAGAGCACGGATGTCCTCTCTCCTCACATAAACGGGAAGCCCGAGCTTCTGCGCCATCCGGATGACGAAGCGCTCATCATAGTCAGCGGCGCGGCGGAGACGGTGGTTAAAATGGCCGATGGCTAGCCGGAGCGCATACTCCTCGCGGAGCTCCAAGAGGGCGGTCAGGAGGGCCGAGGAATCGGCGCCGCCCGAGCAGGCCACCAGGACTTTGTCTCCTCTCTCGAGGAGGCCATAACGAGCGATCGTCTTCTTGACCTGAGGCAGGAGCATCTGCTAACCCTGGTTTACCGGTGATTTCTATAAAATGAATAAAATTTAGCTCTGAGGGAGCGCCAATGGCGGCGGAGGGATTTGAACCCCCGACACTGCGGATATGAGCCGCATGCTCTGACCAACTGAGCTACGCCGCCGGGTTCAAAAATTGTAGCGGAACATCCTCGAATAGTCAATTTAGTGCTGGGCTGAGTGTTCTAACGCCCGGCCAGCTGATCCGCCAGGACGGCCACGACTATGAGCCCCGCCAACGAAATTAATCTGCTTGACAAGGAGCGGTCCAATCGGATATGTATTAACTACCTCTTTTATGAAAGGAACAGGAAACTGAGCGGGGATTTCTTTCTCCTTTTTTAGCCCAACCATGAAGCAAATCGGCAAGTACAAGATCCTCGGCACTCTCGGTAAGGGCGGCATGGGGATCGTCTACAAGGCGCTGGACCCCGACATCGAACGGGAGGTGGCCATCAAGACCATCCGCTTCGACACCCTCACTGAGGGCATGGAGAAGGAAGAACTGCTGACCCGGGTCATCCGGGAGGCCAAGGCCGCCGGCCGGCTGAACCACCCCAACATCATCACCATCTACGACGTCGTCCGGGACAAGGACCTAACCTATATCGTCATGCAGTATGTCGACGGGCCGAGCCTCCAGACGGTGATCGATTCCGGCAAATCGTTCTCGCCCCAGGAGATCATCGATACCCTGAAGCCAGTCTCCGACTCCCTGGATTTCGCCCACCAGGGTGGGATCGTCCACCGGGACATCAAGCCGGCCAACATCCTGATCGATAAATCCGGCCAGCCCTTCCTGGCCGATTTCGGGGTCGCCCGGATCGAGACCTCGACCCTGACCCAGGCCGGAACGACGGTCGGGACGCTAAGCTATATGTCTCCCGAGCAGGTCAAGGGGCAGACGGTGGACAAGCGGTCGGATATCTTCGCCCTCGGCGTCATCTTGTATGAGCTCCTCACCGGGAAGAAGCCGTTCGGCGGGGACAACATGTCCACCATCGTCTATCGGATCGTCAACGAAGAGCCCCAGCGGGTCACCGAAATCAATAAGGAGCTCCACGGCGGCTACGAGAGCGTCGTCCGCAGGGCCTTGGCCAAGAACCCTGAAGACCGCTATCAGAGCTGCCGGGAGATGATCTCCGACCTGGAAAATCCCAGCCGCATGGCCGAAGCCACGCTGGCTTACGAGTTCGGCAAAGAGGCCGGCGGGGAGCCGAAAAAAAGAAAGATAACCTTTGTCCTGGCGGGGGCGGCGGCCCTTGTCGCCATCATCGCCGGGGGAGCATACCTGCTCTTCTCAGGACGCTCTGAGAAGCCCTCCGACCTGGCCCAGAACCTGGAGACCATCAAGAAAGAGGGCCTGAACTCGGTCATCCGTACGTCCGGCCCGGCCGCCGGGACGGCCGCTGCGCTGACCGCTCCGAGCGACGAGGGCCAGGCCAAGCTGCGGGAAAGTTTTGACGGCAAGGCCTACCAGGAAACCGTCCGGCTGGCCGATGAGATCCTGGCACGCGATCCGGCCAACGTCCCGGCCAAGGAGTACCTGAATAAGGCCAGAGCCGAGATCCTGGCCCCCCAGGTAGCTCCCCTGCTCCAGTCCGGGATCTCCAGCTATGCCGGCGGCAACTACGCCCAGTGCGTCACGGACATGGAGAAGGTCCTCAAGGTCGACAAGGATAATAAAGATGCGCAAAAATATCTCTTCCAGGCTGACACGGCCCTGGCGAAGCCGGAGATAACCGCCCTGATCGAGCGCCACCGGGTGGCCGAGGAAAACAAAGACCTGCTCACCGTCCTCAGCCTTTTTAACTCGCCGGCCCTGGCCGATTCGCTTCAGGCCGAGTACAAACTCCTCTTCAACGGCTACGACGGCATCAAGTCCATAATCTCCAAGGTCTCACTGAGTTTCTCCAGCCGGACAAGCGCCACGGCCGCCTATTCACAGCTGCTCACGGCCGTCTACAAGAAAACCGGGCAGAGGAAGATCGTCTTCGAGGGGCAGAAGACCTGGCATCTCCGGAGACAGGGAAAAGACTGGAAGATCAGCGCCGTCCAATAGAATCCCCCGGAGACGAAGGAGCGGACGATGGAAGCCAAAATACGTCCTATGGCCAGGGCGATGCTCCCTTCATTCCTCCTGATCCTCCTGGCTCTCGGCCCCGCGACGACCGCCGTCAAGGTGAAGGTCATCGTCGATAACGCCAGCATCAAAGCGACCCCGGAAATCGGCAGCCAGACCCTAGCCAATGTCGCGCTCAGCACGGTCCTCGATGTCGAGCTGAAACAAGGGGAATGGTACAAGGTCACGGCGACAAGAGGCGGGACGCCGATCTCCGGATACATCCATGAGCTGCTGGTGGAGGAAATCGGCGAAGGAGAGACGCCGTCGAACGCTTCCTCGGGCGGCGTGATGAAATCCCAGGGGGAGATCAGCGCCGAGATCGAGCTCAAAATGGAGGAGAGCAAGAGCCTGGTCCGCCAGGACAAGGAGTTGGACAAGGCTACCGAGGACCTCCGGCCGCTCCTGGCCAAGGCGTTCAGCATCGATGACCGCATCCGGCAGAAGCAGATCGCCTGCGAGGTCTATCTCTGGCTCGGGCTCGCCTGCGCCAAACGGGGCGACAACTACGGCGCCCTCAAAGAGTTCCGAAACATGTTCGAAGTGGACTACACCTACGCTAAAGAAGTCACCCGTAACATCTACGATCCCACGGTCAGCAGCTTCATCGACCAGGCCGAGAAGCACTACCGCGGGCTGCTCGTCGATTACTCGCTGGAGATCATGACCGAGCCAAAAGAAGCCGCCATCAAGATCGACGGCAAGGAGATCGGCCTCACTCCTGAGGTTTACAGGACCCCCATTCCCAAGTTCACCCTGGAAATCGTCAAGGAAGGCTACAGTCCCTACAAGGAGGAGGTCTTCCTTACCCAAGCCAACTCCAAGAAAGAGATCGTCCTCCAGAGTATCGGACGGACGGTGCTGGTCAGTTCGGTACCGCCGGCCGCGCAGGTGTTCCTGGATGATCAGGACACGGGAAAAGTCACCGACTGTGAACTGCCCTATGTCACCTACGGCGTTCATGCCCTCAAGCTGAAAAAGCCCAATTGGGCCGACCACGAGCAGAGCATCGAGGTCCTGGAAGGGCCGGGCCCTCTGACCATCGACGCCGCCCTGACCGTTAAGGACTATGTGCTCGGGCAGAAGATGGGCGGGCCGGAAAGCAAGTTTTTCAAGCTGCCCCGGGCCGTCGCCTTCGACAAAGAGGGCTTCTACTATGTGGCCGACGAGAGCGATTTCAAGGTCAAAAAGTACGACCCCCAGGGCCGCCTCCAGGGCGGCTGGGGCGATGCCGGCAGGGAATTCAAGTCCTTGAAAAAGCCTTCGGGAATTGCCCTCGACGGCCAGGGCTTTATCTACATCACCGACGCCGAAGCTGCCTCTGTTTTGAAATTTTCTAAGGACGGGAAGTTCGTAGCCAAATGGGGCAGGCAGGGCACCAAGCCCGGCGAGCTCATGGGGCCCCTCGGCATCGCCGTCGACCGCAGCGGTGACATCTATGTGGCCGATTCCGGGAACAACCGCATCGTCAAGTACTCGACCGGCGGCGTGGCCAAGAAAGCCTGGGGCAAGCAAGGCATGGGCCGGGGCGAATTTGTCTTCCCGGCGGCCGTGGCCGTCAACTCGCAAAACGAGATCGTCGTCGTCGACCGGGTCCACGTTCAGAGGTTTACCCCCGAGGGAGAGGTGGTTGCGGCGTGGGGCAAAGGCGGGACGGGTGACGGTGAGCTAAACCGGCCGCTGGGCCTGGCCGTAGACGCGCAAAACTACATCTATGTGGCCGATACCGGGAATAACCGAGTCCAGAAATTCGACCTCAACGGAAGGTTCGTCGCCAAGTGGGGGTCGGCGGGGACGGGCGACGGCCAGATGATGGGGCCCGTGTCCGTCGCGGTCAACGGCAAGGGAAGCGTCTTCGTCGTGGAACTCGACAACAACCGTATCCAGGAATTTAAGATGCCGGCTCAATAAAGAGATATCTGTTTCCTGATGTGTAACCATAATACAAGAGCCGGCCGGCGACGATCTTGATGCCGGTCAGCTTTCCGATCAGATCGTGTAATCGGAACGCAGGTATTCGGCCAGTATCTTCCTCAATCTGTCGGCAACTGGACGGCCTTCGAGGTCGGGCCGGGTGAAAATGCGGCGGGCGGTGATCTCGTCGTCCCTGTAGAATCTCTCATTGGCTTCGGCATCGATCTGGATGGCCGCACCCTTGACCGAGATCCCGATGAACAGTCCTTTGGCCCTCGAGTAGGCATAGATCTCGGCCTTCAAATCGAGATCGGTGTTGGCCTGGGCGCCCCGGCCGACCGGACCAGCGGCGACGCTGGCATCCGCTCCCAGGGTGATCTTGCCTTCGGCGATGTTGTCAATGCTCTGCCCCGTCTTGAACACCAGGACCAGGTCCGATCTCTGGATGCCGATCTGCCAGCCCAGGCTCCCTCCGGCGAGGGTGATAAACGAGGGGTTGCTCCAGACCCCTTTGTCCTGGACGAGGAGGACTCCCCGGCCGTATTCGCCGCCGATGCCGTAGGCGGCTTTGACGACTCCCGGGATGATGGCGATGCCGTGGGCCTTCTTGAGTAGGGATTCGGGGATCCCCTCATCGGCCAGGCCGGCGATCTCCTGGAAAACCAGGATGGCCTTCTCGACGCGCCTCTCTTCTTCGGTTGAATCTGGAGCAGGACGCGCCGCCCGGAGCCAAGGAACGAACGTCACCAAGCTGATCAAGGTCAGCCCAAAGAGCGCATTTTTCAGCGGATGATTTCTCAATCCTGCCCTCCATCGGTTTCCTACCTATTATATCCGAATCTTGGCCTAAAGGCACCGGCCGGTACTCTATAATTGGTTAGGCGAGGGGGAGTCCTTCACGAAAGCCCTTCGCAGCGGAGCGGGCTTAAGCCCGGGGGCCAAACCACCCTCAAGACTTCATTCGTATCATATTAATCTCCCCTTCCCCTCTTATGGAATTACGAGGGGCTTGAATTAGGACGGCGGTTTGGCCAAGGTCGGCGAAGGGTGTGGATGAGGAAGTCCGTGGACGACTGAGCGGGCGTCGCGAGGCGCCGAAGACGCCGTGGCGATCCCGTGGAGATTGCTTCGTCACCGGGTTCCTCGCAACGACATTCCTCGCTGGGGAAACGAGCGGGCTGACGAATCCATACCCGAGCCTCCGCCGAGCCAAGTGAACCTTGTCTCCCGAGCGTTCGTAGTATATATTGATGCCGAGGGCAGGCATAGACAAGATTCCAGCAATGGCGATGTCTGCCCCATCATAAAAAGGAGGTGCTCCATTGAAGAGCAAGATTCTCACATTTCTCGTCGTGGGTCTTCTTTTCTGTGTCCTGGCCCAGGGCCAAGCGCAAACTGAAAAGAAACTACAGCCCACCCAGACCAAGACCCCCCAACCCATGTACCAGCTGGCCGAAGCGATGGCCCAGCGGCTGAACAGCAGCCTGCAGGTGAAGACCGTGGTCGGCGAGCCGATGAAGGTCGGGAGGGTGACGATCATCCCGATCATGATGATCGACATCGGGTTCGGCGGAGGCGGGGGGGGCGCGCCCCAGGCTCCCGACATGGGTGGCAAAGGCTTCTACATGAGCGGCGAGACCCGGCCGTTGGGTTTCGTCGTGGTGAGCAAGGCGGGGACGAAGTTCGTCAGTGTCGGCAAGATCCCCAGGAAATAAGGAGCTTTCCATGAACGCCAACAAGTCTATAGTCTTTGTCTTCGGCTGCCTGTTACTTGCCTCAGGACTCCTGAATGCTCAGGCCCCGCTCGAGCAGCCCCTGGCGAATTTCGACAAGCTGGTCTCGAACCTCAGGGTCGGTGCCGTGGTGGGTGAGCCGGTCAAGGTCGGAGATACGTTCATCGTCCCCTTCGCCAAGATCAAGTTCGGCTTGGGAGGAGGCAGCTCTATGATGGCCTACGGCGGAGGCATGGGCGGCAAGACCGTCCCGCTCGGCATCCTGATCATCGAGGGCGAAGACGTCCGGGTCGAGCTCTTCCCCGAAGAAGAGAAAAAGCCGTCTCTCTTTCAAGAGCTGCTCCCTGTTCTTCTGAAGATGCTGCCCCAGATGATGGGAGACAAGTCGCCTTTCGGGTCCAAACCAGCGGCGGCTCAGCCGAGTGCTGGGGGCAAACCCGCCGGAGTTCCCAAGGATGCGTCTCTAGACCACGTCAAGAAGCTTTTCGAGGAGAAAAGGTTCTCGGAAGCCCTCGACATGGCGGACGTGCTTCTGGCCAGGGACCCCAACAACGCCGACCTTCATGCCTGGAAGGGACATGTCATGGGGAGTCTGGCGCAGGGCAATCCCGCCAACATGATAAAGTACGGGATGGGCGCCATGCAGGAGTATGAAACCGCGTTGAAGCTCGATCCCGACAACGCGGACGGGCATTTTGGCCGGGGCATGGTCCGGCTGATGGCGCCTCCCGGTTTCGGCGGCGATCTCGATGGGGCCGTGGAGGATTTCGAGGCGGCCGTCGCCAAAAGGCCCTTTGCCGAGGCCTATTTCAACCTCGGCATAGCCCTCCAGAAAAAAGGAGATGTCGAGAAAGCCAAGGCCGCCTATAAAAAGGCCCTGGAGCTGAAGCCGGACTACTCCGAGGCGGCCAAAGCCCTGGCGGCGATCCAGTAGACGGGCTTTCCTCCTGACTGTCTTTAGTTTATAGTCTGCTCAGGAGAATTGATCCTTAGGTCATGCGGACAGGTCTGAAAACATAATCTCTGTCTCAAGACCGGAATGAACGGGAGGTGTCCATGGACAAGGGATTGAAGCGGAGAGAGTTCATTCAACTCGCCGCAGCCGGAACCGCGATCTGCGCGGCCGGGCCGAGGCTTTGGCCGTTCGCCATGACCGGCCAGGGGGCGGGATCAAGGCTGGTCAGCCCGGGCTGCCGGGGGACCAAGGTCAAGGTCGCCCGTCTATTCGTGGCGATCCCAAGGGGCAACTGGCCCAAGCCGACGCTCGACCTCCAGCAGGAGATCGCTTTTTATCGGGCCGAATTCACCCGGATGAAGGACGAGTTCGCTGATATCGATTTCTCCGTGGATGAGCTCGTGGCCTCGCCTGCGCAGGTGTCCGCCCTCCGGGACAGGCTGGCGCAGGTGGACGGCATTCTGGTCATCCATCTCAACATCGATGTCGGGGACATTTTCAACGAGATCCTGGCCGCTGCAAAGCCTACCATTATCTTTGCCCGACCGTATTCGGGACACGAATGGGTGGACTTCGGGGAAATCCGCCGGCAGCCTCTGGGCGCCAAACTGGATTGCATCCTGACGAGCGATACGAGCCGGCTAGCGGAAGCCGTCCGGCCGTTCCGGGCCATCCACCATCTCCGCGAGGCCAAGGTCATCAACCTGACAACCTATGACTTCTCCGAATACGCCGCCAAGGTCAAAAACAAGTTCGGGACCGAGATCAAGCCGGTCGGCCTTGATCGGATGGTCGCGGTCTACAACAGCATCAGCGACCGGGATGCCGGGGCCGAGGCCGACCGTTGGATCAAGGGGGCCGTCCGGGTCGTCGAGCCTTCGCCCGAAGACATCTTTAGGTCCGCCAAGCTGGCCTTGGCCTTCGAGAAGCTCCTCGATGAAGAGGACGCCACAGTGATGACCGTCGACTGCTACGGCTCGATGTGGGACAAGACCATCAAGCTCCCCGCCTATCCCTGCCTGGGCTTCTCGCGATTGAACAACCTGGGCTGGGGCGGGATCTGCGAGTCCGACCTCCGCTCCACCATGACTCATATTATCTTCCAGGGTCTGGTGGGCCGGCCGGGGTTCGTCAGCGACCCGACGGTCGATGAATCCAAGGGGAGCATCATCCTGGCCCATTGTCTGGGGACGCCCCGGATGGACGGCCCGGCGAAGCCGGCCGCACCCTACAAGATCCGGACGGTCATGGAGAGGCAGGAGGGTGTGGTGCCTCAGGTCGAGATGCGGGTCGGCGAGAGGGTCACCCAGGCGATCCTCGTCGGCATGGACACGATGCGCTATTTCACCGGGACGATCATCGAGGCGCCGGTCGGGCTGGAGGCGGACCGGGGCTGCCGCACCAAGATCGATGTCAAAGTCGACGGCGATATCCGGAGGCTCTGGCAGAACTGGACGGCCGGGCTGCACAGGCAGACGGTTTATGGAGATATCACAAAAGAGCTTGGGTTTTTCGCCCGGTTCAAAGAGATCCGGCTGATCGACGAAGCCGCCTAATCAGTCCGAAGTCATGATGAACAACGGCTTCTGGTGGAAGCTTTTGTAGAGCGGGCGAAGCCTTTCCCGATCATAGTACTTGTCCACATCCACCATCTTTTTCTTGCTGGTCACGATCTCGATGGGCACATTGTCGTATTCGCCGTTGCGCAGGCAGACCATCCGCCCAAACTTCTTGTCCAGGATGAGGTCCAGGGCCAGGTTGCCGAAGGCCATGGGGACGATCGAGTCCACGGCGTCGGGGTCGCCGCAGCGGACAAGATAGCTCAGCTTCTGGTTGATGACGTTGATGCGGCGGCCCTCATTGAACTTGGGCGAGAGCTCCTTGAGCTGGTTAGAGACATAGTCGCCGAAACCGCCCAGCTTCCCGTGCCCGTACATGTCCTTCTCGTCGTTGGCAAACACCATCTCGTTGCCCTCGATCATCGCTCCTTCGGAGACGAGGACGACCGCGTAGAGGCTGGGGTTCTCCGCCCGGTCCTCGGTCAGCAGCTCGCAGAGCCGCTCCATGTTGAACCTGTACTCGGGGATGACGCAGCGGTTGGCGGCCCCGGCCATGGTCGGGAGGAGGGCCGTGAATCCCGTGTACCGGCCGAAGACCTCGATGCAGAGGAAGCGCTCATGCGAGCCGGCCGTGGTCCTCAGGGCGTGGGTCAGGCTGATCGTGCGGGTGACGCAGGTGCTGAACCCCAGGCAGTAGTCGGTCCCGGGGACATCGTTGTCCATGGTCTTGGGGATGGCGATGATCTTGACGCCCTTCTGGTGGAGAGCGGCGGCGTAGCTCAGCGTGTCGTCGCCGCCGATGGGGACAAGGTAGTCGATGCCGAGACGTTCGATATTTTTCAGGACTTCCTCGGTCAAGTCGTTCACCTTCTCGTTGTACTTGGCCCGCAGGTGCGCCGGCACGTTGACGTCGGGGACATGGCTCGGCCGGGTCCGCGAGGTATGCAGGAACGTGCCGCCGGTGCGGCCGACCTTGTTGACGATTTCTTCGGTCAGGACCTGACAGCACTCCGGGTCATCGGTCATTTCATCCCGGTTGATCTCGATGAGCCCCGCCCAGCCACGCCGGATGCCGATGACATCATACCCTTCGTGGATGGCCCGGATCGTGACCGCACGGATGGCGGGGTTGAGGCCGGGGACATCGCCTCCCCCGGTGAGGATGCCGATGATCCCTTTCTTAGTTTTTATGTTGGCCATAGTTTGTCTCCTTTTCGAGCGCCTGCTCTCGTATCTTCGCGCAGGATTTCTCTTCCGCGGGAGAGGAAGCTAATCGTTCGCGGCCCGAACAGGGGTTCGCTCGGCTTCCAGAATATACGCCGCGACCGCCGGCACTGTCAAGGTTTCTCGTCCCGGTGAGGCCCTTTTCGGCCGAGACGGGCGCGTCCGAGATTACAGGGCTCCGGCCGTTTCCTTGTTCAACCGGTTGAAGAACCCGACCATGAAAGTATGGCGCTTCTCCGCCATCCGCCTTCCTTCGTGGGTGAACATTAGGTCCTTTATCAGGCTTAGCTTGATCAGGAATTCCCGGTAGGCAGTGTCCTCTTTGGTGTAGGGTTTCGTCTTCCGGACTTCGATCTTGGGATCATGAAGCCTGGCCCCGACTTCGCCGGCGAACAGGAACGCCCTCCCGATACCGACGGCGCCGATCGAATCCAGCTTGTCGGCGTCAAATAAGATCTTTCCTTCAAGAGAGTCCGGGACGAGTCGTCCCCGGTAGCGGTGGGTCTTGATACAGCGGACGACTCGAGCGATTCGTTCGGCTCCGATCCTATGGTTCCTCAAGATCTCATCCGCCAGGACCGCGCCTTTTTCGGCGTGGCAGGTCCCGCCGTTCGACCGGTCCTCTTCCTCCCGGCCGATGTCGTGGAGCAATGCGGCGAGCCTAAGGACGTCGAGGTCAGCCCTCTCCTTACGGCCGATACGGAGGCAAAGTCGGTAGACTCGCTCCGTATGATCCCAGTCGTGGCTCCCGCGGGCGTTGCGAAAAAAGGCTTGGGACTCTTGCCGAACCGCCTCGAGGACTCGAGGAGAAAGACGGTCTTTGCGGGACGGCCATTTCGGCCGCGGGGCGCCAGCGGTCTTCGCCTCCCGCTTTTCCTTACTATTCATATCGATCCGATCAATTCTATATATTTAACTCAAACCGGACGTTTTATTATACCTCCCGATGAGGAAATTTTCACTATACCTCGGTTGCCCAGATAAATGATTAGCCAAGAATATGGGGGTCGCTGGTAGAACCTCAATCAAGATAGGGAAATGGAGATAGCCAGAACTAGGGATAACGGCTTGAGGTGCCGGCTCAGGTGGAATATGATGGACCCCGGGAATGAGAGAACTGACCGGATTTCTTTGGCGCTATCTCCCTCCCTTCCCTGAAATCTTGACCGCGGCGGCCGTCTCGGCGGCGGCGATCCTGGGAAGCGGGATCCTGAGCGGCGCCCTCAAGCGCCGGGCCGGATGGCCGACCGGGTACACGCGAAAGCTGTTTCATTTCCTGATCTTCTTCACCGCCGTAGGACTTCATCTCTGGGGAGGAATGCCCGCCGTCAACATCCTCGGTGCGGGCATGGGGATCTATGTGATCCTGATTGTTTGGGCAGGCGACCGGAATTTCTTTTTCGAAGCGCTCGCCCGGGAGAGGGATTCGCCCCAGCGCGGCTATTTCATCGCCCTCCCCTATCTGACCACGGCCCTGGGCGGTCTCCTCTCCAATTGGCTCTTCGGAGCCTGCGCCGTCATGGGGTATCTCGTCGGCGGAGCGGCCGATGCCGTGGCCGAGCCGGTCGGTGTCCGCTTCGGCCGACATCGCTACCGAGTGCCCAGCTTGAAAAAAGTCGAAATCACGGAGAGGTCGGTGGAGGGAAGCCTCTCCATCCTGGTTGTTTCGATCGTCCTCTCAGCGGTCTTCTTTTGCGCGTATTACCATCTCCCCCTTTCCCGTTCGCTCCTCTCCTCTCTTCTGCTCTCTGTGGTTGTCGTGTTCGTCGAAGCCGCCTCGCCCCACGGCGCCGACAACCTGACTATTCAGGTCACGGCCAGCGGTTTGGCCAGCTTCTTTGTTCACTTATGGGGATGACAAACGACCTGAAAATGGGGCTGGAAATTTGCTATCCCGGATAAAAAACATTCCCGCCGCGGCGAAATTGTCGATATCGCTGGCTCCGAATCCCGCTCACTTCTACATCCTCGAGTTTCCCCAGTACACCGAGGAGTTTCTCCCGAGAATCATCGTCGATTGTCGTCCGCTCGTCTTTGATCCCCCGGTCGGCCTTCAGCCATTGTCCGTAATCTGCACAGGACCCGCTGGCATAAGAAAGCAAGAGCATATCCAGGCCGCAGATGAGGAGTGGCAGGATGATGGCCTGGACGGAATAGGGACAGAGGATGAGGACGGCCGCCGGGAACAAGCCGCGGCTGATCTGAGGGAGCATTAAGTCCCGGGCGATGTCCTTCGCCGACGTCATGATATAGACCGGACATCCTTTATCGAGCGCGAGGCAGCCAATCTCATGGATGGAGCATCCCGTGCAGACGAGCCGCGTTTCTCCCCGCTCGAGATAAAGACAGTTATGGTTCGCCCGGCCGGACGGGCAGGACACCGACGAACCGTTCGGATCATAGGGCTTGAGACAGAACCCGAGCCCGACAAGCGGCCCGGACTTCCGGCCGCGGGCGTGCTGAAGAAAAATCGTCTCGTCTGGGATCGAAAGGAGGCGCGCATATTCAGGGTCCCAGTGCTTTTTCTCGCGGATGAACCGTCGATACCGGCGCAGCCCGCGGACCGTCTTGACCGGATGGGCGAGCACGGCCCTCAGAAAGAACAGCCAGGCATATTCGCGGGACAGGCTGCGGAAGCTAAAGTCCCAAACCTGGACGTTCCAGAATCTGCCCTTATCCAGACGGCCGAGAAAACGCTGGGAGAGGGTGCCCATTGCCTGTGCCTGTCATTGAATTATCACAAAGGCGGCGGCCGCCGCAAGCGAAGATAGAGTTCATTCCGACTTGAGATGGGCGCCGCAATGCGGGCAGACTTTCCAGCCCGTTTCCGTCGGCTTACCGCAGCTCGGGCAGGTCTGCTGAAGCGAGGCACCGCAGTGCGGACAGTAGACAAAACTCGGCTCCACTTTTTTCTGACAGGCCGGACAGACCGCTGTCTTCGCCTCTGCGGGAGGTTGAGTCGATGCTGGTGCTCCCGCTGTGGTGGCCGTTGGCGGCCCCGGACTCGCCGCTCCCTGCTCCTCACTTAGCGGATGGTCCTGACGGACGATGAGATAGATCAGCAGCCCGATCAAGTTGCCGATGAAGACCAGGAGCGCCCAGAGAAGGCCGCTCATGCGACGCCGTTCGGCGTCCTTGTACACCCAGAGGATGACCGCCAGCCAGATGATGACGAATAGGAGAGAGAAAGACCAGATCGGGACAAAGGGGAACCAAGGGATATTGTGCCAGCCGTTGAAGAAGACGTCTCTCGTCCCCCTGGCCACGCCGGTGAATATACCCAGAGGGGCTAATATCAGCGGCGTCAGGACAAAGGCCAGGAAAACCATCACCAAGACGAGCATGACCAGGGCACTTATTTTTCCTTTTGGTTTGGCCATGATAGACCTCCTTAGCATTTCTTTCGGATTTTCAAGAATGGAATTGAGATAAGCGGCCCCGGCGCATGAGCAGGGGGGCGAAGAAGAGCATTAGAGCGTTCTGAAGAATGACCAGCAGGACCAGGGCTGTCTCGAGTGTCAGCTTCTGGCTCTGCCTGAATCCTGCCAACCCGGGGATTAGGAAACAGAGCGTCAGGCCTGTCAGGACGGCCAGCGCCGCCCAGATCGGCCAAGGGGACCGCCGCCGGACGCGCTTTCGGCGCAGGGCGTCCCGGTGCAGGTTAAGCACGATCGTAAGCAGCCAGGGTTTCAAGTCCTGTCCGCCCGGCCGGAGCGGCCCGTGCCTGACCAGCCGAAGCCAGGTCTCCTGGAAGAGGTCCTCGGCCTCGGCCCGATTTCCTGTCAGGTGAAAAATAAACCGAAAGATGTCGGCCTTGTAACGGTCGTAGGCCGCGTCGAACTCACCACTGCCGTTCATCTCAATACATAGGACGCATCAGGCGGAAAAAGGTTCAAGCCTGGGCTGGGTCCTGATCGGGAAAAATAGGGACGGTTCTATTTATCAGGCTTTGCATCTATTCCGGTGAGGAGAGAAAAAAATAGAACCGTCCCCATTTTTATGGGAAAATGGGAGGAGAAGGAGGCGCGAATATGCTGGCGAAGAAGGCCCCCGGCATCAAGTACTCAGAGATCACACCCCGGAGGCTCTACCTCAGCCGCCGCGAGTTCATCGCCGGGTCGGCGGCGCTGGCCGCCTATGCCGCGGCGAACCCGCTGCTTTCGCGCGGCTTGGCCATTGAGCGTCAGGATTCCCCTCCGGCCGCTTCCGCAGTGCCGCAGGTCGCCCAAAAACCCGTGGTCGCTAAGCGCGGGGAATTCACAGTGCCTGACGAAAAAAACACTTCCTTCGCCGACGCCACCGGCTATACGAACTTCTACGAGTTCTCGACCGCCAAGCGCGATCCCACGGTGCTCGCCCGGAACTTCCGCACGCGGCCCTGGACCCTCACTGTCGAAGGCCTGGTCAAGGCTCCCCGTTCGTTCGCCATCGACGAGCTCATCCGACTCTTCCCCCTAGAGGAACGCATCTACCGCTGGCGCTGTGTGGAGGGTTGGTCCATGGTCATCCCCTGGGTCGGTTTCCCCCTTGCCGAATTCATCAAGAAATGCGACCCGGCCCCGTCGGCTAAATTTATTGAGTTCACCACCCTTTACGACCCGGAGCAAATGCCCTTTCAAAAGACAAAAGTCCTCGAATGGCCGTATATCGAGGGACTGCGGATGGATGAGGCGATGCATCCCCTAACGGTCCTGGCCGTCGGCATGTACGAAGAGTACCTCCCGCCGCAGAACGGGGCGCCCATCCGGCTCGTCGTTCCCTGGAAGTACGGATTCAAGAGCATCAAGTCCATCGTCCGCATCCGTTTCGTGGAGAAGATGCCCAAGAGCGCCTGGATGAAGGCCCGTCCCGAGGAGTACGGATTCTATGCCAATGTCAACCCCTTCGTCTCCCACCCCCGCTGGAGCCAGGCGACCGAGCGCCGGATCGGCGAAGACGGCAGGCGCAAAACCCCCATTTTTAACGGATATGAAGCGGAGGTCGGAAGTCTCTACGCCGGGATGAACCTGAAAAGATTTTATTAGTCCGGTTAGAGCCGCCAGAGATAGGAAGCTTTGAAAAAGATCCCCCGCCGCGTCTCCAGAAAGCGGTCCGCGTCCACATACGCTCCGTCCTTCCAGCGAATTTTATCATAGAGCGAGCCGTAGCCGAGCTGGATGACGGTCCCCGGAATATACAGAAACGAGGCCAGGAGGTCGGTCAGGAGCTGCTTGCGATACGTGTTGTACTCGACGATCGCCCGGAAGAACAGGTATTTGTTCACCTGATAAATCAGCCGGTTCCAGATGATCGTGTAATCGTAGATCTTTTCCCCCGTGGAATCGCGGAATAGGTCGGAATAGGTGAGGTTAAGGGTCCAGTTGAAATTCTCCGAGGGTTGATAGCCCAGCGTGGCCAGCGCCCTTTTCCCGTAGCCCTGGAAAGGCGATTCCGAGTAGCGGATAGCTTTACTGTCGCGGTAGGTCACTCGGACATAGAACTGCTTGGTGATCTGGCTGATCACCTGGGCACTCCAGCCGCCCGTGTTGAATTTCTGGCCGAGAAAGATCTCCGTGGCATAAGAGTAGGCCAGCGACGCCCGCGTCGTCCTGATCATGAGAGCACCGAGCGAGAGGGTGTTGGCGGTCTCCCAGAGATCGCTGTATTTGTCCCTGAGCTGAGAGGTGAAAAGGGCCGGGGTTAACTGGAGCACGACGTTGGAACGCGGATGAAATTTGGGCGCGATCAAGGCCCTGACCCGGGTCAAGCCGTTGCGGATGAGAAAGCCTGCGTCGGTCTCGAAATCCGGCGACAGGTCCTGGGCGCCGAGCTGGATGTTCCAGTCGCGGGTATCGTAGAGATAGTCGAAGCCGAAAGCATGGCCGTCCTGACGCGGCGCTCCGGTCAAAGCCCGGGTGAAAGAACCCAGGGCGTGGAAGCTCAGCATGCTCGATTGGCCGAGCCGGATCTGCCCGTCCGGACCGACGACCCGGTTGAACCGACCCTCATGTTCTCGATCGGTGAGGATGAGTCCGAGGGAGCTGTCCTGGCTCAGGGCGTGCTTGTAGCGCACGATACTGAAGTAGGCGTATTTCCCCGTCGGTTCGAGGGAGCCGAAGGAGACCGGAGATTCGTCGGCCGCAAAGATCACAGCTATGCTATCACTCCTGGCCACCTTTCCTGAGAGCTTTGTTCCGCCTTTAGGGTCGACGATGTTCCGGGTGTGAACGGTCTCCAAAAGAAAATCTTGCTCGGTCGTCCCCGCCAGGTTAAAGTTCTCGCTCCCCTCCAGGAAAAACGGCCTCTTCTCCGGAAAGAAGAGGTCGTAGCGGAGGTTGACGTCCACCTGTCCGGCGTCGGCCTCGACCTGGCTGAAGTCCGGGTTATAGGTCGCGTCCAGGATAAGGCTCGGGGTGATCCCGTATTTCCCGGTCAGGCTCAGGTCGCGGGCGGCCTTCTCCCGGGCGAGCCGGCCTTCGTTCTGCGCATACCCCTGGGAATAGGTGAATGCCGGGATGAGCTCCAGCAGGGTGTGTTTCTTGAGACCGAAAAATTCCATGGGCGCCATCTCGGTCAAGAAGGCGAACCCTTTGGCCGGGTCGAGCGCCGGATACGATCCATGCTCGGTGCGGCGGCCGATGGAGCGCTCGAAAAAGATTCCCATCTCGATGCGCTGGCCGGAAGAATAGCGGATGCTCTTCAAGGGGATGCGCAGCTCGACGGCATAGCCCCTCTCGTGGAGCTTCCCGGCACTGTACCAGACCACGTCCACGCTAAAGTCTTCTTTGTTGTTGGCATAACGGCTGTCCATCTGGATGCCGAGGGGGTTTACGTAGAAGGCATAAAGGGATTGCTGGTCGTTGAAGGAATCCAGGTTGATGCAGATGAAGTCGTCGGTCCGGATGTCGTCCCGCTTGGAGAGGGTCGCCTTGATCTTGTCCGGCTCCCGGTCGTAGCACTGGAAGGCGAAATAGAGGTTCTCGCTGTCGTAGGCATAGTAGGCCAGGGTCGCCTCGGACAGGTCGCGGCCGAAGTCAGGGATGAAAGTTTTGAAACTTGTGACGGAGGGAGCTTCGGCCCAGACCGGGTCGTCGAGCAGGCCGTCGATCACCGGCGGCTTGTCGGTCTTGAGCGGCTTGAGCATAACAGGGGGGGAAGTGGAGGCAGACGCAAGGGTGACAAGAAGGCCACAGAACGCCAGAAGCACAATGGAAAGACGGCCCTTTTTTGTGCTCATGACCTTACGTGTCCATCGATTATATTGATCTGCAAAAATCAAGTAAACTCCTCTTTATTATAATACGAGCTCCAAGCGAAACGGTTCCTGTGCAGGAGCGAAGCCATTATTAAAGCCAGCGATTTGGGAATGGTAAAGCGACCTCTCAGGCTTAGCCTTCCCGAGACGTTTTTCGAGGGGAGCCGCTCTCCTGGTTAGTTATGAAGGCGAGGGAGAGTCCCTCAGAAAGCCCTCCGCAGCGTAGCGGGCATGGTTCCTCTCGGCTTGCCGAGAGGAGAGCGGAGCGAGGACAGGGAGCGAATTTTTCTCGCCGGGAAAAATTCGCGTCTTTCTGGGGGACTCTCCTGAGCCTATGCGATTGAAGAGACCCAAAACGTGTGATATAAAGAGGCCGGATGGAGGTCGGGACGAAAAGATCTTGAAGCGGATCACCTCCGGGCGGGGTGAAGGCTGATCCGGTCATCAAACCCGGACGAGAAAGGAGGGTGAGCGGATGGTCGAGAAAAAGAGAGACAAGCCGAAGGCGGTCATCGTCTTAGCCATGCACGGATCGCCCCCGCTGGACTTCCCTAAAGAAGAAATGTCCGAGTTTATGGGGCTCTACTCTCGGATCGGACACATTTCCGGCCCGGCGGCTAACGCGCAGAGGCTTCGCTATGATCAGTTGGAAGCCAGGATGCGTGGTTGGCCACGGACCAGCCAAAACGATCCCTTCTACACCGGGTCACAGGAACTGGCCAAACACCTCCGGCAGGAGTCGGGGCTCGAGGTGATCGTCGGGTTCAACGAGTTCTGCGCTCCGACCCTAGACGAGGCCTTTGAACGGGCCGCCGCCCGGGAAGCCGGCCAGATCGTCGTCATCACCCCGATGATGACGCGCGGCGGAGAGCATTCCGCCCTGGACATTCCGGAGGCAATCCGCCGGGCCCAGCAGAAATTCCCCTCCCGGAAGATCGTCTATGCCTGGCCCTTCGCGACCGAGGACATCGCCCGCTTCTTATCCTCCCAGGTCACCCGTTTCCTTTAAACCCTTACCAGTTTCTTGCCTTCCCCGGTTCCATCCGCCGCAAGTCCAAGCCCTGTTCGAAGGCGCCGATGCGGTAGAGACAGATCTCACGCAGCGAGGACGGATGGTGAAGGGCCTCGGACAGGGACTGAGCGCCCACCGCCCAGACGCCTCCTCCTCTGACGACGACGACCTTGTAGTCGTGCAGCAAACGCACGAGCTCGGCGATGCCGGTCTTCGCCGGGACCACCGGGATCACGAGATGGATGAAGCTTCCCTCCGCGTCGATCGGCACGATGCGGTCGAGCGGCCCGTCGTCACCCGGATAGACAAAATGCGCCTGCGCCTCCGCCTCCGGCACATGGCAGTGCATGATCGTCTGGAAATCGCTCGCCGCATAGATCTGCTTGTGAACCTGGATCTCCGGCGAATCGCCGTCCTCCACCTCGAGCGGGACCTCCCGGAGAGGACCTCCGATCTCCCGGGGCATCGATGCCTTGGGCGCATAGAGCATGCTCCCCACGCCGCGGACAGACATCGAGCCCGAATGAAAGGGCGAAAGCCGGGACTCGAATATCCTCGCTCCCGCCTTCTGGAATTCCCGGAGGATCTCGGTCTCTCCGGGAAAATCGCAGACGTCATCGTCGTCGATCGTGTAGTCGGGTGGCGGATAGGAGAAAGAAGCCTGGGGCGAATCCCAGACTCTCTGTCTCAGCCCTTCGACATCGACCTTGAGCCGCTTCAACAGACGGACGACATAGCCGGCGTTGTTGGCGATGCACACGCGAAAGAAGGCCTCCTTCAAGGTTCTCCCTTTGGCGAAAGTCCCGTGGGCCTGGATGACGGTTGCCGGGTGCTCGGCCAGGCGTTCTGGGATGACCTTGGCCATTTCGGGAGAACCGCTGGGGACGGCCATCCAATCAACCGGAACGACGCCGCTGAGATGATAATATCCGAGCGGGTCGACGGGGATGAACGGGGCCGGCTGGTTAGGCTTGTCCGCGTCGTCCAGGGTGACGACGGCGATCTCCTTGGTGTGGGCATGGATGGAGGCGGCGACACCCTCCAGGGCCAGGATACGGGCGTGGATATCGGTCTCCGAGGAGGCCTTGTAGTAACCGAAATCCGTCTCGGCGGGAGAGAGGAAGCAGATATTGTTGGGCTCAAGGTCACCCTTCTGAGAGCCGGTGGAGGTGATGACGATCCAGTCGTTTCCCGACTCGTCCCGGTGCCGGATGGCCATGTTGCCGCTGTGGCTGTCTTGGATATCGTAGAGGAGAGAAGCCCGGCCGACGGTCTGAAACAGCCGCAGGACATCCTCGCTGGTGTTCCAGGTCTTTTTTTTCATGGCGATTTCCGTTTTCCGATCGCCAGGGATTCGAGCGTCGCGGGGGTTGGATTCCCCTGTTCGTCCCAGCCGCGGGCCCGGTAATAATCCATCCTCATTCTGGCGACGGCGTTAGTCGAGACCACGCGTTCCTCTCCCGCGACCAGGATAGGTTCGCGGCTGAACCTGGCGGGGAGTGTATCGTCCGCCTCGGTCAGCCCGGCCGCGAGGTTGAAGAGCCTCTCCACGGCGGCGATCCGGTTGGCGATCTCCTCGAGACGGGCCGTCGAAAAGTCCAGCCCGGTGAGGCCGCTCATCATCCGGGCCCAGGGGTCATAGGAAAAAGCGTAACCGGTAAAACGGCAGACACCCAGGCTGTCCTGGATGATGCCCAGGTTGTGCATGTTGCGGATGCCGATGGGCGACTGAAGCAGGCTGAAGCGGGGGATCTCCTTGGTGCCTCCAAAAAAGGCCAGCGAAACGGCATACCCGCCCTTGAGATGGCAGGCCCCAGTGGGAGATGTCATGTATCCCAGGGCCTGGGTGAAGGAGGCCCGTGGGTCATAGGCCGGGATCTCCTGCTTTTTGATCGTCATGGAGAATTCAGGATGCCCGAAGGCGCGGGCCAGCCGATAAGACCCCTCGGCCAAGCGGTCGCCGATCCCCTGCCGGAAGGCGATGCGGCGGGCGAGCTCATCTAGGAGGTCGCTCCGGCCGAAGCGGAGCTCGAGTCCATCTGTGTCTTTGGCCTGAAGGATGCCCCGCTCAAAGAGCTCCATGGCGCAGGCCAGCGTACCGCCGAACGAGATCGTGTCCATCCCCAGCTCGTTGCAGAGGTAGTTGACCCTGGTGATCGCTTCGAGGTCATAGATATCGCAGTCAGGGCCGATCATGACCATAGTCTCGTACTCGGGGCCTTCGCCTTTCTTGTCGCCGACCCGGGTGTGGCGCTGGCAACCCATGGGACAGAGGTAGCAGCCGGCCGCCCGCTGGAGCAGCTTCTTGGCCAAGGTCTCGCCGGAAACGTTCTCCACATCCTCATCTCGATGCCGGTTGTCCAGGAAGTTGCGGTGAGGGAGCATGTTGATCAGGTTGATGAGCTCGACCAGGCCGGCCGTTCCCAGGTCGCGGAGCAGGCGCTTGGTGGCCGGCGCCTGTTTCAGAAGGTAGAAGCTCTGTTCCAGGCCCGACTGGTATCTTTCTTTGTCTTTGACCTGGATCTTTTTCTGCCCGGCGACGCGGATGGCCTTGAGGTTCTTGCTGCCCCAGACAGCCCCAGGCCCTCCCCGGCCGTAAGCCCTGTTCCGGTCGTTCATGACGGCGGCGAACCGGACCCTGTTCTCCCCCGCCGGGCCGATGCAGAGGACGCGCGTGCGCCGGTCGGCTTCGCCGGCCTGCAGCGCTTCCGTCGTCTGATGAACGTCCTTGCCCCAAATATGGGCGGCGGGGAGGATTTCGATTCTTTCCGGCCGGATGTCTATCAGCACAGGGGAAGCCGCTCTTCCACGAATGACCAGGGCGTCGTACCCGGTAGATTTAAAGGCTGGAGCCCAGGTTCCGCCGCAGTTGGAGCTGCCGATCCCTCCGCTCAAGGCGGATTTAAAGACCATGTGGCCGCGGCCGGCTGTGGGAGCGTTGGTTCCAATAAGGGGAGCCGCAGCGATGACGATGACGTTGTCCGGGCAGAGCGCATCGCAGCTCGCGTCGATGCGGTCATAGAGGAGGCGTGTTCCCAGGCCGCGTCCGCCGATGTAGTCCGCGACTTGGCCCGGGTCCAGCGGGGCCTCTTCGATCCTGCCGCTACTGAGGTCGACCTCCAGGATCTTGCCATGGACACCCCACGGAAGCTCACTCATGGATAAATGTGTACCTCAATGCCTTGAGGAGCATAACAAATCATACTGCTGATGACAAGGCGAGGGTTAGTTGGCGACAAACCCGATCCGAAACGCCCCCAAGACTCTGTTTATACATCATTAACCTCCCCTACCCCTCCTGACCAATCAGGAGGGGTTTGAAGAAGGTTGGCGTTTCGGGAAAAGGTCGGAGTCCCTACGAAAGCCCTCCGCAGCAAAGCGGGCTTAAGCCCGGGGGCCAAACCGCCTTAAAGACTTCATTTGTATTATATTAATCTCCCCTTCCCCTCTTATGGAATTACGAGGGGCTTGAATAAGGAAGGCGGTTTGGCCAAGGTCGGCGAAGGGTGTGGGTGAGGAAGTCCGTGGACGACTGAGCGGGCACGGTTTCTCGACTGAAAGGAGAGAAGAGCGAAGGAGGATGCGGAGCGAGTTTCCTCGCTGGGGAAACGAGCGGGCTGACGAATCCCATACCCTGAGCCTATCCTCCGCCTAGAAAGGGGAAGATAGCGATGATGTCGCCGTCCTGCAATGGGGTCTCCAGCCCACCCGGCCTCCGGACCGGGATTCCGTTCTTCATAATGACCACATGCGGTTGGAGGGCTTCCGCACCGGCGAAAACTTGTTTTTCCCGGTCTGAGGTATCGCACAGCCGCCGGAGGAGATCCCGGAGCCGGACCTCCTCGGGAAGCTCGGCCTCCAGTTCGCGGCCGCCGAACAGGTCGCGGAAAGGACCGAAGAACTTGACCTTGACTTTGGTCATAGCCTAGCCCAGTCGGGTCTGACTTCGAGAGCGCAACGGCTCGTTCATCTCCCGCTTCTTCCCTTCCGAGGCGCTGCCAAGTTACACTTATCGCGGCGCTCATTCCGGACCGCCCTCAGCTCTTTAAGAGCCTGGAGGAGCGCGGGACAGACGTCCGGCCGCTCGACGTCAAACACATTGACAGGTGTCTTCCCCAGCCGATCTTGGAGGTCATCGAGCAGCGGCTTTCTCACGACCAGAAGACAGTCGAACAAGGGCCCCGAAAGGACCTCCGACAGGGCCGGCCAGACGCCCCGGCCGGCGAGCTCCTGTGGTCCGACCTCATCGACGATGAGGATCTCTCCTGGCTTATAGCCAAGGATGGCGGCCGCCGCGGCCTCAAGCCCTGGGGGGAGAAAAAAATAGGGCCCGACCGTCTGCCAGCCGGGCTCTCCTTCTGTCCGGAGGAATGGTATCGACTTGCCCTTTTTGATATCGAAAAGATCATAGCCGGCGGTTTCCCCCTTGTTCATTACATAGAGGCTCAAGTACCCGGAGACGGGAAGCCTCAGCGCTTCGAGGTCCGGCAAGAGCCTCCTCAGGAAGGTCGTCTTCCCCGAATGGACCGGACCCGCCAGCACCAGGATCATGCTCTCAAGATAGAATAGGCCCCGCGATAAGTCAAAGCTAGGTCCAGGCGCTCGGGACTTCCTGCTCTTGAGGCGGATGAATTTTAGCCCGTTAACTCCTAGCGGACAACCACGCGAGATTCCCGGGACGTGAAGCTAATGGGTTGGCCGGACGGGTTGTTGGCGGAAACCGAAGTCACCATGATGCGGGTCTCTCCCTGCGCGACTGCGTCGAAGACCAGGATGGCCATGTTGCCGCCGCCCCGAATACCCCGGTTAAGTTGCGGGCTGGAGAACCCGATCGTGCAACTCCCCTCGGCGATGTTCTTCAGGAAGGGAACGTTGGCTCCGGACATCCGGATGAGCCCCCCTTCGATGACATCCTTGAGCTTGCTGACCTGGGGGTTGAAGCTCAGGCTGAGCGACATGTTGCCGATCTCCTGCTGGCTTCTAACGTTGACGCTGATCCGGAACTCCCGGCCCCGGGGGACTTCGAAATTGGCCGGGTCGAGGGAGATCTGGCTGTCGCCCCGGTCTTCCCGCTCTTCCTCTGCTTCTTCCGGGCCGGGCATCATCTCGGACTCATCGGCCATCTCCATTTCCTCGGCCGACATGCCCTCGCCCGGGCGGCCGGCCTGGCCGCCCAAAGAGATGCCTTCGAGCTCGATCCAGAGGGGTTTGTCATCTTCGGCCGTCCGGGGCAGAGACCGGATGATGTAGGGTGTTACGGTCAAAATGAGGTCGGACTGATCGATCGTCTGTTTGGATGAGCCGAACAGGTTGCCGAGAATGGGGATGCTGGCCAGCCCGGCGATCCCTCGCAGGGATTTCCTCTCTTCATCCCGCAGCAGCCCGGCCAGGAGGTTGGTCTCGCCGTCCTTGAGCCGGATGATGTTTTTGATCTCCCGGTTGGCGATGATCGGGATGTCGGCGTAGCCGGAGCCGGCGATGGCCGTGATTTTGACCTCGATCTCCAGCGTGATCTCCTTTTCCAGGTGGATCTTCGGCTTGATCGTGATCTCCAGGCCGACGTCCTGGTAGGCGAAAGAGGTGATCGGCTGCTGGCTGACCCCCCCGGCGGCGATCGGCGTAAACGTCGTCTGGGGGATGGGGATTTTCTGTCCGACCAGCGCCTTCATCTCCTCATCGCCCACGCCGCGCAACCGTGGCTGGGCCAATACTTTGGTATCGGCATCCGACTGCAGGAAGCGGACCAGGGCGCTCGGAAGGGAGACCTGATAGCTGCTGCCTTTGCCCAGGTCGAGCTCGCCAAGGCTGAACCAGCCGGCGTCATCGGTGCTGCCGGGACCGGCGTAGCGGAGGCCGACGAGGGCATTGTCCAGGTCGACACCGATCTCCCGCAGCTTCTGGCGGGAGACCTCCATTATCTCTAGGTCGACAATAACCTCGCCCCTGGGCTTGTCCCACTTCCGGATGAGGTCAGCGGCCAGCTTGATGTTCCCCGGCGTGTCGCGGATGGTCACGGTGTTGAGGTTCTTGTCCACGAAGATATTGGGGGCCCGGATCTGCGACCGGAGCATCTGCTGCAGCGCGGCGAAGATGTCCTGGGCGCTGATGTTGGAGAGGTAGAAGACTTTGATGACGTTCTGCTCGTACTGGATGCGCTTGACCGGCTGATCGGGGACGACGATCAACGTCTTTTCGTCGATGACCCGATAGAAATTCTTGCTGGCCAGGCAGAGGTACCCGATGGCCTCCTCGAACTGCCGCCCGGCGATGTCGATGGTCAAAGGAAGGTCCTTGAACAGCTCGTCGAAAATGATGTTGACCTGAGCATGCTTGGCCAGGGTTTGAAAGATCGAGCGCAGGCCGGCCTCGGTGAACTTGAGCTCGATCTTGTCCTTAGCCACCTTCAGCTTGACCGGATACTCGAGCTTCTCCTCCTCGGGTTTCTCCGTGGGGGGAGCTCCCTGGCTAAGCCGACGCATCTCCTCGTAGAGCGCCCGGTTCTGTGGATCATAAGACAGGGCTTTTTCGTACTCTTTGAGCGCCTCATCCTTGTTCCCCTGGACGGCGAGGTTGCGGGCGGACCGGAGATGCATCAAGCTGGCCGTCAGCCGCACCCGAGCCAGGGACATCTTGTAGGCGTATTCGCTGGGCTTTTCCACGATGGCCTTCTCGTAGTACTGGATGGCCTGGTCCCAGTCCTTGTTGATCTCCGCCTCGTTGCCGAGCCTAAAATAGTTCGGGCCGAAGTTCGCGCAGCCCCAGAACGAGAGGGCCAGCATAACCAGAGCCCAAGCGTGCTTTCTCATCCTCATTCTCCTTCTAAGGAAAATGTCCTCGTGGAGGAGTCCGGCAAGACGACCTCGATCTGCTGCCGGGTGACCTTGCCAATACGGATGCCCTCGCCCACGACATCGCCTTCCACAACGGCCATGGCCCGGCCTTCGAAATTGACCAGGGCGACCAGCCGGCGCGGCGATCCGATGAACCCGATGTAGCGGAGGTTGACGGTCATGACCGGCGGCGCTTCGGCCGTTCCGTCCGTTGCCGCCGACTCGTCCGCCGCTTGGTAATCCACCGCCGGCAGCGGACTTCCCGGACGGGCGACTTCCCCGGGACGGCTGAAACCCGCTCGGGGGGCGAAGATGTTCCTCATCGGAGGGGCCGCAGCCTGCTTCCTGACCTGGAGCAGGTCTTTCCGGAGCAGGCTCTTCACTTCCTTGTCGGCGGCCGTCTTCGGCGCCGGGTCGGTCTGGGTCTGGGCCGGGCAGAGGCCCGCGGCCAGGACAAGGATGAGCGCTGCAACCGGTTGTCTAATAATTCGCATAGTAGGCCGCCAGAACAATCCTCAGCTCGATTATGGTCCCATCCCCTCCGATTTTCAGGAAATCGATCTTCTCAAGAAGGAGGAATATAGGGAATCGCTCGAGCGTCTGCAGAAACTTCTTTAAGATAGGATAGGAACCGGCAAAGGTGAAGGTGACGTTGACCTTCCTGATCCTCTCTTTTTCCAGGCTGACATAGTTGTACCTGTAGGAGCGGACGCTGATCCCGGCCTCGGAAAAGATCTTCTCCAGGTCGAGGCGGAGTTCGCTGGCCTCCTGGCCCTCACGGTAGAAGAATTTTTCCTTGAGGTCCTTGAGGTCCTGAGAAGCCTCCTGCCATTGCGCCCACTCGGCCGCGCTTTCTGCCCTCTTGGCCTCGGCCGCGGCGGCGGCCTTGTCTCTTCCCTGGAGCCTTTCGACCAGGAGCTGGTAGCTGCGGCGCTGGCCTAACGAAAAGAAAATAAGGACGAACAGAGCGACCAGGAAAAGGAGGCCGAGCAGCCGAAGCCTCGTTCGTTCCTTTTCGTCCAGAGCGCTAAATAACTCGTTCATAGGTCACCGAGATCTCGGAGGTCAGCTGCCCCCGGTCGTTACTCTCCTCGGTCTCCACCCGCGGCTGGCTGAACTTCAGATCCTGGAGCTTGTTGATTAGGGCCAGGAGGTCATCCAGGCTCGGGGAAACGACCCGGAAACGGAATTGAATCCGGGTGTCGTCGACCAGAGTGGGGGCCATGGAGAGGATATAGCTGGGATCGGGGAGGCACTCCTCCAGCTTAGACAAAAAATCCGTCCAGGAAAAACTCTTTCTCAGTATGATGCTGTTGATCGCGTCGATGATGTCCTGGTCCTTTTTGGCCGTTTCCTTGAGCCGGATTTCGAGGCGCTTCTGTTCGGATTGGGCCGCCTTGACGGTCTGATCGGCCTTCTGCAGGCCGGCTTGGACTACGCCTTTTTTCAGGGTGAACTGGAAAAAGAGGATGATTGCCAAAAGCGCCGTCACCAGAAAGGCCAGCCCCAGCAGTCCTCCCAGGAGCAAAAAGAGGCGGCGGTTGCGCAACGGCCGCGTCGCCAAGTTCAGGTTCAATCTTCGCATCCGACTCAATGCCTCCAAGAAGCGGTCTGGGAGGACCTCCTGTTTCTTCCTCAGCCGGCCGGTATATTTTTTCGCCAGGGAACTTGGCCGGCCAGCGGAGCCAGAAACGCACTCAGGTCCGGGGCAAGTCCGCACGGTGGCGGGGCCTGGACCGGCCGAACCTCAAAGGGTAGGGCCGTCCTCAGCCCAGCCAGGATATCCTCGTAACCCTCTCTCAGGCCGGACCGGAACCAGAGAGAATGGACTTCCCGCTTCTCGCGGTCTTCGATGAAATGGGCCGTGTTCTCGATCTCTTTGACGACGGCTTCGACCTTTTGGGAAAACCGGAGCCCGCCCTCCCGCTCGACGGAGAAGGTCTTGAGCCGGAAGAGGGCCGGCTCGGACTGTGTGACCACCACCAGGCCCAATGAATCCTCCTCGATATTGGCCACCAAGAAGTCCGTCTCATTTTCCCAATCCACCAGGTTGAGAAGGCTGATCGTGGGAGAAGCGGCGATGCCGACTTCGTGTCCCAGCCCCGCGAATAGGTCTTCGTATTCCCGGATGACCGGCGTCCGGGCCAGCGCCGCCAGGACCTTGATCGAAGAGGAGGAGGCCACCATCTCGTAGGACAGGCGGGCGTCTTCGGGCAGGATGGCCATCTGCTTCTTGGCCCGCCAGCGGATGATTTTCTCCCGTTCCTTCTTGGACGCGGGAAGGGAGTCAAAGGCCAGGACGAAGATCTTGAGGCAGGCCTCCGGGACCAGGCAGGCGATCTTTTTCCCCGAGACCTGGAGCTGACGGAGGCCCTCTTTCAGGACCCCCGACAGCGCGGCCGCGTCGGCTATGTTTTTCCGATCAAAGTGCGGCTCGAGAAGTCCGGCCGGGAGCTCGAGGACAACATGGCGCCTGGCCCGCCCGTCTTTGATATCCACCTGGATGCCGCTCAGGTACGAGGAAGACACCTGGATGACGGTCGGCGGACAGAGTGGAGCCGTGAAGAAGTCCTTGATCTTTCTCAGGTCGGCCGCCATTTTCCTATTCGACGAAGGTCACTTTATTCAACTCTCTCAGGCTGGTGACACCCTTGAAGACCTTCTGCATCCCGACCTCCCGGAGGGAGACGATCCCCTCTTCTTTCGCCTGTTTCCTCACTTCGGAGAGCGGCTTGCGGACCAGGATCATTTCCCGGATGACGTCGGACAGCTCGAGCAGCTCGGCGATGGCTGTCCGGCCCTGGTATCCCGTCTGACCGCAATCCGGACATCCCCGGGCCTCGTAGAAGTCCTGGTCCCGGTATCCGTCGGGAGAGAGGCCCGACTCGAGGAGCTGCTCGGGCCGGTACTTGACCGCCTGCTTGCACTTCGGACACAGCACCCTCACCAGGCGCTGCGCCAGGATACAGTTTAGGGCGGAGATGAAGCTGTAGGGATCGACCTGCATGTGCAGGAAGCGGCCGATAACGTCAAAGACGTTGTTGGCATGGACGGTGGTGAAAACAAGATGACCGGTCAGGGCGGACTGGATGGCGATCTGGGCGGTCTCCGGGTCCCGGATCTCGCCGACCATGATCTTGTCGGGGTCGTGTCTGAGGATCGAACGCAGACCGCGGGCAAAGGTGAGACCCTTTTTCTCGTTGACCGGAACCTGAGTGATGCCGTCGATCTGGTACTCGACCGGGTCCTCAATGGTGATGATCTTGTCTTCCGGCGCCTTGATCTCGGTCAGGGCGGCGTAGAGTGTGGTCGTCTTGCCGCTCCCCGTCGGCCCCGTTACCAGGATCATCCCGTAGGGCTGGGTGATGTAGCGGCGGAACTTCCGCAGCAGGCTGTCGGAGAAACCGAGCAGCTCGAGCTTCAACTCGGAGATGGCCTGGGTGATCATCTCCTTGTCCAGGATGCGGATGACCGCATCCTCCCCGTAGATGCTGGGCATGATGGAGACCCGGAAATCGATGGTCTTGTCCTTGATCTTGAGCCGGAACCGCCCGTCCTGAGGGACCCGGCGCTCGGCGATGTCCAGGTCGGACATGACCTTGATGCGGGAGATGATGGGCGACTGGAACTTCTTGCTGATCGGCTCCATGGCCTCTCCCAGGATGCCGTCGATGCGGTACTTGATCCGGACGCCGTCATCGCGGGATTCGACGTGGACATCGCTGGCCCGCTTCTGCACGGCGGTGAAGATGATGGTGTGGACCAGCTTGATGATCGACCCGTCCTGGTCGGCCAGCTTTTCCAAGGAGATGACCTCTTCCTCTTCGCCGCTTTCCTTTTCCACGACCTGGACGATGAATCCTTCGGTCGCATCTTTCAGGACCTGGAGGGCGGTCTCGCTCTTCCGCAAGGCCTCCTGGATGGCCCGCTTGGAAGCGGCGTGCACCTGGACCTTCTTCCCCAGGAAGGACTCGATGGCATCGATCGTTCCGATGTCCGAGGGGTCGGCGATGGCGATCTTGACGAGGCTGTCCTGGTCCTCTAGGGGGATGAAGTTGGCCCGGTAGAGGAAATCAGGCGGGAACGACTGGACGAGCTCCCTCTTGACCGCATAGGTCGAAAGGTCGATGTAGGGAACCCGGTAGCGCTCGGCGATCTTTCGAGTTTCGGCTTCTTCGGAAGCGGCGCTCTTCTTGGTTTCTTCTTTCTTCATCTTTATCTCGTGATTTGAATGATGTTGAAAATGGGAAGATACACGGCCAGCAGCATCAGGGCGACGAGGAGCCCCATGAAAATGATGATGACCGGTTCGATGAGGGAGACAAAAGTGTCGATCCTGGCCTGGATTCTCTGGTCATAGACGTCCGCGACTTCCCTCAGCATGCCGTGCAGGTTCGCCGAATTCTCTCCGATGCGGATCATATCGGTCGCCAGGGGGGTGAAAAACCCGGTCCTGCCGAGGGAGTCGGACAGGCTCCCGCCGTTCCGGATGTCGTCCGGCACGTGGCTAGTCTGCTTCATCAGGAACTTGTTCGGGATCGCCTGGCAGGCGATCGGGAGCCCCGTGAGGAGGGTGATCCCGGCCTCGAGGAGAAGGCTGAGCGTGCGGCTGAAGAGTGAGATCGCCGTCTCCAGCCGGATGCGGCGGAAGTAGGGAATCTTGAGCTTGAGTTTCTCCAAAGCGAGGAGGACTTTTTCTTGTTTCTTGAGCCTGGCCAGGACTAAAGCCAGCAGGACCAACGCCACAAGGAGGACAGGCGTCGCGGTGCGGAGGCCGGTGGCCAGGGAGATGAGGAGCCGGGTGACCCCGGGGAGTTGCGCCCCGAAGTCCGCATAGAACACGGCGAAGCGCGGCAGGATGAAGTTGACCAGGATGCCCATGAGGACCAGGGCGAAGACGATCAGGACGGTGGGATAAAGAAGGGCCGACCGGATCCGCGATTTGGTCTGGGCGATGACCTTGGCATAATCGATGTATCGCCCAATGGTCCCTGGGAGGTTGCCGCTCTGCTCCCCCGCCATCAGGGCAGCGATATAAACCTTGGTGAACTCTTTCTCATAGGGCGCGAAGGATTCGGAAAGGGCCTTGCCGCTCCGGACCCCGGCCTCGATTTTCTGGAGGAGCTCCTTGAGGTGGACATTCTTGGTTCGGCTGGCGATGAGCTCCAAGCTCTTGAGGATGGGATAGCCGGCCCGGAGGAGCGCTATCAGCTCCTGGTTGAACATGATGAAATCTTTGTCCTTGATTTTCTTCTCGAAGGGGAGGGATGGGGTGGATGTTTTCTTCCAATCCTTATGGATGGAGAGGACGCAGAACCCCTCGCTCTCGAAGTGCTTCTGGCAATCCTCGGCCGAGGAGGCCAGGAATGACTGGGCCAGATAGCGACCGTCTTCCGTGGCTAGGCGACACAGAAAATAGGGCATGTCTCTATCTGGATAACTCCGTTCGTCTCTAAAAAGATACGTTCATCTTAGGGTATCACTATCTTTTTGTCAATGAACTCCAGAGGGAAGCGGCCCCCTGGGTACAAACCCTGCCCCCCTAGTTTAGTCAGGCCCCGCCGGCCAAAGTTGACAAAAAATGGCGAAAGATCTATTTTAAAATCAATGAAAAAGCGACTGCTGGCGGGGGCAGGGCCGGCTATCGTCGTTCTTCTCCTGGGTGCTTCCCCGATTCAGGAGACCAAACCGCCTCCCTCGCCGTCATCTTTCGATACTCCTGTCGCTCCCCAGGAGTACCCGGTCAAGAAGCCGAAAAGCGATTATATGAGCCAGATTCTCGGGAGAAACACCAAGCCGCTCGGCCTGAAGGAGGACCTGGCCGTAAGGAGGCTTTTGCGGCAGCCGGCCATAAGATGGGCGGTTCGGTCCGGCCAGAGACACATCCTCGACTGAAATGGGCTGGTTAAATTTTTCTCTGAGCATGATTCAATTTTTTGAATTCCACGCCGATGAATAGAAGAGTTATCATCGCCCTCGGGTTGATCGGCGTCCTGCTTGCCCTCGGAGGGCTGAACATCTACCGGAAGCTCGTCTGGCAGGAACCCACCGACGGGGTTGTCTGGAAAGACAAGTCCGGCCGGTTCGTCGCCGACCGCGTAGCGGCCAACAGTCCCGCCTATTTGGCCGGGATCAAGAAAGGGGATATTCTTTACTCCATCAATGACCTGACGATCGGTACTCGAATCGACATCGTAAAGAGCCTCTGGGTCGCCGCGATGGCCGGGCAAAAGGTCAAGTACCAGATCGGCCGGCCGGCGGAGATCCTCTCGCCGTCCTTTTTCCTTTCACAGAAGAGACCCAACCTCCTTTACTACTATCTGGCCCTGATCGGCCTGACCACCCTGGTTATCGCGGTCGTCGTTTTTTTCAACTCCCGCCGCACTTTCGCCATGCCTTACCTCTCCTTCTATCTCCTCTGTCTCGTCTTCTATTCCTTCTACATCTTCTCTCCAACCGGCCAGCTGGACGTTCTCGACGGCCTCTTCTACTGGCTCGACCAGGCCGCCTTCCTGTTCTTCCCGCCACTTCTGCTTCACTTCTTCCTCATCTTTCCCCAGAGAAAAAAGGTCCTCAAACAGAGACCGTCCTCGATCTATCTTCTCTACCTGCCCGGCCTGCTCCTTTTCCTAGCGACTCTGGTCCTGCATTCTCCTCTGTCAGGCGGCTGGGAGGACGGCCTCGTCTTGTCCGTCTATGCGGGAGTAGAAAAGGGGGAGATCCTCCAGTTCGCCCTGTATTCGGTCATTACGCTGCTGAGCATCTCTCACAGCCTCCGCCACCCGCCAAACCTTCTGGTCAGACGACAGCTGCGCTGGATACTCTCGGGATTGGGAATCGGAGTGCTTCCCTTTGTCATCTTCTATGCCGTCCCCTACTATTTCGGCCAGAGCCCTTCTCAGTACGCCGAGCTGACCATCCTCCTCCAGGCTCTTATTCCTCTGACCTTTGCTTACTCGGTGTCTCGGTACCGGCTGATGGATTTCGAGGTGCTGCTCAAGAAGGCCGCCACTTTGATCTTCTCGTATTTCGTCCTGGCCTGTCTTTATATCGTCCTTAGCTCCAGGACCCCCGCCTTTTCCGAGAACAAGCTCAACGTCCTGATCCTGGGGATACTGGCGATGATCCTGGGGGCGACGCTCTTCACCCCTCTGAAGAAGCTGATCACCGCCCTCTTCGACCGGTTTTTTTACAGCCGCTCCTACAAGTACCGGCAGACGCTCCTCATCATCAGCAAGGAGCTCAGCCGGGAGAGAAGCCTTCACAAGCTCTCCCAGTCGCTCCTGGACCTCATCACCAACGCCCTTTCCCTGAAAAGCCTGGCCCTCCTTCTCCCGGAGAAGGCGGACAGCCGGACCTTCATCGTCAGCAGCGTCAAGGGGGAATCTCCGTCTATTCCCCGCGCCGTCACTTTCGACCCGATGTTTTACGGCCATCTCCAAGAGAAAGAGTACATCGCCGTCGATTCACTCGCCGAGCGGCGGGAGCTCTACAAAGGCAACGAGGAGCTCGTGTCGCGGGGGTTCGTGCATTTCCTTCCGCTCAAGGTCGAGAAGAACCTCATCGGCTGTCTGGGCATGGGGAAAAAGATCGACAACTCGTTCCTCAACAGCGAGGACTGGGACCTCCTGACAACGATCTCCTCGCCGGTCGCCCTGGCCATAGAGAACGCCTCTCTTTACCAGCAGGCGAGCGTTCGTGCCCTCGAGCTCGAGAGGCTCAAGGATTACAGCGAGAACATCATCGAGAGCCTGACCGTCGGTGTCGCCGTCCTCAACCAGAAGGGAGAGATCATCGGCTGGAACCGGGTGCTGGAGGGCATCTTCTCCCTGGCCAAAGGCCAGGTCCTCGGCCAGAAGCTCCAGGAAATTCTGGGTCCCCAGAATTTCCTGGCCCTGTTTCCCAGCGACACCCAGCAAGACTTCCGCCTTCTGGCTGAGATCACGCTGGAGCTGCCGGAGGGAGACAAGAGGATCTTCGACATCGCCAAAACGCCTCTGTTCGACAACCAGATGATTCCCTACGGGACGATCATCGTCTTCGAGGACATCACCGAGAAAATCCGCCTCCAGCAACAGCTGGTAACATCGGAAAAGCTGGCCTCGATCGGCCTCCTCTCGGCCGGCGTCGCCCATGAGATCAACACGCCGCTCACGGGGATCTCCAGCTACATCCAGATGCTCCAGAAAAAGCTCACCGATTCTCACTATGCCCAGATCCTGGAGAAGATCGAGGGCCAGACCGAACGGGTCTCCCGGATCGTCAAGAACCTGCTCAATTTCGCCCGCAACCCCGCGGATTCGGCCTTCCACAAGGTGTCCATACCCGATAGTTTGAAGGAGATCATCTCGCTCATCGAGTACAAGCTCAAGGCGATGAGCATCAAGCTGGAGATGCACCTGGCCCCGGTCAAGCTCATCTGGGCGCAGGGCGAACGCCTGCAGCAAGTCTTTATCAACATCATCCTCAACGCCATCGACGCCATGCCCAAAGGGGGCACCCTCCGCATCCAGGCCGACCAGGAAGGCCGGGAGGTGGTCGTCAAGATCGCCGACACCGGAACGGGAATCCAGCCCCAGCACTTGCCCCACATCTTCGACCCCTTCTTCACGACCAAGGGCATCGGAAAGGGCACCGGCTTGGGCCTGTCCATCTCCTACGCCATCATCAATGAACACGAAGGGCATATCACCGTCGAGAGCGAGGTGGGCAAAGGGACCTGCTTCACCATCTTCGTCCCCGCCGACCTCGACCTTAGAAAACTGGGCCAAAAGCTCTCTTTCGTCCGGAATTGACCATGGCCGAAAAAAAAGGGATCATTCACGTCGTTGACGACGAGCCGATTATCCACGATGTCCTGAGCCAGCTCCTGTCATCGGAAGGGTACGAAGTGGTGCTCTCCTCCTCCGGAGAGGAAGCCCTGGAGAAGCACTCCTCCCAATTCTATGATATCACTCTCCTCGACCTGCTGATGCCCGGCCTGGACGGCATCGAGGTCCTCAAGGGGATCAAGAGGATCGACCCGCAGGCCATCATCATCATCATCACGGCCTACGCCTCGGTCGAGTCGGCCATCTCCGCCATGAAGATGGGAGCCTACGATTACATCCAAAAGCCGTTCAAACACGAAGAGCTCCTGATGATCATCGAACGGGCCCTGGAGCATAAGAGCCTTCAGGAAGAGAACATCCGCCTCAGGGGCGAGCTCAACCGCAAGTTCGGGTTCGAGAAGATCATCGGCCGGAGCCAGCCCATGCAGAAAATCTTCGAGTTGATCAGGGCGACGGCGCCGACGCGCTCGACGATCCTGATCCAGGGCGAGAGCGGCACGGGAAAGGAGCTGGTCGCCCGGGCCATCCACCAGAACAGCGAGCGCCGCAATTTCCCGTTCGTCGTCGTCAACAGCGGGAGCCTCCCCCCCGACCTTTTGGAGAGCCACCTCTTCGGCCATGTCAAAGGCGCCTTCACCGGGGCGGTGAGCCAAAAGGACGGATTGTTCGAGATGGCCGACCGGGGGAGCATCTTTTTTGACGAGATCTCCACCGTCGGACTCGAGACCCAGGCCAAACTGCTCCGGGTCATGCAGGACAAGGAATTCATGAGGCTCGGGGGGACGAAGACGATCCGAGTGGACGCGCGGATCATCGCCGCCACCAACACCGACCTGGAAGAGCTCATCGGGAGTAAGGCCTTTCGCCAGGACCTATTCTACCGGCTCAACGTCATCAAGATCGAACTCCCTCCTCTACGGGAGAGGAAGGACGACATCCCTCTCCTGGTGAAGCACTTCATCGACATCTACCGCCGCGAGAACGAGAAGGAGATCGAAGGCATCACCGATGATGTCTTCGAGATCCTGGAAGACTACGACTGGCCGGGAAACGTCCGGGAGCTCGAAAACCTGATCGAACGGGCGGTTGTCCTGTCTAAATCCAAGCTCATCACCCGCAACACACTGCCCCCGTTCCTGCTCGACCGCCGGCCGGGAGACGAGGACATCGCGGCCGACAAAGAAAAGGAGCCGAGTTTCAGGGAGCAAACCCAACATTACCAGAGAAAAGTCATCCTCAACGCCCTGCGCCGGGCCAAGGGCGTCCAGAAACAAGCGGCCCGGTCGCTGGGGCTGAAGCCGACGACTCTCAACGAGATGATCAAGAGGCTGAAGATCGACGTGGACAGCCTGTCCTGAGCGGCTAGTCCTTCCAAACCAGAAGTTTTCCCGGTACGGCCTTATCAGGGTTGACTTCAAGCTTGCGGGGAGGGCCCGGCAAAGGGAACTCGAATTCCTGGCTCCTCTTATCGATGACGAGCTTCTCCCGCCGGCGCGCACCCTTCTCATCCTCCCAGGCGATCCAGAGAGGATAAACGAAATCCTCATTGAGCTGTCTCACCCTGATCTTCAGGAGAACTCCGACCGCCTGTTTTTCGACCCGGCAGCGCACCTGGGCATCCGGGAGCAGATGAGAATCAAACCAGAGTCGGAAAAAGTCGTTCAAGTCCCGGCCGGAGACCTTTTCCATCGTCCTTCTGAACTGGCCGGTGGCTGCGGCTCTAAACTTGTACGCGCCGAAGAACTCTTTCAGACCGGAGAAGAAAATTTCGTCGCCCAACAGGTCGCGGAGCATGTTCAGGACGAGGGCCGTCTTGTCGTAGATAATCGCCTGGTAAGCCTCGAAATCGGTGAAGCTGAGGCGGGAGCCCATGGTGATAGGTCCCCACACGGACTTCTTCTCGGTCCAACGGGAGAACTTCTTGAACATGTCGGCCAGGGCGTCATCCCCATATTTCGACTGGAGGTAGAGGGCCGATGAATACTGGGAAAGCCCCTCGCTCAGCCACTGGTCCCTGTATCTGGCCCAGGTGACGCCCTGACCCCACCACTGGTGGGCGATTTCATGGGCGAGGAAATATTCCCTCCATTGGGAGGACAGGTCCACCGGGCTGTCCGGATTGCCGATCAGCCTTTCCCGGAGGCCGGGTCCGGGGCTGGGGACGCGGGGGAGGTCATTCAGGATGATGAACGAGGCCGGGCTGTGGCCGCCCGTCGTGCGCCAAAGCCTCTGGACAACTCGCAGGTTCTCGAAGGGGAATGAACCGAACCGGGATTCGTAGAACTCCAGAATCCGGCCGGCTTCCTCCAGGAGGTTCTTCCTGACCGAGCGGACATCGGATGAGGCATAAGAGGAGAGCGGCAGAGGGCCGGAGTTTTCCTGGGTCAAGCTCAACTTTCCGACAAGGAAGGAGAGATATTTCACGGGTCGCTTGGTCTCGTAGACCGAGCAGGAGCTCCCGACCTTGTCGATCTCCGTCACCCTCTGGACCCCGTTCAAGACGCTTTTTTCGACCAGGACCCCGTTGGAAATCACGGAATACGCCGGCGGGACGATGATCTTGAGTCGAGCCGTGAAGAAGTCGTCGATGAGAGGGTAGGGATACCATTGGGCTGACTGGCTGAAGAGAAAGGTATCAAAGCGAATAGGCACGGGTTCGGACGTCACTTCGTACCGTTGCCCTACGACCGTGTCCGTCAGCTGGGCGGGCGGCTCCAGCCGGCCCCGGTAGAAGACTTCGATGGTCGTCCTGACGCTCTTGGCAATGGGCTCCAGGAAGTAGATGCAGAGGATTCGCCCGACCGGGTCCTGGGTAAAGAGAAGCTCTCTCCGTTCGCTGTCATAGACGCGCAGGATTTCGAGTCCCGGGTGAAACTTGAACTTGACGGCATCGAGGCCCTCGACCTGGCTGAGAAAGCCGACCTTGGCCCTGGCCGAAAGATAAAAGTTCTGGGGCTGGAAATCCAGCTCGATCTCATAGTCCCGGACGTCGTACCTCGGGCTGAAGCTGATGATCAGGCGTCCTCTTCCCTGCTCCGAGCCGGGGGAATAGAGGTTGATGAACCGCTCCCGGGTGGTATCGTAGAGGGTGACCTCCTCTTCAGCGAAAGGAGAATAGACGTAGGCCATCTCCTTCGTCTTTCTGCCCTGGAATTGGATCACGGCTTCTTCTCCCTGGGGGAGGAAAGAGAGGGGCTCCTGGCTGAGGGGGCTCTGGATCGTGAAATAGCGCGAATGGTATTTTGAAAATATCGCCTCGGCCTTGCTCCGCGCCTTCTCGCCGGCCGCCGAGGCGGGAACCTCGACATTTCCCGTGATCTTGATGTTCTGCTTGAAAAAAGCGTTGGAGAAACGCAGGAAGGAATGATCGATGCGGTCTTCCAGTACCTTATTTTTATAAAGGAGAGCGAGCTGGTGTCTTTCGCCGGCGTCCGAAGGGGAAAAAACCAAGCGGCCGTCGCCGACAACTAGGAGAGCCGTCTCCAGGTTGGGGATATTGTCATAGAAGACGAGGGCGTTGCGGAAGATCAGGTTGAAGTCGGTGTGGGTGATCTCGACGCTCTCCGCCCTCTCGATTCGCCCGGCCGGCAGATGGATCTTGTACAGCTGGTTGAGGTTCCCCCTCGCGTTTTTTTCCTTGACCCGCCAGCTGCCCCCTATGTTCTCCAGCTTGAGCTGCCACGTCTCGATCAAGGCAGAATAGGAGTTTTGGCAGATGACCTGGAGGAAAACGATGGGTCTGGCCTGGTCAAAGTTCCCCTTATTAGCCCAGCTTAGGACCACCGACTCCATCTTCAGCTCATCGAAATACCGGGTGAGTTCTCCCCTCTGTTCCTCCCGCAACTCCGGCGCGAAGGCTTCAAGGTAAGGCTTAAAACGACGGGCAGAGAAGTCTTGCTGGAGCTGGACGATGAAATCCGGGACGCTCTGGTCCGCAAACGCCGACGCGGAAACAAGGATAATGAGGAGTGAGGGGATGAGGCAGAGGTAAGAAGAACGCTTCTTCACATGAGCATTATAACAAAAACGCTCAGACTTAAAGAAGGCAGCCCCAGGGGCTATCCGCATCCTCCCTCTTTCCGTTCCTGCCATCACCTTATCCAAAGAGCAGGATTTATGCCAAAAAAGCCTTAGTCCTTTCTTTTTTCCCTGATTATGAGTCCGTCTGGATGAGAAGCTGCAAAGAGGGGCGTAAAAAATCTTTACAGCCGCCCAGAAAATCGCCTCACTCTTATTTCTGGCGACCCTTCTTCAAGTCTTCTTCCCAGGTGATGAAGCTGTGGTAGTAGATCGAATCGCCCTCGTCGATCCCCCGGGTGATCTCAGTGATATGGGATGTCGAAGACTCGAACGCCTCGACGGCAAATACCACGGCCTTCTCCGGATCGACGTTCTTGCCGCAGGTGTAGATATCCAGGGCGACATAGCCGTATTCCGGCCAGGTGTGGGTGGAGATGTGGGACTCGGATATGACCACCACCCCGGAGACTCCCTGGGGCGGGAACCGGCTGAAGGAGATCGACCAGACCTGGGCGCCGGCGATCTCGGCCGCCTTGACCAGGATTTGTTGGACTTTCTCAATGCTGCCGATGATCTTGGGGTCACAGCCCGAGGCCTCGACAATATAATGACGGCCGATCGTCCCGTGTATCTCTTTGGCCATTTTTTTTCTCCTCTGTCGAGCCATACGTTAGGCCATATCATCCCCCCTGTCAAGAAATTCGGGGAGTCTCAAACCAGCAGGCGCTTTTCATCTTTGACGATGTTAAGCACGAGGTGGGTGACCGTGCGGTCGATGTAAGGCAGGGCCAGAACCCCTTTGATGAAATCGTTGAGGTCGTCGCGGCTTCGAAAATATCCGATGACCAGGGAGTCCCATTCCCCCGTGATGTCGTAGACGGCGGCCACTCGCCGGTCGGAGGAGATCTTCTGCTGCGTTTCCAGGAGCTTTCCTTTGGAGATACGGAGGGCGATGATGGCGACGAGGTCGAGGCCGAAATGGGCCGGGTCGACGACCGGGATATACCCCTTAATCACCCTCGCCGTCTCCAATCTCTTCACCTTATTGATGACGGCCGTGGCCGAGGTGCCCACCTCCTTGGCGATCTCCCGGAAGCTCTTGCGGGCGTTCTGGTTCATCGCGCGGATGATCTTTCTCTCGAGCTCATCGATCATGACCGCCTCCCTTGTGTCCTGCTATTTTTATATTTATAACTCAATTGCAACTATTTTATCATAATATATTGACAATTGAAATTATTTATGGCAATAATATCATTCAATGTTAACCCGGATGCCTTCGGTTCCAGTCTTCATCGTCCATCTTAAGACAATCCTCTGCCTCAGTCAACGGAAGCCCTTGCTTGTGCCGCCCATTTTTATTATCGATATCAAGAAAGGAGAAAAACATGCCTAATTTGACCACAGAACCGCACAAGCCGTTCGGTTTTAAAACCGAAAAGGAGGTCTTGGATTATGTCATGAACCCGGCCAACAAGGTCGAGTTCATCCGGGTGCATTTTCCCGACATCCTGGGGAGGCCGATGGACTTTTCCTTTCCCAGCGAGGAGCTGGAAAACGCCTTCCGCGATGGGAAAGGCATCGACGGCTCTTCGGTCCAGGGATTCGTCCGCATCGAGGAGAGCGATCTGGTCATCAAACCCGAGGCCCACACTTTCCGCGTCCTCCCCTGGGAATATAGGGGCTTTTCGGAGGACATAATCTGGCGGGAGGCAATCATGTTCGGCGACATCATGACGCCCGAGGGCGAGCACTACGAGGGAGACACGCGCTACATCCTCAAAAAGGCCTTTGCCCGGGCTAAAAAGGAATTTGGCATCGATGATTTTAAGGTCGGCCCGGAGCTCGAGTTCTTCCTCTTCCCGAGCGACCGGGATATATCCTTCAGCGACCACGGCGGTTACTTTTTCAGCGGCAAATACGGCGGGGTCCGGAAGGAAGTCCAACTCCTGCTCAAGAGGATGGGCATTGCCTCCGAATACGACCACCACGAGGTCGCCCACGGCCAGCACGAGATCGACCTCAAGTACTGCAGCGCCACCGATATGGCTGACATCGGCATGCTCTTCCGCTACATGGTCAAGAAGGTCGCCCGCATGCACGGCCTCTACGCAACCTTCATGCCCAAGCCCGCCAACGGCCAGAACGGCAGCGGCATGCACGTCCACCAGTCCCTCTGGAAGGGTGGAAAAAACATCTTCTTCTCGGTCAACAATTCCTACCATCTCTCCGATCTCGCCCATCACTACATGGCCGGATTGATGAGCCACGCCCGTGAGATATCGGCCGTCTTCAGCCAATGGGTCAATTCCTACAAGCGCCTGATTGAGGGCTATGAGGCGCCCGTGTACATCGCATGGGGACAGAGGAACAGGTCCGCCTATATCCGCGTTCCCGAATACCAGCCCGGAAAGGAGATGGCGACCCGGATCGAGCTGCGCTCTCCCGATCCATCCTGCAACATTTACCTAGCCTTCGCCACCATGCTCATGGCCGGCCTCACCGGGATCCGGGACGGCTACCCTCTTCCCGACCCCGTAGAGGAGAACATCTACAGGATGTCGAACGCGAAACAGAAGAAATTCGAGATCCGGACCCTGCCGCGGAACCTGGAGGAAGCGGTTCGGCTGATGGAAAAGAGCCGGCTGCTCCGTGAGACCCTTACCGACCATATATTCACCACGTTCATCGCCAACAAGCGAGCCGAGATCGAGGAATACAACATCAACGTCTCCGGCGAGTTCGAAAAGCAGGTCAGCGAATACGAGGTCAAAAAATACTTACCCTTCCTTTGATCTATTTGCGGAGACACTCTTCCGGACTTTATTCTCAGTTTATTAAACCCACCTTCCGCCCTTAGGGAATTAAGGGCGGCCATCAAGCAGGTCAGCGTCTCCCCGTTTATATTCCGGAGACACCTATTAGGAATTTGATTTAATCATATTAATCCCCCCTGCCCCCCTTGGAGAATCAAGTGGGGCCTTGAAGAAGGTCGGTGTCTCCGGCAAAGGTCGGAGTCCCTCAGAAAGCCCTCCGCGGCGCAGCGGACACGGATCACTCTTCATTGCCAAGGCGAAGGATTCGGGCGAGGAGGTCCGTGGACGACTGAGCGGGCGTCGCGAGGAGCGAAGCGACGTGGCGATCCCGAGGGATTGCTTCGCTTCGCTCGCAATGACAGTTTCCTCGCTGGGGAAACGAGCGGGCTGACAAGCCTGAATCCGAGCCTCTTCTTCTTGACAAACGGGAATTCATTTTGCTATAAAGACCTTCTTTATTAATCAGCTGTCTGTATTATTGATCGTTTTCTGATAGGAAGGAGTCATAGATATTTTTTATCGGCCTTTCCTGAGTTGCGCCTTTGACGCCATCGACCGGCGTCCCGATGACTCCCCTTCCCCGTTGCCTCACCCAAACCGCCGGGATTCTGAGGCCATAAAAAAACCCATCACATTCTGGAGGAAACCGTGGAGGCCATAAGCGCGAAGGTCAAATCCATCCTCACCAAGCACGACTCCCGCAAGCGAGCGCTCATCCCCATCCTGCAGGACATCCAGGCCGAGTACAACTACCTTCCCGAGCTCGCCCTCCGGATCGTCGCCCGCTCGCTGGAGGTCCCGCTCATCGACGTCGTCGGCGTGGCCACATTCTACCGGGCCTTCAGCCTCAAGCCGCGCGGCCGGTACGTGGTCACGGTCTGTCTGGGAACAGCCTGCCACGTCCGGGGAGGGCCCAAGATACTGGCGGAATTCCAAAAGAGGTTGGACCTCCAGCCGGGAGAGACATCCCCGGACGGCCGGTTCACTCTCGAGACGGTGGCCTGCCTGGGGTGCTGCGCCATCGGCCCCGTGGTCGTTGTGGATGGTGATTACCACGCCCAGACGACGACGCGCAAGGTCGAGACCATCCTCAAGAAGTATCTCAAGAAAGAGAAGAAAAATGGACGCTCCAAGAAAGATCGCATCCACTAGAGACCTTGAAGCCCTGATCGCCGCGAAGAGGGCCGAGCGGGAATCAGAGAAAAGGCCGGTCCTGACGGTCTCGGCCGGGACCTGCGGGCAGGCGCGCGGCTCGCTCAAGGTCATCGATGCCCTGAAGAAGACTCTGAAGAAGGAGAAGTTGGAGGATAGAGTCAAGGTCAGAGTGACGGGCTGTCACGGCTTTTGCGAGGTCGAACCCAACATCATCATCTACCCGCAGCATATTTTCTACCAGAGGGTCGACAAGAGGCAGGCCAAGGACATCATCGTCCAGACCATCCTCAACAATAAGATCTTGGACGAGCTCCTTTACACAGATCCGGCAACCCATCAGAAGAGCGCCGAAGAGGGCGAAATTCCTTTCTACAAAAAGCAGAAGAGGATCGTCCTCGGCGATAACGCCCTGATCGACCCGACGGACATCGGCGACTACATGTCCATCGGCGGCTACGGCTCCCTGGCCAAGGTTCTGGCCGGACTCACGCCCGAGGAGGTGATCGCCCAGATTAAGGCATCAGGCCTCCGCGGAAGGGGCGGCGCCGGGTTTTTGACCGGCTTGAAATGGGAGCTGGCGAGAAAGGCCAAGGGCGACCTGAAGTACATCATCTGCAACGCCGACGAGGGCGATCCCGGAGCCTACATGGACCGGAGTCTGATGGAGGGGAATCCCCATCGCGTCCTCGAAGGAATGATCATCGGCGCCTATGCCATCGGTGCCAGGGAAGGCTATGTCTATATCCGCGACGAGTATCCCCTGGCCGTTACCCACATCAGCCTGGCCATCCGCCAGGCCGAGGAGATGGGTCTCCTTGGAGACAATGTCCTCGGCTCGGGTTTCGGGTTTCATCTCCGCATCGCCAAAGGCGCCGGCGCCTTTGTCTGTGGCGAGGAGACCGCCCTGATCGCCTCGATCGAGGGCCGGGTCGGCGAGCCCCGCCAGCGTCCGCCCTTTCCGGCGACGCGGGGCTTGTGGGGAAAGCCCACGACCATCAACAACGTTGAAACCTGGGGCAACGTGCCCATCATCATCGCCAAGGGAGCGGACTGGTACGCCTCGATCGGCACGAGCGGCAGCAAGGGAACAAAGATCTTCTCGCTCGTCGGCAAGATCAACAACACGGGCCTGGTCGAGGTCCCGATGGGTATTACCCTGAGAGAGATCATCTTTGACATCGGCGGCGGGATTCCCGGAGGAAAGGATTTCAAGGCCGTGCAGACGGGCGGCCCCTCCGGGGGGTGCATCCCCAAGGAGATGCTCGACCTGCCGATCGACTACGAGAGCTTGGCCAAGGCGGGGTCGATCATGGGCTCGGGCGGCATGATCGTCATGGACGAGAAGACCTGTATGGTCGATGTGGCCAAATACTTCCTCAACTTCCTCCGTGATGAGTCCTGCGGCAAATGCATCTCCTGCCGCGAGGGCACCCAGCGGATGTGGGAGATCGTCAAGAATATCACCGACGGAAAGGGCACCCGGCAGGAACTGGCCGTCCTCGAAGAGCTGGCGGCGATCGTCAAGGACGCTTCCCTCTGCGGTCTAGGGCAGACGGCCTCCAACCCGGTGCTGTCCACACTGCGCTACTTCCGGCATGAGTACGAGGCCCACATCGACCGCAAGCAATGCCCCGCCCTGGTCTGCCAGGAGATCGTCTCCTCGCCCTGCCAATACCAATGTCCGATCAGCCAGGAGGCTTCGGTCTACATCGCCCTCATCGCCAAGGGCCGCTTCGAAGACGCCTACCAGTTCATCGCCAAGGACAACCCGCTGCCCTCCATCTGCGGCCGCGTCTGCCACCATCCCTGCGAGCGGGTCTGCCGCGCCGGCGAGACCGGCGACCCGATCGCCATCCGGGCCCTTAAAAGGTTCGTCACAGACTACGCGCTTGAGAAAGGCCTCCGGCCCTATCGCGATGCGGCCCCCCAGATCAAGGCTAAAGTGGCCGTCATAGGGGCGGGGCCGGCCGGGCTGACGGCCGCCCACTATCTGGCCCTCAAGGGCTATCAGCCGACGGTCTTCGAATCCCTGCCTGTGCCCGGCGGCTGGCTGGCCAAAGGCATTCCCGACCACCGGCTGCCCAAGGACGTCCTGAACCGCGACATCGAGCACATCAAGAGCGCCGGTGTCAACATCAAGACGAATGTCGCCCTGGGCAAGGACTTCACCATGGACGACCTTTTTGCCCAGGACTTCAAAGCGCTCTTCATCGCCACCGGCGCCCACAAGTCCATGCGCTTGGGGGTCGAGGGCGAAGAGGCCGCCGGCGTCATGCAGGGGACGGAGCTCCTCAAAGCCGTCAACCTGGGAGAGAAAATCAAACTCGGCGCCCGGGTCGGGGTCGTCGGCGGCGGAAACGCGGCCGTCGATGCGGCCCGCGTCGCCGTCCGGGACAAAAACGTCAAACAGGTGACGATCCTCTACCGACGGACACGCCAGGAGATGCCCGCTTTCGAGGAGGAGATCGAAGCGGCCATCGAAGAGGGAGTGGACATCCATTTCTTGGCTGCGCCCATCAAAGTCCTCTCTGAGAACGGACGCGTCAAGGGCGTCCGTTGTATCCGCATGCGCCTCGGGGAGTTCGATTCGAGCGGCCGGCGGAGCCCGGTCCCGATCGAAGGCTCCGAGTTCTCACTGGAGCTGGAGACGCTTATCCCGGCCATCGGGGAGCGGGCGGACAGCTCCCTCTTTACTGCCAAGGACAAGTTGGGCATCTCCCAGTGGGGGACGATCGAGGTCGACTCCTCCAACCTGGCGACGGGACGGCCCGGCGTCTTCGCCGGCGGCGACGCGGTCACCGGACCGGGCACCGTCGTCGAAGCCATGGCCGCCGGAAAACTGGCCGCCCAGACGATCGAGAAATACCTGGAGGGCCAGAGCCTGGACAGAGAGTACACGCTTACCCGGCCTTCCATCTATATCGAACCTGTGGAACTGACCGAGGAGGAGCTGGCCCGGACGAAGCGTCCCAAGATGCCGCGGCTCACCCGGACCGCCCGAAAGAGGAATTTCAAAGAGGTGGAGCTGGGGTTGACCGAGGAGGCGGCGGTCGCCGAGGCCAGGCGCTGCCTCCGCTGCGAGCTCGAGACCGAAGATGGCAAGAACGCCATCGGGAGGAAAACATGATCACCTTCAGGCTCAACGGCCTCGATGTCCAGGCCGAAGAGGGCTGGACGGTCCTGGAGACGGCCAAGTTCTACGGCCTCGCGATCCCCACGCTCTGCTACAATGAAGGGCTGAGCTCCTACGGCGGCTGCCGGCTCTGCCTGGTCGAGATCGGGGTGGAGCCGCGGACGAAGCTCGTCTCCTCCTGCACCTATCCTGCCGAGGAAAGCCTGGTCGTTCACACCGATACGAGGCGCGTTGTTGAGGCCCGACGGATGATGATCGAACTCATGCTCTCGGTGGCTCCTTTTTCCAAGCAGATCCAGGACTTGGCCTCCAAGTTCGGGGTTACCAAGATGCGGTTCACACCCCGCAACGAAGAGTGCATCCTCTGCGGTCTCTGCGTCCGGATGTGCGCCGAGCAGATGGACGGACGGGCCATCGGCTTCCAGAACCGGGGCAGCAAGAGGAAAATCTCGACACCGTTCGACGTCCGCTCGGAAGAATGCCGGCTCTGCGGCGGCTGCATCTATATCTGTCCGGCCTGCCAACTGCGTTGCCAGGGCCCCGAGGCCGAGACCGCGGTCTGTAACGCCTGCTTGACCATGGAGCCCACCTGCCTGGACGCCTACGACGAGCTCCAGTGCTGGATGTATGACGCCGGGCGATGCGGGACCTGCGTCCAGGAGACTCCGGCCGAAAAAGAGCCGAAATGAGGGAGCGATGGAACCCATTGCTTCGAATAAAAAAGCGAACCTGAGGAGGTAAACATGGCGTATACGAAACTCAACCGAAGCGCGGCGACTTTGACCAAGAACAGAACAGAAGGGTCGATCAGCCCGTTCAGCGGCATGTGCGTCACCTGTGTGGACGGCTGCATCGGCATGTGCGAGATCGGCAAATCGGCCTACCGGGGAGCGGAGGTCCTTTATCCGCAGCCGTTCGGCATCATCACGGCGGCCTCGGAGAAGGAATACCCGGTCGACCTCTCCCACTTCAGCATCATGGGGACGGCCGTCGGGGCCTACGGGGTCGAGGCGGACAGTGACAAGGCGACCTTCGAAAAGGTAAACATCGAGACCGCCGTCGGACGGGACAAAGGCATCAAGCTGCGGGTGCCTTTCGTCCTCGGCGGAATGGGCTCGACCAACGTCGCCAAGCAGAACTGGCCGGGCCTAGCCATCGGCGCGGCCATCTGCGGCGTCATCCTGACCGTCGGCGAAAACGTCTGCGCCATGGACGAGGGCGCCGAGATCAAGAACGGCCGGGTCGTGCGTTCGCCCGACATGGAGATGCGCGTCGGCCTCTTCCAGAAGTGGCAGGACGGCTACGGCACGGTGGTCGTCCAGGCCAATGTTGAAGATACCCGGCTAGGAGTCCAGGAGTACGCCATCAACAAGCTGGGCGTCCAGGCGGTCGAGCTCAAGTGGGGACAAGGAGCCAAGGACATCGGCGGTGAGGTCAAGATCAAGAGCTTGGCCAAGGCCCAGGAGCTCAAGAGACGGGGCTACATCGTCCTCCCCGACCCCGAGGACCCCAGTGTCATCCAGGCCTTCGAGAAGGGAAGCTTCAAGGAATTCGAGCGCCACTCCCGCATGGGCATGGTCGAGGAAGAGAGCTTTATGAAAAGGGTTGAAGAGCTCCGCAGGGCAGGCGCGAAGTACGTCTTCTTAAAGACCGGAGCCTACCGGCCCGCCGACCTGGCCCGGGCCGTGAAGTTCTCGTCCAAGGCCAAGATCGATATGCTGACCGTGGACGGAGCGGGCGGCGGGACGGGCATGAGTCCCTGGCGGATGATGAACGAATGGGGCATCCCGAGTGTCGAGATCTGGTCGCTCACCTACCAGTACGCCCATCAACTGGCCAAGGCCGGCGAGTACCTCCCCGACATCGTTTTCGCCGGCGGGATCACTTTCGAGGACCAGATCTTCAAGGCGCTGGCCATCGGAGCCCCCTATGTCAAGGCGGTGGCCATGGCCAGAGGTCCGATGGCCGCGAACATGGTCGGCAAGACCATCGGCAAGCGCATCCAGGAAGGCCAGATCCCGGTCTATGTCGAGCGGTTCGGTTCGAGCGCCGAGGAGATTTTCGTCACGGCTCCCGACCTGAAGCAAAAATACGGGGAGCGGTTTAAAGAGCTCCCGACCGGGGCGATGGGGCTCTACTCCTATTTCAGGCGCCTGAGCCAGGGCGTCCGCCAGCTCATGGCCGGAAACCGCAAGTTCTCCCTCGGCTATATCACCCGCGACGATATCGCCGCCCTGACCAAGGACGCCGCCAATATCAGCGGCATCCCCTTCATCATGGACGTAGACAAGGACGAAGTCGAGAAGATCCTCAAGAGCTAGCTTTCGCCTCGTCGATAATCTATCGGGGGTCGGTCCCCGCCGCTGACTGTCCCTTTTTTTTGGGCGCCCGATATGCTATAAATACGTCTGATTTGAAATGAACATCATAACGCTCGTCATCAGCCTGTTCGTCCTCCTCTTCGCCATCACCATTCATGAGGCCGCGCATGGCTGGGCGGCCTCGAAGTTCGGGGACGACACCGCCCGGAGCATGGGCCGGGTGACCCTCAACCCGATTGCCCACATCGACCCCTTCGGGACGGTCCTTCTGCCCCTGCTTCTCGTCATAATGAAGGCCCCCCCCTTCGGCTGGGCCAAGCCCGTTCCGGTCAATCCCTTCAACCTGAGAAACCCGCGGCGGGACAACCTCTGGATCTCGGCTGCCGGGCCGATGGCGAACATCCTGGCCGCCGTTTTCTCTCTGCTGGCCATCATCCTGATCAAACTGACCAGCCCGGGTGCCTCCGTCTTCCTCAAGAACTTCCTGGTGGGCCGGGGCGGACTGACGCGCGGCTTCCATCCCCTGGAGGGCTTGGCCATCATCCTCTTCTACGGCGTTTTGGTGAACACTTACCTCGTTGTCTTCAACCTCATCCCTGTGCCGCCTCTCGACGGAAGCGGGGTCCTGATGGGGCTCCTCTCTGAAGGGGCCGCCCAAAAGTATGACCGGCTGCGGCCCTACGGATTCCTCATCGTCCTGGGCCTGATCTATATGGGGGTTCTGAGTATCATCATCCGACCCATCGAGATCATCATCTATACCCTTATTTTTCTCTGAGAATATGAGCGAACAGAAAAGGAAGACCGTCTTCAGCGGCATCCGGCCCACCGGCCCCGCCCACCTGGGCAACTACGCCGGCGCCATGCGCAACTGGCTCCTCCTCCAGGACAAATACAAGTGCTTCTACTCGATCGTCACCTGGCACGCCTTGAGCTCGGAGTACCAGAACTCGAAGATCATCAAGGAGTACACTCTGGAGATGGCCATCGACTTGCTCAGTATCGGCCTGGACCCGCAAAAATGCGTGCTCTTCGTTCAGTCTGATGTCAAGGAGCACGCCGAACTCCATCTGCTGCTCTCAATGATCACTCCCCTTCCCTGGGTGGAACGCGTGCCTACCTTTAAGGACATGCAGAAAGAACTGGCGGACAAGGACATCAACACCTATGGCTATCTCGGCTATCCGGTCCTGCAGACGGCCGACATCATCCTCTACAAGGCCGATATCGTCCCCGTGGGCGAGGACCAGGCCGCTCATCTCGAGCTCGCCCGGGAGATCACCCGCCGCTTCAATCGCCTCTTCGGCGAAGTCTTTCCCGAGCCGCAGATCATGTTGACCGAGACGCCGCGGCTGGCCGGGACGGACGGCCGGAAGATGAGCAAATCATTCGGCAATGCCATCTACCTCAAGGACCCTCCCGAGGTCATCCGGGCCAAGATCGCGCCGATGATGACCGATACCCGGCGCAAACGCCGTTCCGACCCCGGTGAACCGAATGACTGCCCGGCCTTCACGCTGCACCACGCCTTCGTCGATAATGAGCGCCGGGAGGAGCTGGCCAAGGCCTGCCGGACGGCCGGCATTGGTTGCCTGGAATGCAAAAAGGTGGTCATCGAAAGCCTGATCAAGCTCTTTGAGCCCTACCGGAAGAAAAGGACAGCGCTCGAAGGCGACCCGGACCTCGTCTGGGGGATTCTCGAACAGGGGAACGCCCGAGCCCAGAAGGCCGCTCAAAAAACCATGGAAGCCGTCAGAGCCGCCATTGGCACTTGAAAGGAATGATGTCCCGCTGACGGAAATGGAGACCTCGGAAAGTTACCAAGTCCGGCTGGAGGTCTTCGAAGGCCCTCTCGACCTCCTCCTGTTCCTGATCAGGAAAAAAAGGATCGACATCCACAACATCCCGATCGCCGTCATCACCAGGGAGTACCTAGACTATCTCGGCCGCGAGGAACAGATTAACCTCGACCGGGAAGCGGAGTTCGTGCTCATGGCAGCGCTGCTCATCCACATCAAATCGCAGCTGCTCCTGCCCCGCGAGCAGCCCCTGACTGAGGGCGAAGACCCCCGCCGTTTTCTGGTGGACCAACTCGTGGAGTTCCAGAAGATCAAGGCCGCCTGCTCCATCCTCAAGGAGCGGGAGGAAGAGCAGTTGTCTCTGTGGACGCGCGAAGTGCTTCCCCCTCTTCCCGAGCTCGGGGAGGTCGACCTGGTCGAGGTCTCTCTCTTCGATCTAGCCGAGACGTTCTTCGTCCTGATGAAACGGAAAGAAGCGGAGAATTTCCGGGTCGTCCGCGGCAAGAACTACTCGCTCGAAGAAAAAATGAAAGAGATCATCGCGACGCTGGAAAAAGAGAGCGTCCTCGATTTCCTGGAGTATTTCAACCGGCAGGAGAACCTGGAGGAGGCGATCGTCTCCTTCTTCAGCCTGCTCGAACTCATCAAAGCCCGGCTGGTGATGGCCGTCCAGGAGCGGCTGTTCCAGACCATCAAGGTCTGGTTGCGCCGAGAATCCAAAGCGAGGCAGTGACGATGGCACCCGGTCTGAAAGACATCATCGAATCCCTGATTTTCGTCTCCCTGGAGCCGCTTCCACTCGAAAAAATCAAGGAGACGCTGAGCGACCATCCTCCGGCCGAGGTCGAGCAGGCCCTCCAGGAACTCCTCCAGAGCACCGTTTCCGCCGAACGTGGCATTACCATCATCCAGAGCGGCGGGGGCTACGTCTTCACCACCCGGCCCGAATTCGATCCCTGGGTGAGGCGGTTTCTCAAAATCGACCGCAAGAGCAAGCTGTCCTCCGCCTCCTTGGAGACACTGTCCATCGTTGCCTACCATCAGCCGATCACCCTGTCCGAGATCTCGGCCCTGCGCAATGTCGACTCCTCGTACACAATCAAGACTCTGCTCGAAAAGAAACTGGTCAAGATCACGGGACGGAAAAAGAGCCCGGGCAATCCCCTGATCTACCGGACGACCGAACGATTCCTCGCCTACTTCGGGCTGAACAGTCTGGATGAACTGCCGACCGAGGAGGAGATCGCCAAGATCCTCGGGGAGGACAAGACGGTTGAGCAGGCACCAAAACCATAGGGCGACCGGGCTCGTCGGTCTGGCACTCTGCGCCGCCTCGCTGCTCCCGCTGAGCTGTCGACAGCCGAGGAAAATCACCCAGCCTCCCCCCGACGACCGCCATGCGCCATACAATTACGTCGGCCGCCGGGCTATGGTTGTGGCCGCGCATCCCCTGGCTGTCGAGGCCGGGCTGGAGATGCTCCGTAGAGGAGGCAACGCGGTCGATGGCGCCATCGCCACTGCCGCGGCTTTGAACGCGGCCGAGCCGTTCGCCTCGGGGATCGGGGGCGGCGGATTCATGATCATCCATCTCGCCCGGGAAAAGCGGACCACCGTGATCAATTTCCGGGAGAAGGCGCCGCAGCTCGCTTCGCCCCGCATGTTCAAAGACAGGGGCGAAGAAGAAAAGGAATGGCGCACGTCCAGCGGGCTGGCCGTTGCGGTGCCAGGGGCCCTGGCCGGCTGGGATCTCGCTCTGCGCAAGTACGGGACGCGCACCATGGCCGAGGCGCTGACCGGCGCCATCGCCATCGCCGAACATGGTTTCGCCGTGAGCCCCACTTTCAGCAGCATCAACAAGGACGAGTATGAGCGGCTGGTCAAGAACGTACCCGAGGGAAGCTGCTACCTGAACGAAGGACTCCCCTACGAAGCGGGAGAGCGGTTTCGAAATCCCGACCTCGCCCGGACGCTTCGGCTGGTCGCCGCCAGCGGGGTGAAGGAGTTCTATCAGGGCGAGATCGGCCGCAAGCTCGTCGCCGCGGTCCAAGCCAAGGGCGGGATCATGACAGCAGAGGACCTGGCTTCTTATAAGGCCCTCGAGCTTGAACCGCTTCAAGGGAAATACAAGGATGTCACGATATTGACCGCGCCGCCGCCTGCCTCGGGGGGCCTTCATCTCATCCAGTTCCTGAATATCATCGAGCGCTGGCCGGTCCGGACGTGGGGCCAGAACTCCGTTCCTTATGTCCATCACATGAGCGAAGCCCTGCGCTTCATCTTTGCCGACCGGGAGCGCTACCTCGGAGATCCGGGTTTTGTCTCAGTCCCCGTCCATTGGCTCATCTCCAAGGACTATGCGGCGGCAGTCGCCTCCCGCCTCCGCGACGACTGCCCCCTCGAGAGCTACCCCTATGCGGAGTGCAAGCAGGAAGAAAAAGATGCGGCCAACACCACGCATCTCTGCGTCCTTGACGGGGACGGGAACATCGTCGCCCTGACCCAGTCGATCAATGATTTCTTCGGGACTGGGATTGTGCCCGAGGGGACCGGCTTCCTCCTCAACGACCACATGGATGATTTCGCGTCCGACGAGCAGTCGATCAATGCGCCGGGCCCGGGACATCGCCCCGTGAGTTCGATGGGCCCGCTCATCCTGTTCAGAAGCGGAAGGCCCTTCCTGGCTTTAGGGTCACCGGGCGGCACGCGCATCTTCTCCTCCCTCACCCAGATCGTCCTCAACGTAACCGAGTTCGGAATGGGACTCGACGAGGCCATCGAGGCGCCGCGCTTCTTCTCTTTTTCGAGCGGGGGAAAGCCCGGGCCGATCGCGGTCGAAGCCAGGTTTCCGGAGGAGGTCATCAGCGCTCTTCGAGCGATGGGCCAGGAGGTCGAAGTCCGCGAGGCCTATGACAAGTATTTCGGCGGCGCTCAGGGAATCATGGTCCTGAGGGATAAGAAGATCATCCACGGCGGCGCCGACTCCCGTCGCGACGGCGTCGGAGCCGGATACTGAGAAGGGCCAGATATGGGTTCGTCAGCACGCTCGTTTCCCCAGCGAGGAAATTGTCATTGCGAGCGAAGCGAAGCAATCCCTCGGGATCGCCACGTCGCTTCGCTCCTCGCGACGCCCGCTCAGTCGTCCACGGACTTCCTCACCCACATCCTTCGCCCCGGATAACAAAGGAAAAAACGAATGAAGAAAAAATGTATGGTCTCCGCTATTCTAATCGGGTTCTCTTGGGCGCTTTTGACGATCCCGGCCCGCGGGCAGGAAACCGCTGGAATCTTCGAGCAGCCGCTGCTCATCACTTCGGCCGGACAGAACGCCGAGGTCCAGATCGTCGCGGTCCTGGCCAAGCGAGCCGGGCTCAACTACACCCTCTCCAAGCAGGCCACAGCCGCGGACCTCGAGAACATGAAAACTCTCGTCCTCGTCCTCGGGGCCAGCCTCAAAGGGCTCGGCGCCGCAGGTCTCGACATGGACAAGGAAAGAGAGAGGGTCATGGCGCTCATCACCGCCGCCCAAAAAGCCCAGGTTCCCCTGCTCTGCCTGCATCTGGGAGGAGAAACCCGGCGCGGCCCGCAGACAGACGACCTGATCGCGGAAGTCCTCCTACTTGCTAAGATGGTCATAGTGGTCAAGTCCGGCAACGGCGACGGCTTTTTCACCAAACTTTGTCAGCCCAGGAACATCCCCCTGGTCGAAGTCGAAAAAACGGCCGACGTGCAGATCCCATTACAAAAAGCCTTCAAGTGAAAATCCGTGCCTGAGTGGCTGGTCTTTGTTTTCATGGTGGCCGTGTTCGTGCTGCTGGCCATGGCCGCTAAGGTCCCTATCGGCCTCGCCCTCGCCCTCTCCGCCCTAGCCGGGGCCCTTTTCGCCGGAGAAGGACCCAGTCTCCGCCATCTCGTCGAAGGTGCTTTCGGATATTTCGACACCATCCTGATCATCCTGACAGCCACAATCTTCATCAAAGTCCTGGAGGACGCCGGCATCCTGGACACCGTGACCGCTCTGCTCTTGAGGACATTCTACCGGAGCCGGGTCCTGCTTCTCCTGGCCGCCATGCTCATCCTGATGTTCCCGGGGATGGTGACTGGGTCGTCGACGGCCGCCATCCTCAGCTCCGGCCCGCTCATCGCGCCGGTGATGATGAAGCTCGGGCTGCCGAGGCTCAAGACAGGAGCCTTGATCGTCATGGGCGGGATTCTGGGGATGATCGCCCCGCCCGTCAACATCCTGATCATGATCATGGGGGGCGGAGTGGACATGCCCTACGTCGGCGTCACCCTGCCTCTGCTCGTTCTCGTCGTCCCGCTCGCCGTCATCGTCCCGCTCGTGATCGGATACAGAGACCTGAGGGTGATCGGCCGGGAGGAGATGATGTCCATCCTGCCGCCCGCGCTCGGACCGGCCTATCGCTTCCGCCTGGCCATTCCCTTCATCGCGCTGGTTGTCCTGATGCTCGCGCCCGGAGTGACCGCGGGCAGAGTCCCCGATATCGGCATTCCGGCCGTCTTCCTCTGCGCCGCTCTGGTCGGGGTTTTCTGCGGCCGGCCGGTCAACTTCCTCAAGGCCACCCAGAAAGCGGTCGCGGAATCCCTGCCCGTGCTCTCCATCCTGGCCGGCGTGGGCATGTTCATCCAGGTCATGACCATGACAGGAGCCCGCGGCTGGATCGTCATGTCCATCCTTTCCCTCCCTTCCTTCCTGCTCTACTTCGGGATCGCGGTGAGCCTGCCGGCCTTCGGCGGAGTCTCTACATTCGGTTCGGCCTCGATCCTCGGCATCCCCTTCATGCTCGCGCTGATCAATAAGAACGCTTTGCTCACGTCCTCAGCCCTGTCGGCCGTCGCCAGCCTGGGCGACCTCGTCCCGCCCGCCGCCATTTCGGCGCGGTTCGCCGCCCAGGTCGTCGGCGAGCCCAACTTCTTCCGGGTCCTGCGCCACTGCCTTGTCCCGGCTCTCCTCCAACTGGCCGCCGGTATCGGGATGTTGCTTCTGGCCCCGTTTTTGGATAAGTTGATGTGACGCCCATGTTACGCATCTTCTATCATCTCATCGTCCTTTATCTAAGCTTCCATCTTCTCTGGCATCTCTTCCGCCAGAAAAAGCCATGGAGCCAGGCCGGGGCCGCTCTCGTCCTGACCCTCTTTCTCCTCCGGCTCTTCCTGATCAAGTAACCCATGAACAGAATCAAGGCGCCTGCGCTCTCAGCTGCTTTCTTCCTCTTCCTGACCGGTATCCTCTGCTACTTTTCCGGCCGAAGCTTCCGGACCATGCATCGGTCAGAGACGGTTTTTCCGAGCGTCGGCCTGACCGACACGCACCAGTTGAGCGATTATTTCCCTCCGCTCAAGAACACGCATGGAGATACGGAAGTGTACATTTTCCGAGGAATGGAAAAAGGCGGGAACCTCCTGGTCCTGGGCGGGACCCATCCCAATGAGCCGGCCGGCCTGATGACCGCTGTCCTCCTTATCGAGAATATCCGGGGGAAGCGGGGCAACGTCATCATTGTCCCCCGCGCCAACTCCAGCGGCTTCACCCACAGCGACCCCCAGGAGGGGAACCCGCAGCGGTTCGAGGTCCCCACGCCGGCAGGGCCTCGGCTGTTCCGACTGGGCTCCCGCTTGACCAACCCGGTCGACCAGTGGCCTGATCCTGCTATCTACATCAACCCCGCCGGCCAGAAGCTCTCCGGCAACGAAGTCAGGAACCTGAACCGCTGCTATCCGGGTCGGGCCAATGGGTTTCTCACGGAAAGGATCGCCTTCGCCATCATGGAGCTCATCCGCCGGGAGCGGGTCGATATCGGGATCGACCTCCATGAATCCGCGCCCGAATACCCGGTCATCAACGCCATCGTTTTCCACGAGAACAGCTCCGAGCTGGCCGCCCTGGCGCTCCTGGAGCTCCAGGCCGAGGGCTTCGACATCCGGTTGGAGGCCTCGCCCGTCAACCTCCGCGGGCTGAGCCACCGGGAATGGGGCGATCATGCCGGGATCAAGGCCATCCTGCTCGAAACTCCCAATGCCTCCCACGGCCGTCTCAAGGGGAAGCCTTCGTCTTCGCTAATCGTCGACGGGAAGGACAAGTTCTACGCCAAGGCTTCCCGGCTGGGCTGGCTGTTCGTCCCCTACGGTGAGGAAGGCATCCCTCTCTCCCTCCGGGTGGCCCGGCATCTGGCCGCGCTCAAAGCCCTGCTCGGAGGCCTGGCCGAGCTCGAGCCCGAGAAGGCTGTCGAATTCGAGGGCATGCCACTTCCGTCCGAAGTTCAAAAAAAAGGCGTCGGCGCTTTTCTTCACCCCCCAACTTGATTCCTTTCTCCCCAGAAAGACAGCCGAATGGTCGCAACGACCATAGAAGGTTTAGCCTTCGCAATACGTTTTTAGCAGGGAGCCAGTTTTTTTATGATAAAGGCGAAGGGTNNAAAGGAGAGAAGAGCGAAGGAGGATGCGAAGCGAGTTTCCTCGCTGGGGAAACGAGCGGGCTGACGAATCCCATACCCGAGCCTTTACGGCGTTAAAAACCTGATTGGAAGTGAGACCATTTCGGCTGTCTTTCAAATCTCCTAAGTCCAGATATTTCCTACACTTAGGGTTGACAAACGGAGACTGTTCCGATAGTATAATTCATTGCTTTTCCGCCGAGAAAAAATGGAAATCATCATCGCCGACAATTCCGGTCTCTGCTATGGCGTCAAGCGGGCCCTACAGCTGGCCCACAGCACCAGACGCCGCCGCAAAGGCCGGGTCCTGACGCTCGGCGAGCTCATCCATAACCCCATGGCTATCGCCGACCTCAAAAAAAAGGGAATCCAGGCAGTCCGTGATCCGGTTTCGATTCGCGAAGGAACCGTCATCATCCGCTCCCACGGCGTGGCGCCGGCCGTCTACAGGACCCTGAAAAAAAAGCGGATCGAGATCGTCGACGCCACCTGCCCCATCGTCAAGAAGATCCAGAGACTCGTCGAGGGTTTGGCCAAAAGGCATGAAGAGATCATCATCGTCGGCAACCGCGAGCACCCCGAGATCAGGGGGCTCGTCGGCTACAGTGACGGCCGGGGACGCATCATCGAGGACGAGGACCAGGCCCGCCGTTTGCCTCCCAGGAAAAAGAGGTTCGTGCTGGCGCAATCGACCCAGGACCCGTACCTCTTTGGCCGGGTCGTGGCCGCCCTCCTCGAACGGACGGGAGAGCTTGGCGTCTACAACACCATCTGCCGTTCCACCCAGACCCGGCAGAGGTCCACCTCCGAGCTGGCCGCCCGTGTCGACACTCTGTTCATCGTCGGCGGCAAGAACAGCTCCAACACTCACAAGCTGTACCAGATATCGAAACGGGTGCAGCCGAACACCCATTTCATCGAGGGCGCCAGTCAGATCACGCCGCGCCTGCTGAGAGGAGCGAAGAGAATCGGCATTTCCGGGGGAGCCTCGACTCCGCCCGAGGCCATCGAGGAAGCCGTGGCCAAGATCAGGAGTAGCTTCGAACATCAACCGCATAGGGAGAGCATCATCCAATGGCAGAGTTAAAGAAACAGGCTGACCGGGAGGAGAAAATCTCCTCCGAGGACTACGAACAACTCCTAGACCAGTACCAGTTCAGCGCCAAGGAGATTACGCCCGGCAAGATCATCAAGGGCAAAGTGATAAAGGCCACGCCCACCGGCGTTCTCGTGGACATCGGGTTCAAGTCGGAGGGCGTCATCCCCATCGAGGACTTTGCCGAACTGGACATAAAAAAGCTGCGGCCCGGCGATGAGATCGAAGCCATCCTCGAAAAGACAGATATTAAGGAGGGTTATCTCATCCTCTCCAAGAAGATGGCCGACTTCCTGCGGGCCCTCGACCATCTGGAGAAAGCCTTCAACACCCAGGGCTTCGTCTCCGGGAAGATCACCGAAAAAACCAAGAACGGCTACACCGTCAACGTGGGCATCGACGCCTTCCTGCCCGACTCCCATGCGGACGTCAAGATGGTCAAGGATCCGGACAAACTCCTCGGCCAGAGCTTCAAGTTTAAGGTCATCAAGTTCGACCGCAAGACCGAGAACGCCGTCCTCTCGCGAAAGCTCTTCCTCCAAGACGAACGGGAAAAGAAAAAGAGAAGGGTCTTCGGCCGGCTGGTCAAGGGAGAAAAGATCAAGGGCCAGGTCCGGTCCCTGACCAGCTTCGGCGCCTTCATCGACCTGGGCGGCGTGGAGGGGCTCCTCCATATCTCCGACATGTCGTGGGGGAAGATCGGCCATCCCTCCGAGCTCTTCGAGTCCGGCCAGGAAGTCGAGGTCGTCATCTTGGGCTTCAATGAAAAGGACGAACGCATCTCCCTCGGCTATAAGCAGCTGACCGAAGACCCCTGGAAGAGCATCCGGGACAAGTATGCCGTCGGTCAGAAAATCAAGGGCAAGGTGGTCAGCCTGACCGATTTCGGCGCCTTCGTCGAACTCGAGAAGGGGGTCGAAGGGCTGGTCCATATCTCGGACCTGTCCTGGTCCCGGAAGCTCATCCACCCCAAGAAGTTCCTCTCCGCTGGTGAAGAGGTCGTGGTGTCCGTGCTCGACATCAACCCGGAGAGCAAGCGCATCTCCCTGGGCCTCAAGCAGGCGACTCCGCACCCCCTCGAGCTCCTGCGGCAGAAATACAGCCCCGGCGCCCGGGTGAAGGGAAAGATCACCAGCATCACCGACTTCGGGGCCTTCATGGAGGTCGAGCCGGGTGTCGAGGGCCTCATCCACATCTCCGACATCTCCTGGGAGAAGGTCAAGCACGCCAGGGATAAGCTCGAGGTCGGCCAGGAGGTCGAGGCTGTGATCCTGAACATCGATGTAGAGAAGCAGAAGCTCTCCCTGGGTATCAAGCAGCTCGAGGGCGATATCTGGGAGGATTTTTTCAACCGCCAGAAGGTCGGCGACCTGGTCAAGGTCCGAATCGTCCGGATCGCCGAATTCGGCGTCTTCGTCGAGATCACTCCCGGCATCGAGGGCGTCGTCTTCCTCTCCGAGCTCGACGAAACAAAGATCGAGAACATCGCCGAGGCCTTCTCGATCGGCGAGGAGCGGAACGCCAAGATCATCAAGTTGAACCCGCGGGAAAGGAAGATCTCCCTCAGCTTCCGTCTTGCCCAGCTCGAGATCCAGAAGCTCGAATACCAGAGATACGTCAGCAGCCAAGACAACAGGCTCACTTTGGGCGACATCATGGGGGATCGATTCAAGAAAATCAGCTCCCCGAAAAAAGAAGTCAAGGAAAAGGAGGAAAAAAATGATTAAGGCGGACCTGGTCAACAAGATTGCCAGGGAAATGGACATCCCCAAGCAAGAGGCGGAAGAGGGAGTCAACCTTTTTTTCCATTCGATCAAAGAGGCCATCCTGAAGGGAGAGGAGATCGAGATCCGGGGTTTCGGGAGCTTCCGCTTCCGCAAGAGGACCTCGCGCTCAGGGCGGAACCCCCGAACCGGTGAGCCGGTAAAGGTCCCTCCCAAGAAGGTCCTTTACTTCAAGCCCAGCAAGCTGCTCAAGGAGCTGATCAACTCCTGATGGAATACATATCGGCCCCCTGGAGAGGCCCGTACGTGCGACAAGTCTGCCGGATGAGGAGTTGCATTTTCTGTCGCGCCCTCAAGGTCGGTGACGACCGCGCCGCCCACATCCTCTACCGGGGAAAATACAATTTCGTCCTCCTCAACAAGTTCCCCTACACTCCCGGCCACCTGATGATCGCTCCCTTCCGGCACACGGCCGCATTCGACAGGGCGGGTGAGGAGGCAAGCGCCGAGATGGCCAGCCTTCTCCAGCTGAGCCTGAAGATCCTGAAGAAAAGCAACCGTCCGCACGGTTTCAACGCCGGGATGAACCTCGGCCAGAGCGCCGGGGCCGGGGTGGTCGACCACTACCATCTCCACGTCATCCCCCGCTGGCACGGCGATTCGAATTTCATGCCGCTGGTCAGCCAGACCCGGGTCTTGATCGAGGACCTCGACAGCACCTATGACCGGTTGCTGCCTCTTTTTCGGAGAGAAGGCCGGCGGGCGGGGAAAAGAAGATGAACTTCGAATTGAGCGAAGACCAGATCATGCTCCGGGACCTGGTCCGGGATTTCGCCCAAAAAGAGATCGCGCCGAAGATCGGTGCCTTCGAGGACAAGCACCTGTTCCCCAAGGAGATCATCGACCGGCTAGCTGGGATCGGGGTTCTAGGCATGACCGTTCCTGCGGAGCTCGGGGGAAGTCGAACCGACTATCTCTCCTTCATCCTGGCCCTGGAAGAGCTGGCCAGGGTCTCGGCGACCGTCTGCGTCATCGTCAGCGTCCATGTCTCTCTCTTCTGCAACTCCATCCTTAAGTTCGGGTCGGACCTCCAGAAACAGAAGTATCTTCCGGCGGCCGCCCGAGGCGAGATCCTGGGCGCTTTTTCCCTGACTGAGCCCGGGGCCGGATCGGACGCGACCAGCCTGAAGACCAAGGCGGTGAGGTCCGGCGATGAGTACATCCTTAACGGCACCAAGGCCTGGGTGACCACCGGGGGCGAGGCCGACGCCCTGATCGTCTTCGCCCAGACGGAAGCCGAGACCGGGGTACCGAAGCTCAGCGCTTTTATCGTAGAGAAGGGATTCCCCGGGTTTAAGGTAACTAAGATCGAAGAGAAAATGGGCCTCCACTCTTCCCCGACCGTCATGATCTCTCTCGAAGACTGCCGGGTTCCGGCCGACAGCCGGCTCGGGGAAGAAGGCCGGGGCGCGGCCATCGCCCTCGCCGGGCTCGACGGCAGCCGAATCGGTATCGCCGCCCAAGCCGTCGGACTCTCCCAGCAGGCCCTCGAGCTGGCCGTTGGCTACGCCAAACAGCGTGAGGCCTTCGGCAAGAAAATCGCCGAGTTCCAAGCGCTCCAGTTCATGATGGCCGATATCGCCACGCTCTTGGAGGCCGGCCGGCTCCTGACCTACCGGGCGGCCGATCTCTGCGACGGGGGGCGGCCATTCAGCAAAGAGGCGGCCATGGCCAAGCTCTTCACCTCCGAGGCGGCCAACAAGATCGCCTACCTGGCCCTTCAGATCCATGGCGGCTATGGCTATTCCAAAGAGTATACGATCGAGCGAATCTACCGGGACGCCCGCGTCCTCTCGATTTACGAGGGCACCTCGGAGATCCAGCGGCTCGTCATCGCCCGGAGGCTGCTCAAAGAGTCCTGAGCTCCGAAGCCGATAGAGATTCCGCGCGCATGTTTGAGGTGAGATTATGCTAAAGACGATGAGAAAGAACGTCAAGGCCCTGGCGCCCACGCTGTGGATCGTCATCGCCACCTTCATCATCTCCATCTTCGCCATCTGGGGCGGCGCCGGGCGGCTAGGCGAAAAAAGCCAGGAAGAAACCATCGCCTTCATGGGCAGGGACCACATCTCCAGGGACTCTTACTACCAGGCCCTCCGCAACCGGCTGGAAGCCCTGCAGAAGGAATTCCGCGGCCTGAACAAGAGCTTCATCGAGCAGCTCAATATCCCCCAGCAGGTGCTCGAGCAGATGATCCAGCAGAACCTGCTTAGCCGGAAGGCCGGGGAAATGGGGATCACGGCCTCCAGCCAAGAGGTCCGGGACCGCATCGTCTCCCTCTTCCAGAGGGACGGCAAGTTCATCGGCTTCGACGAATACCGCCGGATCCTGGAGTACAACCGGATGTCCCTGTCGCAGTACGAAAACAGTCTCAAAGAGGAGATCGTCCTCAACAAACTCATCCAGCTCCTCACAGCCGGGATCACCGCCACTCCGGAAGAGCTCTGGGAAAACTACAGGAAGCAGAACGAAAGCGCCAAGATCGAATACCTGCTGCTCGAGGAGAGCAAGGTCACATACGACCAGACCCTGACGGCGGCTGAGATCCAAGCCTATTTCGAGAAGAACAAGGCGAAGTATTCCCTGCCCGAAAGACGGCAGGGGTCTTATATCTTTCTGCAGACCGAGGATTTCAAGAAAGAGGTTCAGGTGAGCGACGGCGACATCGAGAAGTACTACAAAGACAACCTCGGCCAGTTCAAAGAGCCCGAAAAAATCAAAGTCAGCCGGGTCTTCCTTTCCGCCACGAGCAAGGACAAGGCAACGCTCCAGAAGGACGCCCAGGCTATCCTGGACCGTCTGACCGCGGGAAGCGATTTCGCCCAGATCGCCCGGACGTCCTCCGAGGATGAGAAAGCCAAGGAGGGCGGCGACTGGGGTTATGACGACTGGCGCCGCCTCTCCGCCAAGGAAAGGGAAGAAATCGAGAAGCTCTCCGCCGGCCAGATGTCAGGCCTCGTCGAAACGACCGACGGTTTCTCCATCCTCAAAGTCAGCGAAAAAGAGCCGGAAAAGACTCAGACATTGGAGGAGGTCAAGGCGCGCGTCAAGAGCACGCTGGAGGACCAAAAGGCCAGGGAACTGGCGGCACAGAGGATCGGCCAGATCGAGAAGACCGCCCGCCGGGAGAAGAGCCTGGACGTGGCCGCTCAGAATATGGGTCTGAAAGTCAAGAGCACCGGTCTGCTTAAGCAGGGCCAGGCCTTGGAAGAATTCGATCCAGCAGGGTCGGTCAGCCAGGCGCTCTTCGGGCTCAAGGAAAAGCAGGTTTCCTCTCCGATCTACGCTTTCACTGGGACCGGGATCACCGAACTGGAGAAGGTCGAGGCCCCGAGGCCGGCCACCTTTGAGGAGGTGGGCCAGGACGTCGAGAAAGACCTCCGGGCCGGAAAACAGAAAGAGATCACGCTCCAAAAGATCCAGGCGGCCCGGGCCCAAGTAGAAAATAAAAACTGGGAAGAAATCGCTCCCAAGGTGGGGCTCGAGTTCAAATCGGTCGCCGAACACAAGAAAGAACAATACCTGGGGGTCATCGGAGAAAGCCCGGAGATCGACCGTTTGGCCTTTTCCCTCCCCGTTAACCAGACAAGCGAGCCTGTCGAGTTCGCCACCGGATACGCATTGGTTAGGGTCCTGGAGAGAAAAGAGGCCAGCCGGGAGGAATTCGAGAAGAACAGACAGACCGAGCTGACGAACTTCCTCGAAGCCAAGAAGAATAGGTTTCTCCAGGCCTATCTCGACAGACTCCGGGGAGAGAAGGACGTTAAGATCAACTCCAACTTGTTCATGCAGGTCAACAACGATATCCTCTCGCGCTTCGAGAGCCAGGAGTAGCCCCTCTGCCCTGGCCCCTTTTCCGGACGGTCATCATCTGGGCCGATGGAAGAGTCATCGTCAAGGACGGCCGGCTCCGTCTTTAGGCTCTGATCAGCTCTAGGAAAAGCGCCTTGACCCGGTCCTCGAGGGCCTTTCTAAAACCCTCGATGCTCCCGCTGAGATCATCCGACAGGTGGGGGAGGATGTTCATCGGAGCCCCGACATTCACCTTGATGGTTCCCGGTGTCACCCAGGGCATGTGCGTGCCGAACATGGCCAGAGGTGTTACCGGGACGACGATGCCGTCCTCCTTATAAAGGACATAGGCCAGGATTGCCGGTCCTCTCTTGAAGGCGTTGACGTAGGGGTGGGGAGCATCGGCATGGACGCGTCCCCGTCCCTGCAATGTAATGATGGCCCGCCCCTTCGTCAAGTAGTCCTCGCACAGCCTCATCGCTTCGCGCTTGCTGGCGTCCAGGGCGACGGGTATGGTCCCGACCCTGGCGATGTTCCCGGAGACGAAGTCGATGAGCCGCGTTTTAAGGGGCCGGAACATCGAGTTGAACATCGGGCCGACGTCCTTGAGGTGCCGCCGGAGGTGTTTCTGGACGAGGGCGTCCAGACCCTCCCTGGTAAAGATCTGTTTGTTGGCGGTGAAGTAGATCATCCGGACCCTGATCCGGAGCAGCACGGCGATATCCTTGGCCGCACCGCAGTGATTGCCGATGATGATGTTGGGTCCCTCCTTGATGAGGTTGTCGGCTCCCCGGACTTCGATCTGCTTGCCAAAAAGGACGAAGCTCAACCATCGCTGGACCCGGGGCTCGATGCGTCTCAGAGCTCGTTCGAAATCTTCCATTGGCCGCTCGTCGCCTGGCCATTTTAGCAAAACGGATGAACAAAAGGAATCGCCCCATGAGGTTTGACCCCGGCTTACGGTCGTGGTATATCCAAAGCATGACACGGGAGGATATGATGATCACCCTGATCAGAAGCGGCGCCGTCTTTGGTCCGGAACCCCAAGGAGAAAAGGACATCCTGATCGCCGGAGGCAAGATCATAGCCATTGATGAGCCGGGCAAAATCGAGATCAGGGGCCCTGCGGTCGAATACGTGGACGCCTCGGGGAAGACTATCGTGCCGGGCCTCATCGACCCCCACGTCCATGTCCTGGGCGGCGGAGGGGAAGGCGGCCCGGCAACGCGGGCGCCCGAGATCCGGGTCGAAGAGATCATCGCCTCCGGCGTGACCACAGTCATCGGCTGCCTAGGAACAGATGGGGTTACCCGGCACATGGAATCGCTCCTGGCAAAGGTCCGAGCCCTGGAGACCGAGGGGATAACGACCTTTATCTTTTCCGGCTCCTATGAGATACCGCCGAAGACTATCACCGGCAGCATCCGCTCCGACCTCGTGCTCATCGACAAAGTCATCGGGGCGGGAGAGATCGCCATATCCGACCACCGCTCCTCCCAGCCGACATTCGAGGAGATCGCCCGGCTGGCGGCCGATTGCCGGGTGGGCGGCATGCTCGGAGGTAAAGCCGGCGTCCTGCATCTCCATCTTGGTGACGGCCCGAGGCGGCTGGAGCTTCTCTTCCGGCTTGCAGGCGAGACCGAGATCCCACCGACCCAGGTGATCCCCACCCACGTAAACCGGAATCCCGAGCTCTTCGAGGAGTCGGTCCGGTGGGCCCTGGCGGGCGGGTTTATCGACCTCACCGTCGGGCCGGAACCAGAACCGGGAAACCCGGAAGTGAGCGTGGAAAAAGCCATCGCCCTGTGCCTCGAGCGCCGGGTCCCCCTGGCGCGCTTGACGGTGAGCTCGGACAGCAACGGAAGCCTGCCCGTCTTTGACAGCACCGGAAAGCTGGTCGGGTTGACTATCGCCACTCAGCAGGACCTTCTCAGGGCCTTCCAGTCTCTTCTCCGCCGGCAGACGATCGGAGTGGAGGACGCGGCGAGACTCTTCTCAGCTAACTCCGCATCCTTCTACAAGCTTGCGGCCAAGGGAGAGATCCGGCCGGGGAAGGATGCCGACTTGGCCGTCTTCGACGGCGGCTGGGAACTGCGCGATGTCTTCGCCCGCGGCCGTCGCTTGATGGCCGACGGCAAAGTCACAGCCCGCGGCACATTCAGCCCGGCCGGCGAAGATTGATCATGGCGAGATCCAAGACCCCGTCCCTCGGTGTGGCAGTCCTACCGCTCATCGCCATGGGGCTTCTCCTCGGCGTGGGCTATGGAGTCTACAAGATCCGGCCCCAGGTGCTGCTCGTCGCCGCAGCCTTCCTGACCGGATGCCTCGGAGTCCTGCTCAAATTCCGCTGGGAGGACATGCAGAAGGGCATCGTCGAAAGCATCGCCAAAGCCATGCCGGCCATCCTGATCATGCTCACGGTGGGAATCCTCATCGGCGCCTGGATGGCCAGCGGCACGATCCCGATGATCATCTACTACGGCCTCAAGCTCATCTCGCCCAAGTTTTTCCTGATCACGGCATGCCTCGTCTGCAGCATCACGGCGGTGGCCACGGGAACATCCTGGGGAACGATCGGCACCGTGGGCGTCGCCTTTATCGGGATCGCCATGGGACTGGGGATGCCTCTGGGGCTCGCCGCGGGCGCCATCGTAGCCGGTGCTTATTTCGGCGACAAGATGTCGCCCTTCTCGGATATCCCTAATCTGGCCGCGGTGGCCGCGGGGGCCAACCTCTTCGACCACATCAAACACATGATGTGGTCGGCGGTTCCGGGTTGGCTTTTGAGCCTGGCGGTCTATTTCGTGGTCGGGCTCAAGTATGAGGCAGGGACGATCGCCACCGACACTATGAACCTCATCCTGGACACGCTCCGGAGGAATTTCCGGTTCAACCTGCTACTCCTTCTGCCCATGCTCATCGTGTTGTATCTAGCCTTCGCCAAGAAGCCGACGATCCCGGGGATGCTCCTCTCATCGCTGGCGGCCACGTTCCTGGCCGTGGTTTTCCAGAAGGAGTCCATCGTCCGGATCGCCCAGGCCGTGAATTCCGGCTATCCCGCGGCGACAGGAGTCGAGGCCGTGGACAGGCTCCTGGCGCGCGGCGGCTTGATGAGCATGATGGAGACCCAGCTCGTGGCTTTCACGGCCTTCAGCTTCGGCGGCATCATGCAAAAGACGGGAATGCTGGGCGTCGTCCTGGACCGGACGATGAGAGTGGCCAGGAACGTCGGAAGCCTGGTGGCGGTGACGATCGGCTCCTGCGTCGTGACGGCGCTCGTCACCGGGAGCTCCTATCTTTCGGTCATCATCCCGGGAGAACTGCTCGGGCCGGCCTTCAGAGACAAGGGACTGGCGGCCAAGAACCTCTCGCGGATCATCGACGAGTGCGGCGGCATCATCGTGCCGCTCATCCCCTGGAGCATGGCAGGGGTGTATATTACGGGTGCGCTGGGGGTTCCGGTCCTGAGCTATCTTCCCTGGGCCATCGCCAACTGGGCGGCCCTCTTTATCCTGGCCGCATTCGGCTTCACCGGGTTCACGATGTCCCCGAAGAGGCGCGAGGACGAGACCCAGGCCGGGAGCTGACGACATCCGGCCGTAGATCCAATGTCATCCCGGGGCGCTTGCGCCGCGGGGATCTCATTCGTCTTTCCCGACCTTGCCTAGAGCTTTCTCAAAAGCCTCCTTGGCTTTTTCTTTCTTCTGACGTTCGAGCTCGGCGGTGGCCTCGAATTTGCGCTCGAACTCGTCCCGGCGCTTCTTCTCTTTTTCCAGGAGATCGTCCAAGGACCCCTTCTTCTTGGCCGCAGGCCTCTCGGTCTTGACGATCTCTCGGCTGATCCCATCCACCCAGAGGACGGACTGGCAGCACGGACAGACAACCTCGAAAACCCCGGGCTTCGACTTCCCTTCAGTCATGGTGATTTCAATCTAGCAAAAAAAGCGAAAAGTTGAAAGAGAGATCTTCTCAGTCCGGAGGCCTCTCCTCGACCTTATGTTTTTTCAATAACTTAAAAAGTCCCTGCCGGGTCAGGCCGACCTCCTTGGCCGTCCGCGCCTTGTTGTGGCCGAAGCGGACGAGCGCCTGGTGGATGAACCTCTTTTCGAACTCGGCCTTGGCCAGGAAGTAGTTATAGGTGACCGGTAAGGCCGATTCCCGCCGAGGATTGATCTTGGCGGAAAGATGCTCCTCCCGGATCAGGCGGTCCCCTCCGGCCAGAACCAGGCATCGCTGGACCTCGTTCTGGAGCTCCCGGATGTTCCCGGGCCAAGGATAGTTCACCATAATCTCCAGCGCTCCGGGAGAGACATAGGTCTTTTCCCGTCCCATTTCCCGGCCGTACTTGTCGACGAAATGGTTAATCAACAGAAGGAGGTCGGCCCTCCGCTCCCGCAGGGGTGGGACCTCGATGGTCAGGATGCGCAGCCGGTAGTAGAGGTCCATTCGAAAGCGGCCCCGTTCGATCTCTTTTTCGAGCTCCTTGTTGGTGGCCGAGATAAAGCGGACGTTGATGCGCCGCATCCGGGTTTCCCCGATCCGCCGGATCTCCTTTTCCTGGAGCAGCCGCAGGAGCTTCGCCTGAAGAGGTGGGGACAGATCCCCGATCTCGTCCAGAAAAAAGGTCCCGCCATTGGCCTCTTCGAGCAGCCCGGCCTTGTCCCGCAGGGCCCCCGTGAATGAGCCGCGGGCATGGCCGAACAACTCGCTCTCCAGGAGCTGGTCGGGGATGGCTCCGCAGTTGACGGCGATGAACGGGCCGGCCCGTCGTGCGCCCCGGCCGTGGATGGCCCGCGCAATCAGCTCCTTTCCGGTGCCGCTTTCTCCATAGATGAACACCGGGGCAGCGGCGTCCTTGACCCTCTCGATCAGTGTTTGGATCACGGTGAAGGCCCGGCTCCCCCCGATGAGCGGATCGGATTCCGAAGCCTGAACGGGGCGGTCCGTCTGACCGGGCTGAACGAGCCCGTTCTTGATGACCGTAGCGAAGGATTGAGTCAAGAAGACGACCGTCTCCAGGTCCGCGGACGAATAAGGCTCTTCCCCAGGCTCTCGTCCCAAACAGACAGCCCCCACCGGAAGATCTCCAGTCAACAAAGGAAGACAGAGCAAGCTTCCAGGCCAGCGGGTCGAAGGTCCCTGGTCACCCGGACGCGGAACGGCGCTGGCGGCAAAGAGGGGCCGTTTCTCCTCGACCGCCTGGCGGGCCAGGTCGGAGGAAGTGGACTCGAACGAGGCGTCCGGTGCCGGCCAGGATCTCATTTCGACCGGCCCCCGGCCTCCGTCCAGGACGGTCAAGAGAACACGGCTGGAGGAGACCTCCTCGCTGATGAGGCGCAGCGATTTGGCCAGGAAAGAATCGACCTGCTGGCGGGAAATGCTCACAATCCAAGGAACGATCCCCCGCCGTCATTTTTCTCACCCAAAGACTACTATTCCCATCAAATTACTCGACTTTTAAACCCGAGTCATATAAAATAGGCCCCATGACCGCAGAAACGGCCAACCGGCTGATCAACGAGAAGAGCCCCTACCTCCGCCAGCACGTGCATAACCCTGTCTCCTGGTACCCCTGGGGCGATGAGGCGTTCCGGGAGGCCGGACGAACGGACAGGCCGGTTTTTCTTTCGATCGGCTATTCGACCTGCCACTGGTGCCACGTGATGGAGAGGGAATCCTTCGCCGACGAAGAAATCGCTCGCCTGATGAACGGGACGTTCATCTCCATCAAGGTCGACCGGGAGGAGCGGCCGGACATCGACGCCCACTACATGGCCGTCTGTCAGCTCTTGACCGGAGGCGGAGGATGGCCCCTGACCATAATCCTGACGCCGGACAAGAGGCCGCTTTTCGCCGGGACCTATTTTCCCAAGGAGAGCCGGTTCGGTCTCATCGGGCTCAAAGACCTCATCGGCCGCGTCGCCGAGGCCTGGAAATTTCGGCGGTCGGAGCTTCTGGACTCGACCGAGCGGATCCTGACTGCGCTCGGCGAACCGGCGGAAGCTGCCGGAGAAAAAAAGGCATCGCCCGCGGTCCTCGACCAGGCCGCCGCCGAGCTGGCGGCTCAATTTGACGCCGAATTCGGCGGATTCGGCTCTGCCCCCAAGTTCCCCACGCCCCATCATCTGACCTTTCTCCTTCGCCAGGCCCGGCGGAAGAACGACAAAAAGGCCCTGGCCATGGTCGAGAAGACCCTCCAGGCCATGCGTCGGGGAGGGATTTTTGACCATCTCGGTTTCGGGTTTCATCGCTACTCCACCGACAGGCGCTGGCGCGTCCCCCACTTCGAGAAGATGCTTTACGACCAGGCCCTCCTGGCCATGGCCTACACCGAGGCCTTCCAACTCACCGGCCAAGATGAATACAAGCGAACCGTCGAAGAGGTCCTGACCTATGTTCGGCGCGATTTGAGATCGCCGGAGGGCGCATTTTATACTGCCGAGGATGCGGACAGCGAGGGAGAGGAGGGAAAGTTCTACGTCTGGGAACTCGGAGAGATCGAGGCCGTTCTCTCCCCTTCCGAGGCTGAGTTGGCGAGGTCCATTTTCAACCTCCGGCCGGAGGGGAACTTCGCCGAGCCGGGAGGCCGCGATTCCGGGAAGAACATCCTTCATCTCGGCGGGCCACCGGACCTCGCCGCCGCCGAACTCTGGATCTCGGACGAGGACCTCCAAAAGCAGATCACGCGAATCGGCGGCCGGCTTTTAGGCCGGCGCGAACATCGTCCCCGTCCGCTCAAGGACACAAAAATCCTGGCCGACTGGAACGGGCTCATGATCGCCGCCCTTGCTAAGGCGGCGCAGGCTTTCGGCCGCGCTGACTATGCCGAGGCCGCGGCCGCAGCCGCCCACTTCATCCGCGAAAAGCTGACTGTGCGGGGAAACCTCCATCACCGCTGGGCCGGAGGAGAAGTCGCGATTCCGGCATTCCTGGACGACCACGCCTTCCTCATCTGGGGGCTCCTTGAGCTCTACGAGGCCACGTTCGAGGCCGGCCTTCTTTCCTGGGCGGCCGGGCTCACCGAGGACGCGATTCGCGGTTTCTGGGACGAGAAGGCCGGCGGTTTCTTTTTCACTTCCGCCGACCTCCATAAAGACCTGCCTTTAAGACGGAAGGAACTCTATGACGGCGCCGTTCCTTCGGGCAATTCGGTGATGGTGTCCAACCTCCTCCGCCTCGGCCGGCTCCTGGGACGTCCGGACCTAGAGGCAAAAGCCGGGAGGCTCATCGAGGTGTTTTCGGGAAGGATCTCTCAATATCCGGCGGCCTACACGCAGCTCCTCTGCGGCCTCGATTTCGCCCTGGGTCCCGGCCGGGAGGTGGTCGTCGTCGGAAGGACGGACGCTCCCGATACACGGGCCCTGTTTGATGTCCTCCGTAAAGAGTTCATTCCTAATACAGTCGTGTTGTTCCGTCCGGTCGAGGAGAGCGACCCGGAGATCTTGAAGCTGGCCCCGTTCACGGCAGCGATGAGCTCACTAGGTGACAAGGCTACGGCATATGTCTGCTCCAACTATCGCTGCGAGCGCCCGACGACGGAGCCGGCAGAACTGCGTTCCCTCCTTGCCTAACCCGGTTTTTTCCGCAGCTCTCTCCAGGCCCTGATCGAAAGGTGAGGGCCTTCGGGAAGGACTTCTTGGGCCGGCCGGGCCGGAAACGAGAAGGCCTTTTCCAACCCGCCCCAGAGCTTGTTCCGGGAGATATGACTGGCAGAAAAAACCATCACGCCCCGGCCGCCGGACTTCCTCACGGCTTCGATCGCCCGGATAAGCTTGTCCTCGGGAAAGAAGCCGGGCGGGGCATCGGTTAGAAATCCGGTGATCTCGGCGGCCATTTCGGACGGGGATGCCTTCCCTTTTTCAAATGAACGGAATCGAGCACCCAGGGCTTTCGCCCGCGGAACCGAGAACCGAGTGAGATAGGCGATGTTCCCTTCCATAAGCTTCCTCAACTTAGCGCGCGATTCATTGTCGGCTTCTGGTTTGAGGAGCGCGACCGCCTTCTCCCATGGCTCCCGCTCCTCCTGGAAAATGTAATAGGCGTCCAGCCCGACATAGAGGCTGCTCATGTTCCCGACCCAGGCCACCTGGGCGGGGACAACATCAGCCAGGTAGGCCAGATAATCCTCGAAACTCCCCTGGAAATGGCTGCGGTAGGTCATGGTCATGGTGATGTCCACCCAGGGCGCGAAGTCGGTCCAGCGCTGGCCGATGAACCGGCCGCTCTTCATCGGGTTGATGAACACCGCGGCCGACATCTCGATATTTGGACGGACGGCCGCTGCTCTCTCCCAGGCCTCGCGGACAAACCGGCTGACGGCGTCGCAGCGCAACTCGTAGAAAAAATAATCCAGGTCGGCCCGGTTGATGGCTTTCCCCTCGAGGATAAAACGGGCCTTCTGTTCTCTTGACAGGCTCGTCCAATCGGCCGGTTTCACCGTGAAATCCTGATCCCAGTTGGCCTCCGGCCGGAGCCGAATATTTTTCAACGGGACCTGTTTCGCCGGCTGCGAAGGATAGAAGAAGAGGTTGTCGACGAGAAAATGCTCCAGGCAGTAATCGCAAAAGCAGTAGGTATCGGGTGCGGCATCACCGGGATAGCGGACGTAATCATGATGGATGCCGTCGACCGGATAATCCCGGACGACCTCCTCGATCATCGGCAGGAGCCACTGGTCGGTGTAGCCAGGGCGGCGGGCGGGGCACATCCAGACGGGGCCATAGACCTTGTCCGGGGTGAGCTTTTCGTCCGCCGTCAGGCCGCCCTCCGGGCTGAGCATGGCCCATTCCGGATGGAGCTTGAAGGCCGGCGAGTCCTTGGCCTCACCAAAATCGCACAGCCAGGCATGGACCTTGATTCCGTATTTTGGGGCCGCGTTCGTGATCGCCCGCAGAACGTCGAACTGCCGATAGTCCGGGTGGACAGCCTCGGGAAACCGCCGGCTGTGCCAGTAGATACGGCCGGCCATGTCCTTGACCAGGGGCACGACGACCTGGATGTGGGATTTCTTCAAGACCTGGAAGAAGGCTTCGACCTCCTTCTCGCTCCTGCCGAAATCGCCGGGATGGGCCCAGACGCCCCTCCCCTCCACGGCCGTCTGGCTGCGGGCCGGCAGGACGAAGGACAATGATATGGTCGCCAGGACAAAAAGACTTCTTTTCATCTCATCCCTCCATGTGGCAAACCAGGACTCTTTCCCTATTACTATTCCAAATGAGCGCGAACATCAATTTCCCAAACCGAACAAAATGGGGACAGTCCCGTTTTTATGCCCTAAAAAATAGAACCGTCCCTATTTCATAATCCCGGATGACCAGGCCGAAGGCATAGTCCAGCTTGACGCCGTTGTTGAGCACGCCGACTGTATGCAGCATGTCCATCAGGTTCCGGCCGAGCTTGTTGTTATAAAACGCTTGATCCCAAAGGTAGAGGTCCTCGACGGAGGTGTAGACATTTCCATCTCCGGTCTCATCCCAGTTGCTCATGTTGAGCCTAAAACCTTTTTCGGCCTGCTCGTAGCCAGTCGCCCGGTTCTTGATGATCTGGCGGTGGTCGTCCTGGTAGAGAGTGTAGGTCATCCCCAGAGGCTTGAAGATACGCTCCTGGGCGAAGAGGTCAAAAATCTTATCGGGCGTGATGACAATATCGTCCTCGAGCTTGGCCATCCCGTAGCCGCGCTTGTAGATGATCTGGCCGTCCTTGACCACGGCCAAAGCACAGCCGGGGCTCGTCGTTGTGTCCCATTGGGCAAAAATCTTATCTACCTTGTCCATCTTTTCATCAGCGGCGAGAAGGGATATCGCCAGGACGGCAACAAACACAGGAAGCCAGAGTCAGCGCGAAGAGAGCCGCGTTTTTTCATGATCACCTCCGTAAAAAAGATATTGTATTATGACGAATTTGGTCTCATAAGGGAAGTTGCCAAAAAAATCCCCCTCTCCTCTATCCTCCCCCGCCCAAGGGGGAGGAATGGGACGGGCAATTCACATATCCTCCTCCCCTGGCGGGAGGAGGTAGGGAGGAGGGGGATTCTCATCCTTCGCAGTTGGCCCACGAGGCCATGAGAAGTTAAATAATCGAAACAAAAACGGCCCTGTCGAATAAGCTGACCCGCCCGGAGTGACAAGCCCCGGGATATCCCGTATAAATAGAACAGAGATCTTGCCAACCTGAAGGCGGTTTCGTCCGTCTTAAGGATGTGAAACTGGAGATTCTGGGTGACGGAAGAGAAAGAGCTCATCGACAGGCTCTCCAAAGGCGACACGGCCGCTTTCCGGGAGCTGGTCGAGGCCTACAAGAAGAAGATGTATTACTTCGCCCTGGACATGGTGGGTGATCCGGCCGACGCCGAAGACATATCCCAGGAGGTTTTCTTGAAAGCGTTCCGCGGGTTTAAGACGTTCAAACGGGATGCCAAGCTCAGTTCCTGGCTCTACCGGATCGCCTATAACGCCTCGATCGACCACCTGCGCCGGGAAACGCTGACCCCGGAAGCGGTCGAGGACTCGGTCCTCGATGTTTCGAACGCAGGCTTCAGCGAGTCCCCGGCTTCATCGGACCCCGCCCGGGCGGCCGAAAACCGTCTCCTCGGGGCCAGGGTCGAGAAAGCGCTTCAAAAAGTCTCATCCCGGGAGAGGACGGTCTTCCTGCTGCGGCACTACAACGACCTGATGCTCGACGAGATCGCCGAGACCATGCAGATATCCGTCGGGTCGGTGAAGAGCTACCTCTTCCGTTGCCTCCGGAAGCTCCAGAAGGAGCTCGCCGTGCCGGGAACGCCCGGGTCGATGGAGGTTTCCGATGAAGGACTGTAAGAAGTGCAGCGGTCTTCTCGTCGAGGCGCTCTACGGAGAGCTGGATCCCAAGGAAAAAACTCTTTTTGAAAATCACATCGCCTCCTGCCCCGCTTGCGCGTCCGATTACAAGGCCTTGACGGAGACGCTGAAGACTATGGACGGGCGAGCTCGACCCGAGCCCGGCCAGGATTTTTGGGACGGCTACTGGGACAGGCTCGCCGGGCGCATGGGAAAAGAGCAGGCGGTCGAGAAGATGCCCGGATCATGGGGAAAAAGGCTCGGTCGAGCCAGGAGTCTCGCGCCCCGTTGGGCCTTCCAGGCGGCCGCAGCCCTCGTTTTGATCGCCATCGGCGTCTTTATCGGACGGGGGGTCTTCTCTCCGCAGAGGACATCCGTCGAGGCCTCCCGGCAGACGGTCAAGGCCCCTCCGAGCCAGCCTGCAGAAAGCGATCCCGTCCTCCGCGCCCGGGACTATGTCGACCGGTCCAAGCTCGTGCTCCTGGCGCTCGTCAATTATGATCCCAAAACCGAAGACTCCTATGCTTTGAACCTGCCATACCAGAAACAGGTCTCCCAGGAGCTCGTGACGCAAGCCGGCAAGCTCAAGTCCGACCTCAGGGACCCCCGCCGGCGCCGCCTCCGGGAGCTTGTTGCCGACCTCGAGACCATCCTACTTCAGATCGCCAACCTCGAATCGGAAAATGACCTCGAGGCGGTTGAATTCGTCAAGCAGGGCGTCGAAAACCGCGGTGTGCTTTTCAAGATCAACCTGAGCGAGATGGACGGGGACCTCTCCAGGGGGGGCCGAGAAGCGGACCCGGAGAAGTCGCCTTCCCCTAAAACAAAAGCCTAGATAGAGGAGATTCGTGATGAACAAAATCATTCGTCTGGCAGTCATCGGAACGCTTTTCTTTTTGGCCGCTTTCTTGTCACCCCGGTCCACCCTGGGCAACCAGTCCCAAGAAAAGGACGCCGACGCCTACAAGAAGGATTACAACGTCGCCTATAAGGAAGCCTACAACCTCGTTCTCCAGGAGAAGTGGGCCGATGCGCTAGGAGCTATGGAAGAATTCGTCAAAAACTACTCCCAGAGCGCCTGGGTGGATGACGCCCGCTTCTGGCAGTGCTACGCCCGGGAGAAGCTCAATCAATCTCCGGAGAGCGTTTATAAGTGCTACCAGGAGTTCATCAACGCTTATCCGGAGAGCGAGTGGGCGGACGATGCCCGGGCCAACATGGTCCGGTTGGGCCGCCAGCTCGCTAAGACGGGAAAGCCCGAGTACGAGGCCATGATCCAAGCCCTGGAGGAAAATCAGGAAGCGGATGTCAAGCTGGCCGCCCTCTACGCCCTCCAGGACATCGGAGACCCGGAGTCCCTGAATACCATTATCAACCTCTATGATGCGACCCAGAGCACACAGCTCAAGAGCCGGATTATCTTTATGCTCCAGGACTTCAAAGCCCCGGAAGCATTCGCCAAGATCAAGACCATTATCCTCAACGACCCGGACCTCCAGGCCCGGAGGACCGCCCTTATCGCCATGGCTCAGAGCGATAACCCGGAAGCCGTCGGGATGCTCAAAGAAGTCGCCAAGTCCGGAAAAGATGAAGAGCTGCGTAAAGCCGCCATCATATCCCTGATGGAGACGAAAGACCCGGCCGTCGCCTCTCTGTTGATCGACCTAGCACTCATGGACCCGAATCCCGATATTGCGAGGATGGCGATCCTGGGCCTGCAAAACGCCGAAAGTCAGGAGGCGCGGTCCGCACTCCTGCGTATCCTCAAGGAGTCGAAGAATCCCGAGGTCCGGAAGGCCGCGCTGATCAGCCTCAGCCAACGAGCCGATCCGGAAACTCTCCCCTTTCTCCGAGAAGCCATCCTGAACGAGCCGGACAAGGACCTGGCCCGTCTGGCGCTCATCATGGCCGGCAACATAGCGGGGCCGGAGTCGCTGGACCTGCTGAAAGCCGTTCTGGCAACGAGCAAAGACGCGGATGTCCAGCAACATGCCCTTCTGGCGATCGCCCAGCACGGCGGAGAGGGCGTGGAGAGTATCCTCCTGGATGCGGCCATCAACAATCCCGACGAGAGGATCGCCGAGATGGCGGTCTTAGGGCTGCACGAGTTCAAAGGTTCGTTTCCCACCGACAAGTTCCTCGAGCTGCTGAAGAAGACGACGTCCCAAAGGGTCAAGCAGGCCGTCCTGATCGCCTTGGCGGATGAAAAGGGCAGAGTGCCGGTCAGCGTGCTGACCCAGGTATTGAAGGAAGAAACAGACCCGGAAATGAAAAGGATGCTGGTCATGACGCTGGGCCAGACCAAAAGCGACGAGGCCGTGCCCGCCCTCCTCGAAGCGGCCAGGGATAAAGACAGCAGGACGGCCACGGCGGCCGTGATGGCCCTCGGCCAGATCGGCACGCCCAAGGCCAAGGCCGCACTGCTGGAGATCATCGAGAAAAAAGAGCCAGAGAAGATCAAGAAAGACGTGCCGGAGTGAGCCTTTTCTCAGCTTCCCGGGAATGAAGGGGTCGAGGCGCTGATCAAGGTCGCCAAGACGCATCCCAGCCCGGAAGTGAGGAAGAAGGCCATTTTCTGGATGGGTGAAACCGGTGACCCGCGCGCGCGAAGTCCTCATCGAGATCATTAAGGGAAAATAGCCGGCCGGCGCTCCCCTCTATCAGGGGTCAGACATCCAGCTTCATCTTTTTAAGGATATCTTTGAACCTCGGGTCGGCCGATATTATGGGCGAAAAGATGTCAGCGTAGATATGGATAAAAATCATCAGGCTGTCGCGCTCTTCGTAGGCTTTCTCCAGGAACTCGAAGGCCAGGTCCAATTTCCCTAGGGCCCCGGCCAGCCAGGCGACGCAAACGGACGAAAGATTCTTGGTCGTGTTCTTGTTTTCGATCATTTCATCAAGGATCTGCGTCGCTTTCCCCGGATCTCCCTGTTTAAGATGTATGATCCCTATTCCGAACTCCGCCCACCCGGGGAAGACGGCGAATTTTTTCCCTTTCTCAAGAGTCTCCAAGGCTTCACTCAAAAGCCCTTTTCGATAATAGGCTACCCCAGCATGAAAATAGGCGAGGCCGTTGTTCGGATCAATCTCCAGGGCCTTGGCGAATTCCTGGAGGGCCTCGTCAGGCCTCCCCACGGACCAATGAAGGCCGACCGACCAGGCATAATAAAGGGGCATAAGAGGGTCGAGCTCCAGGGCCTTCTTGATTTCCCGGATCGCCTCGTCAAACCGTCTTCTGTTTAAACAGAACCAGCCGCGCGCGCCATGGGACGTAGCGTCCCCCGGATTAAGGGAAAGGACTTTATCCAAGCTCCTGGCGGCGGCCTCCCAATCCCACTCATACCAGAACGCCAGCATGGCGGCGACGGCGTGGGCCTCGGCCAGGTCTTCATCCAGAGACAGGGCTTTCAGGAGCGCGGCTTTGGCCTTCGGCCACATCTCAGACGGCGGGGCTAAATTCAAGATGCCCAAACCCCCAAATATGAAGGCCATGCCCGCGTAGGCCTGGGCGAAATTCGGGTCTTTGTCGATGGCCGCGCGGAAAAAATCCAGGGCCTTACTGTAAGATTCGAAACTCGGCCTGGAATGGAAATAGAGCCCCTTGAGATAGAGGCTGTAGGCTTCCGGGTCATCGGTGGATCTTTTTTTGAGGGCGGTTTTCTCTCCGGCCAGAAGCTTGACCTTCAAGCTGTCCACGATGGCTGAAGTGATATCGTCTTGGATGGCGAAAATGTCGTCCATCTCCCGGTCGTAACGCTCCGACCAGAGATGGAAGCCGTTTTCGACGTTGATGAGCTGGGCGGTGACGCGCAGCCGGTTGCCGGCCTTCCTAACGCTCCCTTCGAGAACGGCCTTGACGTCGAGCTTCCGGCCGATCTCCCGGATATCAAGATTCATGCCTTTGAGGGCAAAGGCTGAAGTGCGAGCCACGACCCGCAAGTCCTGAATGTGGGCTAGGGCGTTGATCAGCTCCTCGGCAATGCCCTCGCCGAAGTAGTCCTGGTCTTTTTCCGGGCTCATATCGGAGAAAGGGAGGACGGCGATGGAAGGGCCGGCTTTGGGGACGACGACAGTTGGGAGGGAAACGATATCGGCGAGGTTGACCGACTTGAGATCTTTATTCAGAGCGCCAGCATCTGGATAGCGGTCGAGCGGATTTTTCTTGAGACACCTGTCCAAGACCCTGACAAGCCCGGCGGGAATATCGCGTCTCAATGCGGCTATGGGCTCGGGATCCGCATGGACAATAGCCTGTAAAATCGCTTGCTCGTGTCCCCCTTGGAACGGGCCGTGACCGGCCAGCATCTCAGAAAGCAGGCAGCCAAAAGACCAGATATCAGTGCGGTGGTCGACCTTCTTGCCGAGTGCCTGCTCGGGCGACATGTAGGCGATTGTTCCCATCACGACAGATGTTCGCGTGAGGTCGCCGGCGCTCTCCAGCCGGGCTAGCCCGAAATCCATGATCTTGGCCTGGCCTTTGGCGGTGAGCATGATGTTGGCCGGCTTGATGTCCCGGTGGATGATTCCGTTTCGATGCGCTTCCTCCAGTCCCTCGGCGATTTGTCGGGCGATGCCCAAAGCTTCTTCGATTTTGAGCGGACTCTGGGCAATCCTTTCCTTGAGACTCTTTCCGTCGATATAGGCCATCGCGATATATGCCTGGCCCTCCTGCTCCTCCACTTCATAAACCGTACAAATGTTGGGATGATCCAGGACGGCGGCGGCCTGGGCCTCGCGGATGAACCTCTCCTTGGCTTCGGGGGAATGCGAAAGCTCGAAGGGCAGCAGCTTCAAAGCGACTGGGCGCTTGAGCCTCGTGTCTTCGGCCTTGAACACTACCCCCATGCCGCCCCGGCCGATCTCGCCGCTGATCCTGTATTTATTCGCGAAAAGCGTTCCTTTCTTCAGCGCCTGGACTGGCGCGGTGAGGGTTTTTGTAAATGAAGCGAGATCGCGGCCTTCCGGGCTCAGCGAGGCCGCGCAGTTACCGCAAAACCGGGAGGTGTCTGGATTATCCGAATGACAATGAGGACATTGCATGCCTGAATTCCCTTTATTTCTGCATCATAGATGAAGGCTGACGAAAACGCAAACTCGCGCTCTATTCAGGCAGAAAATCCGGCGGCAGGTCCCATCCTCCTAAATCACAACCGCACGCGCAGACCTTCTGGTACCATTTTATTTCCGCTCCGCAACTCCGGCACTTCCATTCTTCCCTCTGAACCTCCAGCCATTTCTCAAGACCATTTTCCTTGATATATTCCAGGTTGGGTTTCATGGTCCAATGGTGCGGCCATTTGTCGGTCATGAACTCGTGAAACGGCGGGCACGGGTAGTCAGCACAAAAACAGCAGAAATCGACGTGCTTGTCTGCGGCGCACCGCCTGAACCGACATCCTTTGACATAGTCGTCCGTACGATTGCTCCTACAGCCATCGCAGTCCGGAGCTCCGCAGGCGCCGCAATAAAGACCACACCGCCCGTATTGAGATTGTTTCACGGTAAAACCCTTTCTAGGTATTTGACGTCCTCCTCGTTTCCCCATTTTAGTCTAGACGAGTCTCCCGTCTTTTTCAAAACAAATCCTTGATTTCCTTCTCTCACCACCATGAGTAAGCCTCCCATTATGTGATGAACATGATAGACAACTCGGGAATGTCAGCGCTCCCGCTCAGGTTTTTAANNCTCTTCTCTCCTTTCAGTCGAGAAACCGTGCCCGCTCAGTCGTCCACGGACTTCCTCACCCACGCCCTTCGCCTTTATCGCCTAAAAGACTGGCCGCCCTCGAAAAACGCTTCGGGAAGGCTAAACCTTCGAGGTCGCTTCTCCATTCCCAAGTTATCCATCACATAGATGGAGAGGCTTCCCCACCTTTATGCTGAGTTGCGGGTTTTCCCCAGAAACGATATAATCATTCTCCAAAGGAGGGACGGTTCATCGGCCGGAATCGTCCCTTTATCGTTAATTGGGCTTTCTCTTTATAGAAAGGAGCGCCTATGAGAAAAATCCTGATTCCGGCACTCGGGTTTGTCTTTATCTCCGTCCTACTTCTTGGGATGAAATCCCAGCAGGTGGTCAAGGCCGGAGACGCCGCCCTGGGCACCCGAAAGTACGACGACTTCCAGACGCCCCAGTTCTGCGGCACCTCCTGCCACACTGATATCTATCAGCAGTGGAAACAGGCCATGATGTCGCAGGCCTATACCCATCATTGGGATGAGATCGAATACTTCAAGCTGGCCGTCCCGCACGCTGAGAAGGACCAGATGGTGGCCGGCGTCAAGGCCGGCTGCAACGGCTGCCATGCGCCGATCGCCTTCCTGGCCGGCGATGTCCCGCCTCCCCTTCCCTCGGCCAACAGCCGCGCCAACGAGTCTGTCTCCTGCGAGATCTGCCACACGATCACCGGTTTCGCCGGGGATACCCCGTTCAACTTCAATTGGGTCTCGGAGCCGGGGAAGACCAAATACGGACCCCGCGTGGGCAAAAACTCTCCCGAACACAACCTGATGAAATCCGAGTTCCTGGGCAAGGCTGAGTTCTGCGGCACCTGCCACAACGAGAAAAGTCCCTACGGCGCTTGGGTCAAGGCCACTCATCTCGAATGGAAAGACGGCCCGTATGCGGCGCAGGGCGTCAAGTGCCACGACTGCCATATGACTTATGCCGAGGGCAAGACGGCCGCTATGGGCAACGCCTATCCCGATGCCCGTCAGCATCTCTTCCACGGTGCCCATGATCCCGGCAAAGTGCGCGGCACGATCGAGCTCCGGATCCACCCCGACATCCGCGAGGCCGAGCCCGGAGAGAAGGTCAAGTTCACCGTCGCCCTGTTCAACCAGAAGACCGGCCATAAGTTCCCGACGGGCTCGGTCGAGGACCGGATCGTCTGGATGCACGTCGAAGCGGTAGACGCCAAGGGGAAATCTTATCACCTCCCCGTGGACAAAAAAGGGTTCGCCGGAGAAGAATACACCATCGGCGCGGACACTCTGGCCTACCAGGACATGGGCATCGCCCTCGGCGATCCCAATTTTCCGGGAGTCCAGCGCGACGGCATTCCGGTCGGTGACCGCATCTTCCGGATGGCCTACTTTGATCCCCAGGGCCACATGACCATACAGCAATGGAACACCAAGTCCTTCGGCACCGATTACCGGATCGGCCCTCGCGAGACCAAACTCGAAACCTGTACCTTCACGCTTCCCTTTGACGTCGCCCCCGGACCCCTCAAGGTCACGGCCGTGTTGAACTATCAGAAACTGGTCAAGCCCGTGGCCGATTTCCTGAGAGTTCCGGCCGAAGAATCCGACGTCGTTCAGGTCAACGATCATTCCACTACCATCACCGTGCTTCAGTGAGGCTAAATATGAAAAGAGCAATCCTCGTTCTGATCGGCACCATCGTTATCATTCAAGCCGCGGCGGTCGACCTCCTGGCCATCCCGGCCTTTGCCCGCAAGTACCAGATGACCTGCAAAACCTGCCATACGCCCTTTCCCAAGCTCAAGGCCTACGGGGATGAATTCGCCGGTAACGGGTTCGTCATCAAGGACAAGGACGCACCCCGTTATTATGTCGACACGGGAGACAGCTTCCTCTCGCTGCTCCGTGAAGTGCCGATTGCGCTGCGGATGGAGGGTTTCTTTACCTACAACAACGCCGACACCAAGCAGTGGGATTTCACCTCGCCTTACGTCCTGAAGATTCTCTCCGGCGGCGAAATCACCGAGAACATCGCCTATTACTTCTATTTCTTCTTCTCCGAGCGCGGCGAGGTCGCCGGCATCGAGGATGCTTTCCTCATGTTTAACGACCTATTCGGCTCCGACCTCGACTTTTACATCGGCCAGTTCCAGGTTTCCGACCCGCTCTTCAAGCGCGAGCTACGCCTGACCTTCGAGGATTATCAGGTCTACCGGGCCCGGCCGGGAGAGTCCAGCATCGACCTGACCTACGACCGCGGCGTCATGTTCACCTACGGCTTCCCTTCAGGAACGGACTTCACCCTCGAGGTGCTCAACGGCAGCGGGATCGGAGAGGCGAACGTCTTTCGCAACTTCGATGACGACAAATACAAGAACTTCGTCTTCCGGGTTTCCCAGGATCTGGGCGACCATTTCCGGGTCGGCGGGCTCTCCTATCTGGGGAAGGAAGAAAAGGAAGGCATCGGCAATTCCCTCTGGATGCTGGGGGCCGACGGAACAATCAGGGCCAAGCCGTTCGAGCTCAACCTGCAGTATGTCGCGCGCCGTGACGGCAATCCCCATTTCGCCGTCTCTACCCTCGTCCCTTCGGAGAACGTCAAGACCGGGGGAGGGTTCGCGGAGCTCGTGTATCTTCCCAAAGGAGACGATAGCAAATGGTATCTGACCGGGCTTTACAACTGGGTAAACTCCGATCTTGACGAGCTGGATTATTCCTCGGCCACGGTGCACTATGGCCGGATGCTCCGTCGGAACATCCGGGCCACGGCCGAGTTCACGTATGTCTTCGACAGCATCTATAAAGACCATGGGCGGTTGGCCCTCGGTCTAATCACTGGCTTTTAGACGCTTGGCGTTTCGGGCCTAGTTTCCTTTCCGAAACGCCTCCAAGAATCTATTCTCATATATTAATCCCCCTTATCCCCCTTGACCAATCAAGGGGGACCCAGAACAGGTCGGCGTTTCGGGAAAAGGTCGAAGGGTGTGGGTGAGGAAGTCCGTGGACGACTGAGCGGGCACTTCCTTTCTTGCCAGAGGCGAGGGGGAGTCCCTCAGAAAGCCCTCCGCATCATAGCGCCCACGATCTTTCTCGACAGAGGCGAAGGGTGTGGGTGAGGAAGTCCGTGGACGACTGAGCGGGCACGGTTTCTCGACTGAAAGGAGAGAAGAGCGAAGGAGGATGCGAAGCGAGTTTCCTCGCTGGGGAAACGAGCGGGCTGACGAATCCCATACACGCGCCCTATTCATGGGCGGCCTCGGC
>JAFNEO010000027.1 GCA_017886205.1 Candidatus Aminicenantota bacterium | reverse complement strand
TCCTCCCCCACCAGGGGGGAGGAATGGACTTCAAAACTGCCGACTGCGCCGCGTATACGAAGGGACGCTCCTGATGGGTGATTGCGTCTTCTGCCGAATCATCGTCGGCAAAACCCCGACAGAAAAGGTCTACGAGGACGATCATTTCCTCGCTTTCCTGGACATCCGGCCGCGCTCACCGGGGCACACGCTCATCGTTCCCAAGAAACACGAACGATGGGTTTGGGACGTGGAGCCCCAGGCCGAGTACTGGCTCCTGGCCCGCCGCCTTGCTCGTGCCCAGAAGCGGGCCTTCGCCACCGAGGCCGTCTGGTGTACGGTCATGGGTGACGAAGTGCCCCATGCTCACATCTGGGTCTATCCTCACCCCGAAACGAAAGGTGACAGGACAGACTTCCCAGGAAATGCCCGAAGATTGCGCCAGGCCCTAGAGCTTCTCGGCGGCTAGCCCGGAACCGACTACCACTTGCGATATTTCCAGAAGACCAGGAAGGCGAACATCGCCACGCCCGCGAGTCCCATGATCGCCCAGAAGGCAAAGGGAAGGTGGGCCATTGGGATCTTGACGTTCATCGAAAAGATCGAAACGACGAGCGTCGGCATCATGATGGAGATGGTGATGATGTTGAGCGTTTTCATCAGCACATTGAGGTTGTTGCTGACGATCGAGGCCCGGGCGTCCATCAGGCTGGCCAGGATGTTGGAATAGACCTCGGCCTGCCGGTAGCATTGGTTGTTCTCGATGACGATGTCTTCGAGGAGCTCCGTTTCCTCGGTAGTGAAACCGATCCGGGCGGAGTTGTGCCGGACTTTCTCGATGAGACCGCTGTTGGAATTGATGGCGTTCTGGTAGTAAACCAGGCTCTTCTGGAGGGTAAACAAGTTGATCAGGAAGCGGTTTTCCATGGCCCGGTTGATCTTCTGCTCGACCTCGTCGGAGAGGAGGTTGATGATCTTGAGATGCTCGAGGAAATGAAAGATCGACCGGTAGATGAGCTTGAGCAGGACCTCCCGGGGCGAACTCACCTTGGAGAAAGGCTTCCCTTCGAAGAGGTTCGTGTCTTCGCCAATCACGACGATCAGGAACTCGCCGAAGAAGAAGACGCCCACCGTCGTCGCCTTGAAGAGGAGCTGGTCGGCGCCGGAGTAGTTCTTGGGCCGCTTGAAGACGATGGCGATGTGGTTGGGCTCGCATTCGAGGCGGGCGGGCTCATCGGGGTCGAGGGCCGAATTGACAGTGTGCTCGTCCAGGCAGTAGGTATCGATCAGAAAGCGCTTCTCCTTCTCGTCGGGGTTGACGGACATCAAGATCGGGCTCTTCTCATCAGCGGTCTCTTCAATCTTGTTGTTGACGATCTGATAGTGTCTCAGCATGGCTGACCTCCGGTCCGGGCTTGGAGCAGCTTCTCCAGAGATTATTCTTTATCAAGAGACGGCTCAAATCAAGCCGTTGCGGTGAGTTTTTTCTTATCGAGCCGGAAGAAGGAAGTCGAGGAATCAAAAAATGCGGGACGGGCGGCCCGAAAGGCCGACTTTGATGCGAATCAGAAGTTCAGACGCCGGAGGTGGGCCCTTCGCCGGAGGTCGGCTCGGCCCCGGGTTCGGGAACAGGATTTTTCTTACCCTGGCGACGAAGCCGTTTCTCCTCCTGCTTGCGCAGGCGATCCAACTCCTTGCTACGCTTTGCGCTCTTATAAGCCCGACTGCTTTTTACCAAAAGTCCTCCTCATGATTCTGGCGTCATCATAGCACATCCGGGAAAGAATCAACAAGCTCTTAGAAAAAAATCCGGTCGCCCCAGCATCTCTTCCTTTCGATTGTCTTCATCTTACCAGGCCCCTCGCGGACGGCACTTTCCTCAGGCCTTGAGTGCCCGGAGGTCGATTCGGGAGAGGTCAGCGGTGCCAAGGCCCTTGGCGGCGCAGGCGGCCACATGAGTGGAGATCGAACGGATCGATTCGAGCCCCTGCGCCCGCCGTTTCTCCTCCAGGATGTCGAGCCCGATCCTATCCATGGCCACGGGATCACGGCTGAAGAATATCCGGTTGTCGGTGGCGATCTGGGCTCCGGCCACGCTGACGGTCGAGATCTTGGCCGCCTCGCCAATGTGGAGCGCCATCTTATCCCTGAGGCACGGCATCGCCAATATATCGGCGATGGCTCGGGCGCAGTAGTCGATGTGGAAACGGACCTTGTTGGTGGTAACGCCCAGGGCGATGTTCTTAGCCGCCCAGGTCACACCGCTGTCTTCGTTGTGCTTGAGGACGGCGATGTTGACGAGTTTGGTGATGTCTTTGGTCACGATGTTGGCGAGGAAGGACTTCTCCTCGTCCTCGATGGTCACGTCGTTGAATTGATCGGCGACCTCCTCGGCGATCCGCTTGATGCCTTCGCGGTCTTCGTAGTCCATGTAGAGCCGCCGCATCTCCGATTCGTACTTCACGGCCTTTTCATTGCCTTGACGACACAGCGTCCACAGCCAGGTCACCGAGTTGAAGATATCGCGGTGCGTTCCCTCCTTGGTGAAACCGTTCCGGATGAGCTCCCGGAATTTTTTCAGAGTGCCGTCTTCGTAAGAGACATAGACGTTTCGGTCGTATCCCTCGACCCAGGGTAGGATCGCTTCCGAGACGGTCGAGGCGCCCATGACGCGCACACCGGTGGGGCCTTTGTTGATCGCCAGGCCGGTCTTCTGGAACTCCCGGTCGACGCGGTCCCAGATGATGATGTTGTTCTCCTTGACGCCGGCGCTCTTTAAACCGGCGACCGTAGCATTGATGGAAGCCAGGGAAGAGGAGATTCTGGGGGCGCCGATGCAGTTGATCTTGATCCCTACAACATCGTCGGCGGTAAAGAGGGAGGCCCAGGCGTTCGCGGCCGTCTTCTGGCCGGTCAGTTCTTTCATCCCCGCCTCAAAAGCCCGATTCACCGCGTCCGGATTGTATTTCGTCTCGACGAGCATATCGGAAGCCGCAACCGAAACGACGCGGCTCTCCGATGCTGGTCCGGGCGCGCGACGGGGCCAGCCCGCACGTCCCAGCAGCATTGTCCCTCCGGCAAGAGCCGCCGAATGCTTCAGGAATTCTCGTCTTGTCGTCTTCATCAGTTGACCTCCTCGCTCCGTGTATCGAAGTCACTTTATCGCCGGTCGCGCGATACTGGGAGCAGCTGCCCGGCCGGACGACGGACCAGGATTCCGACTGAGAATGGCTATTTCTCGTATGTTCCCGCCGCTGTCTCCTTGGCCCGGTCCTCCGCGGACATACCGGCCAAGCGGGCCACTTCCTTGAGGTCAAGGTTCAGCCCTTGGGCTACTCTCCGGCCATACTCCTGCTCCGCCTTGTAGAAGAGCGCACACTGACGATACTGGATTCGCTTCCGGGCGCCGCCCAGGTGGTCGACGATGTTGCCCACGAGGTGGTCGCGGTCGGCATCTGTCATGACTTTCTTGTAGAGGGCGCCGGCCTGGACGAAATCATCGTTGGGGTGGACATACTTCTGGCGAGCCGCTTTCCCCGACACTTCGAAGGAGGGCTCCGCTATCTCAAGCCTCGGCTCGGGTCCTCCGAAACTATTGGGATAGTAGTTCGGGCTGCCCCCGAAGTTGCCGTCGGAGCGCATGAACCCGTCCCTCTGGTAATTGTCAACCTGGGAAGCTTTGGGGGCGTTCACCGGCAAAAGGTGAAAGTTGGGTCCGAGGCGGTGCCGATGCGTGTCGTGATAGCTGAAGAGGCGGCCCTGGAGCATCTTGTCGGGGGATGCGGCGATGCCGGGGACGAAGTTGGCCGGAGAGAAGGCCGACTGCTCCACTTCGGCGAAGTAGTTTTCCGGGTTCTTGTTCAGCACCAGCCGGCCGATAACGATGGGCGGGAAGTCCGCATGAGGCCAGACCTTGGTGATGTCGAAGGGATCAAACCGGTAATTCGCCGCCTGCTCGGGCGTCATGATCTGCATCTCCAGTCGCCAGGATGGATACTCTCCCCTCAGGATAGACTCGTGGAGGTCGCGAGTCGCGTGGTCTGGGTCTTTGCCCTTCATGACCTCTGCCTCCTGCCGGGTCAAGTTTTGAATCCCCTGCTCGGTCTTGAAGTGGTATTTGACCCAGAAGTATTCACCCTTGTCGTTATACCACTTGTAGGTGTGGCTGCTGAAGCCGTTCATGTGGCGATAGGTCCTGGGCGTGCCGCGATCGGAGAAGAGGATGGTCACCTGATGGATGGACTCCGGCGTCAGGGAAAGGAAATCCCAGAACATGTCGGGGTCTTTGAGGTTAGTGGCCGGGTTCTTCTTCTGAGTGTGGATGAAATCGGCGAATTTCAGGGGGTCGCGGATGAAGAAGACGGGAGTGTTGTTCCCCACGAGGTCGTAGTTGCCTTCCTCGGTGTAGAACTTCATGGCAAACCCACGGGGATCCCGCTCCGCATCGGCCGATCCTCTTTCTCCTCCGACCGTGGAAAAACGAAGAAAAACCTCCGTGCGTTTCCCCACCGCGGAGAGGAACTTGGCCCGGGTGTACTTGGTCACGTCGGCCGTGACGGCGAAATACCCATGGGCCCCCGCCCCCTTAGCATGCACGACGCGCTCCGGTATGCGCTCCCGGTCAAAATGGGACAGTTTCTCCAAGAGATGGACGTCCTGCATCAGGACGGGTCCGGGGTTGCCGGCGGTCAAAGAATTCTGGTCGTCGTCCACCGGCGCGCCGAAATTGTTGGTCAGTGTTTTTTTGTTCTTACTCATAGATATCTCCTTTTTTTTATTAGCTCTAAATAGGAATGATTCCTATTTTTTGACTAAAAAAATCAACCGCCCCCTAGGCGGCATTCCCTGCACAGGCCATAATATTCGAACCGCGCGCTGTCGACCCTGAACCCGGTCTTTTTTTCGACCTTTTCCGACGGAACGGGCCTAGGCGCCCGGAAGTCCTCGATCTTCCCGCAGCCAGTGCAGACCAGGTTGAGGTGGTCGGAGACGTCGCCTTCATACCGGCTGTCCCGGTCGTTGAACTCCAACTCCTTGATCAACCCCGCCTTTTTCATGATGTCCAGCGTATAATAGACCGTCGACAGGCTGATCATGGGCGCTCTATTCCTTGCTTTCGCCAAGATAGCGGACGCGCTGGGGTGGCTTTTCTCGCCAGCGATGATGTCGATGATTTCCAGCCGTTGGCGAGTCAATTTGAGCCCCTTTTCTTTCATCCCCTCGATAATCCGTCTCTTGATCTCTTGTTCTTCCATGGCGTTTTATTCGGAATGATTCCTAATTATAGCGAGCGGGGATTCCTTTGTCAATCCCTCGTCGCAGGACACAACCTGATCGGCACGTCATCTGGCTAGACTATGTTCCCTGTTGTATCTGTCCTCATCTTGTCCTTGACAATAGCATTAAATAGCATTAAATATAATGTATCTCGTCAATATCACGTGAGGGCGTTATGAGACAAAAGAGCATCACGCTTCGTCTTCCTGAAGAGGAATATGTGGCGTTCACGACGGTCTGCAATGAAAAAGGCTACAGCAAAACCGGCAAGATCAGGGAGTTCATAAGGAACATGGTCAAGCAGGAGATTGGCAAGGTTGAGCTGAGCGCTAAAGAATGGAAGAAGGTCCTCGAGGGAATTTGCGAGATAGAAGAAGGCCGCTACGCCACACTCGAGGAGATGAAGCGTGACCTCTCCCGGAGGAAACTGGCGCATAAGCAAAATCGCTAATGTCGCTAGGCGGTCTATCGAATCACTCGACCTCGAAAGCCAGGAAAAGATCCTGACCGAGCTCGAGGTCCTTCAAGCGGACCCCTTCTGGGGAGACGTTAAGAGGATAAAGGGCAAAAAAGACATTTATCGGCTGAGGTCCGGCAGATTCAGGGTTTATTTCCGGATAATCCCCTCATTTCGCCTCATCGAAATCCTACTATTCGATCAAAGGGGCGCGATTAAAGATAAAAATGTCCAACGGCTTTAGGCGCCTTCCGCACTGTTACGTGCGGCCTGTGCCGTTAAGGCTCGCAGACCTCTTTTTCGACCGCCCGCTAAACTAATACAAACGTCAGTAGTGTCCCAACGTTGAAAACGG
>JAFNEO010000026.1 GCA_017886205.1 Candidatus Aminicenantota bacterium | reverse complement strand
GACCAGGGCTGGTTCGTCGAGATGCAGATCCCCCTGTCCAGCCTGCGCTTCCAGGAGAAGGACGGACATGTCATCATGGGTTTGACTTCCTACCGCTGGATCGCCCGCAAGAACGAGAACGATGTTTTCCCCGCCATCTACCCCAAATGGGGGTTCATGAGCGCCTTCAAACCGTCCCAGGCCCAGGAAGTTACACTCAAGGGCCTGCGCAGCCGAAACCCGCTCTACATCGCGCCCTACGTCCTAGCGGGGGCCGGCTATTCTTACGACCTGAACATCGATGAGACGGAATATATCCACTCCAAAGCTCCTCCGGCTGAACTCGGGCTGGACGTCAAATACGGCCTGAGCAGCAACCTGACGCTCGATGTCACTCTCAACCCCGATTTCGCCCAGGTCGAGGCCGACGACCAACAGGTCAACCTGACACGCTATTCTCTGTTCTTCCCCGAAAAACGCCTCTTTTTCCAGGAGCGGGCTTCAGTCTTCGACTTTAGTTTTGGTGCCTTCAATCGGTTGTTCTACAGCCGGCGGCTCGGTCTTTACGAGGACGAGGAAGAAGGGATCAGCCAGGTCATCCCTATCTACGGAGGGGTAAGGCTGATCGGCCGCGCCGGTTCCTGGGACCTCGGCTTCATGGACATGCAGACCGCTCCCCAGGAAGAAAAGGCGCTGCCAGGGGAGAATTTCGGAGTCATCCGCCTCCGGCGCCGCGTCCTGAACCCTTATTCCTATGTCGGCGGGATAATCATGTCCCGGATCGGAAACGACGGCTCTTACAACGAAGCCTATGGGTTTGATGGTATCCTTCGAGTCTCCGGAGACAACTATCTCTCCTTCGGCTGGGCTCAGACTTTTGAGAACGGAAAGAAGAATAAACCCATATCTCTCGACCCGGCGCGCCTGCGGATCGCCTATGAACGGCGCACCCAGAAGGGATTGGGCGCCTACCTGGACCTCTCGCGGGCCGGAAAGGATTATGTTCCCGGAATGGGTTTTGAGATGCGGGAAGATTTTATGGCCAGCCGGGCGGAGATCCTGTACGGCTGGATCCCGGGAGAGAGGTCACCGTTGCAGTCTCATTCCATCCGTGCCGAGGGAATGATCAGCTTGCGCAATGAGGATTATACGATCGAGTCGGCCGAACTCGGTCCCGGATGGCAGTTCAGCACCAAGTCCGGATGGGGCGGGCACTTCTCCTACCGGTTCCAGAAGGAGAGCCTGCGGGAGATGCTCGAGTTCTCGGATGAGGTTAACGTTCCTCCCGGAGAGTATGCATTTTCCGGCTTCGACGGCTTTTTCTACGCCCCGATGGGCGGTCTCCTCGGGGTCATGTCCATGGTGGAGGCCGGCTCGTTTTATGACGGCTGGAAGATGACTCTCATGGCGATGCCGACCTGGAGCATCCTGCCCGAGCTAAGTCTGAGCGGCCAGTACGAGTACAACCGGGTGAAATTCGCCGAGCGGGGCCAGGAACTCATCGCTCATCTAGTGCAGCTTCGGCTTCTGGCCACTCTGGGCACGAAATTCTCCATCCTCACTTTCGTCCAATACAACGGCGCCGACAACCTGGTCATCGGAAACGTGCGCTTCCGCTATAACCCCCGCGAGGGAAACGACCTCTATCTAGTCTACAATGAAGTCCTGAATACGGACCGTCCAGGCAAGATCCCTTATCCGCCGCTGAGCGGCAGCCGGGCCATCCTGCTCAAATACTCCTACACCTTCAATCTCTAGGACTTCTTGGCTTCTTCCCGGATGGCCACCTCAAAGGCCTCGCGGATGGGCGCCGTGGCATAGAACGGGATAAAGCGGGCCACCTGCTCCTGAAAAAAAAGACTCGCTTCGTTCGCCAGCATGGCTTCCTCGCTCTCCCAGAGGGTCATAGCTACGGACTCTCCGGTTTTCGCGTCGCTCATGTAGTAGCCACCCTTGAAGCCCCGCTGCTTCCGGCATAGTGGGATGACGATTTCTCGAAAAGTCCGGGTCGCCTCGGCTATCTTATCGATTTTCAGCTGGCTCCTGAGGACACGTGCGAACATAACACCCTCCACCTGATTCAAGGTTAGCAATTGACCCGCGAATAGTCAACCGTTAAACCAGAATCTCGTTGCACTTCCGGACCTTGCTCAAGCTGATCTCCGAGTTGAAGGTCCAGGAATACAGGTTGACCGACCGGAAATAGGGAAAAAAATGGGCGCGGTAGAAGGGTCCCATAGGATAGTAATCTTTGGTCCACTCGATGGCGCCGATGAAGTCTTGGGCCCGAATGAAGCGCAAAAACGCCTGGATGAACAGGAACCTCTCGCGCGGAGTGAGGTCGGGATAGGCGACGTGATTGATCCAGGCCCAGCGCTCTTTGGTCTTGCCGAGATGGTCATGGCAGATGAAATTGATCGCTCCCGCGACGCGGCCGTCTTTTTCATAGACCAGGGTTTGGGCGATATTAAGACAGGCCAGCTCCCAGGCCAGCTCATCGGATTCCCAAACTCGCGCCAGCTCGATCTTATCCCGATAGGCGTTGAACAGCGCCAGGCAGGCCCCGAGGTCTTCGGGACGGTATTCCCTGACCGCGGCATCGCCGCCTTTTTTCGGACGTCGATCCCCCCCGATGAGTTTGACAGCCGCCTTTTCCCAAGTCTTGAGGCCCTCCGACGCGCCCACGCGTCTCAGGTCGAGGATCCGAGCGATCACCCGCAACCGTTTCATCCATTCCAGCCGGTTCCCCTCGGCCTGGAGCTTGCGCAGCATCAAGGTGGAGCGGTGTCCGGTCTCGAAGGTGGCCAGGGCGAAATCGTACTTGTATTTCTGGTTGATCCGGAGCGCTTCGTTGATGATCGCCGCCGCATGGCCCTTGCGCAGCAGCTCTTTTCGAGTGACCAGCAGGCAGCTCCAGGTCCCGCGATAGATACGGCCGCGGAATTGGAAGGTGTGCGGGATATTCCCCAGAAAAGAGACGATCTCCTCTCCCCGGTAGGCGGCGAGGAGATGGTCCTTCTCCTTGGTCCGGCCGAAGAGATAGCGGAGGAACGCGGGACGATAGAAGTTAGGAAAGGAGGAGACCCCGTACTCGTCCCGCCAGGACGAGTGGGCCATTTTCTCCAGGCCTTCGAAGTCCCCGCGAAACGGCTCCAGGGAGAGTTCCGTGGGGTCCGTCATCTCAGCCCGATTTGTTGCGCCCGTTCTCACCCGGTTTGAAAGTCTTGAACTTGACCGGCAAGGCGGCGTTCTTGCGCCAGAACTTGAGCTCGGTGACCTTGTAGATGTTGCGCTTGCGGACGCTCAGGATACCGACCACCCGGTCTTTGTCCCAATACTGGTAGTCGTGGGTGGAGATGGTCGGCGGGGCCTGGGGATGGGAGTGGATCGACCCGATGTAGTCAAGGTCGCTCGTGGAGACGATCTCCTCGATCTTGCCATAATCGGGGATCACATAGTCGTAGGTCGCCTCGACGATCGGCGGGATGACGATCTGCATGATCTTGAAGGTCCGGTTGGCCAGGCGTTTCCCAAGCATGATGCCGTAGACCTCGCGGGGATAGCCGCGGGCCGCCCGCCGCTTGAATCGGTTCAGGTCGCTCTCGTTGATGAAGAGTCTCATGGGCGAAGACGGGTGTTCTTAATCCCCTGATATTCGGCAATGGGGGTTCATTGTTTATACCACAATCGGCCTCCGCCAGTCAAACGGAAGATGCGGGAAAAAAGTGACAGGGAACAGGCCAGGGCCGGCAATTCTATATTAAATATATTATTATCAATAACATGACAATGTTTTGCCTCCCGTTCCGCGCCCCGGAGGCACTCCCCGCTCAGGAAGCCATATATTATTAATTAAATTATTGATTATAAATTAGTTATATGAGGAACCTCCCTTCCCTAAAGAGAGCCTTTCCAGTTTCCTGTTGATTCCCTATTTCTCCTTGTCTATGATGGAGCGAGCGAGGAAGTCCCATGAGTCGAAAGCGAACGTTTCTCTGCCTTCTCAGGCCGGTTTTTATGATCATGCTTCTGTTTGGGCTATCCTCTTCCGGAGAAGGCCGACAGGAATCCGCGGGTGGGCCCGAGCTCTGCCAAGGCAATTATCTCAGCGAGCCCGCCGCCAGACATCAGCTGGCTGAATTCGCGCGCGGCTATTCGACCGTCGCTGAATGGAGAGCCCGCGCCCAGCGCGTCCGCGAAGGAATACTCAGGGGAGCCGGTCTGTTGCCCCCACCCAATAATTGCGCCCTCAACCCGATTGTCCACAGCCGGCGGGACCATGACGGCTACAGCGTCGAGAATGTCGCCTTCGAGAGCCTGCCCGGCTTCTTCGTGACCGGGAACCTCTACCGGCCGAAACTCGGAAAGCCACCTTATGCCGCCGTCCTATGTCCGCACGGACACTTCACCTATCCCGGGGGCGGCGGCCGCTTCCGGCCGGACATGCAGGTCCGCTGTGCTATGCTGGCCCGAATGGGGGCCGTCGTCTTTTCTTACGACATGGTGGGCTGGGGAGATTCGACCCAGACTACTCACGATCATCCGCTTGTCCTAGCGCTTCAGATCTGGGACAGCATCCGCTGTCTCGATTTTCTGGAATCGTTGGACGAGGTCGACATGAGGCGTGTTGGGATTACGGGAGCCTCGGGCGGCGGGACGCAGACCTTCCTCCTCGCCGCCGTTGATGACCGCGTGGCCGTGTCCGTCCCGGTTGTCATGGTCTCGGCCCACTTCTTCGGCGGCTGCAACTGCGAGAGCGGGATGCCCATCCACCGGAGCAAGTTTCATATCACCAACAATGCCGATATCGCCGCCCTGACTGCTCCCCGGCCTCAGCTCCTTCTCTCCTGCGGCGAGGATTGGACTAAGAACAATCCCCAGGTTGAGTTCCCCTACGTTCAAAATGTCTACCGCCTATTCGGTGCCGCTGACAAGGTCGAGAACGTCCACCTGGCCGCCGAGGGGCATGACTACGGTCCGTCCAAGAGAGCGGCCGCATTCAAGTTCTTCGCCAGGCACCTTGGCCTCGACCTCAGCCGGGTCGCCGACCCTGTCTGTTATGAAGGGATTGATGAAAATCGTATCACCATCGAGCGGCCGGACCGGCTGCACGTCTTTGACGACCACCACCCCCGGCCCTCCCACGCGCTCAAGGGCGATGAAGCGATTACGGCAGCACTGCAGGCGCGGCCGGAGGACCCTGAACAGGTTCGTCTATCTCGCATCTACGCTCAGCGATGACGAAGTCGAAGGCCCCTCTGCCGGGCCGATCGACGATTCAACTCCGGCCGCGCGTTTCATTTCCCTTCTATTGATACCTATTCCAACAGGGTGCCCCTGATCATGTTCGTCCCCCGGGGAATAGCTCCCCGCCCATAAAGAGGGTATTTTTCGATCTGTAGTCCCACGCTGATACGGCGGCTTTGCTCCAAAACGACGCAACGTTCTCTTCCCGGCTCGGTTTCTATATAGATGTGTATTATAATTGAGTGATGAAGGCGAGCATTTTCAGGAACAGGCCGGAGATTTTCAATCACGGCTTCAGTCTGCTCGTCTCTCTTCTTGTCCATGCCGGGGTTCTCTACTTTTTAGCCGCCCATTTCGTCTCTGTCCGAATCCTCGAGTTCAAGGAGCAGGTCACCTCGGTCGTCATCGTCCCGCCGCCTCCGCTTGAACTTTCCAAAAGGGCCCGCAATCCGGCCAACCTGCCGGCCGTGACCGAAGGCTTCCCCGAGTTCTTGCCCAGCCGGACGCTCCCCCGCGAAGCGGGAGTTCAACCCCAGGAGATTCCCGCATTGGAGGAACCTCAGGAGGCCGCGGCCATCGAAGCCTTTGAGCCCAAGTTCAGCGAGGGATTCCGGCTGGACCAGGCGCCGCCGGGACAGCCGGGGATCGCCTCTGCAGACAGGCTCCGGCTGCCCCTGTCTGACCGCAAGAAAGGCCAAGCCGATGCTCTGGCCCGAACGCCGGTGCCGCCCAAAGACGTGGACTGGCGCAAGTATCTTTCCAGCAGCTCGACGGGAGGGCGCTGGTCATACACCAGCGGCTCGATCGGCGGGAGGCGCGTCCGGGGGGATCTCCGGGGCCGGATGACCACGTCCGCCTCCGTAAAGAGATACAACCTTGCGCCCTGGGCGAGCAAGGTCGTCGAGGTCATCCAGAAGAATTGGGATATCCCACTCACACGGCCGGCTAACCTGGACTCAGCGGTCGAGATCGTCATCGTCCTCCAAAAGAGCGGCCAGGTCTCGAACATGGAAGTCGTCTCTTCGTCTGAGGACCGGACCTTCGACCAGGCGGCGCGCTTCGCCATCGAGCTGAGCTCGCCGCTTCCCCCTCTGCCGGATGACTTTCCCGCCGCCAGCCTCGAGATCGCGCTCGTCTTTTCGATAGAATGAAAAAAAAAATCGCCTGCCTCGCGCTCCTCGCCGCCCTCGGCGCCGCCCGAGCGTCCACCGACTGGCGGGCCGAGCTCGCCAATTACTTCGGCAAAGAGAAGGCCGGCGATTTTAAAGGAGCCGTCGGTTTCCTCACAGGGGAGATCGACTCACTCACCGACGAGGACAAGCCCGTGGCCTGCGGAATGCTGGCCTACCTCCATAGCCAGCTCGGTGACAGGAAGAACGAGTACCAGAGGCTGGGGGAATATTTCGAGAAGTACGGCGCCGTCGGCCTGGGGTTTAACTTCCTCCCCCTGTCTACCCGGAACAGCGTGCTTCGCTATCTCCGGGAATGGCAGCTGCGCTATCCATGGGTGCTCAAGATCGGGTTTGTGTCACCGGGAGGTCCCGCCGAGACGTCTCCTGCAGCCAGCCCTCCCGAGACGGTCCTCCTCGGTATCGAGATGGCGAGCGATGTCTACTATAAACTGATGGACGGCGAAAATATCCTCAAAGGGGGACAGTTCCGCCGCGGGTTTAACGCGATCGCCCTTCAGGCTAGAAAGCTCTTCCGGGAACCCGGAGCCTTCCCCTATGTCTTGGAGTTCAAGGCCGGAGACCTCGTCGTCAGCCGCGAGCTCATCATCGGGGTCCAGATGGATCTCCAGGGCATTCTGGGGAGCCCGACGGGAGGGCCCAGGAACGACGAGTTCATCCTGGAAATGTTCTTTGGGCAGGAGCTCCTCGCCTCGAGCCGGAAGACCGTGTTCTCGACCCGGGACCTGGGGATCGAAGTCCCACCCCCCTCCGGTAAGTATGACCCCTTTGGCCCCGGCTACCAGAACGACCCGAAGATCCCCAACTCCATTCCGATCATGGCCATCCCGGCGGCCATCCTCGAGGTTATCAAGGCGCTGAAGAAAAAGGACGAGGTCGAACCTGTGCCGCCGGTCGAACTGAAGACAGACATTGTCGTCCCCTTCAAGCGCCCAAACGCCAGCGGCGATATGATCGAGGTCCGGGCCCGGGTCTCCCTCGGGCTTCGAGAGATGCGCTTCCTCTCCTATTCGCTGATCGGCCGGCGCTAAAAATAAAACCGGTAAAGGATTCCCACCCCCCATTCGGTCCCGCCCAGGTTGATCCGGAACCCCGGCTTGTCGATCTCAACCCTGCAGTACTTGAAGTAGCCCTTGAGCGAAAGACCGGAGGTCAAGTGGACATAGCCTCCTCCAGTGAGATGAAGCCCGGTCTGGCTCCCGTTCGTCGAGTCGATGGGGAATGTTTCGGCGTAGGTTTCTTTGTAGGTGACATACTCTATCCCGGGACCCAGAAAAAGGGCGAATCTGCCGGTATCATAGGAATAGCACAGGGAAAAAGAGAGGTTGGTCAGACGGAGGTTGAGGCCTTCTTCTGTATATGAGGTCAGGCCCTTCTTGGTGAGCGTCCGTCCGCCGGCCGCTATGTCCATGCCGTGGGGCTCCCGAATTGGGAAACGCAGGGTTATCTCGGCTCCAAAAAACGGAGCGCTCTTCCCGTAGAGCTCCTGGAAGACCTGGTCCTGGAGGGAATAAAAGCCCCCGAGCAGTCCGACTGTGAAATACCTCTCCTCGTCCGGAAGCAGCTTGATCCGAGTCTGGGGTTGGGACAGGGCGAGACCAGAACACAAGAGCGCCATAAATAGGGGGACAATCTTCCTCACAGTGGCCGCCTCAGAGTTTTAATTAATCCCCGACGTTTGGCCCGTTCGACCGGAGCTTCGCCGTTGACCGTAATCGTCGCCGGCTCGCTTTCCAGGCCCTGGCTGTCCACCGCCGTGACGGCAAAACGGTAAACCCTGGTCTTGTCCATGTTCCGAAGCGTATAGGAGAATTGGCTCGCGGGAAGTTCTGCCAGCAGGTTCTGTCCCTGGTTCAATTCATAGACTTTGTACTTCTGAACGTCGTCGTTCAAGGGGTTCGGCTCCCAGGTCAGCTCGATCAGCGTCTCGCGGTAGAAGAGCGCTTTGTTTTCGATCTTCTCACCCCGGAGGTTGAGGGGCGGAGAGATCGGGGCCACCTGGACTTTCTGACCGGGAGTGAGGCCGCTGTAGATCCGCTGCGTCCCGTCCGGGAAAGTCACCCGCAGGTCGTACTTGGCCCCTCCGGCCGCCGGAGCTCCGAAATGGGCGATAGGCATGTCCTGCCCGAGGTAGCCGTACTCGCCCGTCACCTCCCGGTGTCCCTTCAGGTAGGCGGTCTCGCCGACATGACCGGCCAGGAAGAGGTCGAGCTTGGCGCCGATACTCCCGATATGTCCGCGGGGATCATTCATGATCTCGGCCTCGATCCAGTCCGAGTTATTGAGATCATTGCGAAAGAGCCGGTTATAGCCTCTCGCATCAGTCACATAGATATCCAGGTCGCCGTCACCATCGAAATCCGCCAGGGCGGCGCCCCGGGGGTCCACCATGGTCAGGGAATCCTCGAGCCCGGACTCGGCTGCTGGGACAACGGTGAAATTCCCTTGGCCGTCGTTCTCATAGACATTTTCGCCGGAGAGGTAAAGCTCGAGGAAGGTATCATTGTCAAAATCCCCGAAGCACACGTGATAACCGTCGATCGGCAGCGTCCAAGTGATGACTCGGTAGCGGGAGTAATAATTGGCTGTATTCCTGTAAAGGGCGATCCGGCCCCGGCCGACGATGGCCAGGTCGAGGTCGCCGTCGTTGTCCACGTCCGCCCAGACGATGCCGTTGTCGAATTCGCCCGAGGTGACCGAGAGGCCGACCTGGCCGCCGACGTTCCGGAAGTGCCCGCTCCCGTTGTTGCGGTAGACGGTCGAGGGCGGTCCCCACATGGCCTGGGCGATGTCGATGTCCCCGTCGCCGTCATAATCCCCAGTGGTGACACCTTGGGTGAAACCGGTCCAGTCGATGCCCCGGTATTCGGGGGTGAATGTCCCGTCGCCGTTGTTGATGTAGAAATTGGGGAGGCTCTGGGGAGGGGACGGAAGAGGGTTGAACGGATCGGGATCAGGGAGCGGGTTGGTAAAATATAGGTCGATATCTCCGTCCCCGTCGAAATCGGCCGCCGCGACGCCGCGCGTCGTGAGGTCGGTCGTCTGCGCCGGAACGATAGAGGTGGTAATGTCCTCGAAGAAGGCGTTCCCGTTGTTTCGGTAGACATGGTTATAGGCCGGCGAAATCCCTCCGAATGTTGTCGACGCAAAAAGGTCGAAATCTCGGTCTCTGTCCAGGTCGACGAAAACGGCGCCGTGCGTCCCGTCGACATAGGCATCCGCCGCCCCACGCCCTTCTGCTTCGTCGACGAAATAACTGCCGTAATTGATGTAGAGGATATCGGGGACCGCGGGCGAGCCGTCTGCCCCCTGGTTCTTGACGAAGATGTCGATCCGGCCGTCCCGGTTTACGTCCACCCAGGAGACCCCGACCCCGTGCCCGCCAAAATAGCTGTATCCCTGGACGTCGAACTGCGCGCTGACTTCCGTAAAGTGGATCTGGCCGAAGGAAAAGACGGCCGTCCCGATGAGCCCAAACAGGAAGAGGCTGGAGCGGCTCTTGGGGAATCGCCCGTTTTTCCCGTGGATCATTTCCCGACTCTCTTTTCGGTAAGCCCGATTTCGCCAAAAGTGTGGCAGCAAAGGGGGTTTTTGTCAAGACGACTCGGGACGATTGCGCTCGACCGTCTCACTCTATAAGGTCAGCTATCGTCCAGACTATTGACGGCACTCAGCCTTCCATCACGTAGCGGTGGTTGCAGCAGTCGTGGCCCTGCATCAGGGTCTTGCTCCGGATCATCTTCAGCTTGGGGCTAAAGGCAGCGGCTGTGGCGTAGTCCGGAAAGCAGATCGTGGCAAACCCGATGTCGGCGGCGTTCATCCCGCGGAAGGTCTTAGCCCAGAGGCACTCCGTAACCTTGACCTCGAACGCCTTGGGGCTGTCCTCGACGATGGAGAAGGTCAGCACGTGCTTCCAGAAGTGGTCGGGGTTCTTGAGCGGTGTCACGAAGGCGGCTAAGTCGCGCTTGGGTAAGGACTTGGCGGCGTTCTGGATGCCGAGAGTGGCCGCCTCCGAGGCCCCCTTCTTCAGGATCTCGACGAACTTTTCCCGGCCGCCGGCTTTGGCCAGGACCAGCATCAGCGGGATGAAGCTGTCCCGATAGGCGAAGTTGAACATGTCCTCGAAGGTCGCATTGGCGTCGATAAGGAACTTATGCTTCATCGCCAGAGGCTGGACAGACGGCTTGGCCTTTTCTTTTTCTTGAGCCAGCGTCAAGAGCGGACCCCCAAAACAGATCAAGACCCCGGCGGGAAACACGGCGCGCAGGAACTCCCGCCGGCCCTTGAGATCATCGGCTACCTTAAGATTCATCCGGCTCTCCTTTCTCTATTTGGATCTAGGGCTTTAGTCACGGATGATAAAGCAGGACGTGAGGGGTGTCAAACCCTTGACAATCTGTTCGCGCCTGGGATATATGCCTTTTAACATAAAGGAGGACCGAACATGGCGTTCCTGAAGAAAAAAAAGGCCATCCTGGGAGTTGTCGTCCTCATCCTGGACCTGGCCATGGCCTTCGTTTTCATCAAGCTCGACCCGGTCACCCAGCTTCGCATCGGCGTCGGCTGGAAAGCGCAGATTCTCTGTTCGGGCGTTTTCGTCTCCGGACGGGACGCCGCTCCGGTCCTCAAGGAGGATGTGGCCGTCCATCCGATCCTTAAGTTCATCGGAACCAAAGTGGATTACGAAAAGAAGGAGGTCCGCGCCTCTTTCTTTGGCCTCATTAAGAATAGGTCCATTTATCGTCACCCGCTCGGAAGCATTCTCCTGTCCGGAGCTGCGGAGGAGACGGTCCGCTCCTGGCCGGTCGACATTCCCGAGCCACAGCCGGCCAACCCTCAATCCGCTCCCTGGCCGACCGGCGACCTCATCCTCGACAGCGCTCTTCCTCCCGGCATTAATGGATCGTTGCTCGACAAAGTCGTTAACGAAGCTTTCGCCGAGCCCGACCCGGAGAACCCTCGGCGCACCCGTGCCGTGGTCATCGTGCACAAAGGCCGCCTTATCGCCGAGCGCTATGCGCCTGGGATCACCAGGGAAATGCCCCTCATCGGTTGGTCGATGACCAAGAGTGTGACTTCGTCGCTGGTGGGCATTCTGGTGGGCGAGGGAAAGCTATCGCCGCAGGAGCCCGCCCCGGTCCCGGAGTGGCAGAAGCCGGACGACCCGCGCCGCAAGATCACCCTCGAGCAGCTCCTCTGGATGTCGAGCGGTCTTAGCTTCTCGGAAACTTACGCCGAGAAACCCGTCTCGGACGTCCAGATCATGCTCTTTACCAGGCCGGACATGGCCGCCTATGCCGTCCGGCTGCAGCTCGAGGCCGAGCCGGGGACTAAGTGGCACTATTCTACTGGCACAACGAACATTATTGCGCGGATCATACGCAGCACCTTCGGCGACGAGAGAGCCTATTTTGCCTTTCCCCGCCGCGCTCTGTTCAACAGGATAGGCATGCGGAGCGCCGTGTTCGAGACCGACGCCTCGGGCGTGTTCAACTGCGGCTCCAGCCTATTCGCCTCGGCCAGGGATTGGGCCCGTCTCGGCCTTCTCTACCTGAACGACGGGGTCTGGGAAGGAGAGCGCATCTTCCCCGAAGGCTGGGTCGCTTACTCCACAACACCCGCGCCCGCAGCGGAGAAGGGGGATTACGGAGCCCAAATCTGGCTTAACAAAGGACCGCAGGGAAAGCCAGAAGAGCGTCCGTTCCCCAGCCTTCCCCAAGACCTATTTTATTTTGAAGGATATCAAGGCCAGTTCGTAGGAATCATTCCTTCACGGCAACTCGTGGCCGTGCATTTGGGAATGATGACCAAAGGGGAGTGGGGTTTTAGCGAATTCCTGGAGAGCATCCTGAAAGCCATACAGGAATAGCATTCCAGATAGCCGCAGCGGCTAATGCTAGCTCCAATCGGTGAGCATAGCCAATCTATTCAAGGAGGACTTATGAGAAAGCGTTCAAAGAAGATGTCGATGTTCTTGGCATTCTTTACTCTTCAAGCCCTTTTGTCGATGGCTGCCTTGGCAGCAGGAGGGCCGCAGTCATCGGAGCCGACCTACCTGTATAAAACCACGTTTGTGCGGGCGGCGCCGGGAAAGCTTCTCGACCTGATCGCTCTTTATAAAGAGGGGATGGCCGTGGATGATGCGTCCGGAGACGAGCGTCCTCTCTGGTGGCGTCACACCCAAGGCGACCAATGGGACCTCATGCTTCTCTTCCCCATGGGGAGCTATACCGAATATTATTCGAAAGAAAGGATTTCCCGGAGAAAAAAAGCGGCCGAGGGTTCCTCTCTTTCTCAAAAGGAGTTCAGACAAAAACTCGATGCCTGTTCAGCCTGGCGGGAAGATATCTTCGTGCTGGGGCCTCCTCTTGAAGCGGTAAAAAAAGCGTTCGACGGCACATCTTACTACCATATCGAGATCTGCATCGCGCTTCCGGGAAAACAGGAGGAATTGTTCAAGGAACGCGAGATGGAAAACATCTATCAGGTCGGCGTGGGGCGGCCGGAGAACATGATTTTCGTGCGCGATCAAGGAGCCACTTGGGATCTGTTTACACTCGGATGCTACAGTGATCTGAAACACTGGGCTTCGAGCGCTGATATTCCTAAAGAAAAAAGGATTTCTGCCGCGCGCCAGGCCGGTTTCAGCGATCCCGACGAGATCGGACCCTACCTGAGAACGCTGATCGATATGCACCGGGACACGATGGGTGTGGCGATAAAATAGGCTCGGGGAACGGCTGTGTTATGGCGTTGAATAAAAAGCCACTGGAAGATAATGTCTATAATCGACGGATACATCGATAACTAGTGGTGCGTCTCACAAATAACTTGGCTTGGGGACGATCCAAAAAAGACGCGCCACGGCGGGGGAGTTTGAGGGGGACGGCATCGTTCCCCTCAGGGGGTCAGCGGAGCGAAGCGAAGCGCCGAGGGGGGAGCCTGACTCCCCCCTGGAAGTGTCCCGTCTCTGCAGAGGACTTTGGAAAGCGATTTACGAGACGGGATACTAGCTATGTTAGAAAAAAAGGGCCGAGATTTTTCGCCCCCGGCATCCGGAGCGGACCGTCCTCTGCGCGGTGAATATTTTTCCTGATCTTCTCCTGGCTCGGCCGGAGAGGTCCGGGCGCTTTTTTACTCGGATTGACATCAATTCCTGTCACGATCTATCATCCCCGACGATGGGACGAGGAAAAATTGGCGGATAAACACCCATTCAGCCTAGGCAACCGAAAGACAATTTCTTTTAAATCACCCGATCCGCGGTCCTCTTTCTTAGTCAGATCTCTTTACCTCGCCAGCTTCCTCATTTCGATGCTGTTGATCATCCGCCTGGCCAGGATCTTTTTGACCATCCCGGAAGTTGACCTGATTACGTGGGACCAGGCAGCCCGGGCCAATGAGGCGGTCCTGCTGGCTAAAGAATTCACTCACCTCCAAATTTTCACATTCATCCTGCATATATTCAAGCTCAACTGGTGGCCTCCATTGCACCCGTTGATCATAGTTCCATTTTGTCTCATCTTTGGACCTTCTTTTTTTGCTTTCATCCTTCCCAGTTTCATCGCTTTCCCTTTAGCGGTTTTCTCTCTTCTTTTTTTATATGAGAACCTTTGCCCGGGAAGAATCGAGGATAAGGTTTTGGGATTTACCCTGCTTTTTTCGCTCGCCATAACGAGCCCTTTCCTGTTAGGAAGCGCCACCTGGGTCATGACCGAAGTTTTTGGGATAGCCCTAACTTGTCTTGTTCTCGCCTTCTATTTTCGTGCCCGGCGATACCACTCAGCAAACCTCTATAAAATATGTGCCCTCCTCTTTTTTTCCCTTTGGACACTCAAATACAGCTACGGAATTTTTGCTGGGATGATCTTGGTTTTTCTTGAAATCGAGAGGAGTTGGGACGCCATCCGGCCTCAAATTTCCAAAGTCCATATCCGCGCTTTTTTTTCAAAGCCAATTCTTTTCCCGGCTTATCTAATGATTATATTTATTCTCTGGGTCGCTTTAGTCGGAGGAGCAGGCTTCCATTTGGGGAGCATCCGATTTTCTTTATCGGGTATTTATAATCCCCTGATGTATCTTTATCAATATTTCGTGGTCATATTTCTCATTGCGCTTAAAAAAAACTGGTATCAGATTAGGGCCTCTCTCAAGCTGGGTCAAAAGGAGCTCCTTTTCTGGGGAGCTCTGCCTATTGCAATTTTCTTGGCCTTTCCTGATAAAGTCAAAGCGATTATTAAAAATTTCGAGGCGGGGAGAAGGGTCCAGCATGAATTTTCTTTTGGCCAGGTAAGCTATTATCTTCGTTCAATCGTTGAGGACTATTCTCTGTTTTTCCCGGTGGGAATCCTGGTTTTGATTTTTTTGGGAGTTGTCCTCTTCAAATTTCAATCCGAGCCTCTAGGAATACGTTTGCTGATCGCCTATTTCGTCGCGGGGCTAATCTATCTAAGCTTCTTTTTTAACCTCAAAGAGAGCCGTTATATGGCCACATTTGTGCCGGCTCTGTGGGTGAGTTCGGCTTGGGCTGCAGAATCACTTGTTCGCCGAAGATCCCGAAAAACCAAGAATATCCTGGCCGTTATTGTTTTGTTAACGACTCTTGCTTTTATCTTTCTGACTCCCCTGCCAATCCAGAAGGCTCTCGACCAGCCCGGGGCACCCGGGTTGCATTATCCTGAGATCTTCCGGTCCCTTATCGATCCTGTTTTAGATCTGGCCAAAGACTCACCAAGAATCTTCATCTCAGGAATTCAAGACTCGGCACTGGGCCCGCTCCTGGAGCTAAAACTCCAGATCAGTCATTATGGACAAAACAATTATCGGGCGGTTTTCAAGGACTTTGACAGCGAACACGATGCCAGCACGGCTTTCCAAAATATCATTGCCAAGAAAGAGTTCGACACGATTGTTCTCTTTGTAGGACAAAAAACGAAAAGCAAGGGTTTTCTGCTCAAAGAGGCCAATCGGATAAAACATTCGGGAGGTTTTGAGCTCGTCCAAGAAAGCCATTACCAAGAACCATTCCCGGCCCAACTCATTATTTTTAAGAAAATATGACCGCTTGGCCGATATCCTTAAGAGAATGGCTATGCTGAAGAAGTCGATAACCGAGAGCAAAATAGATCAAAGGATAATAGTTTCCTTTTTTGAGTGATGATTATGTTTTTCTCATGAGGCTGAAAAACTGTCATCATATCGTCCAAGCGGAAGGGTTTTTTAGGCCAGTCTTCAATTTGATATTTTTTGTTCTCTTAAAAACCTTTGGCTGCACTGCGCTTCCTTTCCACGCCTTGAGTTTTTCTCTGTATCTTGGCTGTTCTGTTCTTGTTTATTTTCTATCCAAACGGGGCATACATCTTGAGAAACGGATTTAATGAATACTTGTCATCATACCTAGAAAGCTGGAAATTTTTTTAGCCTGGAACAGGTATTCCTTAAGCCAGGTAGCCTAGAAAGAGACAAGACCTGTCCTGAAGAACGGGTAAAAACTTGGGAGGAGATAAAAGAAAATAAAAATCAAAAGAAAAAGGCTTAAAAACAGGTATTTAATAATAGGTTTGCGCGATCCGCTTTGGGATATGAAAACAATAATCAAAAAGAGGACGGCTTCATAGGTGACCCTGATACCGTTGCCGACGTGAAGCCAGACTTTTTCGTATCTCAGGAGGACGCTGACTAGAGAGAAAGCGAACAGGCTCAGGCTAAGAAAATCTTTTTTTCTCCACAAGAAATACAAGGAAAAGAGAAAAATGCAGGTCAGCACAATGGGGTAGACCGTCGCTGCCAGGATGAGGTCTTCCAGATATTTATGCGCTAAAATTTCTTTGCCTAATTTAACGAATCCGGAAAAGGGAAAGTGAAAATCATTAGTGCTGGAGAAAAGGGTTTCCCAGCGATAATCTCCGAATAGCCTCAGAGTAATAAAGAATCTCCAGAATATCAGGGGAATGAAGGAGAGGACGATAAGGAGAGCGTTTCTGAGGTTCTTTTTCCTGAAGAGCTCAAAAAAGATGATGCCCAGCGCGAGCAAGACACCAGTTTCGCGAGTAAGGAAAGAGAGGGCAAAAAATGATGCCGTGGCCAGAGGCTTTTCTTTCAAATAAAAATAAAGGCCGCCAAGAAGACATACGGCAGCGATCGATTCCGGAAGGGCACGGTTTAAGGAGAGCTGGAAGCCGGGAATGAGTATGTAGAGGAAAGCCCAGAACGGGCTTTGTTTATAAAACTGGATGATTTTTACTAGAAAAAAAGCCCCAAAAAAATGCGAAAAGAGAATTAACCATATCATTGTTCTTGGGTAGAGTCTCGGCCGATCCAGAGAGGACAACTTGGTCAGCAGCGAAAAGCCGATCCGGCTATACCGATACGGCGGCGCGTCGATCATCAGTTTGTATTTCCAGGGTTTATCTTTAAACCGGCTCAGAAACGGGTCATAAGTCATGTAGTAATAAAACTGACCGTCGTAACCTGATTCCCCTTTAAGGAGCCCCTCCTGGATACGATCATCCTGGTAATAGTGGAACCAGTCGACGCTGATACGTTCCGAGATCATAATGCGCGCTGTCTGTCCGACCCAAGGGGCTACATCCCAGACATGCAGTTCCATGATTTGCGTACTTGTCCCCGCGTCTTCACGGACAATTTCGCCGTTGACATCGAGGGCAACCGACTGTTTGGATCGTCTTCCTTTGGAATATGATTGGCTACCGCTGATGAGGAATCCGATCTTCTCTTTTTGAATAATAAATGGCGCGGAAACCAATTTTTCTGACGACTTATACCGCCTGCTCCTCCGTGGAATTCCGCCCTCTTTTTTCCTGTTTTTTTTGTCTGTGCCTATCCAGTATTTTCCTTGGTTATTGATGGCCAAACGACTACGCCTGGTCACCACATTGTCACCCTTTGTCGGCTGAGACCGAAAAACATCGCCTGGGGCGGTCCAGTTTTCAAGGGTTCCTTTTTCAAAGTCAGAGTTGGCGAAGACCAATTGAGGCGACTTATTCCAGAAAATGGGGTTCCGGTCGTTTAAAAAGTTGTTGGCAAAGCACATAAAACCGCTGTAATTTCCCTTGAAAGATTTGAGAGAATAAGCCAGGATGGAAAGGAAAAAGAGAAAAATCAGGGCTGAGATAGAGAAGGAAACCAGGTGTTTTTTCCAGGGAGATTTTTCTATATCCTCCTGGCTGAAGAATTGTTTTAAGAATATAAGGATTTTCGAAAAATAGTAGCGATCAGCGAAATAAAGAATCAGCGTAAGCGACAGGAGACTGTTGAAGCCGAACAAGATCCGGTATCTGGAAACAAAGGGGAGAAGTGAGAAAAAAGCGAAAAGGGCAACAAAAGACCTGAAGAAGAAAGAGGCCAATCTTTTGCGATGGAGATATCTTTTTTGGGGAATTTGCAGGACCTCAAGGAGAAAAAACAAAAAGAACAATCCGAGTAAAGAAAACCAGGGAGGGCTTCGAAAAGCCTCGGCGGACCTGGGAATGATAATGAAGCGGACAAAGCCAGAGGAGTAGCCGTAGACATTTTTTATATCAAATTTGGTTAACTCCCAGCTATCGTCTTTTCCCCGTAGATCGACACGGATTTCATCCGCGGAGAAATTCTCTCTTCTGACCTCTAGGAAATATTCCTTAGCAGCTGCTGGTGGAAGGACAATGTCGTCTATTCTGACAGCGTTGAGGGAAACTTCGATGGCCTTCGGCCTGGTTTCTTTATTTCTGATTTTTAGATTCAAGAGCAACACTCTATAAGAACCATCGAATTTTTCCTGGATATGCACAGTGATAAGGTTATGAACGGGTGCGATAGTCGTTTTGACGATTTCTACTCTGAACCTTTTAAACTCGATGAAGGTAATCCGAAAAAAGATGCCAACGAGAAGGCCCGCCCAAAAAAGGGCCAAGATCATTTTTTTATTTTTTTCTCTCCCCTTATTCAAACGGAATCTGCTGTCAGGCATTGAGTGCGATTAGCCCGATGAAGCTGGAGGGGATATTCCACCAGTGACCTTTCTCCCGAAAAGAGTAACCGACTGAGTGATTGTGCAACCAGCAGAATTCTGGTCGCGTTGGTAGTGGTTCGTTATGGTGATTCGGTGTAAGAAAGCGGACGGTCCTATTTCTTTCCTGCATCTAATCTACGGCCTTAAGGAACTTGATTAGCCCGCTTATATACGTCTCCTGGTCATCGTACATGCACATGTGGCTGCCGTTTGGGCAGAAGAGATAGCGGCAGATATGCTTCATGTAGAAATTCTGGAAAAGCAGCCCCATGTAGCGCGGGTTCCCGAAATCACCCGCTGCTTCGAGCCCTTTGATTTCTTCCAGAACGCTAGGTTCCATCTGTGAGGACTTCAGATCCGGAGGAGATAAGAGACTTTCAGGGTGACGGAGTAGCCGCCCACCCGGCTGAGGAGCTCGTTCCGCTCGCTCTTCTTGAACGAAAGCTGGACGATGTTCCCGGCTCCGAAGTAATACCCGACGAGGAAATCGAGGCTGTACTGGTTTTCCCTGGTCTCCCCGAGGAGCCGGGTGTTAAGAAAGAGGCTGCGGGTGACCTGGTAGTGGAGCGCCGTCTCATAGGCCAGCCCGTTAAAGACCTCCTCTCCGGTGCCGTCGATGACCTGACGGATCCAGTCGCCCTCGAACGACCATTCCAGATTGCTGCGCGGCCGCATCGTCAGCCGGCCCTCGACGCTGATCTGGGAGCCGGGGACGACCGCGGTGAATTCCTCGTTGTAGACGCCGCGTTTTTCCCATCCGCCTTCTAAGCTGATCTCTTTCAGCAAGCCGCCGCGCTCCCAACTGAAGTCAACGTTGCCGCCGTAGGTCTTGATGAATTCCGCGGTCCAGGCGAGCTCGTCGCTTTCGTCGACCACCTGATACTTGCTCTTGCCGAGCTCGAAGCCGCCGTGGATTTCGATCCGGTTGAGGAATTCCGTCCAGACGAAGAATTCCAGGTTATTTCCGGTCAAGCTTCCGTGGGAATCCTGGCGAAGGCGGCCGCCGATGTCCATGCTAAAGCGCTTGAGGATTCCCTCGTTATAGCGCCAGGCGTAGCCGGTCATGAGGTCGAAGGATTGGACGTCGATCTGGTCGATATAGCCCGTCCGGATGGCGACGTCGTCCTCGATCCTCTGAAAGCCCGACATGATCTGCAGGCCGGCGTCCGGCTCCCGCTGGAACTGGAGGAGGTGGATGCCGTTCCGCGCGTTCGAAACTCCTTCGTTGAAAGTGAAGGCGCTCATCCCCCGGATGTAGTTGAAATCCTTGAAGTTGAAGTTGTAGTCCAGGGCGACGTTTTGGTTGCGGTCCGCCTCGTCATGGATCCCCGCGTAATAGACCCCGACCTGGGAGTTCTTGAAGATGTCCTTCTGGACGCGGACGACGCTGAAAAAGGAGTCGCCGATATCCTCCTTGTTGAGCGCTCCGAGTATCCCGAAACCGAACCCGCCCGTCTTGCCGGAGACCTTGGCCGCGAACTTCGGGTCACGTATTCGCCTGGAATAGAAGAGGCTGATGCCGCCTTCATCATACTCTTCTTCGTCTCCCGTGGACAGCTCGAAATAGCGGCTGCCCTCAGTGAAGAAAGGCCGGTTTTCCTGGAAATAGTTCTCGTAGGGCGAGAGCTGGTAGATGAAGGGGTCGGACTCGACCTCGCTGAAGTCGGGGCTGGCCGTGATGTCCAGATAGAGGTTGGGCTGGATTCCCCACTTGGCGTCGAGCCCGAAGGCCGCCTTGTTATCCTTCTCCCTCTCCCATTTCGACATCCGGACACCCGCGTAGGGGAAGAATTCTAGGTTATAGCCGGGCCGGACGCCGGAGAGACCGCGCAGCTCTCCGGTCTGCTGAAGTTTTGGCAGGTCGCGGTCGACGTCGGTCCAGTAGTCGGTTTCGTTCAACCGGTGGATGTACCTTTCAAAATTGACTCCCCAGACCTGGCTCTCCTGGACGGAGAAGCGCAGTGATTTGAAAGGGATGGCCAGCTCGGCGCTCCAGCCGTCCTGCCGCATCGCCGCTTCAGACTTCCAGATCGTTTCGACCGAGTTCTTCTGGACGCCTTTGGGATTGAGGTCGAAGGTGATGCTCGTCCGCTTGTCGTTGTAAGTATCCAGGATGAGCGTGATCGAATCGTTGTTTTCGAACTCGTTGCGGGGAGTCAGCTCGGCCCAGATCTTGTCCGGCTGGGCGTCCTTCATCAGGAAGGCGAAGTACACATAGTCCTGGTCGTAAGCGGCCCAGACGTAGGTTTCCTCGGAAGCCTTGGTCCCGTTGACCGGGTCGTACTGGAAAAAGCCGGAAACGGGCTCCCGTCCCCGCCAGCATTCATCGTCTACGAGGCCGTCGATCCGCGGCGGAGTCTCGAGACGGCTGATAGTCAGAGTCTTGGTCCGCTCTTGGCCGAAGGACAAGGGGGCCAAACCGGCGACAAGTGCGAGAACGCCCATCCAGGCGAGAAAACGGTGTCGGAATCGCGGCATCTTCCACACTCCCAGAAAAAGTTACACCTTCAGTTTAGACGGACCGGGGTCGATTTTCTTCCCTGAAACTAAAAAATGCAAGCCCGTCAGGTCGGAACCGGAAGGCGCCGTAGCCTCGATCCGCTTGACAGTGCGGGCGCTATTTCCACATACTCAAGGCGGTGAAAAAAAGCTCTCGTAGCATTGTCGTCCTCCTCTTTTTCATCCTGTCGCTCGGCATCGCTCTCTTCCTCGACATTTACATCCAGAGCTTTCGCTTCACCATCCTCGATCATTCTTACAGGCCGGGCTTGATCGTCATCCTCTATTGGGCAGCGGCCTTCGGGCTGCTTTTTCTGCTCTTTTCCCTGTTGACTCGCTGGGAAGCGTCCTATTTCGGGGCCGACCCAACATTCTGGAGCCGTCGCGGAGCCCTGACCCTGCTCCCGCTCAGCTTCCTCTTCCTCAGCCCCTGGCTCCTGCGCTTTTATACGACGGGCGGCGATCTCCGGACCCGGCTTCTCCTGCTGGCCGTCTTCTCCATCGCGGCAGCACTCTTTCTCAAACTCTCCGGGTTCGCCCGCTTCCTGGTCAAGCGCGGATCCCTTATCGACCGAACGATTCTCAGGTTCTCGGCGCTCTCCCCCCGCCGGCGGACCATCAGCCTTTTTCTGGCGTCGTTCCTCGTTTACCAGGTCGCCGCGTTCATCCTGGTTTCCCAGGGCACAACGTTCTCCGGCGACGAGCCCTATTACCTTCTCACCGCGCACAGCCTTCTTCGGGACGGCGACATCAATGTCGCCAACAACTATGCGCAGCAGGATTACTTCCATTTCTATTCGAAAAAGGATAACCCGCGGCTGAAGCTCGGCATCTACGGCCGCCAGGGCAAGAAGGGAAAGGACTCCATCTACCCCATCAACCTCCCCGGCATCTCCGTCCTGATGCTTCCCTTCTATTGGCTGAGCCAGCTCGTCTCCGGCAAATGGCTGACCTTTATCCTTAAGACCAGCCTTTCGCTCTGGGCGTCGCTCCTGGGGCTCCAGGTCTATCTCTATGCCCGCGAGCGGTGGGAGAGGGAACGGCTCTCGCTCGGCCTCTGGGCGCTCTATGCCTTCAGCGCACCCGTCCTTTTTTATGCAGTGCATCTCTATCCCGAGGTCCCGATCGCTTTTTTTGCTTTCTATGTTTTCCGGAAGGTCAGCGGTCGGACGGCCCCTTCGACCTCCGACATGATCCTGTGCGGTTTTCTCTTGGGACTCTTTCCCTGGTTCGGCTTGAAGTACAGCTTTATTTTCTACCCGCTCTTCCTGGTCTCTATGTTTTTTTTGCTCAGAGAGCACAAAGTTCAATTAAGGGCCCTGGCCTTCGCTTTCCCTCCCCTCATCTGCATGGCCCTCTTCTATGTCTTCATCTATTCCCTCTACGGGACATTCTCGCCCATCGCCGTCTATGAAGGGGTGATGTCGCCGGAAAGGATGGAGGCGTTCAAGCAGCTCGTCCTGGGCATTCCGCTCCGCTCCCGGATCGACGCCTTCCTGGATTATTTTCTCGACCAGAGGGACGGGCTGCTCCTTTATTCCCCCCTCTACTTCTTCGCCCTCCTCGGACTCGCTGAACTCTATCGCCGGAAAAAGAGTGACTTTTGGTCCCTGCTTCTTATCGGCCTGCCTTTTCTCCTCAACTATGCTCTGTTCACCCACCGTCAGGGAGCCGCCCCCCAGGGCCGCATCCTTGCGCCTCTTTCCTGGATCCTGATCATCGCCGTCGGGTACTTCATCGTCTACAACCGCCGGAAGGCTTTCTCCTTCTTCTTCGGCGCGGCCGCCGGAGCGAGCTTCCTTATTGCCGAGATCCTCCTCGCCAACCCCTCCTTCCTCTACCAGCCGACGACCCACGACTTCACCTCCCGCCCGGGGGAGCTCTTCGTCTACCTCAGCAACCTGCATTTCTTCCTGCCTCCCTATCTGCCTTCGTTCATCAAGGTGGACAATGCCCGCTATCTGCCCAACTATGTTTGGCTGGCCGGGATCATCACCTTTCTCGCAGCTTACGTCCTTTCCAAGAAAGAGAGGCCGCTCGGCCGGGCGGTCCCCCCTGTTTTCGCTTATAGCGTTCTCGCCGCCGCTTTTTTTCTCTGGGTGCTCTTTCCCCGCAGCCCGCTCTATCCTGTGAAGACCGTCGAATATTCGCCCCAGTCGGCGCTCGGATTCACCACTTTTCCTATGGGAAAAGGGGTGATTGCCAAGGAGAGCGGAGACTTCTATCTCCACATCGAGAAACCGTACCGGTTCCTATTTGGATCCCGGAAAAAGCTGGAGAGGGTGAAGCTCCGCTTCGGGTCTGACAAGGGTGAATACGACCTGGCGATGCGGCAGTTCGACCTCCCTCTTTGGCAGGGAAAAACGAACGGCGAGGTCAAAGAGATGGACTTCGTGCCGGCCGCAGTATACAAATCCAAGCGACTTTTCCTTTACGAGATCGACCTCCGCCTCACCCACCGCTCCTCGGAATCGATGCTCCTCGAGCCGTTTCTTTTCCAGGTCATTCCCTGGCGCAACTGAAGCGGGGGTAGGCATCGAGGTCGAGAGAGAGGGGCGGTTTTTTCTTCCCACGCAGTCTTTCGGCGGCCAGAGCGGCCACCATGGCAGCGTTGTCGGTGCAGAATTGGGGAGCGGGGATGTAGGCGTTGAGACAGGACGCCCGGGCGAGCTCGTCGAACCCCGTCCTCAACCGCTTGTTTCGGGCGACGCCGCCGCAAAGGATCAAGGAGACGGGGCGGAATCTGCCCACCGCTTCGGCCAAGTTCTCCAGGAGCGCCCGTACGACGGCAGCCTCGAAGCTTGCCAGGAAGTCGGGAAGCTCCGGGTGTCGGTTCGACATCTTCGTCTCGCCGATCCATCTCAGGGCGGCCGTCTTCAGGCCACTGAAGCTGAAGTCCAGGCTCCCGTCCTTCATCCGCGGCAGGGCAAAGGCGAACTTCTCGGAGTCTCCTCCGGCCGATAGCCGCTCGATTACCGGCCCTCCCGGGTAGCCCAGGTCAAGAAACTTGGCGATCTTGTCCAGTGCCTCGCCCGCGGCGTCGTCCCTCGTCCTCCCCAGGAGCTTGAACCGAAGCCTCTTTTTCAGAAGAAACAGCGAGGTGTGGCCGCCGGAGACAAGAAGAGCGAGGACGGGAAAATGGATGTCCGGATTTTCGAGGAAGGCGGCCTCCATGTGGGCCTCTAGATGGTCGATGCCGAGGAGGGGCTTCCGGTAGTAATAGGCCAGGCCTTTGGCGAAGGACAGGCCGACGAGAAGCGAGCCGATGAGACCGGGCCCCTGAGTCACGGCAAAGGCATCGATGTCTCCGGTCGAAAGCGAAGCCCGCTGCAGACTCTCGGCCACGATATAGCCGATCGACCGGAGGTGTTGGCGCGAGGCCAGCTCGGGAACAACGCCACCGAATGGGGCGTGGACCTCGTCCTGGGAAAGAACGACGCTGCTTAGGATCTTGCGTTCGGCTGTGATGACGGCCGCGGCCGTCTCATCGCAGGACGACTCGATCGCCAGAATGTTCATCGCCAAACGGCCAGGCTTCTAGAGTATGGCGGGCGGGCGACGCCCCGCTCGCTGATAATGGCGCTGATGAGCTTGGCCGGGACGACATCGAAGGCCGGGTTGCGGACCGGGATATCCGGCAGGGTGATGGCGCAGCCGCCCACTTGGCGGACTTCATCGCCCGGCCGCTCCTCGATCGGGATCTCGTCGCCGCTCCGGAGGCAGAAATCGAAAGTGCTGAGCGGGGCCGCCACGTAGAAGGGAAGGCGATGATGTTTGGCCAGCACGGCCAGAGAATACGTCCCGATTTTGTTAGCGGCGTCGCCGTTCCGGGCGATTCGGTCGGCGCCGGTGATGACCAGGCTGATCTCTCCCTTTTTCATCAGCCATCCGGCCATGTTGTCGGTGATCAGGGTCATGGGAATCCCGAGTTTTTTGAGCTCCCAGGCGGTCAGGCGAGCGCCCTGGAGGAACGGCCGGGTTTCATCCACGAAGACGTGGACCTTCTTTCCCTCCTCGAAGGCGGTGCGGATGACGCCGATTGCCGTGCCGTACCCGGACGTGGCCAAGCCGCCGGCGTTGCAATGGGTGAGCACAGAATCGCCATCGGCGATCAAGTCCTTTCCGGAGGAGCCGATTTTCTTGTTGGTTTCCAGGTCTTCCGCTTCGATCGCCTGGGCCTCCCGGACCAACCTCAGCCCGAGCGCTCCGCAGGGAAGGAGCTTATTCTCCCCATAGACGCGTTTCATCCTCTCCAGCGCCCAGAACAAGTTGCGGGCCGTAGGCCGCGTCCGCGTTAGCCTCCGGATGATACAATCGAACTGCCGATCGAGTTCCCGGGTCGGGTCGGCGCCCATGACGCCCAACGCGACTCCATAAGCGGCTGCGATCCCGATGGCCGGGGCGCCGCGGATGACCATCGTCTCGATGGCCCGGGCGACTTCCTCCTCGCTCCGGCATTCGACATAGACCTCCTCGAGGGGAAGCTTCCTCTGGTCGATCATCACCACCCGGTCGTCCTTCCATTCAATCGTCGGCCGCAATTCTCACCTCACAACTCGAGGAATTCCGTATTTATTCTATCGGAAAAGTATGATGTCAGAAACAGGGAAGGGAGTCAATGAACGGGGAGGGACGATATCTGGGTTAGTTAAGCTGAGCGGAGGGCTTCTTCAACCTGAGCTCCTTATAAAGAAGGTCCAGCGCCGCGCAGAGGACGACGACGAAGACCACCCACTTGATGACATCCACGTCCATGCTCTTGACGAGGTAGACGGCAGCAGCCACACCTAAGAGTCCGACAGTCGATATCCACAGGGTCGGCTTGCGGCTGTACCCGCCGAGTCGGACAAACTCCATCGCTCCGACGGCGCAGGAAAACGTACATCCTCCCATCATGATCGGGAAAGCTACCCGGGGATCGATGCCGAGGGCATAGACCGTGGCCATCGTCGGGGCGTAGGAGCCGATGCCGATGTTGTTCAGGGCGCCGTAGATGAACACGGCGACCGCGGCAATGACCAGCTTTAGGCCCGGCAATCCGGTCAGATTCCCGCCCGAGGGGATGAGCTGGAGCTTGCCGGCCAGGATGACCTTAATCACGCCGGCGATTGTACAAAATTCCCCCCGGAAGATAAAGCCCGGGAGGTGTCGTTTTCTTGACTTTTCGGCCCGACTGAAGTACTTTTGGTCCGTCAACCCGAATACTCTCCCGTTGATCGAGGATAGAACCTCGAAGGAGGTCGAGATGTTTTTATTTGGACCGATCGGACCGACCGAGCTCCTGCTCATACTTCTCCTCGTTGTCATCATCTTCGGCGCCCGCCGACTTCCCGAGCTCGGGAAAGGACTGGGCGAAGGCATCCGCAATTTCAAGAAGGGATTCAGCACCAAGGAACCCGAGGAAAAGAAGCCCGATTCTGAAAAAACCGCCCCTCCCGATAAAAAATAATGCGCCGGACGCTGGAAAAGCTCGCCCAGGAGCGCCAGGAAAAAGAACAGGAACTCGCCCGTCGGCTTGAAGAAATAAAGCAGAAGGGAAAGAAGGATCTCGTCGCCTCGTTCAAGGGGCTCATCCGCCAGGTCATCGCCCTCGTCGACGCCAAGGACAAGGAATGGGACGCGCTCGGAAGCAACCACGTCGGCCTGATCTTCAAGAGCCTGGAATGGCGGGTCAATAAGCTCGCCGCGGAGTCCGAGGACGCGAAGCTCTTGATGAAAAAGTTCATCCTGCTCAGAGAAAAGCTGGACAGCCTTTTGGCCGCGCTGGAAGGAAAAAAGCTCCCCCAGCCGGAGGAGGTCCGGGCGCTCCTCGAGCCGCTCGAGGACTGGCAGTATGCCGGGTTCGAGAACCGTTTCCGAGGCCGGGATGACGAGGTCAAGAAGCAGCTCCATGATTATGTTTCCTACTTCCCCAAAGCGGGCCCAGTCCTCGACCTGGGCTGTGGCCGGGGTGAATTCCTCGAACTCCTGCGTGAGGAAGGGATTGAGGCCGCCGGGGTGGACAGCAACGGCCAGATGGTCGATATCTGCCTGGACAAAGGGCTACGCTGTCAGAAGGGCGACCTCCTGGAGAAGCTGGCCAAATGGCTGGACGGTACGCTGGGAGGTATCTTTTCGTCCCAGGTGATCGAACATCTTCCGCCCCAATACCTCAAAAAACTGATCGAGATGTGTCACTATAAGCTCGCTCCGGGTGGCACTCTCGTCCTCGAGACCGTCAACCCTCTTTCGGTCTTCGCCCTGGTCCAAGTTTATTATCTCGACCTTTCCCATCGCAACCCCATCCATCCGCAGGCCCTGAAATTCATGCTGGAGGCGTCGGGATTCGAGGACGTGGAGATTAAGTATTCCTCCCCGCTCGAGAGAGAGAAGCTCCAGCCCCTGCCCGGGGCCGACGACCGCACCGCCGTCCTCAACCGGAACATCGACAGCCTCAATGAGCTCCTTTTTGGACCCGTCAACTACGCCGCTGTCGCCAGGAGAAAATAGAGATGCCCCTGTATGCCGGGTTCGACCTCGGAGGGACTCAGCTCAAGTATGGACTCCTCGACGAGCGCCTCGACGTGGTCTTCAAGAGCAAGGCGCCGACCCCGCCGACGATGACCGGTCTCCTGGAGCTCTTCAGCAAGCTCTGGGAAGAGCTGAAGAAAAAAGAACGGCGGACTGTCAAGGCCGTCGGATTCGGCATCCCGGGGATCTTCAGCCTCAAGGAACAGAAGATCTACCAGTCGCCGAATTACTCCGACCTCGACGGGTTCGACCTGCGTCCGGCCATCGCCCGCTTCATCAAGGTCCCCTTTTGGATCGACAACGATGCCAACATCGCCGCCTACGGAGAATATCGTTGCGGCGCGGGCAAGGGTGTTCGCCACCTTCTCCTCCTCACCCTCGGCACGGGTGTGGGTTCGGGGATCATCATCGACGGGGAGCTCCTGCACGGGTCGTGCGGATTCGCCGCCGAGATGGGGCATATCGTCGTCAACCCGGACGGCGAACGGTGCAACTGCGGGTCGCACGGCTGTCTGGAGACCGAGGCGGCGGCCGGGCCCATCGTCCGCAACTATCGCGAGCTCACCCGGTCCAAGAATTCCCTGACGGCGGAAGAAATCGCCAAGAGGGCTAGGAAGGGAGACGCCGCGGCCCAAAAGAGCTTCCAACGGGCCGGATACTACCTCGGCATCGCCCTGAGCATCGCCATCAACCTCCTCAACCCGGAGATGATCCTGATCGGCGGCGGAGTCATGGACAGCGGAGACATGATCCTCCCCCATGCCGTGGCCGAGGCCGGCCGCCGGTCCTACAAGGCGTCGTCAGCCTGCTGCCCGATCGAAAGGGCCAGCCTGGGCAACGACGCCGGCTTGATGGGCGCGGCCGCCTGGGCCAAAGACCGGCTGGCCCGAAAAAAGGGCTGACGCGCCCCCCTCGCTTTTATTCTCCCCTTCAGGGAAAGGAAACGATATGGCCCTCTCGGAAGTTGACGATATGGCACGAGATTTGCATAATATGCATTAGCCCCATGGATATTGCTCAGACCCCATAAGGAGGGGAAAATGACAGCCCGTCCCCCGAGACTGTTGCTGACCTTGTTCCTGGCCATCGCCCTCGTCTCTCCGGCGTTCGCCCAGAGACAGACAGGGGCGATCTCCGGCCGGATCATGGATAAAGAAGGCAAGCCCCTGCCGGGCGCCACGATGAGCATCTCCGGCCCGGCGCTGATGGGCATCAGCAGCTACGTGACCTCGGATACCGGGCTTTTCCGGTTCGCCGCCCTGAAGCCCGGAGACTATGAACTTCGGGCCGAGATGCCCGGGTTCAAGTCCTATGTTTTTCAATCCGTCATCGTTACCGTGGGGAGGACGACCGAGCTCATCGTCCGGCTCGAGGAGGCTCCCACCGAGGAAGAGGTCACGCTCACAACCGCTTCCCCGGTCGTGGACGTCGAATCCTCCAAGGTCAGCGTCAACTACAGCGCCCGGTTCCTGGCCAGCATGCCGATGAACCGCGACCTCTACGACATCCAGAATTCTATCCCCGGCGCCGTCACCGAAGGCGTGGACTATCGCCGGACGTCCTCTATCCTTGGGGGCACGGTCCGCAGCCAGCTCTACGCGCTCGACGGGATGCCGCTCAACGACCCGGCGACCTCCTATTCCCTGGTCAACATCAACGTTGATGTCTATGAAGAGATCGAGTTCGAGCTCGGCGCCCACCCGGCGGAAGTGGGCCAGACCGACTCCACCTACATCAACATCGTCTCCAAGAGCGGCAGCAACACCTACGCCGGCGGAGCCACGGCCTATTTTACGGGCAATTCCTTGAGCACCGATTTGATCCCCAAGAGCGACGCGGCCGCCTATCATGTGGACCCCCCCGGGAAATTCGCCGGCTACAATGACCTGTCGGCGAACATCGGGGGGCCGGTCCTCACAGACAGGGCTTGGTTCTACCTGAACGGCCGCTGGAACACCTGGCAGCAGACCACCTCTGTCAACCCGGAGGTCCGGATGGCCAACCTGGGCTTCTACGGCATCGACTATGGCCACTATGACTACGAGCACGATGAATTGTTTGGGTTCGCCAAGCTCACCGTCCAGGTCGACAAGAACATCCGCTATATGGGGATGTTCCACTATAACAATATATATGAACCTGTTTACCAGAACAGCGGCGGAGCCAACATCTCCTACCCGAGCACAGAGATCTGGGACCACGAGAACACCTTCACGACCACTCACCAAGTCAACTGGTCGCTGGACCAGAATACCTTTGTCGACATTCGGGGCACCTTTATCCAGCGGAAATTTCCCATCCGCTCGCGCACCCAGGACCAGCCCACTTATTACGACTACCGGCAGGATATCTTCTGGGGGGCCTCTGCCTATAACGACGACCATGTCCGCAAGAAAATAATGGCCTCGGCGTCGGTCACCCGGTTCCAGGACGACGTCCTGACTGCCAGCCACGAGTTCAAGGCGGGGGCGGAGTTCGAGCAGTCGGAAGAGCATCAGGACTGGTACAGGGGCAATCCGTATTATTCCTACTGGGAGGACTATGCCGCCGGAAACCCCTACTACTATTCCACGGTCTTGAAGCAGGGGCGGCTGCGTATCCACAACTGCCCGCCCACCGCCGGGTATTGGGACATCCAGGACCACATCCGGCGGTTCTCCGGCTATGTCCAGGACAACGTGACCAAGGGCCGGTTGTCCCTGAACCTCGGCCTGCGCCTCGATTACTCCTTGCAATACCAGCCCCGGCAGGCCCGACCTGAGCTCAGCTACTCCTACGGCCCCCCCCAGCTCAACCCGGCTATAACGGACGCCAATGCCCTGCTCGACGCGCTCATCGCCCAATGGCACAGCGAAATCGGGCCGGTCTCGCCGTTCGACGAGCTGATCACGTCCAATAAGGACGTCGTCAAGTTCTTCACCCTCTCCCCCAGGTTCGGTTTGGTGTACGACCTCTTCGGCAAGGGCAAGACGGCCCTGAAGATGTCCTTCAGCCGCTACTACGAGCCCGTCTGGGTGGCCAAATACAACGCCAGCCAGATCTTCGGCCCCGGTTCCATCGACTATTACTGGAACGACCTCGACGGTAACAAACTGATGGACCTGCCGCCGACCGATTCCTACGTCATCCAATCCTATCCCGAACAGGACCCGGCCTATTCTTATTATGCCGACGACCTCAAGCCGCCCTATGTGAACGAATTCCTGGCCGGCATCGAACAGGAGCTCTTCCGGGATTTCAAGCTCGGCCTCCAGTTCATCTGGAAGCAGAGCAAGAACATCGTCGAGGACGTCGATGTCAACAACGGCTTTGACCCCGACGCCGAAGACGAGAAAGGCCCCATCTGGATTCCCTTCGAGTTCGACGACCCGGGCTGGGACGGAAATTGGGGGACCTCCGATGACCAGAAACTCACCGCTTACGGGCTCCGAGCAGACCGGCCCGTCCCCACCCGGATAGGCCTGAACCCGCCCGGGGCCGAAAGGAAATACTGGGCCCTGGCTCTGACCTTCGACAAACGGATGTCCAACAACTGGCAGCTCAAGGGGTCCATCCTCTACGGCTCTTTTAAGGGCAATGTCGAAGCGACCTACGGCCCGACCGAGGGTGAGAGCGCGATCTTCAACAGCCCGAACACGTTGGTCAATGCCTACGGCCCTCTCTTCTTCGACCGGCCGCTGCAGATTAAGGTGATGGGGACCTATATCCTTCCCTGGGATATCGTCATCAGCGCCTATGTGCAGCACTATTCGGGCATCCCCTGGGGACGGACGATCTCCCGGGTTTATTTCCCGGCCGACTTTCCGGCCGTCCAGCAGACTTATGTCTCTCTGAACGCCGAGGTATCGGGATCGCAGCGGAGAGTCCCCTACACCAACTTCGACCTGCGCATCGAAAAGGGATTCCCGCTCAAAGGCCGGACCAAGCTGGACTTTTACGTCGACATCTTCAATGTTGGCGGCCGCAGCGGCGTCATCGTAGAAAATGATCCGTCGCCACGGCTGCGCTTCGACCAGACGCCTCCTGGATACGAGGTGTCATCGACCTACGGGGATGTCCTGAGCGTCTACGGCGTCCGGTCCTTCCGGATCGGAGTCCGCTGGAGCTTCTGAACTAGAGGCTGAACTCGACCTTCTTGCGGATCTCTTCGCCAACCTTCTTGTTCTTGAGAAGGACCAGGAGAGTGTTCTTGCCGCGGCCCAGCGTCTCGGCGTCTTTTTCGATCAGGACGGGGATGGCGATCTCGTACTTGCTCGTCATCTTCTGCTTCAGCTCCTCGGACGTCAGGGCCAGGTCATAGCTGGTGGTGTTTTCCCAGCGGAGGACGTTCTGGCTGTCCTTGAGTTCCAGTCGAATCTCGAATGTGGTCGCAAACTTGCCCCCCTCGAAGCTCAGCCAGATGGAGGTGTAGGGGATCGAGATATCCACGAAGGCCTCCAGTCTCGTATCCTCAGTCTTTTTCCTTCTCAGAGTGACGTCGAAATCAAAGGACGGCTTCTCCTGGGCAGGCAGGAAGGGCTTCGGGGCGCTTTCCCTGGCCAGACTCAGCTCGGATATGGGGCTCAGGTCGAACGTTTCGAGCATGAAAGTCCCGGTGCACCCCCGGTCCAGGAAGATGACCGGAAAATCCCGGTAGTACCACAACTCCTGGCAGCGGCCGCGGGGATCGCCGGTCGGAGTCGTCGTTTGGCGCTGGGTGGGGGGCCCGAATAGGACATAGATCCTTCCTCTATCGGTGAGCCAGCCGGGCCGTCCTTCGCCGAAAAAGAGATCGTTGGCCTTGGTGATGCGGCCGAGATACTCGTCCTTGAACTCGTTTTCGGGGGTGGAGGAGTCAGGGTCCCGACGTTTCCAGAATTCCTCGATGAACTGGGACTTCTCGGGGTCAGGGCGGTCCAGGAAGGCCCTGCGTTCGGCGGAGGTGATGATGTAGCGAACCTCAGACAGGAATTGTTCATATTCCGGTTTGAGCTTCTTCTGGCCGGAGCCGACCCCAAAAACCGAGGCCGCCAGGGCGAACCAGAGGAAGTTCCGTAAGATTGCGTGGAGCGGGTTCATTTGTTTCCTCTTGTTGCTTCGACGCTCTTCCGGGTTCGACGCCGGCGCTCTTTTTAATAGTCCAAATGCGGAAGGAGGGACTCGAACCCTCACGGCCTTACGGCCATAAACTCCTGAGGCTTACGCGTCTACCAATTCCGCCACTTCCGCATAAGCGACCACTATTATATCCGGCTCGGCGGAAGCGGTCAAACCAGGGAGCTTCTAAAATTCCCCCCTTTGGAAAAGGGGGGCATGGGGGGATTGTAAAAAACGAACACGGAAAGAACGGAAATGGAGTTGTTTATTATTTATAAAATCTCCCCTGACCCCTCTTTACCAAAGAGGGGAATTAAGGGGCGCTTGTTTTCCCCTCTTTTTCCACCACACTAATCGTTATAGAGCCACATCAAAGAACGGCATTTGTTCAGGTTTACCTCCCTCAAGATGACCGCACATAAAAACTTGACAAAGCCGGCTCCGGCTCTTATTTATATTGATGCGTGCTTATCAGGATTAAGCTGCCCACGCCGGGACCGAGAAAAAGGAAAAGCGCAATCTAAGCAGTGGCCATAAATCCGTTAATTTTTAGCCAGGCATCAACAAAAATCTAAAGGAGGCTGAATGAAATTCAATTCGCCCGGGCAAATTCGGACTCTCGCCGGCTTTATGAGCGAAAACCTCTTGATGACGTCCTTCTATCTCGATAACGACAAGAGCCGGCAGAACAAGAAAGAGATCGCCGTTTCCTTCAAGAACCTCCTCAACGACGGCCGAACGCGGCTCGAGTCTATGGATCTAAGCAAGGTCAGGAGAGAATCGCTCCTTCAGGACCTGGACAAGATCGGCCGCTTCGGCGCGCAGAGCCTGCCCGTTTGGAACGCGGCCGGCCTGGCCATCTTCGCCTGTACGGGCGCGAGATTCTGGGAAGAGCTGGCCCTGCCCCGGGCACCCCGCAACCACTTCATCTTTGACCGCAGCCTCTATGTTCGCCCGCTCACCTCGATGCTGGACGAATACCGGCGCATCTGCGCCCTTCTCCTCGACCGCCAGGAGGCCCGCTGGTATGAAGTTTTCATGGGGGAGATCTCCCTACTCGACAGCCTCAAGAGCGATGTCCCCAGCCGGGTGCGCGAGGGCGGCTGGCAGGGCTACGAATCCAAGCGGATTGAGCGGCATATCGACGCCCACCTCCATGACCATTTCAAAAAGGCCTCTCTGAAGACTTTCGACCTATTCAAAAAAAATCAGTTCTACTGGCTCTTCCTCGGCTGCAAGGAAGAGTACCGCTCGGATTTCGAGCCCCTGCTCCACCCCTACCTGAAAGAGAGACTCAAGGGCCGGCTGAAAACCGATTCAAACAATACCAAAGACAAGATCCTCAAGCAGTCGCTGGAGATGGAAAGAAAGTTCAAGGCCGAAGAGGAGACTGCGCTGGCCCAATCGCTCGTCTCAGAGCTGGAAAAGGGCGGCCGGGCCGTCTCAGGGATGAAGGAAGTCTTGCGTAAGCTCAACACCTGGGAGGTCCAGAGCCTGGTCCTCAGCCGCAATTTCGCCGCGGAAGGAACAGCCTGCCCGAAGTGCCACTATCTTTATGTTGACGAAGTCCGCTGCCCGGTCTGCCAGGTCAAGACGGAAAAAGTCCAGGACATCGTCCACGAAAGCGTCCACGCCGCTCTGGACAAGAAAGTCCAGGTGCGGTACGTGACGCCGCCCTCGAAGCTCGACCGCTACGGGAAGATCGGGGCGTTTCTCCGCTACAAGGTCTGAGCTCAGCCCGTTTTCGCCTTCTTGAAGGAGACCTTCTCAAACAGGCTGTAAATAATCGGGATAACGAAAAGCGTCAGGAAGGTTGTAGCCGTCAACCCGCCAAGGACCGTGATCGCCATCGGAGACCGAAACGCCGAACCCTCCGACCGGCTGATGGCCATGGGAAGCATACCGAGAATGGTGGTGAGGGCCGTCAGCAGGACGGCGCGCAGCCGGGTCACCGCTCCATCGATAATCGCCTGCTGCTTATTCATACCGCGCTGTCTCAACTGGTTCATATAGTCGATCATGACGATCCCGTTGTTGACCGCTATGCCGGCGAGGAGGATGAAACCGATCCAGACTGGCAGGTTGACGGGCCGTCCGGCGATTAGCAATCCCAAGACAACGCCGATGAGGCCCATCGGAATGGTAAACATGACGATGAAGGGATGGAGGAACGACTCGAACCCTGAGGCCATGACCATGTAAACGAGCAAAGAGGCTAGAGCAAAGGCCGCAGCCAGGATCTTGAACGCATCCGTCATCTGCTCATAAGAGCCGCCGAATTCCAAGAAATAGCCGGTCGGCAACTGCTTCTGGATCGGTCCCAGCCTGGCCTGGACGTCCCTGATAACGCTTCCTAAGTCCCGGCCGGCGATATTGGCCGTCACTGTCGCAAGCCGAGACTGATTTTCATGCGCGATCTGGATGGGCCCCTCGCCTTTTTCAACGGTAGCTACCTGCCCTACGTAGATGACCTTGTTCTGGGGCGTAATGATCGGGATGTTTGTGATCCCTTGGATATCGTCCCGGTATTGTTTCTGGAAGCGAACCCTGAGGTCGATTTCCTCACTCCCTTCCCGGTAGCGGGTGGCCACGGTTCCCAAGGTGGCTGTCTGAACGGTGCCGGCTACCTGGCTGACCATGAGCCCGAGCCGGGCCGCCCGGTCCCGGTCGATCCTGATCTGATACTCGGGCTTTCCTTGCGAAAGAGTATGGGTCACGTCCCGCAGCCCGGGGACGTCATTGATCCTGGCGACGATACCGTCGGCGATCTCTTTGAGTTTGTCCAGGTCCTTGCCGAATATTTTTATGGCGACCGGTCCGCCCATTGATCCCATGATCATCTGGCTCATATCCACGCTCTCGAACCTGACATTCTCGAGCTGCGGCAGCCGGCCCCGGATCTTCTCCAGGATTTGAATATCGGACAACTTCCTTTGGTCCTGATGGACCAGCCCGACCCAGAGCAGGCCTTCATGGGTTCCGGCAGGGCTAATAGCGCTGCCGCTGTCGCCGGCGTTTTCCTCCGAAGAAGAGCCGGCCTGGCCTTGGATGATCGAGATCTCAGGCTGCTCGGACATGAGCTTCTCCACCATGGCGACGACCCGGTTGGTCTCTTCGAGCGCCGTCCCGACAGGCATCTTCACTTTGAGAAGGATCATGTCCTGGTCTTGAGACGGCATGAATTCCGTCCCCAGGAAGGGGATGATCGCTAAGGAAGCCACGAAAAGCCCTATCGTAGCCGCAAGCACGAGGCGGCGATGCTCGAGCGCTCTGGTCAGCCATTTCCGGTAGAAATCGCGGCCCTTTTGGAACTGGGGCTGCCTCACCTTTCGGACCTCTTCATGGGATTTGTTCACAAAATAGGACTTAAACAGACCGTAAGTCAGCATCGGAACGATCGTCAAGGCCACGAACAGCGAAGAGATGAGCGAAAAGGTGATGGAGAGGGCTAGTCCCCGGGTCATTTTTCCGGTAATCCCCTGAGCGAAAACCATGGGCAGGAAGACGACGATCGTGGTCACCGTCGAGGCGGTGATGGCCATCCCCACCTCGGATGCGCCGAAAATAGCCGCTTTCTTTCTATCCGACCCTTCCTCGATATGGCGGAAGGTGTTCTCGATGACGACAATGGCGTTATCCACCAGCATGCCGACGCCGAGCGTCAGACCTCCGAGCGTTAGCAGGTTAAGGGTGTAGCCCGCTGCGTAAAAAGCAATAAAAGTGGTGACAATGGAGAGCGGAATGGCCAGGGCGATGGTCAGGGTCGGCCGCCAGTTCCGCAGGAAGAGGAAAATGAGCAGGATGGCCAGGATGCCTCCCATCCAGGCGTTTTCTGCCGTCTTATTGGCGACGCGCTTGATCATGTCCGACTGGTCCATGGCCATGTAGAATTTGAGATCGGGGGGAAGGTTCTTCCGGATGGCCTCGACCTCTTTCTTGACCCTCGCGCCGGTCGTGGCCGTGTTGGCTCCCGAGCGCTTGCTGACCATCAGGAAGACACCCTTCTGCTGTTGGATCCGGCCCTCGTACCGTGTCTCTTTTAACGTATCCTTGACCTCGGCAATGTCGCCTATATATATCGGCTCGCCACTTGACGAAGTGCCGACGACGACATGACGGATGTCATCGAGTGACTCGAACTCGCCCATGGTCCGGACCAGCAGGTCTGTGTGTCGTTCAACGATATTGCCGGCGGGAACATTGACGTTCTCCATCCCCAAAGCTCCCAGAACTCGGTCGATGGACAGATCGCGCGATTCCAGGGCCGCTTTATCGACGTCCACAAGAATCTCCCGGACATCGGTCGCATAAACCGGAGCCGAGGCCACGCCGTCGATCCTCTCCAAGCGGGGAGAGACCTCATCTTCGAGGAGTTTCTTCAGCTGGAAGATGGGCATGTCGGCCGTGATGCCGTAAAAAATAACAGGAAGCTGGGCCAAGTTGAATTTCACCACCAGAGGATCGCTGGCGGCTTTCGGAAGATAGGCTTTGTAGAGGCCGATCTGGTCGCGGATATCCTGGGCGGCAAAATCCAGATTTGTGCCCCATTCAAATTCCACCTGGATGACGGATGTCCCTTCCGAGGTTGTGGAGGTCACCTTTTTCACCCGGCTGATCGAGCTGACGACCTGCTCCAGAGGCTTGGTGACGGTCTTTTCGAGGTCCTCGGAGGAGGCGCCGCGGTAGGTCGTGATGGCCGAGACCGTGGGGAATTCAAGGTCGGGGAAAAAATCCAAGCCCAAACGGGAAAACGATATGAAGCCCACGACCACCAGGATCATGGCGATCATGGCGGTCGAGACTCTTTTGTTGACCGAAAATTCAGGCAGTCTCATTGCTGAACCTCACCGGTGACTTCGATCGGACCTCCGTCCTCCAAGCCGAAGTTGCCCTCGACGATGACGAGATCTCCCTCGGCGACGCCGCTATTGACTTCAACCATCGTCGTGTTCTGGAGGCCGAGCGTGATTTCCTTCTTGGCGGCCTTGCCGTCTTGAGCGATAAATATATACCTATTCTCCAAAATTGCTTTTTGAGGAACGACCAGGGCATTTTCGTGCGAATGGACCTCGATAATGATCTCCCCGAATGTCCCCGGCCGTAGGACCTGATCCGGATTTTCGGCAGACACTTCGATCCCAAACTTCTTGGTCTGCGGGTCAGCCGCCAGGTTGACAACCTGGACGACGCCTTTGAACTCTTGACCGGGCAGCGTCGGGACGCGCAATGTGGCCGCCTGGCCTTTCTGGATGAGCGGGATATCGGCCCCGGAAATATCCACCTTGATCTTGACTCGCGAAAAATCCACCAGCGTGAGCACCCCTCCGGCGCTCCCCGGAGACAATCCGCCCATCATCGGGTTGATGACATCCCCCACTTCGGCGTTCCTGGAAGCGATGACGCCGCTGAAAGGAGCTTTGAGTATGGAAACATCCAGGCTGTGCTGGGCCAAGTTCACGGCGGCCTGGGCTTGCTCCAGCTGCGCTTTGGCCGAATCATAGCCCAGCTTAACCTGTTCGTATTGCTGGTCGGAAACGGCCTTCTCCTTGGAGAGGCGCTCCATCCGCTCCAGGTTTGTCTGGGCATTGTTGAAGCTGGCCTGGGTGACGGCCAGCGCCGCCTCGGCCTGTTTGAGCTGGAGAGTGATGGCCTCGGCATCGAGCTCGGCCAGGATCTGGCCTTTGCTGACGCGGTCGCCCTCGTTGACCAGGATGCGGGCGATCTTGCCCCCGACATCGGGAGTGAGGGTGATCTTCTGCCAGGCTTCGATGGTCCCGGTATAGAAGAGCTTCTCGGATATTCTCGTTTTGATAACCTTGAAGACCTTGACCGGTGCCGCGCCGAAGGTCTGCGCCGGGGCTTTATCATCGGCTTTTTGCGACGGCTTGCAGGAAGCCAGCCAGGCGAAGGCCAAGGCCGTCAGCAGGATTGTCCCTAATCGTTTCCTTTTCTCCATCGTCATTCTCCTTTAGTTCGACTCGGTCTCTCGCCAGCTCAACCCCACGGCCTTCTCCAGCTGGGCGAGGGAGACGGTGTACTCATATATCGCCCGGAGATAGTTGATCCGGGCTTCGCTCAGGGCGACCTGGGCGGCCCCGAGGTCGGTGATCGTGATCAAGCCCTCGCCGTAGTTGAGTTCGGCAACGCGCACGCTCTCTTGGGCGGCATCGATGTTCTTCTCTTGGGAAAGAAACGCCTCTTGGGCATTGTTCAGGGTCAGGTAGGCGGCCTGAACCTCGAACTTGATATTGTTGACGAGCCCCTTCTCGGTGAAATCGATCTCCCGGATGAGAGCCTGGGACTCGGCCACCTTGGCCGGAGTTTGGAGGCCATTAAAGAGAGGGATGCTCAGGACCAGGTTGAAAGCGTAGAAGCTCTGCCAGTTGTTCTTACCGAAGGCGAAGCGGTCGGCCCAGGTGTTATAGTTTCCGGATAGCGCGATGGTCGGCAGGTAGTCCGCCTTGGCGATCTTGATCATCTCTCCGGCCATCTGTTTCTGGTACTGCAACTGGCTGAGCTCGGGGCGGTTCAGCACGGCCTTAGCGAGGCTTTCTTCAAGGTTGATATCGACCGGCGTGTAGGTCATCTCTCCCGTGACCTCGACGGGCTGGACGACATCCAACCCCAGCAGAGTCTTGAGGCTGAGCTCGGCCACGGCGACGTTGTTGCGAGCCTGGATCAGGGGAGGCTTCAGGTTGGCCAACCGGACTTCGGCCCGGAGCAGGTCGAGGCGAGAGGCCATGCCGACCTCATACATATTCTTGACGTTCTGGAGGGTTTTCTCGGCCAAGTTCAGGGCCTCTTCTGTGACCCCGACCAACTGCTTGGCCAGGAGGTAATTGTAATAGCCGCGCTTGACGTTAAAGATTGTCTCGTTGGTCGTCTGACGGCTGGATTCCTGGGAGGATAGATAATTCAACTTGGCCGAGCGGTAGCCCGAGGTCAGGCGTCCTCCGGTAAAGAGCGGCAGCGTGAAATTCAGGGAGAACTGGTAGTCTTTGGTGAAGTCTATGGCCATTCTCTGCGGGCGGCCACCCGGGATAAACGAGGGAAACTCGAGGACGAACACTTTTTCGTCCAGGTTCTGGAGGCCCTGGGCGGTCAGCGACGGGAAAAACTGCGCCGCCGCCTGCCGCACTCGGGCTTGGGCCGCGTCCGTCCTCTCCTGTGCCGCCAGATAGAACGGGTTCTGGGAGAGAGCTAGGCTGAGGCACTTTTCGAGGCTGAGGCTGATCTTCTCCTGTGCCGAGGAGGCCGGACCTGTTCCCAGAATGATGAGCAATGCGGCGACCAAAGCACTGGTTTTTTTCATCGGGACGCTCCTTTCGCGGTTCCGTCTTTTTTTTCAATTCCACGGAGGAAGAATTCTTGGATGATCTCCGTAGCCTCCTTGGCAGATAGCGGCCGGTCGTGCCAGAAACGGACGTGACAATACCCCTGAAGGAGGGACTCCAGGAAGGTCACCGCGTCTGCGACATCCATCTTGCGAAACTCTCCGGAAGCCATTCCCTCTGTTAAAATTCTGGACACACCGTCCAAGATATCCTTACGTTTGGTCTTCATTTTGGTTATGAACCGGCGGTCGACTTCCGAGGTGATCGTCCTCTCATCGGATACAAAGATGTTCATCTTCTCTGTAAACGCTCGGTCCATGATGAGCATCCGGGAGATGTTCTCTTTCTCCTCGTTGAAGCGCAGATAGAAATGGATCCCCCTTTTCAGTTTCTCCCGGGCGCTCAGCCGGAGCCGATTGATCTTCTGCACTTCCTGGTCGGTCTCCTCGAAGAAGTTGCCGAGGATCTCGAGCAGGAGCTCTCCCTTGCTCCGGAAATAGTGGTACAGGGTGGCCTTGGAGAACTGGGCCTCGCGGGCCACATCGTCCATGGTCATGGCGCTGTAGCCTTTGCGGACAATAACCCCCTCGGCGGCCCGGAGGATGCAGCGGCGAAATTCCTGACGCCGCCATTCTTCTCGTTCTTCCTGCAGTTCTTTTCTCTTCATTTTCACTCTTGGGTTTAATCAAAAAACCGGTAGGTTTATATACTAAACTTATCAGTTTAGCTTGCTAGAATAGCGCAGGAGCCCGGACTTGTCAATAGCCTGCCGAAGGAAGTAGAATAAGAATCTCCCGGGCAAGGAAACTCATGCGGGCAGGGCAAAGAGATAACCTTTCTTCAAGACGGCTCTTCCTTCCCGCCCTGGTGCTCTTGCTTCTCCAGGCCCGCGCTCCCTCAACCGCGCTGCCCGACCCCGGCCAGACTCCCCGGTGGTGGGATGTCAGCCTCAGCCTGAAGACGGACGGAGATTACAAGCTGGACACGGGAGGACCGGCCTTCGTGGGTCACTATTCCTTCGCCATCCGCTGGACAGGCTGGCTGGAGAAAGACGACCACGATTACCTCCTCTACCGCCTCGACTGCCGCCTCTGCGACTGGGAAGCCCAGGAGACCTCTTCCCTGACAGAGTCCCCGGGAGTCCTGACCACAAACGACTTCCGGGAGAGGCCTTCCTTCGCCCTCAAATACATCCTCAGGGATGGGGACGACCTCAACCTGGATTTCATCATCGACCGGATGGCCGTACCCCAGGCCGATCCCGAGGACGCTTTCCCGCTCCTCCTGCCTTCCTCCGAGACGAACGGCCAGAAGGAGTCGGAGGTCGACTACAACGCCTGTGTAATAAAGGGGTCGAACCGGATCGAAATCCCGGAGTCCGCGATCTACGCCGGCCCGGTGGCCAAGACATTCACATGGGCATGGAAGCACCAGCAGTGGCTGCCCAAGGAACGGCGGACGGTCTTCACCTCCCAGTCACACAAGGTGGAGGTGAGCCTATCGATCATCCCCCGCTTTTCTCGGCCGAAAAACGCGAGGCCCTAAGCGCGGGGGTGGAATTTTTCGTAAACCTGGCGAAGACGCTCCCGGCTGACATGGGTGTAGATCTGAGTCGTCGTGATTTGGCTGTGACCGAGCATGAGCTGCACCGAGCGCAGGTCCGCTCCCCTCTCCAGGAGATGAGTGGCAAACGAATGCCGGAGGGTGTGGGGGCTGATGTTGGCTTCCAGCCCCGCCTTCCGGGCATATCCCCGTAGCATCTTCCAAACGCCCTGACGGGTGAAGGGATCGCCCAGCCGGGTCAGGAAAACAGCTTCGGCCGGCTTCTTTTGGAGCCGCGGCCGTGCCTCTTCGATATACCGCCGGGTCAGCGCGGCGGCCGTCTTGCCTAGTGGGACAACCCTCTCCTTGCCGCCCTTCCCTTGACAGATGACATAGCCGTCGTCCAGATTGATGTCGCCTGGCCGAAGCTGGATGAGCTCGCTCACCCGGAGCCCAGAGGCGTAAAGAACTTCCAGCATCGCCCGGTCCCGCAGGCCATGGAGCTCGCGCTCGTCCGGCTGGAGAATGAGATGGGCGACTTCGTCGACGGTCAAAAACTTGGGCAGCGAAAGCCATGTTTTCGGGGAAGTGAGGTCCGCCGTCGGGTCCCTGGGCACCAACCCGTCGAGGAGCAGAAACTTATAAAACGACCTCAGCGCCGAGATGAGCCGGGCCAGGGAGCGGGCCTGGAGCCCGGCCTGGCTCTGACGGTGGATGAAGAGAGTCAGGATGTTCTCGTCAGCCCGGGCCCAATCGGTCTTCTCTTTTCCGAGAAACAGGAAAAACTTGCGGAGGTCACGGCCGTAGGAGAGGACAGTGTTGGCCGAGAGTCCCTTCTCGACCGAGAGATAGTCCAGGAAGAGTCGCAGGACGTCCTCGGCGGAGGAGCGGGCAGTGTTCATCCGAGAAAAGGATTGGACTCTTTCTCTTCGCCGACCGTGGTCCATGGCCCATGGCCGGGAAGAACGATGGTCTCCACGGGGAGCGTCAGGATCCGCGTCCGGATGGATTCCTCCAGGGCCCGGGTGGAGCCTCCGGGAAGGTCGGTTCGGCCGACGCCTCCGTTGAAAAGGGTGTCGCCGGAGAAGAGGAAGCCGTCGCCCTGGAAGCTCACGCTGCCGGGAGTATGGCCTGGAGTATGGACAACGCGCAGGTTCGACTTCCCGATGGGGATGGTTTCGCCGTCCTGGAGCAGCCGGTCGGGCGGGGGCGATTCCTTGGCCCCAAGAAAGAAGCTCAGCTCAGACTGTTCGCCTTTCTCCAGGAACGGCTTGTCCAGCCCATGGATACAGAGGGGCAGGTTGAACTTATCTTTGATGTCCCGGTTGGCGCCGATGTGGTCGAGGTGACCGTGGGTGTTGAGGAGAAGGGTGGGCTTGAGTTCCAGCTCGTAGATCAATGGGAAAATCCGCTCCGCTTCGGCCCCGGGGTCGATGATGGCGCAGTCGAGGGTCTCCCCGCAGTAGACAAGATAGCAATTCGTGTCCAGGGGGCCGACCACGACCAAAGCGTATTTGATCATTCCGCTCTTGGCGTTCATCATAATTCGAAGGCCTGGCCAAGTCAAGATAGGCTCGGGCCAATTGGCTCCAAACCGCGCCGCTTTTGTCCCGGCGAGCCAAAACCGGCTCGCTTTCGGGCTGCGCTCTCTCCTCCTGGGGAGGAGATCCTTGCCCGCTCCGCCCTCAAACGGGTTTGTCGCCAACAGGCCCTCGCCTAGGGTAAAAAAAGTATGCCCGCTCAGTCGTCCACGGACCTTTTCCCGAAACGTCGACCTTATTTAGGCCCCTACTGATTGGCCAGGAGGGGAAGGGGTGGTTAATGGCTTTAGTTCAGAGTCCTAAAGGCGTTTCGGATCGGGTTTGTCACCCACACCCTTCGCCTTGGGCAAAAGAAGAGATCCTTGCCTGCTCCGACTTTTCTTGTCTTTTCCCCCTGGTCCCCCTATAATCCTGTCGATGAGCGAAGAACCCTGGCAGCTTCGGCTGGTTAAAAAATCCCTCAAGAAGAAAGACAAGCTGCGGCTTCTGGAAAGGACCATCCCCATCTCCCCCGACCGCTCTGCCCTGGACCTGGGCTGCGCGCAGGGCATCCTGGGCTATTTTGCGCGGAGGAGGGGCGGCTTCTGGGTCCACGCCGACGAGGACCTGGACAACCTCCGGACAGCCATGGATATCCTCGAACGCGACCTCATCCAACTCAAAGGACAAGACCTGCCATTCCGGGATGGCTCGTTCGACCTGGTCCTCTGTCTCGACTACCTGGAGCATATCGACGGCGACGACCGGGCGCTCGCCGAAATCTCCCGCGTCCTCAAGTCCGGGGGAGAGTTTATCGCGGTCACTCCGCACACCGGTCGTTTCTTTCTCTTGCATAAGCTCCGCTCCGTCCTGGGGCTCCGACTCGAATACTTCGGCCACAAGAGGGAAGGCTATTCTTTCCCCGAACTCGAAGCCAAGCTTGGCCGGGCCCACCTCCGCATCAAGAGGAAAGCCACCTACAGCCGTTTTTTTTCGGAGTTCTTCGAGCTTATCTTGAACTTCGTCTACATCAAGCTCCTCGCCCGCGGGTCATCGGTAAGACGCCGTGACGGTCATATCCGGCCGGCCTCTGCGGAGGAGTTCGAGGCGCAGGAAAAAACCTTCGCCCTGTACTCGCTCCTTTATCCCGTCGTCTGGCTGCTATCCCGCCTGGACACCCTTCTCTTTTTTATGAAGGGATACAGCCTCATGATTTGGGCACGGAAGCAATGAAGCAGCCATTCGGGAATGGCCATCTGCCCAAGTAAAGAAGTAGAGGCAGTTAACTTGTCGTCTTACCAGAGGTTTTCTATTCTGCTATAATTGAAGAGATGGATGTTTATCTCAGCGAGGAGGCCTGGCAGCACCTCCGGGCGCAGACGCTCGAGAGTCCCCGCCGCAGAGCCTGCGGCCTGCTGCTGGGCCACCGCCGGGGAGGGAGGTTCTTTGTCGAACGGGTCTATCCCTGCTTGTCCGGGCCGTTTCCGAGCGCCCGGAAATATCGGGTCCTGGACGGTATCTTCGAGGGGAAAATCATCGGCTTCTACTCCTCCGCTCGCCGCGCCCGGCCACCGGCCGGGAAATTGCCGCCCTTCTCATATAACAAGCTTTACCTCGAATTCGATCCCCATCCTGAAAAAGGCCTGATCTTGAAGCCCGCCGTGGTCGAATACTCGGATTCCTTCCATCTCGTCCCCGCAGATTTGGCCACGCGGCCGAAGAGGAGACGATGAAGAGCTTTCTCGACCTGGATGAACAGCGGTTTCTTCTGGGGTTGGCCCGCGACACCATCGAAGGATTCCTGAAGACGGGAAAACGACCGCGGCCGAAGGCCGCGGCCAAAAAGCTCACCGAAAAGCGGGGCGCGTTCGTCACCCTCAAGGTCGATGACCAGCTGCGCGGGTGCATCGGCTATCCCCTTCCCTACAAGCCGCTGGTCGAGACGATCGTCGAAATGGCCCTCGCCGCCGCCACCAAGGACTATCGCTTCCCGCCCATCGCCGTCGAGGAGCTCGGGCGCATGAAGATCGAAATCTCGGTCCTAACCCTTCCCCAGGCAATCCAAGATGGGCAAGAAGTCGAAGTCGGCCGGCACGGGATCATCGTCTCCAAGGGAATCGCCAAAGGCCTTCTCCTTCCCCAAGTCCCGACAGAGTACGGCTGGGACCGTGAGACCTACCTCCGTCACGGCTGCCTCAAGGCCGGCCTGGACGAGGACGAATGGCAAAAGGGCGCCAAGATCGAAGTCTTCGAGGCGCAGGTCTTTTCGGAGTGAAGGACGAGGAGCAGACGTGGCGCGTAAAAACATTCTTCCCGCGCTGTTGATCGTTTCTCCGATACTCCTTTTTCTGGCGGCAGGAACCGATCGGGAGGACCGGCCTGCCGGCGATCGATTCGCGGCAAAGTCAAAGATCGGTCGGCTCCTTGCGGATGAGTTGGCCGCCAAGGACTCTGCTCAAAAGACAATCCCCGTCTGGGTCTCCTTCACGGACAGGGGCACGGCCGGAGTTCGCTCCCTGGCAGCGGCGCTGGCTCGGATCGAGAAAGAAATGGATCCCCGCTGCCTTTGGCGCCGCTCCAAGGTCCTCGAGGCCGGCCATCTCGTCGACCCCGCCGATCTTCCTCTCTCCTCCGTCTATATCGAGAGCATCACTCCGCTCGTCGAGCGGATCCGGACGACATCACGCTGGCTGAATGCTGTCAGCGCGGAGGTCAGGCCGTCCGCCATCCGTGAGATCGCCCGGCTGCCCTTTGTCCGCAGGGTGGAGCTCGTGCGCTCGTTCAGCCGGAACGAACCGCTGTCGCCGCCCCAGTCCTCTCCCCGGCTCGACCTCGCCGATCCGGTGATCGGGTTTTATGGCCCCTCCTTCACTCAGATCAATCAGATCGACGTCTGGCCGCTCCACCGACTGGGCTACTCCGGCCTCGGGGTTATCGTCTGCATGCTGGACTCCGGGTTTCGGACGTCGCACGAGATCTTCCAGCAGGCCCGCCTGATCGCCCAGCATGACTTCGTCAACGACGACGGCGCTGTCTCCCAGGACTTTAGCAACCCGAACGACTATTCCGACTCCCACGGGACCGGGACATGGTCCCTTCTCGGCGGCTACAAACCGGGTGAGCTCGTCGGGCCCGCCTACGGGGCCGACTTCATCCTGGCCAAGACGGAGACGGATAACTTTGAACAGCCGATCGAAGAGGATTACTGGGTGGCCGGGATCGAGTGGGCGGAAAGCCTGGGCGCCGAGGTCATCTCTTCTTCACTGGGCTACATCGACTGGTACACGTTCGAGGACATGGATGGACAGACGGCGGTCACGACCCGCGCCGCCAACCGGGCGACGAGCCTGGGAGTCGTGGTGGTGAATGCGGCCGGCAACGAGCGCGATGATCCCTGGGGTCATATCATCGCCCCGGCCGATGGGTTTGACGTCATCGCCTGTGGGGCCGTGGACGCTCTGGCACGAATCTCGTCCTTCAGCTCTCCCGGTCCCACCTACGACGGACGGATCAAGCCCGAGGTCTGCGCCCTGGGCGTCAATAATTGGCTCGCCGGCAACCAGGAAGACCGGAGCGATACCTACCGGAACGGATCGGGCACGTCATTCTCGACACCGCTCATCGCCGGGGTGGCGGCGCTCATCCTCGAAATCCACCGCGACTGGACGCCGGAACAGGTGAGGCAGGCCCTGCTAAGCACGGCCAGCCTCAGTGAAAACCCGAACAACGATTACGGTTGGGGGATCGTCGACGCCGCGCTGGCGGCCGACATCGGCTGGGCCTCACTCGCCTTGGACGGCACCTCGGTCGACGACGACTCGTCGGGCCAGAGCCTGGGCGACGGGGACGGCCGGGCCGAGTCGGGCGAGACCATAGAGATTGCGGTCAGGCTGAAAAACAAGGGCCGGTCCGAGGTCTCGGGCCTTCGCGGGATACTCAGCCTCCCCAACCCGGAGATTATTATCGCCTCCCCGGAAGTGAGTTATCCTCCTATTCCCGCCGGTGAGACGGGGAGCGGAGAAGCTCCCTTCGTGGTCAAGATCCCCTGGGGATTCCTCAGCCGGCCCCTCTCCTTCTGGCTGAAGATTGAGGGCGCGCAGGGGTTGGTGCTGAGCGATTATGTGACGGCCTTCGTATCCCGCTGAGTCTCTCCTCAGCCTTTCCCACCGAACCGGAAGCCGAGTCCGACCCGTATGGAAAGGCCCGAGAGGTTGAAGTTGGCCGGCTTGGACGAGGGAGAGAGCTCGGTGTCCCGGAACAGCACGACGGGGTAGGATTTTCCGCTCTTCTCATCCTTCAGGTCGTACGTCCAGTACTGTCCTACTTCCGTCCGCTCATCCGTCCCCTCGGCCGAGTGGTCTCCCCATAGCCCATAAGTCCACTGCCACTCGCTGGTGTCGCGACGGGTTCCCTCCCAGCCCTTCATGTTCACCCAACGGCCGAGGACCGTGATTGATACGAAAGTGTATGAGCCGAGCTTAAGATCGAGCCTGATTCGGCCGTGCAGGCCGAACCCCGTGGTCTTCGTCTTCTCGGAATAATCACCGACCGTGGTGAGCCGGTCGATGTACTGGACGACTCCGTTCCCCGTCAGCTGCTCGCTGATGCTTTCGGACTGGATGTCGTATGATTCCCGGAGATCGAGACGGCCCGGGTAGATGCCTCCCCCGCCTCCCAGCGTCAGCGTCCATTTGGCGTTGAGCGCCAGGGAATAGTCCAAGCTGAGAGTGATGGGGATTGTCGATTTCGTGTAGACCGGACTCTGCTCGGTCGTCTGCTCAAAGTCGACGGTCCATTGCTCCGAGGATGAAATCGTGATGTCCTCGTGGCGGGTTGTCTGAGTCCTGATTTCTCCTCTCGCTTTCTGGTGAAGATAACCGACTCCAAGGCTCAAGCTCCAGCGCCGGGAAAGTGCCAAGACAGCTTCGACTCCGAGCTCTGCCGTCCCGTGCATCTCTCCCAAATCGTAAGAGGAGGAAAAGCCGTCGCCCTGCCGGTCCTGGTAAAAGCTGCGCCAACCCGAGATGCTCCGGCTGAGGTCCCCCCCGTCCACGTACCCCAGGCCTCCGTACAGCCGAAAGCTGAGGTCGGAACCGAAAGCGCCGGCGGCAAAGAAAATGCCTGCCTGAAGAAGAACAAGAGCCTTTATGTAGCTTCGCATTCTATGACCAGAATACCATGGACCGAGGAATGGGTAAACTTTGGAAAGACAATCAGTGACGTTGGGGACTTAGGCTTACTTCCCTTTTTTCTTGAGGGCGTCCAGCTCGACCTGCGCTTCTTTCTTGTACGTCTCGCACTTGGAGGTGGTGTTCGTAAGCGCGAGGGTCTTCTGGAATTCCTGCTTGGCCAGGTCATATTTCTTCATGGCCAGATAGGTCCGGCCGAGCTCGAGGTGATGGTTGGTGTAATCCGGCTTGAGGGTGATGGCCTTCTGCAAACTCCTCTCGGACTCCTCGTTCGTCCCTTTGGGAATGCTGCCGTAGATCATCCCGCCCAGGAACCGTTGGGCGCCGCCGATCTCGTCCATCTTGCGGTGCCAGATCCCCAGAGCGTGGTAGGCGAGGTCGTTGTTCGGGTCCAACTGGATGGCCTTCTCGATCTCGGCCTTGATGGTCTTGGAGGCGTTGACCTGCTCTTTTTTGCCCTGGGTTAGGACATACTTCCCCTGGGCGGCCGAAAGGAAGAAATGACCCCAGGTATCATTCGGGTTCGCCCGGACGGCTTTTTTCGCGTAACTTAAGGAGTCCGTGAAGAGCTTCCGCTGCTTTTGCGTTGCGCTGTCGTCCTTGGGGTCCATGAGGTCGCCCAGGTCGAAGTAGGCCCGGGCGGTTTTCCAGAGAGCTTCGTAGTTTTCGGGTTCCGCCTGGACGGCAGCCAGGTACTCCTCCATAGCCTTCTCATCATTAAACTGGGCATAATACTCGTCTCCCTGGCGGATGCGGTCGGCGGCCGTCTGACCGAAGAGAGACGCTGAAGCGGCCATCAGAATAGCCAGGACAGCCAGGCCGGCGATTGACGCTTTTTTCATTTTTCCCTCCTATCCGGGAAGTCGAACCTTGGCGATTATATAGCATAAAGCTAAGTGCAGGGCAAGGGAAAGGCTAGGCCCACTTGAAGCTAAGAGAAATGGGAGTCGGCCTCGGCATCCAGAGCACTGAGGGCCCGCTCGATGCGCTTCCGCTCTGTCTCGAACTCCGATTCGTCCAGGACCGGAGAAACGGTCATGGGTTTCCCGTAGATGGCTACGATCCTGGAGAACGGATAAAAAAGCAGGAATCGGTCCCAGCTCCTCAAGAACCTTTTGCGTTTGGCGGAAAAGCTCCAAGGGATGAGGAGAGCTTCCGTATCCTGAGCCAGCTTGAGGCCTCCCTGTTTGAGCCGGCGGGCGGGCCCGCGCGGCCCGTCAGGGACGATGATCAACTCGCCCCCTTTCCTGAGTTCCTGCCGCATCTCCACCCACGCCCGGACGATCGAGTGCGAAGCCGAGCCGCGGATGACGCGGAAGCGCCAGCCCAGACCGATTTGAGTGATAATCTCTCCGTCCCGGCTCGGGCTGACCAGAGCAGTGATCCTGCGGTTTCGGAAGAAATAAGGAACGAGCATCAGGCGGCCGTGCCAGATGAGAAAGATGATCGGTTTCTTGGCCTGCTTCGCCTTCCGGTATTCGTCTTCCCCTAAGACCTTGATCCGGGAAGTCTTTGCGCAAGCCCGCAGGACGAACCTGCCCAGGAACCCGACGGCTTTCCAACGAATCTTTTCCCACACCGACATTGTTATTTACTATATCACGAATCGGCCCTGGAATAGAACCGGATCGACCAGCTAGATAGCATCTCCGTTTCCGTGAACTCATTGATAGGGAAAGGGGTCCTGTCACGGCGCGTCCCC
>JAFNEO010000025.1 GCA_017886205.1 Candidatus Aminicenantota bacterium | reverse complement strand
CAGAACGTCAACCGGAACTACACCGCCATCCGTATCACTCATAAGCCGTCCGGCCTCGTGGCCTCCTGCCAGGACGAGAAATCCCAGCACCGCAACAAGGAAAAAGCCTTGCGCATCCTGCGCTCCCGCCTGATGGATATCGCCCAGAGCAAACAGGATGATGAAATCGCCCAAGACCGTCGCTCCCAGGTCGGGACAGGGGAGAGGAGCGAGAAAATTCGGACCTACAATTTCCCCCAATCCCGGGTGACCGATCACCGCCTTAACCTGACGGTCCACAACCTTCAGGGTGTGCTCGACGGCAACTTGCGCGAGATCGTCGAGAAACTGGTCCTTCATTTTCAGGCTCAGGCGCTCGAGAATCAGGCCTCCCTCTCCTAGGAGGACGGTCCTCTTTGAGCACTGTCCATGAGCTGTTGCACACGGGAAGGAACCTTCTCCGCGGTGTTGCGGCGCCCGCCATCGAAGCCAAGGTCCTCCTTTTACAGGCTACCGGCCTCAACGAGGTCGAGCTCCTCGCCTCACCACAGCAGAACATTCGGGCGAAGGACGAGCGAAGGTATCGGCGGCTCATAGAGAGACGGCTCTCCGGGGTCCCCCTCGCCTATATCGTGGGGAGGAAAGAATTCTGGTCGCTGTCACTCCGGGTTCAGCGCGGAATCCTCATCCCCCGGCCGGAGACCGAGCTCCTCGTCGAAAAAACGTTGGACCTGGCCGCCGGCGCAGCGGTGACCATCGTCGATATCGGTACGGGAAGCGGGAACATCGCCCTGGCGCTGGCCAGAGAATTGCCCGAAGCCCGGGTCATAGCGACCGATGTTTCCGCCAAAGCCCTTCGCGTCGCCGGGCTCAATGCTCAGGATCACGGGCTGGAAAACGTGGCCTTTGTCCGGGGAAGTCTTTTTTCTGCCCTCGACGGCTTAGGTCTGGAAGGGAAATGCGACTTCATCGTCTGCAATCCCCCCTATGTCTCCGTCGCCGATTGGGACTCGCTGCCTCGCGAGGTCCGGGACCACGAACCGCGCCGCGCCTTCCTTGGGGGGAGGACAGGCCTGGGGTTCGTCCGTCGCCTGATCAAAGGCTCTCCGGCCTTTCTCAAGCCCCGTGCCCACCTCCTCTTTGAGGTCGGATATGGCCAGGCCGCAGCAGCGGTATCCCTGCTGGGTCCGGGTTGGACAGATGTGAAGTCGTTGGCCGACCTGAGGGGGATTCCCCGCGTCATCAAAGCCAGAAATAGCGAGCGCCGACAATGTTGACGTCTATTCCGGCGGCTTTTTGAATAGTTCCGAAAAAGTCTCCATCGCCGGCATGATTTTCGTCGTTTCGTAGCGGATCTTTTCCCAGTCCTCCAGTCGCAACGAGCAGAAGGCATCCACGACGTCCGGGTCGAACTGGCTGCGCCTATTGTCCTGGATCTCCTTCTTGGCTGTTTTGAAATCCCTCTCCTTCCGGTAGGGGCGATGGGACGTGATGGCATCCAGGGCGTCGGCCAGAGCGAACATCCGGGCTTCCAGCGGGATCGCTTCCTTCTTCAGGCCTTTGGGGTATCCCGTCCCGTCGTATCTCTCGTGGTGGTAGAGAATCACGTTGCCCACTTCTTTGACCATCTTGATCTCTTTAATCAGCCCATACCCCAAGATGGGGTGGAGCTTGATCTTCTCCCATTCCGCTGGCGACAGGCGATTGGGTTTTTTCAGGATCGCGTCCGGGATGGCAATCTTCCCGATGTCGTGGAGCAGAGCGCCCTTCCGGATGTTGTCCAGTGCGGCCGTATCCTTAATCCCGATGAGCTGGGCAAGGGCCTGGCAGTATTTGGCGACGGTGATGGAGTGGCCGAAGGTCTCCACGTCCCTCAGGTCCAGAGCGGTCATCAGGTTTTCCAGGGTGGCCGTGTAGATCTCTTCCAGCTCCAGGGCCTTCCTGCTGTTTCGGGAGCGTTCCTGCTGGAGGCGCTTCAAGTGCTGGCCGTAGGCCGCATTATCTCGGGACAGTTTCTTCTTGACCAGCTCGGCATTGACCGCGGAATAAAGGCTTCCCCAGTTCTCGGGAACGGCGATCTGGTCGATGAGGCCGTTCCGCAGGAGAGTGATGCCGGCATCATAATCTTCCGGCCGAAAAAGGCCGATCAAGGACATCTGCGGAATGGCCTTCTTCACCCGCCGGAGGAGGTCCGTGCGGTCGGCAGTCAGGTCGAGCAGGCTGACGACCGAAACACCCGGCTTTTCGACAGGGCAGCCCGGGGAGATGAGCTCGATGAGAGTGCCCAGCGTTTTGATATCGAACGCCAGGCCGGCCAGGAAACGGGCAGTGAGGTCCTTGCGTCTGCCGTCCTCATCGATGATATAGATCGTCGATCGGTCCATGGCCGCGCTCCTTTCCCCGCCTGAGATCGATTCCATTTCCCTGAAGTTTCTATATACTCTATTCCCCATTTCAATAGCAAGAGGGAAAAGGGGACCCTTCCTCATCGCCAAGGGTGAGCGCGACGGGCCAAAATTACCCTCGAGAATCGTCGGGAGAGGTGATTGCCTTCGGCCCAAGGCTCTGACACACTATGCTCGTGAGCGCGATGAAAACCTTTTTCTCTAGGGCGTTTCTGATGGGGCTGGCCCTCGGTCTCTTGACAGCCCGCCTGGCCGATAATAAAATAAAGAAAAAGAACAAGTTACCGAACCTTGGAGTGACTCCGGCCGCGTTGCTCAAGGCCGCCCGGCGCAAAGACAGGTACCGGAGCAAAGGAGAGATAGGATGGCTGAGAAGCATGTCAACCTGAAGGACTCCATCGTCGTCATCGAGGAAATAGAATCCAAGATGGAAGACCTCTGGCTCAAGCGCAAAGAGGAGATCGAGAGGGAGCTCGAGGCCAGGATCCGGTCAGAGAGGGAGGAAGCCGGCAAGAAGATCGAGGCCATCGAGAGGGAGCTCGAGAAGGGGAGGGCGGTCCTGCAGGACTATCGGACGGTGGTCGGCGAGTTCGAGAGCGAGCGGGCCACCCTGCAGCGGCAGATCAAGGAGCATTTTGAAAAGGCCGTCGAATACCAGACCGAGATCGAGAAGATGGCCGGTCAGACCATGGAAGAGCTGCGACTGGTGAATGACCTGAACAAGAAGCTGGAGACCATCCACCAGTCCGCCGAGGAGAAAGTCAACGGCTTCCGTAAGGACCTCGAGGAGAAGTTCGGCATCGTAGCCCAGCTCCCCCCGTCGCAGGAAGAGGAAGAGCTGAAGGTCGATCTCGAGCACGAGCTCCGGAAGCTCCGGAAGATCAAGGAACTCCTGGAGAGCGGAAACGCCGTTGCCGAGGACATCGGGGTCGAGGCCACTGAGGCCCAGGAAGCCGAAGTGCTGCCTGTCCCGCCGGTCGCTGAAGTCGTCGAAAGGTCACTGGCCGAAGAGGCCGGCGAAAGGGCCGCTGAAGAGACCCCGGCCGAAGAGAAGTCACCTGACGAGGAGAAAGACAATTTCCAGAGCCTTTTCGAGGTCCTGGAGGGGTACCGCAAGATCGAAGCCCGGAACGGCAACGGCGAGATCAGCTTTTTCCAGAAAGAAGACAAGACCATCCTGGACGGAGAATATATGGTCGCTTCGATCGATGAGTCCTTGGAAGAGGCGAAACGGCTCTACCTGAAGCTCGCCCAGACAGAATCGCCGAAAGAACAGTTCTTCATCAAGCAAGAGATCATCAACCACCAGGAGATCCTGAGGAAATACATCCTGCGCAACCTCAAGATGTGTGAGAGGGAAGGCGCCATCATGCCCCAGTTCACCGAAGAGATCCTCAACCTGGATACCCTCAAAGAGGTCCTCGAGAAGCTGAGCATGGAGAACTGGAGCAACCCGGCCGACTTCAATTCTTTCCGCTCTCAGATCGAAGCGCTTAAAGACGCCTATTACGCCAAGATCACACCGCCCGTCTATTATCTTCAGTCTCTGATCAAGGAATTGGGGGCTTAGGCCGAAGCTTCCCGCTTCGAAACGATCGAAAGGTAGTCCTCCAGAGCTTTTCTCTCAGCCGCCGCCATTTCCCGAAATCGGATGCCGGTGTGGAATTGAGGGGGTTCTTCCCCGGCCTTCTGGGAGTAGATGACATTTCCCTTGAAACGAGCCGCCTTGTCTTCCAGGACGAGGAAAAGGTCGATAGTCTTGGCCGCTGGAAGCCTGGACTCGGACAGCATCCTGAGCCCCCCCAGGCTGAGGTTGACCGTGCGGGTCACTTTGAACTGTCCGTTCTCCTGAAAGAGGACCAGAGTGGAGATATAGTGCCTCGGGGAGTTTCTTTTTTCTTCGAAAAACTCCTGCCGGAAGGATTTGATCAGGACCCCTTTTTTATCCCGCTCGGAGGCCTCCCTCTGGTAGGCGCAGACCCTGTTCTTGACCAGGTCTTTTTCCTCCTCGCCCGGGGACCTTTCCCCGGTGAATCTCTTCCCCTTAGCCTCGGCCAGGGCCATATCGGCTTCATTGGCGATCTTCTTCAGCTCGTAGCGGTTGACCGAAGCGAAGAAGTCCTCTTTTTTCAGGAGCAAGGTCACTCCGAAGCTCATGGTGAGGTTGTTGCGGGGCTGAAACTCCTCGTTGTCGAAGTATATCTCTTCGACGTTCTTCCGGATCCTTTCGGTGAGTATGCAGGCCTCCTCCAGGCTGTTCACACCCGTTAGGAAAAAGAGGAATTCTTCGCCGCCGTAGCGGCAGATCAAGTCGTCCTCGCGGATCGATAGTTTGAGCACCGCGGCCAGCTTTCGAAGCAGCTTGTTCCCCGCCTCATGGCCATTGCGGTCGTTGTAGTGCTTGAACCAGTCGACGTCCCCCATGACCATGGCATAGGACCCGATCTCCTGCCGGCGTTTGCTCCGGAGGCTGATCTTCTGGATGACCTTCTCGAAAAACGGGTCGGGCCGGAGGATGCCGGTGAGGGCATCATACTGGATAAGGTTAAGCTTGGTCATGGCCAGGGAGATGTGCTCCGAGAGTCCGCGCAGCATCTGCTGGTCCTCCCGGCTGAACCCGAGCTTGCTCAGTTCGCCCTTGTGGAGCTTGTTGTAGACCTCCAGGACTCCGATGATTTCTTTTTCGTGTCTGATCGGAACACCCAGGATGCTGCGCAGTGGGGTCCTGAGGTGTTCGGCGTAGCGCTTGGCCAGCTTTGTATCCGGAGGCATCGCGGCGATGTTGATGTCCTCTCGCTGGCGGACGACCTGGGAGGCGAAGTCCTGAGCATCGAGAAGGGCGATGTACTTGGAGAATTCGGGATGGGAGAGGAAGGCGTCGTCCCAGACCAGGGGCTTGAGGTATTTCCCGAGAGTCTCATTCTCGTCGAGCACATAAAAAGTGAGGCCGGACGCCTGGACGAGCTCTTTGATGTCGGAGACCGTGTCGAGCAGGCTGCTCACATCGTTGGCGATATAAATCTTGCGCAGGATGTCTTCGATCTTCTGCTTTCTTCTCTGGAACCAGAGGTAGCGGACTTGGAGGGAGACCCGCTTCTCGAGTTCCTGGACGATGCCGCTGTTAATCGAGCCCTTGATCTCCCGGATTTCCGATAGGACGTCTCTAATCTTTCCCCGCTCTTGTTTGAGCCGGGCGTGTTCGGCCGCCATTTTCAGGGTGTGGATGAAGCGGTTCCGGACAAACTCCTTCTCCGGCCGGGGCACGTAGTCGATGAAAAACTCGGCCGGCCAGCCGCTGATCAGGTCGCGGGCGGCTTTCTCGTCCGGACCCGTCAGCAGGACGCTGATGTTAGGGGAGAGGGAATCCTTGAAGAGCCGAAAGTCGCCCCGCGTTTGAGCGACAACCAGGACGTGGGGAGGATCGCGGCGGGCCTGGAGTACGGCTTCCTCAATAGATTGGACCCGGAGAGGAGAGCCGGCCTTCCGGCAGGCCTCAAGAAGAGAGACGCCGTCTTCAGAGTCATCGGCAAGAAGCAGAATTTTAAGTTCGCCCATCCTTTTCCTTGGCTTCCAAACCTGGGCTTACAAACCGCCACTGAAATTATATTGATTTTTAGGCCTTCGTCAACCCTTTTTTTTGCCGGGCGATTGTCGAGCCGTCCCGGTTATGGTATATACGGAAAAAAGGAGAACACCATGGCCGCTGCCAACGCGTTCGTCCCTCCGGAGGTCCGGGCCCCCCGCGGCTCGATGCTCCAGGCAAAGGGCTGGGCCCAGGAAGCGGCCCTGCGCATGCTGATGAACAACCTCGACCCGGAAGTCGCGGAAAAACCCCAGGAGCTCATTGTCTACGGCGGAACAGGGAAGGCCGCCCGGAACTGGGACTGCTTCCGGGCGATAGTGGAGTGCCTGAAAGAGCTCGAGAACGATGAGACTCTGATCGTCCAATCGGGAAAACCGGTGGCTGTTTTCCGGACGCACGAGGAGGCGCCCCGAGTGCTCATCGCCAACGCGCTGCTGGTCCCGAAATGGGCGACCTGGGACGAGTTCCGGCGTCTGGAGGCCAAGGGTCTGACCATGTACGGCCAGATGACGGCCGGGAGCTGGATCTATATCGGGACCCAGGGCATTCTCCAGGGGACCTATGAGACCCTGGCGGCCGTGGCCCGAAAACACTTCGGGGGATCACTCAGGGGACGCCTCGTTCTATCGGCCGGGCTCGGAGGGATGGGCGGCGCCCAGCCGCTGGCCGTCACGATGAACGAAGGTGTTGCCATTATCGTGGAAGTGGACAGGGCGAGGATCGAGAAGCGGCTGCGGACGGAGTACGTCGACCTAATGGTCGAGAGCCTGGACGAAGCGCTCGACCTTGCCTTCCGGGCGAAGAACAAGAGAGAACCTCTTTCCATCGCCCTCCTTGGGAACGCGGCCGACGTCCTGCCTGAATTTTTGAGGCGGGGGATTGTGCCCGATGTCCTGACCGACCAGACCTCCGCCCACGACGAGCTCAACGGGTATGTCCCTCACGGCCTTCCCTATGAGGAGGCGATCCGGCTGCGCCGGGAGAACCCCGAGGAATATATCCAAAGAGCCTACCGTTCGATGGCCGTCCATGTCGAAGCCATGCTCACCCTCCAAAAGAGCGGAGCCAAGGCCTTCGACTATGGAAACAATATCCGCGGCCAGGCCGAGAAGGCGGGGGTGGCCCGGGCCTTCGAGATCCCCGGTTTTGTACCTGAATACATCCGGCCTCTTTTCTGTCTCGGCAAAGGTCCCTTCCGCTGGGCCGCTCTTTCGGGGAGGGCGGAGGACATCTACGTCACCGACGAGGCCGTGCTCAGGGAATTCCCGGAGGACCAACCTCTGGAACGGTGGATCCGGAAGGCCCAGAAGCAGGTGAAGTTCCAGGGTCTTCCCGCCCGTATTTGTTGGCTTGGCTACGGGGAGCGGGCGCGTTTCGGAGCGGTCATCAACGACCTGGTCAAAAAGGGCAAGATCAGCGCTCCGATTGTCATCGGGCGGGACCACTTGGACACCGGATCTGTGGCTTCGCCCAACCGCGAGACCGAAGGCATGAAAGACGGTTCGGACGCCATCGCCGATTGGCCGATCCTCAACGCCCTTCTCAATGCCGTGTGCGGAGCTTCTTGGGTCTCGGTCCATCACGGCGGGGGAGTGGGCATCGGACTCTCCATCCACGCCGGCATGGTCATCGTGGCCGACGGGACCGACTCGGCGGCGAAAAGGCTGGAACGAGTGCTCACGGTCGACCCCGGGCTTGGTGTGGTCCGCCATGCCGACGCCGGCTACGATGAGGCCCTCGTCTTCGCCAAAGACAAAAAGATCAAGATCCCGATGGCCTAAACTACCGCAGTTGGCATCTGCGGCCGCATTCTGACATCGTCCGTTGACTGCCTTCTCGCCGGATCTCCGTTTCGGCGTCTCAAAGCAGGCGGCTTTTCCCCTGGCGGCGAAAGTCGGGTTTGAGCGACTCCTCGGATTGGGCTTTCTGGCATGGGACTTGCTTTAGAAGCCGGCGAAAGGAGGTTCCCATGAAAAGAGCCATCGCCCTGACGTTGGCCGTCTTGTCTTTCTTGTCTGCGTTTCTTTGGCTTCCGCAGTCGTCCTCAGCCCGCGCGCGGGCCGATATCTGCTACGATGACTGGGGAGCCTGCCGCAGCCGGGCGTTTGAGAGCGACGAGGGCATCGTCAAGACCACCCTCTGGCTCACCGTCTGCGACCTGGCGCTGGGCAAGTGCGCACTCGGGTTCACTAAACTCTGACCGAGCGGGGAGCCCTCCATCCTCGGGGATAGGGGGCTCCCCCTCATTCCTTGGATTCAGCAGGGGGTCGAAACATGAAGAAATCAGGATTGCCCATCGTGCTCGCTATCGGGCTTGGCTGCCAGGGTCAGATGGGCATTTGCCGTCAGGCCCCTCCGCTGCATTATGCGGCGAGGGAGTTCAAGCTGGAAACATACGCCGAGGGTCGGCCCTATCTCTCCCGCCCTGTGGCGCTCGCCTATGACGAGAGCCGGCTCTTCGTTCTGGACATGGATGACGATGACATCAAGGTCTTCTCCAGGTCGGGCGTGTTTGAGTACATAATCGGACGCAAGGGCCAGGGACCCGGGGAGTTCCACCTCCCCAGCGGCCTGGATATCCTGGGTGGCAAACTGTATGTCGCCGATTCCGCCAACCGGAGGGTCCAGGTGGTTGACACGAAAGGAGGGTATCTCTCCGGCTTCAGGGTTCCGTTCTCTCCCCACCGGATCCTGGGGCTCGGACCGGAACGGATCGTGGTCATGAGCCTTCCTTCCGGACGGGACGGCCAGGAAAGGATGCTCCATGGATTTGACGGCAGCGGACAACTCCTCTGGGAAGCGGGAGATTCCTTCTTTTCCCGGGATTCCGTCTATGACCTCATGAGGAATCGGTGGTTCATGCTGAAAGCCGCCGGCGGCGAGTTCTTCCTTGTCCCCGGCGCGAACGGCCGCCTCATCCGCCGGCTGGACGCAGACGGCGCCTTATTGGGGGAGACCGAGGTGACCGAGAATTATCCCTCCCAGGAGATCGATATCCCGGCCAGGGAAGGCAAGAAACGGACCCTGCGCGCCTTCTGCTGGAATTGTGCCTCGGACCGGGAGAGGCTCTTTCTCCTGGTTGCCGAGCGGACGGAAGACGGAGACCTGGGCCCGGGCAGGACGATCGCCGTCATAGATAAGGCCGGCGGCCTGGAGGCCACCATCGCACTGCCGGAGCGGCTGACCCGGATCGCCGTCGACGGGAACACCATTTTTGGCATCGATGTTGACTCAGGCCTCCGCATCTTCAAGCTGGAGCCGAAATGAGAAAAAAGGTCCTCTCGATCGTTCTTTTATTGGGATGCTTAATGAATTTCTCAGTTGCGGCGACGGTGACGAAGGAAGAGACAGTCAAGATCTTCGGCTCCCTGGAAGAGGCGGTCCCTCGTCCGGTGCGGCCGCTCCTCCTGGTGTTTTTTTCGCTCGAGTGTCATCTCTGCTGGGACGAGCTCTTTGAGATGAGGTACTTCCTCGAAAAGAATAGTATTCCTGTCGATTTAGTAGGAATAAGCCGTGAGCCGGAAGAAGAGCTGAGGCCGTTTTTGAGCAAATACGCGTTTTCTTATCCGGTCGTTTCCGACCGAAGAAAAACGCTGTACCGGAGGTTCAAAGTCCAGTTGGAGCCCTTCCGCGTCATCCTGAACCAGGATTCCGTCCTGTACGAGGACGATTCCTCCCAAGACTTCTTCGTCCGCCGGGACAAGGTCAAACGATGTCTGGTCGAGATCGCCTCCCGGTAGCTTTTTCTATCAACCGGCGGAAGCTTCTCTCGGCCAAGGTGAACGGCCTTGTCCTCTCCGGGCTCCTCCTCCTACTGGCCTATCTCTGGATCGCGGACTCCTTCTCCCTCAGCCTTAGGGCTTTTCTCTACCTCTGTCCTTTCCTTTCTCTCTTCTTCTCCCAAGATATGATGAATGACGAGATCCACTCCGGTTTTCTGGAGAATGTGCTTTTCATCGGGGGGCGCTTCCGCTGCTATCTCATAAGCAAGAACGCCCTCGTTGCCGCCTTCGCCCTCGGCATCGCCCTGGTCCTCTTTTCTGGTTTTGCTTTCTATGGGCTCGCCACCCGTCAATTTGAGGCCCGGGTTCTCGGCCAATTTGTGGCCGGCGTCCTCGTCGGCCTTTACTATGTGGCCGCAGCGGGGTTCTTGAGTTTCTTTTTTAGAGCCGGTTCGAACGTCCTTATCATACTCTTAGGACAGGTTCTTCTTTTTGTCGGTCTCCTTTTCACTGCCTCCCAGAGGATGGGACTGCTCAACCGGCTGACTGATTCCTCATTTCCGGGGATTGGCGCCAAGCTCGAGTTCTTGGCCGTCTCGTTCGTCCTTCCCAACATCGTCATCGCCCGGCGGTCCTGGTTGAATGTCCTGGGATTGGGTGCAATGACAGCGCTTTTCTTCGGCCTCCAAATTTGGAAAATCAAGTCGCTTGAGCTGCGGAAGAGATGAGGACTTCGCTGCTTCAGGCCAGAAGTCTCGGCAAGCGGTTCGGCACCGTCGAAGCGGTTAAGGACGCCACTTTTGATGTCCATCCCAACGCTATAACGGCTTTCCTGGGAGAGAATGGCGCCGGGAAGACGACGGTGCTTAAGCTGGTCCTGGGATTCCTGAGCCCGGATTCGGGGCGATTTTCATTCTCCACCGAGAAAATCGGCTATGTGCCCGAGCGTCCCGCTTTTTTTCCCTGGCTCAGGGGCGACCAGATTCTCCGGTGCACGGCGCGGAACTTCGGCCTTGCTGAGCGTAGGCTGGACCGGATAATCGACGACCTGAGCCGCCAGATCGGTTTTGATCCTTGTCTTCTCAGCCGCAGGGTCCATACCTACTCTCTCGGCAACCAGAAGAAGTTCTCCTATCTCCAGAGCCTTCTGGTCCGCCCCGACCTCCTGATCGTCGACGAGCCGTTTTCGGCGCTCGATCCCCTTTCGATCAAAAAGACGCGAGATCTCTTTTTGGAGCTAAAGGGGGAGGGAAAAACCTTGCTCTTGAGCTCTCATCTCATCTCGGAGATGGAACGGATCTGTGATGAGTTCATCGTGATCAAGAAAGGCTGTGTTATCGTCCAGGACGATATTTCCCGGCTCAAGGACGAATTCTTCTTTGTCAGCCTGCCAAAATCTGGCTGGAAACGGGGGAGCCTTGACCTGGCGCCGTCTCACATCAGAGAGACGGAGAGCGGTATCCAGATGCTTGTGGCCCAGTCCCGACTTCGGGAATCAAGCGTTTCCTGGCCTGAGGGCACCGAGATCAGGCATCCTGACCTGGAAAGCCTGTATTTTTTCTTTTCCAGCCTCTAAAATCGTTGCGCGAAATCAGATTAAAAAACTGTTATTTTTTATTGTTTTACTTTGCGCGTTTGTTTATAATATGACTAACCTGTTTTCTCTTGGACAGCTGTAGAAAACAGGGTGTTCAAGCCATAGGAAAAGGACAGCGAGGAACTTCGAGAGGCACAATTCTCGGTCCCTCTTCGAGTGACGAGAATTTGAAGACATGAGAGCGAAGCAGATCTCGAGCCGCGGCGCCGATCTCATCGGGCACGTCTTCCTGATCTTCCTGTTCATGGCGGTTTCTGCGGCGAGTGCTGTTGCTCAAACCCACACGATCACAGCGACCGCCGGTCTAGGAGGAAGCATCAGTCCTCCGGGGATCGTGATCGTCGATGACGGGGCGGACCAAACCTTCAACATCTTTCATGATGCAGGCTATCACATAACCGACGTCCTCGTGGATGGGGCGTCAGAGGGAGCTATCGACACGTACACGTTCTACAGTGTTGCGGCGGATCACACCATCGAGGCTCAGTTTGCAGAAAACTCCCCTGAGTTCGAGACGAATGTGAGCACGGTCAACGTGCCTGAGGGGAGCACGGCGACGTTCCAGGTGAGGCTTACCGCCCAGCCTCCGTCGACAGTGAGCGCGACGGTGACGAGGGCTTCCGGGGATGCGGACATCACGGTTCAGTCTGGGGCTGCCCTAGCGTTTACGACGGCCAACTGGGACACGTACCAGACGGTGACCCTGGCGGCGGCACAGGATGCGGATACGGTTAACGGGACAGCGACGATCCGCGCTGCTGCCTCTGGCATCCCCGACAAGGATGTCACGGCGACCGAGGT
>JAFNEO010000024.1 GCA_017886205.1 Candidatus Aminicenantota bacterium | reverse complement strand
TTTTGGGCGGATGGGTATTTTGCCGAGACGGTAGGAAAGGTAGACGAAGAGGTGGTAAGGAGGTACATCCGCCAGCAACGAGGCAACCCATAGACAGATTATGCCACAAGGCTGAAACCCCGGGCTTTAGCCCGGGGAGTTTTCATTGTCGCCGTCCATATCGACGTCGTCGGGAAGCTCGTTCACGTCGGTGGCGGGCTCAAAAGGGAAATGGACGGCCAGGCCGTCGGCCGCCGTTCGGATCCCGGCCATGAGGCCCTCCATGAACTCGCCTTTACGGAAATGCCCTGCCATGCCGGCGGCGATCCCGTCCCAGAAGTCCTGGCCGACTTTAGCATGGATCCCTTCATCCCCCAGGACGATAAAACGTTTCCGGGCCGGCACGATGAAGAAAATGATCCCGTTCCGCAGGCGTGTGTTCGCCATCCCCAAACGCCGGAAGGCGCGTTCGGCCTCGGGACGCACCCGGCCCCAAAAGAAATGCGCTACGGATACGCATATTTCTCCGGAGGTCCGCTTTTCCGCCTCAACTATTGCCTCTCGAACCCGCTCTTTATCAACGAGACTGAAAAGCCTGCGGCGATGCATGATAGGCATAATGATCTCTCCCTACCAGCGGCCCGAGGCGCCGCCTCCGCCGGAGCGGCCTCCGCCGCCGCTAAATCCGCCACCGCCGTCCCCCCGACCCCATCCGCCAAAACCTCCGCTGCCGCTACCTCTACGACCCCCTCCGCCTCCGCTGCCCAGGATATTGATCAGAAGCCAGAGTGCCAGCGAGGGATTGGTGATGAAGATGATCAGGAAGACGATAATCCCGAAGATGATTAAGATGGCCTGGCCGGTGTTCTTGCCCGGCTTCGGGGTCTCAGGGACCGCCTCGCCCGAAATCGCCCCGAGGATAGCCGAGACCGCGTCGCTCACCGCGCCGTCGGCATCGCCGGCCCTGACCTTCGGAATCAATATATCATTGATAATCCGGCCGGCCGTGATGTCCGGGATGACACTCTCCAAGCCATAGCCGACCTCGACCCGGACCGCGCGGTCCTCGGCCATGATGAAGAGCGCAACACCGTCATCCAGTCCCTTCCGGCCGACTGCCCAGGCCTGGAAGGCCTTGACCGCGAATTCCTCAATCGGGTAGCCCTCGGTGCTCTTGCCGATATAGACGATGACCTGATGTCCTGTTTGCTGAGCATAGGCTTCGAGCCTCGCGTCGAGAGTCTGGGTCGTCCCAGGGGAAAGGAAGCCGGCTGTATCCGTCACCCAGCGGCCGGGTGACGGCGGAATCTTGAGGTCGGCCGCCCCGGCAAAGGACAGTCCGGAGCCCACTAGCAGGATGAGAGCGGTGACCCCGGCGCGGAAGGATCGCACGATCAGAATTTGACTTTAGGCGCCGTCTCGGCCCCTGTCTGGGCTTTGAAATAGGCTTTCTCGGCGAAGCGCGAGCCGAAGAATCCGGCGAAGAGGACAGTGGGGAAGCTCATCCGCTTGGTGTTGAATGCCTGGGCGGATTCATTGAATCGCTGGCGCTCGACGGTGATCCGGTTTTCGGTGCCCTCGAGCTGGACCTGGAGGTCACGGAAGTTCTGCGTGGCCTTGAGGTCGGGGTAGTTTTCGACGGCCACCAGCAGACGGGAGATGGCCGACCCCAATTCATCCTGCGCAGCCTGGAATTTGGCGAAGGCCTCGGAGTTGTTGAGCAGGCTCTCGTCCAGCCTGACTTGACCGACCTTAGCGCGGGCTTCGGCGACCGCGATGTAGGTCTGCTGCTCGAACCCGGCCGCGCCCTTGACGGTCTCGACCAGGTTCGGTATAAGGTCCGCCCGGCGCTGGTAGGCATTCTCGACCTGAGCCCATTGCGAACGGACCTTCTGGTCGAGCGAGACGAGCGAGTTATACTGGCCGACGCCCCATGTCCCGAGGATGAGAAGGGCGATGATAACGACGGCCAGGCAGCCCAGCCCGAATAACCGTTTCTTTTTCGGGGCAGGAGGAGTTGTTGGAGTTGCCTCAGTTGCCATGCTTACACCTTCCTTTCGATGGGAATCCGTTTTTTCCGTATAGGCAGAATCTTAGCGGGAAGCCCGCCGGAAAGCAAGGCCGGGGTCGGCGTGCATTTTACTTGAGCTCGCGGATATAGATGTTCTTGAAATAGAGCGGCGTGCTGTGGGCCTGCAGCTCGATCTGGCCCGCTGGATAGATCGGTTTATCCCGTTCCCAGTAATTCTCCATGACCGCATCATCGACGACAAGGGAGCCGTTGAGATAGACGGTCACCCGCTCGCCCAACATCCGGAGATAGAACGTATTCCATTCCCCGACAGGTTTGTCGGCCGGAAGGAGCGATTTGGCCGGTCCGACCTTGTTATTATAAAGCCCGCCCGAGCCTTCCGGCCACTGGCCGGGATCCCAGATCTGGACCTGGGGTGAGCCGCGGAGATAGATGCCGCTGTCGCCCTGCGGCCCGATCTTCCAGTCCACGAAGAGCTCGAAGTCGGCATAATCCTCGGCAGTGCAGAGGCTGTTGCCCCGGCCGTCAAAGACCAGCGTGCCGTCGATGACCTGCCAGTGCCGCCGCATGTCTTCATCGGCCGCCTGCTGCTCTTTCTTCAGCGTCCCTAAGGTCATCCTGGCCCTGGCCGGCGGGTCTTTGACCAGGCCTTTCCAGCCGATGAGGTCTTTTCCGTTGAAGAGGGGGACAAACCCTTCTTTAATGAGGAGCGCATGGGCGTATTTTTCGACCTGCTCGCGGTCGAACTCCGCGCCGATGAATTGGGAGGCCCGCTTCAGGATCCGGGCGGTTTCGAAACCGATGAGACCTTCAAACCCGGGCGAGGGGAGGGCGCACTCGACGGCCGACTGGGCGGCCTTGCCCTGGAGGGCGGGGTTCTCGAGAAAGCGGGCGATCAAGGAAAGAGATTCCCCGGACCTGATTCTTCCCAGGCCGTCCAAGATAATGTTTATCTCCTCCGGTTCCCGGGCGATCGCCAGGGCGTCCCTGATGAAAGCGAGCTTCTGCTCGGCCTGGCCGTCGAATTCTGTGACCAACCGGATGTAGCCTCGAAGGGCCAGATAGACGAATTTGCGGCTGGCCGTAGAGTCCTCGACCCTGGCAATTTTGAGAAGCTCTTCGGCCGCCTTGAATTCCGTCCAGTTGGCCAGAGTATAGACCGCTACAGACCGGACCTGTAGGTCGGCGCTTTGAGTCTCGGCGACAACGGCCGGGAGAGCTTTCTCGCCGCCGATCCGGCTGAGTGGCCGCAGCAAGTCGATCCGCTTCTGGCCCCGGGTCTCCAGCAGGGCTTTGATGACGAGGTCAGCCCTTTTTTCCGGGTCGTCGATCTGTTGGGCGGAGGCAGCGAGGGCGTTTTGAAGAGACACGATCTCGGAAGGTTCTGCCGCGCCCTGCAAAAGACGGATCATCTGCTGAAGGTCCTCCTCGCGAACGACATCTTTGAGCGCGGCCAGCGCTCTTTTCCGAATGCTCTCATCCTCATTCCCGGCGGCCGCCAGCACGATCCCAGCATGCTCCTTGGCCCCGCGCTCGCCGAGGATTTCGATGATGGCCGCTTTCGCAGAAAGCGAGGCGCCGTCGAAAGCCTTGACGACCTCGGGGACGGCGACCTCCGTCGGAAAGCTCAAGAATGCTCTCTCCAGGGCCTCTGCATCCTCTGCATCTGCCGTCTGCCAGAGAGGAGTGAGGTCAACCGCTATATTGCTTCCAGCGAGCCGGGCAGCGGCCTCGATCGCGGCTATCCGGATCGCCTTGTCATCACTCTTCAGGCCGTCTGTTATGAAACCAAGCGCTGTCCGGTCTGCCCTCCGGCCCAGCATTCTGATGATTTGTTCACGGGCCTCGGGTAAGATTTCTGGCGTTTTGGCGATCCATTGTGCCGTAGCGTCTTCCCCGGGTATCTCGAGCGATAGGTCCAGGGCGCGCGCCCGGAAAGCCGGATCGGGAGAATCCATCGCTTTGACTAGGTCTTGGAGGGCGTCCTTGCCGCTGATTTGAGTCAGGAGCGTCAAAGCCGCGCTCCGGACCTGGGACTCTTCAGGGCCGGTGCACTTTTCCAGAAGGCTCCGGCAGATTCGGAAGGCGTCGTCTTTTCTTCCGTTCTCAAAGAGCCTTCGGGCAAAGAGTAGATAGCGGGCTGCGGCGCTTGCTTTTTCCCTCGGCGAGGAGGCGATGTCGATCCGGCTCAACTGGAATTCTGTTCTGGGATCACCGATATTGGCCAGCGCGAAAAGGCCGGCCTCGCGGATGTTGAGGTCCTGGCTCGAGGCGAAGGGGATGATCCGGCCGATCGCTTCCCGGCTCCGGAGCTCGCCGATGGCCGTGAGCAGGGTCACCGTGTTGGGTTCCTCGGAGTGTCCGAGCGCCTTGAGGAGTGCTTTATCCGTGTCCGGAGCACGGATGGCTAGAAGAGCCTGGACAGCCGGCTCAGCCAGCCTTCGATCGGAGAGAAGATGGCTCAAAGGCTCGAGGGATTCATTCCCTCCGGCCTGCTGCAAGCGGCCGACGAGGAACGTTTTCACGTCGGGGTCGGGAGCGCCGTTCAACGCCTTGATCACGGCCCGGGCGTAAAGGCTTCGGCCTTTCTCTCCACCCGGCCTCATCGCGTATGTCCCGGCCGCCTCGAGCGCATACCGGGCCAGGCTGTCGTCCGCCTTGCTCGGAGGGGACAAGCGGCGGCAGATCTCCATGATTCCCGCTTCGCCCAACCCGAAAACCTCAGCCGCTAGAGATGTCTTCTCGACGGGACTCTGGGCCGGGAATCTCGCCAGGATCTCCGAGACCTTGACCGGAATCGACAAGGCCTTTTCCGCTGCCCCAGGAACCGAAAGAACGCCAAGAAAGAGGAGCGCGAAGACAAATGTGAATTGACCTAGCCTGCTCAGCTCGGATCCGAGCGCGGGTCTCTTCACGTGTCGTCTTGGCTTGGGGACGCAAGCTTGGTTTATCACTCTGTTTTTACCCTAGAAATGCCACGGGGCCCGCATAGGCTCGTCGACAAGGCGATTGGCCTCCTCGTCGCCGACAAAACGCTGAGAGATAGGGTCGAAACGCAGCCCTCGTCCCAGGCGGACAGCGATCTTGGCGAGGTTGACGAGCGTGCAGGAACGGTGGCCGTTTTCTTCGTTCAGGGCGAACCGGCGGCGCTTGCGGACCGCTTCCGCGAAGTCCTCCGGCTCCGATTGGGGGTCCGGGAGCGAGGCCACCTTTTCCCGGAGGCCGGGGATATCGGAACAAAAATCTTTGAAAATTTTACCCGCCGGCCCTTCGATGAAGGCCGCTTCTGTGTCCCGGCTTTCTCCGTCCAGGATGATCTCGCAGCCGTCTTCATACCGCAACCTCACCCGGCGCCAGGAGCCGCAGGCGTCGGGATGCTGCTGCGGTCCATCGGCCTCGACCTCGACCGGGCTCGTGCCGTCCTTGTCCAGGAGGTACTGCACGGGGTCGAGGTAGTGCATGCCCATGTCGCCCAGTCCGCCGCCGTCGTAGTCCCAGTAGCCGCGGAAGCTGGTGTGCACGCGATGAGGATGGTAGGGCTTGAATGGCGCCGGCCCGAGCCAGAATTCGTAGTCGAGCTCGGGCGGGACCGGCTGCGGCGGGAGAAAGGTTTTTCCGCTCCAGAAAAACTTCCAGTCGAACCCGGTGACTCCGCTGACCGTGACCTTGAGAGGCCAGCCCAGGAGACCGTGGGCGACCGCCTTCTTGATCGGCTTAACCGGCATGCCCAGGCCGTAGAAATCGTCGCTGAACCGGAACCAGGTGTTAACCCGGAAGATGCGGCCGTTCCTCTGCACGGCTTCGACCACCTTGATGCCCTCGCCGATCGTCCGGGTCATCGGCTTCTCGCACCAGATGTCCTTCCCGGCCTCTGCGGCGGCCACGGAAATCAGCGCATGCCAGTGGGGGGGAGTGACGATGTGGACGATGTCGATGTCCGTCCGGTCCAGGACCTCGCGGAAGTCTCTATATCCTTGGACCGCCGGGTCAGCGATGTCGAGCGCGGCCCGGAGATGGCCGGAGTCCACATCGCAGACCGCGAGAAGGCGCGAACCGGGATATTGGAGGTGCTCCGTGCCCATGCCTCCAACGCCGATCACCGCCTTGGACAGCTCGTCGCTGGGTGCGATGTATCCCCGCCCGCCGAGGACGCGGCGGGGGACGATGGTCAGGGCACCGGCGGCCAGAGCAGCGCGCTTAAAGAATTCGCGCCGGGAGATCGGCTTTCTCTTCAGAACATCATCCTCAGGCTGAGCTGGACCCGCCGCGGAGGCGTAATGACATCGGGCTTCATGAATAAGCTGGATGTCCCGACGTCGACCGTCCCGGTCATCGCGTCGCTATTCAGGAGATTGAAGAAGTCGGCCGATATATTGACCCCTGCGCCTCGAGAGAGATTGAACCTTTTGTCCACCCTGAAGTCGAGCATGTAGTAGGAGTCAAGCCTGTGTGTGGCTCCTCTCGGCTCGGCCATGACCGAGAAAGATCCCTGGTTCATCCCCGTGACAGGAAGAATCCTGGCAATCGGCTTTCCGGTCTGAGCGACGAAATTCGTGCTGATGCTGAATCCGTAGGGCAGGAAATAAGTCCCCTGCAGCTTGAACATATAGGTTCTATCGCTCTGGAGGAGGCTGTCCCAGTTGTTATTGATGAGCTGGTTGGGATTCTGGATTCCGGACCTCTGCCCCGAAAATTGGTTCAGTTGATCGAGTCCCGAAACGCCGTTGGCCTTTGACCAGACAAACGAGGAGTTCATCTGCCAGTTATTGGAGAGTCTCTTTTGAACGCCGATGATGAACCCGCGGTATTTCTGCTTGTATTCGGGGGGATTAAGCAGGGTCAGGAAATTATCCTCGACCGGGGTCGTCTGGTTATAAACGGTGATATTGGTGTTCGCGTATTCATCGAAATAATCGACCGGCTCGAACTGGGCGGTTGTATTCCACCAGGAATATAAGTTGTCCGTATACTTGTAGATGTAGGTCAATTCAAGGGCAAGATCGGTGATGAGCTCACGGGTGATGCCCACCGAGAACTGCTTGCACAGGCTGTTCTTCACGTCGCCGATGCCACTGCCCGCGGACGGCTCCCAGGAATACCAGAAGTCGTCGTATTGGCCTGTATCCGAGTTATGGCCGTAGGCAGAGACGGTCGGGAAGCCCTTGCTCATCCTGGAAAAAATATTCAGGGTCATCCCGTCATAATAATAGCCGTAGTTGGCCCTTAGGATGGTCTTCATGTCCGAAGTCAGCTGATAGACCAGGCCCAGGCGCGGAGACCAGGTGTTCCAGACGAGGACGTTGTCTTGACCTGGGACCATTTCTCCGGTTTCCCGCATATTGGCGTCGAGCCTGGCGACCTCCAGGAAGTTGCCGTCCTGATGGTCAAAGCGAAGTCCCAGGTTGAGGGTCAGCCGTCTGCTGATCGACCAGGCATCGTCGATGAACACTCCCAGCTTGTTGACGGATTCACCATCGCTGTAAGGATCCTGGAAATAGGCGGAGTAGGGTTCTCCGTAATAGAGATAGTAGACCACACCGCCGGAATATGAACCGATCGCCTTATTGGTTCCTCGGGTATATTGGACGCCGGCCTTGAATTCGTGGTTTCCCTTGATGAAATCGTCGGCGAAATGAGATACGGCGGCGTTGATTTGGAGCTTGGTGTATTTGGATTCGCTCCAAGCCCAGATGCCGTTCGCAGACACGCCTGTGCCTATATCGTAATAGAGGGGCTCGTCCAAGTTCCCGTCCATCGGCTTCCAGTTGTCGTTGACAAACCAGCCGCCGACCTTGAATTCGAGGATCGTGTTGGGGCTGAGAACAGAGGTCAACATGATGTTGGGAACCCCGTAATTCCCGGGCTCTTCGGCGCAGGCGTCGTAGGGCTGGGAGAAAGTAATGACGTCCGGGAGTTTGGACCACTCGTGCTGGTAGGAAACGACCAGCTTGTGGTTCTTGGCAAGCTGGAAAGTGACTTTCCCGAAAAATCTCTTGTAGTCTGCTTTCGTGGGCCATTCCGGGTCCGTTCCCACCTGGTTGTACTCGTACCTTTTCCATTGGGCATTACCATAGAACCAGATCTGGTCCTTTTTTATCCGGCCGGAGAGGTCAAGACCAAGGTCCCAATTATTTCCGATGCGGAAGGGGTATTCGGCGCCCTCGACGTTGTTGCCGACAAGGGCGGTGGGGGTCCCGTAGACATTCAGCGCTCCGTGAAAATCATTGCCCCCGGACTTGGTGACGACGTTGACCACGGCGCCCTGGAAATCCCCGTACTCAGCGGGAGCGCCGATGGCCACAACCTCCCCTTCAGCATAGATATCGGGATTATTCCAAACCCAGGTCGTGCCGTTATAATCAAATGAGGTGTCCACTCCGTCGACCAGGTAGTTGTCCGACGAGTACGCCGAGCCGAGTGAGGAATGCCATTCCTCGGTGCTGTTCTCGTTCATCGAGACCCCGGGTGCCCAGAACATGATGTCCATATAGGTGAAGCGGGCCTTGGGGACGCTCTCAAGGAGCTGCTGATCGTAGGTGGTGGAGATGCCGGATTTCGTCACGTCCACTACAGGGGACTGGCTGATAACCGTGACTTCCTCCTCCAGGACAGACGGCTTCAAAGCGACATCGATGGTCGCCGTCTTTCCGACCGAGACGACGACATTCTCTCTCAGGATCTTCTGGAATCCCGGCATGGTGAAACGGACGGTGTACTTGCCGGGCGGAAGCGCCGGGAAAAGGAAAGTGCCGCCGGCCGGAGTCAGCGCCGTCTGAGCGCCGCCGATCAGCGCCGAGCTCTTGACTTCCACAGTCACGCCCGGGAGCAGCTCGCCCGCTTCATCCGTAACCGTTCCGCGGACCGTCCCGGTCAGCCGCTGGGCTTCGAGTACCGCGCTGCCCAGGATAAACAGGATCCCGAAAAAGACGAGAAAAAGAAAGGCCTGCGGTTTTTTCATGATCTCTCCCCTCGCATTTCAAATTCCCTTTTCTAGGGTCGAAGATCAACTCATCCAAAATACAACTTAATAAATATAAAATGCGGTATTGATTGTCAAGTTATAAGGATGCCTTGCCCGCCTTCCAATGCTCCGCTGCTGAAAAGGTTTTGACCGATGCGAGGCGAACAGCGGCTGCGGCAAGGGGAAGGCAAACGGCGGAGACCTCTTGCGCTGCGGGCTGGACTTGTCCTATAATTCGACCGCCCGCGGACAAGAAGAGGGCCATCCCCATCCGCTGAGAGGATTTGGGGGAGTCGAACCTCAGGGGTGTGGCCAGGGTTGCCTATGTATTAATGATCTGGACGATGAGCGAATGAAGGGAAAAGCAAGGTCGGGATTCTTCGGATCGGTGGCCCGCCGGATAGAGGGCCTCCTGCCTTTTAAGGCCAGAAACGGATTCAACAGAGGTTTGTACCAGTACTTGGCCAGAAGGGCGGGAGAACATGAGGACTTGCTCTTCTGGAATTTTGGGTTTGCCGACCCTGACTCGAATGGGAAAAAGCTTCTCCTAACCGATGCCGATGAAAAGCATCGTTATTGCATCCAGCTCTATCATCATGTCGCCAGCGCCGTGGACCTGAAGGGACAGGATGTGCTGGAAGTGGGCTGTGGTTGCGGGGGGGGTTCATCGTTCATCATGAAACGCCACCTCCCTCGCTCTTTTATGGCGCTCGACCAGGCCGAAAACGCTATCGAATTCTGCAACCGCCATTATTCGATTCCCGGGCTCTCCTTTTCATGCGGTAAGGCGGAATCTCTCCCTTTTGAAAAAGACGCCTTTGATGTTGTGATCAATGTCGAATCTTCCCACTGTTATGGGTCATTGGCCGATTTCTTAAAAGAGGTGCAGCGAGTCCTGCGTCTGAATGGATATTTCCTTTTCGCCGACTTCCGTCATAGAGATCAAATGGATCCGTTGCGCGGGCACCTCGAACGTTCCGGCTTCCAATTCCTCAAGGGAGAAATCATAACCCCGCAGGTTCTTCAGGCGATGGAGCTTGATCACGAGCGGAAAATGAGTCTGCTGAACCGGAAAGCGCCGAAGCTGCTGTTCAATTCACTCAAGTACTGGTGGGGAACTAGGGATTCCAAAAGATACGAGCTGTTCAGTTCCGGTGAAGAAATATATTTTAGCTATGTGCTGCAAAAAACGAATCATACCGGCCTGCCTTCATCCTAGAGCATCCCTTTCCGTCGGCAGGTGAGGCCGGAGATACTTCGAGTTTTGTGACCTCCAGCGATGTTGTTCAGGACGATTCTCGGATGGCCGTCCCGTCTTTCTGCTTGAGGGCGTTGACCGCCTTTTGGACGTCCGGCTGGGCGGGGTTGAGCTCCAACGATTTTTCCCAGGCGCGCAAGGCTTCGGTCTTGTTCCCCAGCCTTAGGTAGCATTCTCCCCGGAGGTTCAGGAGGTTGGTGTTGAGCCCGTAATGGGAGATTCCCCGTTCGAGGACGTTCAGGGCTTTGTCCCATTCCCCTTTTCTATACTGGGCGCTGGCGAGAACGACGAACATCTCATACCGGGGCGGTTTGGCCTGACCGAAGAAGGGAAGGAGAAGCGTCTCCACTCTCGAATAGTCCTGAAGCGTCATGTCGGCCCGGGCCAGGGCGAGAGCATAGTCCGCTTCTTCCGGCTTTTTCTTGAGTGCCTCCTCCAGGCGCAGGCGGGCCTCCTCGGTGCGCCCGGCATTGAAAAGCTGGTTTCCGATGAGGAATGCAAAGACCGGATCGTCTACACCCGGCATGATCTTCGCATAGACCCAAGGCCGCGCCATCTTCTCCAAAGGGGTGATGTCGAACTCGTCCTGTCCGGCGGCGATCTCCTGACCTCCGGAGCGGACCGAAACCTGCACCTGATAGTGCGCCGCCATGAAATCGGACAGGGCCACGGTTTCGATCACGTCCGGAAAGGTCGGATATCCGGCCGCCTTTCGGGAAAAAGACTTAAAGAGTTGGGCCTCCTTGAGGAAGGTGAACACAATCTCGGCCTCATCCCTGAGGCTCGGGGGAAGCCCCCAAACCTGGAAGGCCAAGACGAGCCCCTCGGATTTCGTGAAAGTCCGGTTCGCCTGGACGAAGATCGAGACGCCTCCGACCTGGTAGGGCTTGAGCCTGTTCCGGCCGGCCTCGACCTTCTCGGCCTTGTAGCCCAGAAGGAGCGGCGTCACCCACACGCTGGCCTTCTCGGGAGGGATGATCAACTTTCGCTCCAGCGAGCTGAACTCCTTGGAGACCTCGTTCTTGATCAGGACGGAGAGATCGTATGATCCCGGAATCAAGGGGAAGACGTCGTAGATGGCGTAAGGCCGCCGACTGATGCTCTTAAGCTCCTCCTCCCCGAAGGAGATGGGAAAAGTCTTGTCGAACTGGTAGATGACTTTCCCCGCTTCGTCTTTGACCGACCCGTTCAGGGTCAAGGTGGTGCTGAACTTGTCGCCGTATTGGCTGACCGAGAGATTCGCCGGCTCGATCGAGTAATGGACGCAGGTCACGGCCGGAGACGCCTTTAGGATCTTGACCAGGGAATCGCTGTCCAGGTAGTTCGCCGAGTACTCCACTTCGACGATGTCCTTGTACTGGAGAAACTTCTGCGCATACTGGTCGCGGATGGTTTTTTCGGGGAGCGATTCCACCTGCTGGAGGAGAAGGTCCGAGGATAGAGAGGGCCGGCCGAAAGCGGCGGAATCCTCGCCGGGAATAAGCGAGAGAGAAACCAGAGCCAGATTGGGCTCGAGCTCCCGCAGCTTCCGGTAGGCGGCGGCCACGTCCTCCGGGCCGCCCAGATAGGAGGCCAGGAAGGCCTGGGGGCCGTCCCTCGTCGGGCTGTAGAGCTTGTAGTCGCCGGTCCCGTGTTCCTTGAAGAAGACGATGTTGAAGCCCGGGGGGAGCCCGGCTTCCGCTTTGTTCTGGTAGAACCAGACCTCGGCGGGATAGGTCTCCTGGCCGGATTCGAAGTGCTGGATGTCGTTCGGTTCTCCCAGGATGATGTAGATTCGGCCCCGGTCCGTCCTCCAGCCGGGCAGGGGCGACTGCCGCCCGAGATAATAGTTAGCGTAGTTGATTCGCCGGAAGTGCTCGGTCTTGAACTCGTTCTCCGGCGTACCCGGAGTCGGGTCCCTCTGCCTCCAAAAGGCCTCGATGAAGAGGTCGCGTTCCCGGTCGGTCTGCAGCTTCTCGAAGACCTGTTTCTCGAGAGGAGAGATGATGTAGACGACCTCCTCCTCCAGCCACTTCTTGTGAAGGGGAGGGAAGTCCTTTTTCTGATCGCGGCGGTTCGAGGCGTGGGATGCCAAACCGGTGAGGGCAAGAAGTAGAAAAACGCAGAGATAAGAGTTCCGCCGCATACCTCTCTTAGATTATCTCTCCCCGGGAAGAAATTCAAGATAAGAGATTCCGTTGACAAAGGTCTTCGGCCGACAATATAATTGGCTTGAAAATGAGGAGGAAAACATGAGAAAGACGCTTTATCTATCTTCTCTGGCCGCGTTCGTGATCGGCCTGCTTTCGTGCGCTCCTACGGCCACCGTTACGTCGGGCGAAGGGCCTTCCATCGCCGAGGCCCAGGCCGAACGCTATGACGGTCCCAAGGCCCGGCTGGCCGTCGGCGAGTTCACGGACAAGACCGCGAAAGGAGAGGGCGAGTCGAGCGGCTGGTTCGGTCTGTACGGTACCCATTTCAAAGAAATCGGTGACGGCATGCGAGAGATGATGACCACGGCCCTGTTCAACACCAACAGGTATATCGTCCTGGAGAGACAGCAGCTCAATGAGGTGCTAGCGGAGCAAGACCTGGCCGCCGCCGGACGGGTCAAGAAGGAAACCGCCGCTCCGACAGGGGAGATCTACGGTGCCGACCTCATCATCACCGCGGCCGTGACAGAGTTCGAAGGAAGCGCCAAGGGAGTCGGCGGAGGAACCCAGGTCCTCGGCGTGACCGTGGGCGGAGGATTAAAGAAGGCCCACCTGGCCATCGACGTCCGGATTATCGATGCCAAGACATCCCAGATTGTGGCTGCGGCTACAGTCACGGGAAGCGCCACGAGCGTGGGCGCTCTCGGAGGGGCCAATATCGGGGGGAGGCTGCCCGTCGCCCTGGGCGGGTTCTCAAAGACCCCGACCGAACAGGCCATCCGGACCTGCATCCAGAAGGCGGTCGAATACATCGTCACCAAGACCCCGGCTGAATATTATCGACAGAAGTAATCGGCCGGACGGGAATCCGGCTTCCGGACTCTAAGCTGAAGCGCGGCAGGTCCGCCGCGTCTGTCCCTTCCTAAATTTTTATCTTGCCAACGGGCCTTATGTATGGGATAGAATTCCGGTATGGCAAGAAATGCGTGGACGGCTGGGTTTATCAGGAGAGTAATTTGGGCTTCGCTGGTTATCCTGGCTCTGGCCCCCGATTCCTTCGCCGACGTGGAAATCGCCAGAAGGGGAAGGGCGGCGGCGAAGATCGTCCTGGCCGCGGAAGCCGGCGAGACAGAAAAATGGGCGGCGGACGAGCTGGCCTTCTTTCTTAATCTTTCGACCGGATGCGCCATTCCTATCATCTCCGACCCGACTCCCTACCAGAATCGGCTGCTGGTCGGGGAGGGGGCCGCTCAACTGGCGGGCACCGGCTTCGACGCCAAGTCACTCCAGCCGGAAGAGATTCTCGTTCAAACCGAAGGGCACGACCTCATCCTGGCCGGAGGAAGCCCGCGCGGCACGCTCTATGCCGTCTACACTTTCCTCGAGGATGTCGTCGGTTGCCGCTGGTGGACTCAGGCCGTCTGGAATGTGCCGAGGAAGCCTTCTCTCGCTGTCGGCCCCATCTCCATCCGCTATGCCCCACCCCTTGTGTACCGGGAGCCGTTCTGGTTTGTCGCCTTCGACCCGTTCTGGGCCGCCCGGAACAAAGTGAACGGGATCAAAGCCGGCGGGGACGATCGCCGCGGCGGCCGCCACACCTATGAAGGCTTCGTCCATACCTTCTATCCCCTGATCCCTCCGGAAAGGTATTTCGCTTCCCATCCCGAATGGTTCAGCGAGGTCAACGGGAAGCGCACCTTCGAGAACGCCCAGCTCTGCCTGACGAACGAGGAGATGCGCCAGGAGATGGTTAAAAACCTTAAGATCAAGCTCCGCGATAACCCGGGCGCCACGATCGCCTCCGTCTCCCAGAACGACTGCACCAATAACTGCACCTGCCTCCGGTGCCGGGCCGTCGACGAGGAAGAGGGGAGTCCTTCGGGCTCGCTCTTGCGGTTCGTCAACGCCATAGCCGCCGACATAGAGGCTGAGTTTCCGCACATTACCATCGACACGTTGGCCTATCAATACACCCGGAAACCTCCCCGGATCACACGGCCGCGGCCGAATGTCATGATCCGTCTCTGCAGCATTGAATGCTCCTTCTGCCGGCCGCTCGACGATCCCTGCAATAAAGCTTTCCTGGACGACCTTGAAGGCTGGTCGAAAATCGCCGACCGTCTGTTCATCTGGGACTACACCACCAATTTTTCGAACTACATCCAGCCCCATCCGAACTACGGGGTGCTGGGGCCGAACATCCGGCTGTTCATTAAGAACAATGTCCGGGGGATATTCGAGCAGGGCGCCTACCAGTCCTGGGGGTCGGAGATGGCCGAGATGCGCACTTGGATGCTGGCCAAGCTCCTCTGGAACCCGGCCCTGGATGCAGGCAGGCTAAGGCAGGAATTCTTGAAAGGCTATTACGGCCCGATGGCCCCGCAGGTTTCTGAATATCTGGCTCTTCTGGAGAATGCGGTTTTGGCCACTGGCGATCATCTCGGTTGTTATTCGTCCTCCGACGCCCAATTCCTTTCTTTGGAGACGATGCTCGATGCCTGGGATATTCTAAAGAAGGCTGAAGCAAAGACTGCCAAGAATGCTGAATTCATCAGAAGAATAAGGCGGGTCCAGATGCCTGTCGCCTACGTCGCCCTGGTGCGCTGGGACGACTTCCTAAAAGAGGCGCAGGAGCGCGGCCTGAAATGGCCCTGGCCCCAATCGCGCCAGGAGCTTTTAGGCTGGTTTCTCGAAGCCGCCCTCTCCGAGGGCGTTACCATGATCTCGGAAGGGCAAACCCTGGATGATTGGGCGGCCAAAGGGGGCAAATCGCGCTGAGGGTGGTGCCGGCTCAAATCGGCCGCTCAGAGGCTCCAGCGGTAAGAGACCTTGATCAGGAAGATGTTATCGCCGGGCGCCATCAGCAGGTCGCCGAGGTCACGGCGGAGCCGGAAATCGCCCGGATGGGCATAGTCGGCCCGGTTCTGCGTCCAGACGAAATAGAGCAGCGACCCGGGAAGGTACTCCCAGCGCAGGACGATCGTGCCGCGCAGTGACTTCACGTTAAAATCGGGATTGCCGAAAGAGAAGGCCGCCGCCGGGCCGCCGCCGTCGGGGTCCACGCTGTAGAGCCCATCCGCGTACGCGATCGTCGACTCTCCCTCTCCGTAGACATTGTAGTCGAAGGTTTTGGGCTGAGCGAGCTCTTTGAACCGGCTGTAGGTCCCGACGCCGAGGAACGGCTGGAGATAGGCCTGGAGCGTAAGCCGGGGCGTGAAGGTCCAGTTGAGGCGCAGTTCGGCGGCGACAATCCTTTGGTCGAGGTGGCCGAAGACGTAGCGTGCACCGTAGGTCGGCATCATCATGGGATCGTCCACTTTAGTGATCCACTGGACGCCGGTAGTTTCGCCCATGTATTCCGGTCCGATGGAAAGGCTGAAGTTCGAGCTCGGCTTCCAGTTCAGCGATAGCTCGGCCTGCCATTCTGTTCCGTCATCGGGCCGCCGATAGATCATCCCGTCGACCTCAAAGACAACGGGCTTGCGGCTGTCGGTCTCAACCTTCAACTCGAGCTGATAACCCCACGGGAGGAGAGCCAGCGGGCCGCCGCGGGTCAGCCGGTTGCTGATGGTTTCGGGGTTGACGGCGGCCATGGCGCTGAAGCGCCAAAAATTGCGGAACTGCCCTTCGGAAAGTATCAGCGCTCCGTCCCAGATCTTGTTCCCGCCGAAGTCGTAATTGCGGAACACACCGCCGGCCAGGATGACTTGCTGGAATACCCGTCCCGGTTTCGTCCAGGAATAGCCGGGAAGGAATTGGAAGTTGATGATGTCCGAGGCCGAGTACTGGAAGCCGACATCGTTGGGATCAAAACCGGGGGACAGCGCACCCAGGGAGAGAAGACAGACTGTGTTGCCGCCCTGCTTAGCGAAGCTCAGTCTTCCGCCCCAGCCGCTCAGGGAGGTCGCATAGGGATTCACTTCTACGTGGTCGGCATCGGGACGCTGATAATAGTGCATGGACGAATTCTGGAGCCCGAGGATATCTTCGGCCGTCCCCTCGACCCGAGTCCCTCCGAACCACCCGCCGATGACGTAATTGCGGCTCTTGTCCAAGAAGGACCAGCCGTCGATGGCCAGGCTGAAGGCGTTCTTGTTGAGGAGGATGCTCAGCGCCTCGGTCCGGATGTTCCGGGTGACACCCGTCGCCATGAACCCGATACCGTGCTGCCCTTCGTTGATGTCTTTTTGCGCCCTAAGGACGCCGTAATAGGTGAACGGCTCCATCTCCTCCTGAAGGCGCAGGCCGGAGGCATCGATCTGGGCGAACTCCCGGGAGGTCAAGGCATTAATGAACCCGACATTCCACCCTCCCATCTTGCCGGTGATCTTAGCCGCGCCGAGGATCGTCGTACGGTCCGGGATGATGGAGAAATCGCCTCCCTGGGTGATATAGCCTTGAGGCGCCCGTCCGATGCGTCGGCTGTAAAAAAATGTCGGCATGGGCCAGTTGATGTCGGCATTGATGTAGACGCCGCCGCGGCCAAACCCGTCGAAGATCGAGGCCCCTTCGATGAAAAAGGGCCGCTTTTCTTCATAATAAGTCTCATAGGCAGAAAGGTTGACCACGGCCGGGTCCACCTCGACCTGGCCGAAATCCGGGTTGACCGTGGAGTCGAGCGTTAAATTGCTCTTGAGGCCGACCTTGAGGTCGAATCCCATGTTGCCCAGGGCCTTGTGCCCTGTTTCGAACGGGTTTCCTTGTTCGGAAGGCCGCAACTGCGCCTGTCCGACCGCATAGGGGAGAATCTCGAGATGGGTGCCGGGATTGATGCCGCTGATCCCCTCGAGCCGGGCAAAGCGGGACACGTAGGCAGTCTCACTTTTCGGCACCCAGGAAAAGCTTGCCTTTTCGTTTTTCCGTTTGATGATCCGCTGGAAATTGACTCCCCAGACGTACTCATCTTTCTTCGGGAAGCGGATCTGGTTGAAAGGAATCCTCATCTCCACTGTCCAGCCCTGGCCGTTGACATGGGCCTTTCCCTCCCACACGCCGTCCCAGGACTCATCGTCCTCCACATCATTGGACAGGACTTCGTCCATGATGGAGCCGGCCGGGTTGACCCCGAAAAGAAAACCGGTCCGTCTGTCATAATAGGGATCGACCGCGAACATAAACCAGTCGGAATCCACCTCCGCGTCCCGACGGCCGAGCCGGCTGATGATGGCTTTGGGGTCGGAGTCATAGCAGTATGCAGCGATGTAGAGCGCCTTGTCGTCGTAAGCCACCCAGACGTCAGTCTTTTCCGTGGACGGTGCGCCGTCTTTGGGATCGCTCTGGGTGAACCCGTTGCTCGCCGGACCCTTCCAGACGGGTTCATCCAGGAGGGCATCGATCGAGATGGGCCCGTCGGCGCGAACCGCCCGGACGACCTTTTGCTCAGGCCGAACCGGAGCCTGTTGTTTGGATTTTTCTTTGGCCACCGCCGGGAGCGCCACGTTTATGAGGAGCAGGGCGAGGGCCGTTGTTATCGTCTTCTTCATATATACTCTCCATAGCGTTCTATTCATCTGATGGGCAAAGCCGTGCGGGTAGGACACCCTGCCCATTTACTTACATATATACGGTCCGACAGGCTAAAAGGTTCAATTGCCCCGCCTCTTTCTGTCCATATACCGGCGTATCTCTATTTCAGCGAGAAGCAATTTGGGTATGGAAAAGCGACCTCGAAGGTTTAGCCTTCACGAAGCGTTTTTCGAGGGCAGCCGTTCTGGCGATCTTGAGGGCTTTGTGATTCCGAAACGGCTTTAGGACTTTGAATTGAGGCCATTAGCTTCTCATGGCCCTGCGGGCCACCCGCGAACGATGAAAAACCCCCTCCTCCCTACCTCCTCCCACCAGGGGAGGAGGATATGTGAATTGCCTGTCCGATTCCTCCCCCCTTGGAGGTTGTGTCGCAATGACAAATCGCAATTACGACACAGTCTCTTGGGTGGGGGAGGATAGAGGAGAGGGGGATTTTCTAGGTAACCCAGGCGGTCGCCGCCGAATACGGGCCCCAGAACATCCGGGACGTCTCCGAGTTCTTCGGGCTGCTTGTCGAAGCCGGCCTGTTCTCCCTGAAGAAATAAACGGCGAGGCCCATTATTTCACCTCGACGGGGATCGGGAGCGGCTTGCGAGGGAGCATTTCGTCCCGCATGGCCGTAAAATAGACGAAGCTGGCCATGACCACCGCCGATTGGACCAGGTCCTCGGCGACACAGTGGTCGTAGACATCCTGATTGGTGTGGTGGAGCGTCGGGAAGTAGTCGAGGGGATCCTGGATGAACTGGAAACCCGGGATCCCGATCCAGTCAAAGGGCAGGTGGTCGGTCCCCTCGGTCGGCTGGAGGGCGATCGTCGTGACACCCAGGTCGCGGAGTGGCTTCATCCACTCCTCAAAGATCGGCCGGACCTGGAAATTTTCCTGGATGTAGATCCCCCGGATGCGGCCCGACCCGTTGTCGTAGTTGAAATAACCCGAGATCTTGTTGTATTCGGGCTTGACGATGAGCTTATTGGAGCCGGCCAGGGGGTTCCGCCAGTTCTTCTCATACGCCTCAAAGTCCACGCTCTTGAGCGAGTCCTTGTCGGTGTCTCCAAAATGAGTGAAAACGTAGCCCCGCGAACCGTAGAAACCTTCCTCTTCGCCCGTCCAGAGGGCAGCGCGGATCGTGCGTTTGGGTTTGACTCCCAGCGCCTTCAGGATCCGCACGGCCTCCATGGCCACGGCGCAGCCGGAGGCGTCATCCACGGCCCCTGTCCCTCCCGCCCAAGAGTCGATGTGGCCTCCGAGCATCACGACCTCGCCCTTCTTATCCAAACCCGGGATCTCGGCGACGACGTTGTACCCCATCTTGTCCTGGTCAAAGATAGTGTTTTTGACCTCGGCCTCGAGCGTCACCGCGACCTTGAGGTCCAGGATGCGGCAGATACGGGCATAGGCTTCCGCCGCCAGGACGATCCGCGGGCTCTGGCGGGGGATAAGATGATTCTTTCCCATTCCCTCATAGGCATCGACTTTGACCGTTCCGAAATCGCTCCGGCTTCCCTCGCTCGATTCGATGAGGAGGCCGACCTCTTCGCTCTTGTAGAACTCCTCGAGCTCTTCCCATTTTATCTCCGGCTTCTCGCCTCCTCCGTCCTTCGGCTGGAGAGGGATCGGCGTCTCGGTGAGCTCCTTGAGGTCCTCGTCGGTGTAGCGACGGGCGATGGGTTTGAAGGCAGGGTGAACCTGGCGCGGCGGATCGGTTAAGACGATGGCGCCCTTGAGCTTTCCCCTCCATTTTTCGAGGTCGGACTTGGTCCGGATGACGGCCAACACAGGCTGGCCCTTGATCTTGCCCTGGGTCCCCAGGGTCCAGGGTTTGGCGTAGGCAAGGAGAGGGGAGTAGGCCGGCTCGAGCATGTGGACAGAGATGTATTCGTTGACCCAACCCAGGCCGAACTCGCCGCAGGGCTCGACGGCCGCGTTTGCCATCCCCCATTCGCTGAACTTGCTTTTGGCCCATTCACAGGCCTTATTCATGGCCGGGCTGCCCGGGATACGGGGACCGATGACGTCGGTCAGGTAGCTCAGGGTCTCCATGATCTTGGAGCGGTTGACCCCTTCCTCCCAGATGCGGTTGACCATGCCCACATCCACTTTCTCCTGGGAGAAAGCGACCGGGATGAGGAGTACAGCGAGCGCCAGAGCGGCCGTAAGAAGACGGTTTCTTTTCATCGGTGACCCTCCTTGGTTTTTGGGCGGAGTTTTCTATAGATCGGCGATTCGGGGAGCGTGACCGCCAGGAAAAAATTTATCAAGCTGAGGACTATCAAAATAAGGAGCGATGTCGTCATCGCGCCGGTGGTGCGCGACTTCAGCGCGTCCATGCCCAGGATAAAGACGATGCCCGAGACCTGGCCCATCACCAAGAGCAGGGTATTTGACGTCCCCTCCGGGGCCGGGTGGGTGATCTCCGCCGCATACTGAAAGCCGACCGGGCCGGCGCTCAGAAGAAAAAAACCGAAGGCAAAGCCCGACAGAAGCAGCAGCCAGGTGGCTGTACCGTAAGTCATGCCGACGAGGCCGGGGACGAGCCCGGCGAGGGCCAGAAGAATGAACGGCTTGCGGCGCCGGAAGCGGTCGGACAGAAGCGAAACCACGATCGCCCCGACGATGCCGCCGCCGAGCATCAGGCCGCCCAGCTGGCCGGCCTGGGAGATGGTGAACCCGCGCGGGCGGATGATGTCTTCGATCCAGGTAGAGATAGCGTTGAACATTCCCAGCCCGATAAAAAAGACGATCATCAGGAATAGGAAATCGCGCTGCCTGAGCATAGAGCGGAGGCCGTCGAGCATCAGGGTGCGTTCGTCCGGCCCGGCCGGCGTCGGCGGGTGCTCGCGGGCGGCCAGAAGGAAGAAAACGGCGGCCGCGGCCGTGACGACTCCGTAGATAAGCAGCGTTGATGGAATCCCGATGCGCAGGACGAGGTGGGGAGTGAGAAGCATGGCCAGCAGAGGGCCGAGATAGAGCGCCAGCGTCCCGATCCCCGAGGCTGTCGCCCTTTCCTCGACCGGGAACCAGCGGGCGGCCACCTTGGTGATGGCGCCGATGATAAAGGGCTGGCCGACGGCGATCCCGACCTGAGAGATAAACACCATAGTGAAGTTCGAGGCGAACAATCCTCTCGTCAGGCCGAAAACGGCGGTCAGGACGGCTCCCGTGCCCACGGCCGCCCGGAAACCCCGGGTATCGATGACATACGCGGACGGCAGGAAAATGACGATGAAGACGACCATGAAGACCATCGACAGCAGGCCGATCATCAGGTCGGAGGTGTGATAGAAAGCCGCTGCGGCGCTGGTGATGGGGGCGAAGGTGATCCAGAGCACCTGGTTCATGACGCCTATGACCGCGAAAGCGGCCAGGACGATCCAGCGGTAGCCGTAGGCTCGGAACGGGGCTTGTTCTTTCAAATTGTCCTCCTCGGCGGCCGGTCAGAAGCGCATTCCGAAGCTGATCCCGCCGGGATGAACGCTGATATACCAGGTCGGGTCAGACGTCCCCGCCCGATAGGTCCCCGGATTTCCCAGATACTTGATTTCGTAGTTCTTCAGGTCACTCTGGGCCCGGCGCGGTTGAGAGAATATGTTGAGGAGAGATACGCTCTCGCTGATGGCGAAGGTTATGAGCCCTTCGGACCATGGCCGGTCAAAGACCAGCACGGTGACCAGACCGGCGGCCGCATTGACGCCGAGGTTGAGGCCGTGGGTCAGCCAGCCCCGGCCCTCCTTTTCCCGCCGGGCGCATTCGCGCATAAGCTCTTCGGCCCGGAGGAGCTTGGCTTGGCGCTCCTCCGGAGTCCCCTCCGGCATGGACCGCAGCCCGGTGGGCCCATAAGCCGGGACAAACGGGCTGATCAAGAGTCCGCCCACTCCCAACGCGCAGGTGGCTCCGCCCACGAGCATGTCTTCGGCGAAGTCTTTATCGTCCCCCTTCTTGTCCCAGTTAACCGCGGCCAGAGTCCCCTGGACGAGGGCACCTGCGGAATAGCTGGCGATCCAGCCGTACCACCAGAGCTTCGCCCTCGGCTGGGCCGACAGCAGGGCGTTCTCCAGAAAGCCGAGCCGCTCCTTGACCTGCTCATCGGAAAGCTCCGCCGTCTGCTGAGCGAGAGCCCCTCCGGTCAACGCCGCCGCCAGGGCCAGCGCCGCACCGAGACGCAACATTTTATGATGTTTCATAGTGATCCCTTTCTCCAGAGGATATATTTGCCATCCGCCCGAAGTCAAGGAAAAGCTGGGTGAGCACCGACATCGGGTTTGGGCGGTGGGTTCTGAGATGCGGAGACGACTAGGCTTCTTCGACTACAGTCCAGCCGAGGGCGGCGGCCAGTTCGTATGCGGGCTTCTTGAGATCACCGTAGAATGTCACCCGGTGCCAGCCCCATTTGTCCCACATGGTGAACAGCTTCTCGATATCGCCCAGAGGCTCGGCGGCCAGCTTGGTCCGGCAGGCCCGGTCATCCGGATCGTTGGCGACAGCCTTAGCCTGATGAAAGATGATCTCCTTCCGCGGGTCTGAGATCTCGATAGTCGTGGTCAGGTAGCCCACGGGGAGGACCGAGCGAACTGAGGCGCCCTGGCGGTCCTCGGAATGGGTGAGGATCTCAAAGGGGTTGGCTTCGCCTTTAGGTCCGAAAGCTCTGTTCGAGGCCACGCAGTGGGCGTAGATGATCTGTCGCTTGGCGGTGTCGATGACAGGGTCGGAGATGTACCCGGGCCGGCCTTTGGTCATGATGGAGCCGGCCACCATGACGGCGGCCGAAGGCACGTCGCATTCGCATCCCCCGACCAAACCCTGATTGTTCAGTTCGTGGAAGCCGAGGCACGGGTAGGCATGGATGTGATTGCCGTAGAACCCGCCCAGGCAGTTGATGGTGATGCCCATGGCATCGTGTTTCTTCAGAACGGCTTTCTCGCCCAGGTACATGGCGGCCGAATTGACGAGCTCGTCGCGGGATACGCCCTCGATCCGGGAGGCGGTCTTCAGCCAGCGGTCGGCGATGGCTCGGGCCTCGTCCTTGTCCGCGGCCGCCCAGGCGTCATTGAGCTCGGAGAAGGGGACATAGACTACGGGAATCCCCATCATCGTCGTCTCGGGAGCGGCCTCGGGTCCTTGGACGGCGAGGATCTTTGAGGCCTTCATCCGGCGGATGGTTTCTTCGGCGGGAAGCGTTGATAGCTGATCCGCACGGCAGGTGAGGTCGCCCGGCCGGGGAGTTTGCGACATGCGCAGCTTGGCCGTCGCAGCGGCGAAATCGAACGAAGGGCCGGCCGCTTTGGCCGCCTCGAAGCATTGGACCGCCCCGAACAGGTCGTCCTGCCGCGATGAGGCAACGAAGCCCAGGTTAGCCCTCCCTTCTCGCATGAAACCTGCGGTGTAAACCAAAAATCCGCCGCTTCCTGCGTACTGGAAGTCGGCATAGAGGACGGGCTTGCCCGAGGTCACCATCGTCTGGGCGACTCGGTTCCAGCAGTTCATCTGATAGACGATGTAGCCGTCGATATCTCCGGCCTTATCTCCTTCCAGGATCTTCTGGGCCTGCTCTTCGCCGGCCGCCAGCGCCGGGAGGAAGGTATAGTCCTTGAAGCGGTTGGCCAGGGCGGCGTTGGTCCGCTCCATGACCGGGACAAAATCGAATCCTTTATTGGGCCAATCGGGGACTTCCTGCTTCGGGCCGTGGAGGGCATAGACGATCCGGATCTTGGGGCCCTTACCGCCGGCAGCGCGGAGCCATCTCGGAGCCGCCATGAGCCCCGCCGCTCCGGCGCAGGCGGCGCAACCGGTCAAGAACCGACGCCGGCTCATGCCATGGACGGCGCAGCCGACAGGGATTTCTGACTCGTCATATTTTCGCTTCATCTCTTTCTCCTTTCCGCCCAACCTCTCCTTGCTTCCCGCAGAATATATATCTGTAGCCGCCCGGTGATGTCAACAGAGGTCTATTTTTTGGGGACTACCGGAAGGACGATATGGGAAGGACGGTTTTTGTCGTGGTAGATCCTCTGCTCGGCCTTCTGGAGCTCTGTTGCCTTGGCCAGGTTGTCTCCCGTCTGGGCGTTCCGGTCGTATTTAGGAAAAGCAGAGGACGCGATCTGCAGCCGGATGCGGTGACCTTTCTTGAAGGTTTGGCAGGTGTTCCACAGGTCTAGAGTATAGGCATAGACCTTCCCGGGCTCGATCAGCGAGGCCTTGTCCATCCCGCCCCGATAACGGGCCCGGACCATGCCGTCGATCAGCCGCTGGGCGTACCCTTCCGGCCAGACATCAATTAGCATTCCCATGAAGTCTGTGTCCTTGGCTGTCGAAGACGCGTAGAGCTCGACCTTGATCGGCCCGCAGACGGTCAGGTGTTCGGCCAGGGGCTCGCTGGTGTAGACGAGGACGTCGTCCCGCCGCTCGACCGGACGATAATCCTCGGCGCTTCCGATCTGGGCGAAGGAGGGCTCGGTGATGAACGGTACCGGGTGCTCTGGGTCGCTGGTGTAAGAATCAGCCGGCTCAGCAGCGGGCAAAGACGTCGAGAGAGTGCCGTCTCCGAACAGGCTGTTCGCCCGGCCCATGCTGTGAATGTAATACGTGGTCCACCGGGTCCGGCCGATGGGCCATTCGCTCTCATCCGACCAGGTGTTATCGCCCATGACAAAGATCCTCACCGGCGGCTCGGACAGGATTCCCGTATCCTTGTCCTTGAGCCAGTAATCGAACCAGCGCTCGAAATAGCCGTTGAGGTCGATCGTTCCGGTCGGCCCGAAGTCGATCTCGGCGAGCTTGGAGGTCGAGTTGATGGCATGTGGCCAGGGACCCATCAATAGCTTCTGCTTGTTCCGGACGCCCTCCGGTCCTTTGGTTGTCATTCCGATGAAGTTGAGCGGCGTCCCGATCTGTTCATCGTCATACCATCCGGAGATATGGAGGACGGGCACCTGGACCCGGTCGTACTTGTTCTGGTAGCGGAGCGCCTCCCAATGGGCGTCGAGTAGAGGATGGTCGAGGTCCTCCTTCCAGAAGTGAGACGGCCGGCCCACCGCTTCGTCCATGGTGTAGAGAGGAAGGTGCCTGTGGATTTTGGGCCAGTCCACCGCCTCCATGTTCTGGAGGACGTGGCCCGCCGTGAAATGATACCAGCTTATGTCCATGGGCAGATGAGTTCCGGTCGGCCATTCGACGAAGGTGTCGGAAGGCGTCACCATGGCGATCATTGTTGTCAGGTGGGGCGGCTGCAGCACGGCCGTGAGCCATTGGATCCGGCCGTTATAAGAGCCGCCGATCGTGCCGACCTTGCCAGTTGACCAGGACTGAGCGGCGCACCACTCGACCGCGTCGTAGCCATCCTGGCCGTCATTGCGGTAGGGGACAAACTTCCCGTCCGAGTCGCCCCGGCCGCGGACGTCCATGGCCACAAAGACATAACCTCGCTCCCCAAAAAAGCGGGCGGTTTTTACAGAGCCCGTCTTGGTATAGGGTGTCCGGTTAAGGACGACCGGGAACCGTCCTTCGGCCTCGGGTCGATAGATATCGGCCGAGAGCTCGACTCCGTCACGCATCTTGACCCTGACATCGAAGTCGATCTTGACAGCGTAGGTTTGTTCCGAAGCCGCGGGAGCGGGCTGGGCCTGTTGCCGCCCGACCAAGGGCACCCCGGCGACTATCAAGACGATCAGAAAAGTCATGATCTGGGTTCGCTTGTGCATGCTATCCCTCCCCGAGTGCTTATATCACAGGCCTAACCGGGGGTCAAAAGAATCAAGAAGGAGTTTGGTGGATGGCGAACCAGGGAGGTTGACATAGAGGAGTTTCGGCTATATAAGCGAGAAAGAAAAATATATGGAGGTGAAGGCGATGAACGTCAACAAGGTATTCCTGTGGGTCGCTTCCGCTAACTTTCTTTTTCCGGCGGCATCTATGGCTCAAGAAGCGGCTAAGCCTGAGGCCGGTCTTTCGGTGCATTATGAGGAGCTCACGGCGCCGGATTTTATCCAGGCCGTGGCCAAGGCAGAAGCCACATGTGTCATCCCCGTCGGCATCCTGGAGAAACACGGTCCCCATCTTCCCCTGGGAACCGACCTGATCGACTGCCGGGAGGTGGCGCTGCGGGCCGCCAAGCAGGAGTACACGATCATCTACCCGGCCTATTATGTCGGGCAGATATTCGAAGCCAAGCACCAGCCGGGCACGATCGCCTACAGCACCTGGATGATGCTCGACCTTCTCCAGGAGACGTGCGATGAACTCGGCCGCAACGGGATAAAGAAGATCATCCTGCTCAACGGGCACGGCGGCAATGAATCTTTCCTCCGGTTTTTCTGTCAGGCTCAACTTGCTTCAAGAAAAGACTATGCCGTCTATCTGTTCGACTCGGTCGAGGATGACTCCATGGAAGCGGCCTTAAAAAAGCTGCGCAAAACGACCCTCGACGGCCATGCCGGGGAGGAAGAGACCTCGGCTATGCTGGCCAACCGACCTGATCTGGCTCATGTGGACAGGGCGGGCCAGGAGAGCGGCGAGGACCAAAGGCGGCTCGCCAACCTCAAACATGCCTACACGGGCATTTGGTGGTACGCCAGCCAGCCCAACCACTATCGTGGAGACGGGAGCTACGGGAACAAGGAGCTGGGCGAGATGATCCTCAAACTGGAGGCGGGTCTCCTGGCGGAGATGATCCGCTCGGTCAAGGAAGACACCGTTACTCTGGAGCTTCAGAATCAGTTCTTCGACGGGTCGGAGAGACCTCTCAAGACCAAGCAGTAGGCGGGGGCGGCTATTTCGACAGCCGGACGTCCCAGAGCTGCTTGGGAGGCGAGTTATAGCCGTCCATCACGAACGTCCTCTGGGGGGTCAGCTGAATGCTGGCCTGTTCGTAGATTTTGCCGGTTCCCTTTCCCTTGTTGTCGACATTGAGTTCGACGACCATGAAGCTGAACCGGGGGTCGATGCGTTGGTTCATCTCTACGTCCCAGCTCTGTCTCGTGGCGTAGAGAAGGATCTGTCTTCCTTTTTCCGTGGGAATGCTGTGGGCCCCATGGATGATGATCTTGATGCCGCGGCCGCCGATGGGGAAAAAAATTCCCTTATTCAAGGCTCGGAAGGCGTCCATGAACGCCTCGTAACCCTGCTGGTTCATCACGCCAATAAGGTTTAGGACTTCCTCATCGGCCGTATAGCTGTCAATCGTGATCTTGATCTTTTTCACGCTCTCCGTGTACTGCTGGCCGCCGCTGAGGACTCTGGCTGTGAATTCTTCGGTCTCCAGGACTGCGGTACTCGAGCTCAGGAAAACCGCCATGAAGATCCAGATTGATAAGCCGATGATGATCCGTTTTTTCATCTTCTTCGCCTCCATGAGCGTGTTATTTCTCCGAAAGCACAATTTGCCGCCTGGCAACTGATTCATACCCGTCGGGGTCGCAGGCTTTGGCCTGGAATCCCCAATAGCGCTCAACCTCAAATATATCGTCGAAGGACGAGGAGTGTCAAGGAAAAAGCGGCAGATCAAGCATGTGTTGGCGCCATTTGCGACGGCTATTCCTGTTGGGAGAGCTCCAGGGCGCGCTTCATCTTGGAGAGGAAGACGTCCTTGGACTCGAACCCGGTGCCGCGCAGCTCTTGAATCTCGCTGCCGTCGGGCTTCAAAAAAATGAGAGTGGGCACGCCCTTGATCCGGTATTTTTTGTAGTATTCCTTGACCCCGGCGTCCTTGTTGGAGGTGAGGTCGGCTTTGAGCATCACGAACTTGCGCGAGGCGGCGATCACTTCGGGCCGGCTAAAGGTGAGCTTGTCCAGCTCCTTGCAGGGAATGCACCAATCGGCGGAGCTGTCGATGAAGACGGGGCGGCCGGCCGCCGCGGCCTCGGCCAGGTTTTCTTCCGAGTAAGGCGACCAGTCGATGGCATTCATCGAAGCCCCACCCTTGCCCGCCGCCAGCGCTCCATTAAGGTACACCTGGACGCCTGAGGAGGCGACGATGAGCGCAAGCCCGAAAAAGATAATCCCGACGATGGTGCGAATATAGCGGAACGTTTTCCCGGGAGTCTGGGTCGGCTCCAGCCAGGCCATGTAGATGCCGGCGATAAACATGGTCAAAGCCAGGGAGAGATGATAGAGGAGAGTGTTAGAGAAGAGCGGTTTGAGGAAATAGATGGCCATGGCGATCAGGATGAACCCGAAGACCTTCCGGACCCAGACCATCCAGGCGCCGGAGCGCGGCAGCTTGTTCAGGCTGCCCGAGAAGATGCCGAGGAAAAGGAATGGAACGCCCAGGCCCAGGGCCAAGACGAAGAAGAGCGAGAACCCGAGAACGACCGAGCCCCGGTTCCCGACATAGGTCAGGAGGCCGAGGACGAAGGGGCCTATGCAGGGAGCCGCTACGATCCCGACCGTAAGCCCCATGAAGAGCGTCCCGAAGTAACCTTTCTGTGATCCGCCGGCGAGCCTGCTGAGGAAGGCCGGCATCCGCAGTTCGTAGACGTCGAACATGCTCAGGGAGAGGAGGAGCATGATCACGGCGATGAAAACGAGAACGGGTGGATACTGGAGCGCGGCGCCGAACAGGCTGCCTGTAAAGGCGGCGATGCTTCCCAGGACGGAGTAGGTGACCGCCATGCCGATGACATAGAGGACAGCGTGGAGCACGACGCCGCTCTTCTTGCCCTCGGACTGGCCTCCGAAATAGCTGATGGTTATGGGGATGAGCGGATAGACACAAGGCGTTAGGTTCAGAGCAAGCCCGCCGAGAAAGACGAGGAGAAATAGCGGGAGCAGGCCTTTCCCTTCGAATCGAGAAGCCGGTTTCTCTTGAACAGAAGCTTGTGACTTCTGTTCTGACGCCAGGACTTCTTTCCCGGTCTGGGGCACGGACTGGCTCGGGGATCTTTCGGGCTCAACGGCAATCGGCTGGTCGCTCTTTTCAATCGGCACCGATATCGCAGGAGTCCGGACCTTGGAAGCGCCCTCCACCGGCAGTTTCTTGCTGAATGCCGCCTCGGCCGGAGGCAGGCAGGACTGGTCGTTGCAGGCCTGGTAGCCGACCGTGCCCTCGATCGCAACCTTGTCTTTCTTGAAATCAGCGGCCAGGGCGATCTCGGCCGTGACCTTGACGATTCCTTCATAGACCGCTAAAGGATTTTGCGAGAAGCTAAAGCGCCTCATCGTGGCGGGGGGGAAGATGAGCTTGCCGCAAGTCACGCCCGGCACGCTCTTGAAGTCCACGGTCGTACCGATGAGATAGTCCTCGCTCGGCAGGTCGGCGTTAATGTGAAAGGGAGAACGGATCGTGATCTCGAGGGCGAAGGGATAGGCTTGGCCGGGCCTGAAGACCTTAACAGAGGGAAGGACCTTCACCGTGACAATCGGCTCTTCCGTCTGGGCAAAGGCAGCCCAGACGCAGGCCGCTATGGCGACAAGCGCCAGGATCGTTCTCTTCATGAAGGAGTCTCCTCGGACGGCTCATTATACAACAGAAATCCGCAGGCTGGAATTGACAGAGGTCCGGAGTGAGTGATAGGGTTGAAAAAAGTGATTATAGACCCCTATTGGGGACACAACCATGCCGCGATGGAACCGAACCCTCATCCTGTTAGTGCTCTTGAGTATAGGGCTTGCTTCATCGAATGCCGGTCCTACCTCCGGCGCCGCCCGTTTCCGTTTTGAGATATCTTTTCCGGAAGGCCTCCAGAAGGAACCTCTGGACGGCCGAATTCTCCTGCTGATTTCTAGCGATTTTAAGAACGAGCCGAGATATACAGCAGTCAACTGGCGCTCTCCGCAGCCTCTTTTCGGAGTTGATGTCGAAGGGCTGCAGCCCGGCCAACCGGCCGTGATCGACGAGCAGATTCTCGGGTTTCCGCTCGACAGCATCAAGGACATCCCGGCCGGCGAATATAACGTCCAGGCGGTGCTTAATGTCTACACGACTTTTCATCGTTCTGACGGACATGTCGTGAAAATGCACATGGACCAATGGGAAGGACAGCAGTGGAACACTTCGCCGGGAAATCTCTACAGCCGTCCGGAGAAGCTGCAGTTGGATCCCGCGGCAGGAGGAACGATCCGCATCGCCCTGACCGAGCGAATTCCGCCGATCCCGCCGCCGCAGGATACGAGGTACATCAAATACATCAAGATCAGGAGCGAACGGATTAGCCGCTTTTGGGGAACGGATATGTACGTGGGGGCCTTGGCTCTCCTCCCGGAAGGGTTCGACACCCATCCGGACGCCCGCTATCCGGTCGCCTATCTCCAGAGCCATTTCACGCCGGCCTTCCGGAACTTCGCGGAGAATCCCGACAACTCGTTCTTCAAGGAATGGACCTCACCGAATTTTCCCCGCTTCCTGCTCGTCGTCCCTCAGGACCCGAATCCGTTCTACGATGATTCCTATGCCGTGAACTCGGCCAACGTCGGTCCCTATGGAGATGCGTTGACGCAGGAGCTCTTGCCGTGTGTGGAGCAGAAGTTCCGCGCCATCGCCGAGCCTTGGGCGCGGACGCTTTTCGGCGGCTCGACGGGCGGCTGGCGGGCTTTTGCCGTGCAGGTTTTCTATCCCGATCTATTTAGCGGCGCCTGGATATTCTGTCCGGACCCGGTGGATTTCCGCTATCTTCAGCTCGTCGACATCTATCAGGATGCTAATGCCTATTATCCCAATGGGGCCTGGAAAAAGGAACCGAGCCGGCCCTGGATGAGAGGTATCGATGACCAGGTTATGGCCACTCAGGAGCAAGCCAGCCTCTTCGAGCTGGTCCTGGGCACCAGGGGCCGGTCAGGTCAGCAACTGGATATATTCCAGGCCGTCTTCGGGCCGGTGGGAAATGACGGCTATCCCCGGCCACTCTATGACACGCTAACCGGCGTCATCGACAAAGAAGTCGCGGCCTACTGGTGCGAGCACTACGACCTGAGCTACATCATCCAGCGGGATTGGGCGACACTAGGACCGAAGCTCAACGGCAAACTCCACATCTACATGGGCGACACCGACACTTTTTATCTGGAAGAAGCCACCATGCTTCTGGAGAAGTACCTGCGCAACGCTCAGAACCCGGGTTTCGAAGGGACGATCGAGTACGGCAAGCGGGCGCCCCACTGCTGGACCGGCTGCGCTTCCGGCCGAAACCCCACGATCTGCTACCTGCCCGCCATGGCCGAGCACATCCGAAAAACGGCCCCTCCGGGCGCCGACCTCAAGAGTTGGCAGTATTGACTATTTTTTCTTCCACACCGGCAAGCGGCGGCCCGGGGTCCAGGGCGCGCCGGCGGCCTCGAGGTCGTCTCCCAGCTTCTTGACATCCTGGTCGATGAGGATGCGCATCTCCTCCAGCAGTTTTTCAAAGGCACCGGCGGCGATCTCATAATCACGTTTCGCAGTCTCCGTGATCGGGCAGGTGGTGGTGAGCTGGGCGCTGACCCTCTGCATGAGGCCGGGAGAAGCGGCCTCGCTGCGGCGCATGACAGTCCGGTCTCCCCAGAGCACTCGGGTGGCATCCCGTAGCCGCCGCTCCAGTTCTTTCGCCCTCTCCAGAAGTTTCGGGTCGGCCTGCGGCGTCTCCATCAGAGCTTTTTTCATGTAGCGGATGCTCTCGGACGCTTCCCGGGCTGCCGCTCCGGCGCCCATCATCGCCCGCTGTAGCTCGCCGGCTTTCTTCTGGAAATCGAGGAGGGCGCCGCGGTCCTTTTCCGCCAGCGTGGCCAATCCCAGCGATTCCACGATAAATGTCTGCGGCTCTCCCGGCGGCGTCAGGACGCCCTCCACTTTTTTCGCCAGCGAAACCGTAAACGTCCCCGGCACGACGAGCGGACCTCCCGGGTTCCATTCCCATTCGTCACGCTCCTTCGCCTCGAGCTCAATCGGCTCGACCGGCGGATAGCGCAGGCTCCAGGCGACCCGGTGGATTCCCTGAGAGACCGGACCGCCGATCCGGCGGACGACCTGGCCCGACTCGTCCTTAACGGTCAGGACGATCTCGGGCTTGTCTTCTGCCTCTTCCTTCCTCAGCTTGTCCCAGCCGGGGAAGGAGACGGGTTTTCCGGCCTTGTCGAGATTCTTTTCTTCTTCGCGCCGCGCCTCGGCTTCGGTCTTCAATGAATCCTTGAGATAATAGGTGAACACGGCGCCGAAGGACGGATTGGGCGCGACATAGAATCCGTCGCCCAGACACCCCTTGCCGCTCGAGTCGATGGGCCGGAGGGGGATGTACTGCAGGGCTTTCTTGACCGGGAAGAGCGCGGCCTCTTTCTGGAGGCTTTCCTCGCTTATCTGGCGCAGAGGGGAGTAGTCGTCGAGGATGAAGAAGCCGCGGCCGAACGACGCACCCACCAGGTCGCCATCTCGCTCCTGGACGTCGATGTCGCGGAAGGAGATGGTCGGGACGCCCCCGCCCAGCTTGAGCCAGTGAGCGCCGCCGTCGAGGGTGGCGCAGATGCCGAACTCGGTCCCGGCGAAAAGAAGGTCTTTCTTGAGGTGGTCCTGGGTAACGGACCAGACGATGGTCCGCTGCGGCAGGTCGCCGGCGATATTCACCCAGGTCTTTCCCCGGTCTGTGCTCTTCATGAGATACGGTTTGTAATCTCCGGTCTTGTGGCTGTCTACCGCCGCGAACACGATGTCGTCATCGTGCTTGGACGCTTTGATTTTGTTGACAAAGAAGGAGTCCGGCAGGCCGGCGATCTTGTCAACCTTGCGCCACGACTTTCCGCCGTCCTCGGTCACCTGGATCAGGCTGTCGTCCGTGCCCACATAGATCAGGCCTTCCTGGAGCCGCGACTCGTCGATGGTCGTAATTGTCGAGAACATGGACATGGCGCCGTGGTCCCAGAGGGCGTCCGTACTCCAGGTCTTACCCATGATCGGCTGCTCGAGGCGGAAGATGTTCCGGGTGAGGTCAGGGCTGATCCGAGTCCAGGAATCGCCGCGGTTATCGCTTCTCCACAGGAATTGCGACGCATAGTAAATGCGCGTGTGCGAGTGCGGGCTGATATGGACCGGGGAGTCCCAGTTGAAACGGAGCGGAGGGTCGTCGGACCCCGGCTTGGGGCTGATGTAGACGGTTTCCTGGCTTTTTTTGTCGTAGCGGAGGAGGTTCCCCTCCTGCATTTCGACATAAAGGATGTTCGGATCCTCGGGGTCGATGGCACAGGCGTACCCGTCGGCGCCGTAGGTGATGACCCAGTCAGAGTTGTCGATGCCGTGGGCATTGAGCGTGCGCGAAGGACCAAGCTGGCTGCCGTTGTCCTGGGTGCCGCCGTGGACGTTATAAAAGGGGAGGGCGTTGTCCAGGGCGAGCTTGTAGAATTGAGTCACCGGGAGGTTATCGAAAAAGCGCCAGGTCTTGCCCCGGTCGCGCGTCTCATACACCCCCCCGTCGCACCCTTCGAGAAGGTAGTCGGGATCACCTTTGACAAAGGCCAAGGCGTGGTTGTCGACGTGCTTGTTCTTCTCGCCGACAGGACGCCACGTCTTTCCGCCGTCTTCGGTCACTCTCGTCATCGGGTCCATCTGATAGACGCGGTCGAAGATATTGGGGTCGGCGAAGATCTCCTGGTAGTAATGGGGACCCGTGCCGCCGCTCGTGTAGGAATTGCGCTTTTCCCAGCTCTCGCCCCGGTCGGAGGACCGGTAGAAGCCCTTCTCTTCGGGGCCGGCTTCGACCGTGGCATAGACGACGTTGGGGTTGATCGGGGAAACGGCGAGGCCGATCTTTCCTTTATCGCCGCCGGGCAGCCCGACCGTCAGCTTCCGCCACGTCTTCCCGGCGTCCTCGGACTTGTAGATGGCCGACTCGGGTCCTCCGCCCATGAAGGCGGCCACGGAACGGCGGCGCTGGTAGGCCGCAGCGTAGATGACATCGGAGTTCGAAGGATCGAATTCGGCGCTGGTGACACCGGTATCCTTGCTGATCTCGAGGGAGAGAGTCCATGTTTTTCCGCCGTCGCTGCTCTTGTATAGCCCGCGCTCCCCGCCCGGCGACCAGAGCGGTCCTTCGGCGGCTACGTAAACCAAGCTGGAATTGCGCGGATCGACCAGGATCCGGGCGATATGTTCGGATTTGGCCAGGCCCATGTTGGTCCACGTCTTGCCGCCGTTCAGACTTTTATAGACGCCGTCGCCGAAGCCGACATGACGGCCGCTGACGTTCTCTCCCGTCCCCACCCAGACGACCTCCGGGTTATTGGGGTCGAGAATGAGGCAGCCGATGGAGTACGATCCCTGGCCGTCGAAGATGGGCGTCCAGGTCGTGCCGGCGTTCTCGGTTTTCCAGACGCCGCCCGATCCAACGGCCACATACCACAAGCTCCGGTTCTTGGGGTGGATGGCAATATCGCTGATCCGGCCGGACATCAATCCCGGGCCGATGTTCCGGAATTCGAGCCCAGACAGGACCTCCGTGGTCAGGAGGCTCTTTTTTTCGATCTTCGGCGCTTCGCTCCAGGCCATTAACGAGAACACAAAGAGAGCGATAAGGGCATAGACAGAATTTTTTTTCATCTTTTCCTCCATTAAAGCAGTGGAGACAAAGAGTAAGAATGGTTACTATACCAATTTATCGCGGGTTTGGAAATTTCCAGACCGCCATCGATATTAGATTCAGTATGCGGCTTTGAGTTTGCGGTGTTCAGTCGAGCCTGAGGTCAATGCTCCCGATACCGGCGTCGATACTGATATCGATCGTGACTGGCGATTTTCCGTAGGCTTCGTTCGTATAGACGTGGCCGTTCTTGTTGAACTCATGGGCGTCAACCGAGCCGATCCCGCCGTCGACGCGGACGCGAACTCCCACCTCTCGCGGCAGATAGATCTTCCCGCTTCCGACGCCGCCGTCTATGCTCACGTCCAGGTTGCGCTCGTGCTTCCCTCGGAGGTCGAGCTTCATCTCACCCACCCCCATATCGACCGTGAGTGAACGGAGATCGACTTCCGCCAGGTCGAGTGTGCTCTCTCCGGCGCCTAGGTTAATTTTGAGGTCAGCGGGGATTTGACTGTTCAGCCGGATGTCCCATTCGTTTCTGGAACTGCCGATGAAGACGCCTCCGTGGCGGTGCTGCCCGACGGACAGGAAACCCTTTGAACCGGCGACGCGATATTCGACTTCGGGAGGCTGGCGCCTCGTCCTATGCGTGAACTCAGCCTCCATCAAAGCCTGGGCCCCGCCGGAGACTCGCAGCTCTCCGGCGCCCATCTTGACGTTCATCTCGACGGCTTCCGCTCCTGCCGCCTCAACCGTCTTTGAGTCGGTGGTGAGATCGCCCATATCGTCACAGCCCACTAGCGCAAGGGCGGCGGCGCACCCCAGGATGATCAATCCAAGCCTGTGCTTCATCGCTTTACCCTCCACACCTTATGATACGGAATCCAAGGGGAAAAGGTTCTCCTGATCGCCGCCCGACCGGGCAAATACCGGATTTAAATTAAATAGCTTGCCGGGATCGAAAAAGAAACCATTTTGCCCGCGTCTAATACAAGGGAGACCGATAGGCGCTCCGGATGTGCAGTCGGGCCAAAACTATGATGGGGATGACGGCCGGGAATTTGGCTTGACAAAAACGCATATTAAATATACACTATGAAATGAATATTAAGGAAGAAGGTGTAGAAATGGTCGCGACGGCGAAAGACCTGAGGTTCCATTCCCGGGCCATCCTGCACGCGGTTTCCCGTGGGGAAGAAGTCATCATCACATTTCGGGGCCGGCCCCGAGCAAAAATCGTCCCTCTCGAAATAACCCGTGAGAAACCCGAGGCGCCTCCCCGGCTGTTCGGCATTTGGAAGGATAATCCCAAAGTCGCCGATGTGGAGCGGTTTGTTCGGGAGGCGCGACGGGGCCGCTTCGGATGATCGTCGATACGGACATTCTCATTTGGCACATGCGGGGCAATCCAAGGGCGAAAGCCGCTCTAGAAAGGGAAGAGGGTTTGGCTCTCTCCGTCGTGACATACGCGGAGCTTCTCCAGGGCATGAGAAACATGCAGGAGCTCCGGCTCCTCAGAAAAACGTTCCGTTCTTGGAACGCCAGGATCCTCTATATCAGCGAGGAAATCTCGGCCAAGGCCGTTTTCTATGTCGAAAGGCACTTCCTGGCCGGGAGCCTGACTTTTAGCGACGCCCTGATCGTGTCCACGGCCATCGTCCACGGGGAAACACTCCTCACCGCCAACGACCGGCACTACCGGATGATCAAAGAGGTAGACCTCAAAGTCTTCCGGCCCTGAGGCCTTCCGTCCCGACTTGAATTGAAATTATTATTATTCTGATAAATTTTATAGATTTTGTATTATTTTATCAAGAAAGCCCACGGCATCCTTGACAGCTTTTTGGTCAAGCCAAAAATTTCTCTCCGGAATCGGCGGGTTTCATGGACCGGCCGATAGGAAACTGAAGGGGACATGAAAATTAATTCAGTTGAAAAACTGTGTCGCGTCATTAATAATAATGTATCTTTCAGATTCATCTCGCCCTGCCTTAGGACCTGCGGATGATCTGGAGCTAAAGGACAGAGGAAAGCGTTTTTGTGAAGCCGATCCCGTTTTTCAAGATCGTTGGCCCGGCTGTGGTCCTTATGGCGGCGGTCGCGTGCGTCCGCTTTCACCCCAAGCCGATCGCGTCCGCCCAGACCATGGAAGATTTCGAGGCCCGGCGCCTTGATTCTCCGGAGCTCAGGGATTTCCTTCTTCAAAACCAGGAAACCAAGGGATGGCCGCCGGCCGCCTGGGACCTCAAGTCCCTGACTCTGGCGGCGTTCTACTATCACCCCGATATGGACATCGCCCGCGCCCAGTGGGGCGTCGCCCGCGGCGGCCGGATCACGGCCGGCGAACGGCCCAACCCGTCCTTGAATCCGCTGCTGGGATACAACGCCACGACTCCGGTCGATGAGGTCACGCCCTGGATCCCGGAGGTCTCCCTGGAGATCACGCTCGAGACCGCCGGCAAGCGCGGCCTCCGGATCGCCGAAGCCCGGCACATCGCCGAGGCGGCCCGCTGGAACATCCTGTCCGCAGCCTGGCAAGTTCGCAGCCGGCTGCGAGGAGCTTTACTCGAAGCGTATGGGGCTGGCGAGAAAGAGTCCTTCCTCGCCGAAGCGCAGAAGCTCCAGGCAGAGATCGTCCGGATCCTCGAAATCCAGAAGGAAGCCGGCGAGGTCTCCGTTTATGATCTCACCCAGGCCCGGGTCGCGCTCGACGGAAGCCGGCTGGGTGCAATCGAAGCTGCCCGGATCAAAGAGAACACCCTGGCCCAGCTGGCCGCGGCCCTCGGTCTGCCGCGCAGGGCGCTGGAGGGTGTGACATTTTCCTTCGACTGCTTCCGCCCTCCCGACCCTGGTTTCCCGGCGGGCGAGGTCCGCCGCCACGCCGTGCTCAACCGGTCGGACATCCTGGCCGCCCTCTCCGAATATGCGGCCAGCCAATCCGCCCTCCAACTCGAAATCGCCAAGCAATATCCCGATATCCGTCTCGGGCCTAACTACCAACTCGACCAGACCGACAGCAAGTGGACAATCGGACTGGCGCTCGACCTTCCCATCCTCAGCCGCAATCGCGGTCCGATCGCCGAGGCCGAGGCCCGGCGTACGGAAAACGCCGCCCGCTTCCTGGCTCTCCAATCCCAGGTCATCGGAGAACTTGATGCCGCCGTCGAGGACTGCCGCTCGGCCCTCCTGAAATCCCAGGCCGCCGACGACCTACTTGCCAATTTGGCCAGGCAGGAGGCCGCGGCCAGGACGAGGCGGCAGGTCGGGGAGATATCCAAGCTCGAGCTCCTGGGTGTCCAGATCGAGCTCAACGCGAGCACGCAGGCCCGGTTGGAAGCCCTGGTCCAAGCCCAGGAAGCGGTCGGGCGGCTGGAGAATGCGGCCCAGAGCCCGCTCGACGTCAGGGATTGGATTTATACGAAGGCACGGGAGGATTCCGGGCCCACAAAGGAGCGCAAGGATGACTAGACGCCAGGTCGTAACCGGGTTGATCATTCTGGCGGTTGCCGGGGCCGCCGTCCTCGTCCTTATCAAGGGGCTCGGGCGTAAATCCGCCGGTGAGGAAGAGGGAATCGTCACAGACGTCGCCGTCCATGTCGGGAAGGTCGTCCGGGCGACACTCCACCGCTACGTCACGGCCTACGGTACCGTGGAGCCGGAACCTCCCGGCGATGGAAAGCCGGCGGCAGGAGCCTATCTCTCGGCCCCGGTGGGCGGCATCCTCGCGGAGATCCTATGCACTGAAGGCCGTCCGGTCGAGCGCGGAGCGGTCCTCTTCCGTCTCGACACCCGGCTGGCAGAGGTCGCCGTGGCCAGGGCGGAAAAAGTACTGGCCTTCGCCGAGCAGGTTTATGAACGCCAGAAGAAACTCCTCGCCGCTGACGGGACCTCGCAGAAGGCTTTTCAGGAAGCCGAGCTGCAGCTCACGACCGCCCGGAACGAGCTGGCCGCGGCCCGGACGGAATTGTCCCTTCTTGAAATCAGGGCGCCGCTGGCCGGGACAGTGGTCAGGATCAACGCCCGGCTCGGCCAGTCCGTCGAGCCGAACGCGGTCCTAGCCGAAGTCATCGCCCTCGGGCGTCTGGTCGTGACGGCCCAGGTCCCCAGCCGCGAAGCTGGCCTGCTCAAGCCCGGCCAGCCGGTCGATTTCGGCGCGGGGAGCGCGGCCGCCGGGAAACTGACTGTCGTCGGCAAGGATATCGATCCCAAAACCGACACGGTCCTCGTCCGGGCGGCCCTTCCCTCCGGCGCAGGATTTCAGCCCGGTCAGTTCCTGAGCATAAGGATCGTATCCGAGGAGCGCCGCAACGTCCTGGCCGTCCCAGAAGATAGCGTTGTGCCCGGGCCCGACGGGGGGACCGTGCTGATGGTTGTCGAGGGCGACAAGGCCGTTCCCAGACCCGTCAAATCGGGCTTGCGCGACGCCGGTCTGGCCGAGGTCGAAGGCGAGGGGTTAAAAGAAGGCCTCGTGATTGTCACCGTAGATGCCTATACCATCACCGGCGAAACGAAGATCCACGTCATCGAGAACAAATAGCCTTAATGAGCAAAGATTCAGCCCTCGGCCGGTTCGCGACTCGTCACGCCCTGCCGATCGTCTTCATCAGCATCGCCCTGTGCCTGGCCGGCATCTACGCGGCCCTGACCTTGCCGTCGTCGGTCTTCCCCCAGACGAATTTCCCCCGCGTCGTCATCCTCATCGACAACGGCGTTATGCCGGCCGACGAGATGATGGCGACCATCACCCGGCCCGTCGAGGAGGGCATGAAGGACATTCCGGGCGTCGTCACGATCCGCTCGGCGACGGGGCGCGGCTCGGCGGAGGTCAACGTCTTCTTCAACTGGAAAGTCGACATGATCCAGTCCGAGCTCTACGTCCTGGGCCGGCTCTCCCAGATCCGGGCCTCGCTGCCGTCGACCGCCGAGGCCGAAGTCTATCGTGTAACCTTCTCGAACTTCCCCATCATCGGTGTCAGCTTAACGAGCCCCCGACGCGACCTGACCAAGCTCTGGGAGATCGCCCGCTACGAGCTCAAGCCGCGATTCCTCCAGATCCCCGGGATCGCCCGGGTGGACCTCGTGGGAGGCCGCACGCCCGAGTTCCACATCGTGGTCGACCCGGTCCGGCTGCAGGCGGCCGGCCTGACCCTGACCCAGGTGACCGAGGCCCTGAACAAGAACAACCTCGTGACCTCGACGGGGCTCCACGAGGAAAATCGGATGATGTACCTGGCGGTTGTTGACGGCCGCGTCCACTCCATCAAGGAGATCGAGGACTTCCCGGTGACGGTCGCTGGCAAACACCCGGTCCTCGTCCGCGACTTCGCCCGGGTCATGCGCGGCCCGGAGCCCGTGTTCAACGTCGTCACCGCGGACGGCCAGGAAGCCGTGCTGATCAACATCTACAGCCAGCCGGATGGTAGTACCCTGGACATCGCCAAGCGTCTAACGGCGGACTTGAAAATCCTCAGGAGAGAGCTGCCGTCCGACTTGAAACTCGCATTTTTCTACGATCAATCTCTACTTGTCAGGGCCTCTGTCCAAAGCGTCTGGGAGGCCATCATTTTCGGCCTGGTCCTCTCGGTCCTCATCCTCTACTTTTTCCTCAAGAGCTGGAAGACCACGCTTGTCGCGATCATGGTCATACCGGTCACCGTCCTCGTGACGCTCATCTCCATCAGGGCTGCGGGCCTTTCGTTCAACCTGATGACCCTAGGAGGGATCGCGGCCGCCATCGGACTTGTCATCGACGACGCGATCGTCGTCGTCGAGGCGATCCATACCAAGCGCAAGTCCGGCCGGGACCGGCTGACCGCCATCCGCGAGGCCATCAGTGAGCTCTTCCGGCCACTCGTCGGCTCGACCCTGACTCCCGTCGTCGTTTTCATCCCCCTGGCGTTTCTCGAAGGAATCACCGGCGTTTTCTTCCGTGCCCTAGCCCTGACCATGGTCGTCGCCCTGCTGACGTCATTGGTCCTGGCCGTGACCCTGACGCCGTCGCTGGCCGCCTGGTTCTTCCGTTCCCGGAAGGACGAGCTGGACGCGCTCCACGAAGAGCACGGCGGCCCCCTGCTCCAGCGCGTCATCAAGGTCTACGAAACGGGGGTGAGGGCCGCGCTCAAGCGCAGGTGGCTGACGATAGCAGTCTGCACTGGCGTTATCCTCCTGGCGCTCATACTCTACAAGAGGCTAGAGAGCGAGTTCCTGCCCCCGATGGACGAAGGCGGGTTCATCATCGATTACCTTACGCCTCCGGGAACGAGCCTGGCCGAAACCCACCGCCAGCTCCAGTACGCGGAGGACATCATCCGCTCCGTGCCCGAGCTCGAAAGTTACTCCCGCCGCACCGGGGCCCAGCTGGGCCTGTTCATCACTGAGCCGAACAACGGCGATTTCCTCCTCAAACTGCGGCCCGACCGGAAGCGGTCGACCGAGGAGGTCCTCTCGGAGCTGAGGCACAAGCTCAACGCCGCCCTGCCCGACGTCATCTGGGAATTCCCGGGAATCCTGGCCGACCTCATCGGCGACCTGATGTACGCGCCCCAGCCGATCGAAGTGAAAATCTTCTCGACAGACACGGCCTATCTGAAAGCAAAGGCGCCTCAGGTCGCCGAGCGGCTGGGCAAGATCCCGGGCGTCGTGGACGTTTTCGACGGCCTGATCTACACCGGGCCGACCATCAGTTTCCGCGTCCGCTATGTCGACGCGGAACGTTTCGGCCTGACCGCGGACGCCATCGCTGCCGCGGTCAACACGGCCATGCTGGGGCAGACGGCCTCGACCGTACTCGAAGGAGACCGAGTGGTCGCGATCCGGGTGAAAGCGGACCCGGCCGGCACCAACCGTCTGGAAAAGCTGCGGAACCTCCCGCTCCGGGCGGCCGACGGGACCCTGGTCAAGCTGTCCCAAGTCGTGGACGTCGTCGAGGAACCGGGTCAGCTCGAACTCCGGCGCGACGACTTCCGCCAGGATGTAGCCGTCACGGCCCGGCTCGAAGGCCGCGACTTGGGAGGCGCCATGGCCGAGATCCGAAGCACCCTCGGCAAGGATAGGACCCTCCCGCCCGGCTCGATCGAGTATGGCGGTGTTTACCAGCAGCAGAGGGAATCCTTCCGCAATCTGATGATCGTCCTGCTCATGGCCATCTTCCTCGTCTTCACCGTCCTGCTCCTGGAGTTCGGCTCGTTCTACGAGCCCCTGGCCATCGTCTTCGGCGCGGTGCTGGCCATGTTCGGGACGATCCTCGCCCTGTGGATCACGGGGACATCCCTCAATGTCGTTTCGCTCCTGGGGGCCATCATCGGGGTCGGCATCGTCGCTAAGAACGGGATCCTGATGCTGGATTTCGTCAGGGAGCTCCAGTCTCAGGGTCTGGACCTGGCCGAGGCGCTGGTGCGCTCGGGGAGACGGAGGCTGAGGCCGGTCCTGATGACGTCGATGGCCGCGGCCCTCGGGATGCTGCCTTTGGCCTACGGCATCGGTTCGGGCGCCGACATGCTGAAGCCTCTGGCTATCGCGGTCATCGGAGCTCTCTGCATATCGGTCCTTCTCTCCCTCATCGCTACCCCGACGATCTATTACCTGATGGTGCGCCGGCGCAAGGCAGGTTGAGCAGAAGCTGTTTTAGTCGGTCCGGCGATGGCTGAAAACACGTTTTTGACGAGAGACGGAGGGGTGTGCTATAAGCGTTTCGTAAGTTCGGGAGGTGATTCAATGCGTCGTCCTTCATTATTCTTCATAGCCATTTCGATTTTGACTTTGGGAGCGTTTTTTGCAGTTAGCCCGGCTTCTGCTCAAGCGCAAGCCCCGTCAGGGGAGACCCATCCCCTTTCGGTCCGGGACATGCTGGCCATGGACCGGATCTCGGACTCGCGCGTTTCTCCGGACGGGAAATGGATTCTATTCAATGTTTGGGAAACAGATCTCGAGGCCAACCGCGGCCGGACAGACATCTGGCTCATCGGCACGGACGGGAAAGGGCTCCGCCGTCTGACTTCACATCCAGCCGCCGACTACAACGCCCGCTGGTCGCCCTGCGGCAAGTGCGTTTTTTTCCTGTCCACGCGGTCCGGCTCGTCCCAGGTCTGGCGTATTAAGGTCGATGGGGGAGAGGCCGAGCAGGTGACCAAGTTGCCACTCGATATCGGGAACCTCGTCGTCTCTGCGGCCGGCGAATTTCTCGCCGTCACCATGGAAGTCTTTCCGGGGCAGAGTGCGGAAGCAACGGCCGAGAAGCTCGCGGCGGCCGAAAAACGGAAGGCTACGGGCCGCCTCTATGAGAAGCTCTTTGTCCGTCATTGGGACACCTGGAGCGACGGCCGGCGGTCCCACGTCTTCGTTGTGCCGAAAAAGGGCGGAGAGGCCAAAGACCTGATGCCGGCCATGGATGCCGATACACCCAGCAAACCCTTTGGCGGGCCCGAGGAGATCGCCTTCACCACGGACGGAAAGGGCCTTGTCTTCACCGCCCGTGATGTAGGCCAGCAGGAAGCCTGGTCCACCGATTTCGACCTCTACTATGTTCCGGTCGATGGGTCGGCACCACCCCGCTGCCTGACCGAAGCTAATCAGGCCTGGGATACCACGCCTGTTTTCTCGCCGGACGGGAAGACCCTGGCCTACCTGGCCATGGCCCGCCCGCGCTATGAAGCCGACCGCTTCCGGGTTGTGCTCAAACCCTGGCCCGAGGGACAGGAGCGCGTCCTGACTGAATCCTGGGATTATTCTGTGGCTTCCTTCTGCTGGACTCCGGACGGGACAAAGATCCTGGCCACGGCGCCCAATAAGGGTCAGACCTCCCTCTTTGCCGTTGATGTCGCGACCGGGAAAGCGGATACGCTTGTTGATCAGGGGACAGCGAACGGTTTCGCTCCGGCAGAGGAGGGGATCATCTTCGAGCGGCACAACTTGAAATCGCCGGTGGAGATCTATTCAATCAGGCCCGGCGTCGGGGAGAAGGCCATCACCGGGATCAACGCGGCCAAGGTCGCCGCCGCCCGGATGGGGGATTACGAGCAGTTCAGCTTCAAAGGGTGGAACAACGAGACGGTGTATGGCTATATTGTCAAACCGGTCGACTTCGACCCCGCTAAAAAATACCCGGTGGCCTTCCTTATCCACGGCGGCCCTCAGGGCTCATTCGGGAACGATTTCCACTACCGTTGGAACCCCCAGGCTTACGCTGGTGCCGGGTATGCCGTAGTCATGGTCGATTTTCACGGCTCGACGGGCTACGGTCAGGCCTTCTGCGATTCCATCCGCGGCGACTGGGGAGGGAAGCCCCTTGAGGATTTGCAAAAAGGGCTGGCGGCAGCGTTAGCGAAATACCCCTGGATGGATGGCACGCGGGTCGGGGCTCTGGGCGCCTCGTTCGGCGGCTTCATGGTCAACTGGATAGAAGGGAACTGGCCGGACCGCTTCAAGTGCCTTATTGCGCACGACGGCAACATTGACGAGCGGGCCGCTTACTTTGAGACCGAAGAGCTCTGGTTCCCGGAGTGGGACCACATGGGCACCCCCTGGGACAATCCTCAGGGCTACGAGAAGCACAACCCGGTGAATTTCGTCAAGAACTGGAAGACTCCGATGCTCGTCGTCCATAGCGGCCAGGACTTCCGGATCGTGGAATCGCAGGGGTTCGGGACCTTCAACGCCCTGCAGCGGCGCGGCATCCCGAGCAAATTCCTCTATTTCCCCGACGAGAACCACTGGGTCCTCAAGCCGGCCAACTCCATCCTCTGGCACGAGACGGTCATCGGCTGGCTTGACCAGTGGCTGAAATAGAGCCCATCGACTTTTCGCTCGTTCTGATCGCCTACCCGTGCGGCCGCGTATTATCGCTGGGCTGGCCATCGACCTGAACTCTAACGGGACCCGACGTGACTTTCGCCAATCGTTTGGCGGGTTCCTCATCTTGCCCGCCCTCCGATCCTTTACTAAAAAATAGGCTTGTCATAATATAAAAAAGGCAAGATGAGCATCCCAATAACCGAGAAAGAAGGCGACGTCAAAGTCTATGGGTCCGGGGCTCCGGGAGGGAAGGGGGCCGGGCTCATCAGGATCAACGAGATTTCCCTCCTGAAGGTCGGAAAGCTCAAGACGTGCATCCTGGCCACGGATTTCTATGACCGGTACCTGGAGAACAACTGCAGGCTCGGGGAGCAGGAGCTTCTAAACGTCACTTCGATTCTCGACGAACTCGGGGAAATCCCCCTGGGTATCCGCTCGTCGGCCACGAATGAGGCGGGCCGCACGACAGCCGGCATCGGCCCCGTTCACGCGGGCGAGAACGCCTCCTTCATGCTGCCCAACAACCATCCCGACCCGAAGGTCCGCGTCGTTCAGGCTGGCCTGGCGATCGGCCATATCTATGATGACTTCCGCCGGAAGCAGCCGCCCGATAGCCGGGAAAAGATGGCCATCGTGATCAACCCCATCCCCGGGCTCTTCGACGACACGCTCGCTGGCCCGGTTTATTATCCCTATATTTCCGGCGTGGCGAGCTCCTTTTTTCCCCATGCCCTGAAGAACCAGAACCCCAAGGAGGGGTTTGCCCGGATCGCCTTCGGCCACGGCTACGCCACCGTCCTGGATGATTTTCCCGTCATCTCCATGGCTACCATCCGCAACCCGATCCCCCTCGATCTCCTGAAGATCGGGACCGGCCAACAGTATTTTTATGCTCTTGACATGACCAGGAACAGAGACCTCAAGGGGGAAGAACTGGAGACGATGAGGAAGCTGCACGTGCGGTTCGCCAATTTTCATAAGATCCGACTCCTGGGGATCCAGAACAACCTGATTACGATCGAGGAGCTCATCCAGAACAACCACTTTGGGTTCAGGACAACCCTTGCCGAGATCATGGAAACTATCTCCGCCCGCATATCCTCCCATTTCCAGATCGAGTTTGTCTTCAACCTCGACTTCTCCCGGAAGGAGGACAGAAAAGGGACCTTTCACATCGTCCAGCTAACCGAGTTGCCCGAACTGAGGTTCGAGGCGCTCCCGGTTCCCCGACATATCCGCCATACATACCTCTCAATCACCAACGCCCAGGGACATGGGGTCAAGAAGGACATCAGGTTCGCTGTCGTGGTATCTCCTTTCCTCTATACAAAAGACATGCAGGCGGCGGTCCGAAAGCGGGTCGTCGAGGTCAACCGCGAGATGAAGGGCCGGGGCGAGAAATACATCTTGGTCGTTCCCGGACGCCTAGGGAGCAAGAACTCGGATTGGGGCATCTTCGTCGAGTTTAAGGACGTCGACCAGGCGGCGGCGATCTTCGAATACGGAGTGGACGTAGCCGGGCGGTCCGAACCTCTGCCCGAAGAAGGAAGCCTCACCGGGGGCGTCTACGGCAGCCATTTCCTGTATATGATTCAGGGTGGGTTCGACGAGGATCAGAAGAGACTCCAGACCCGGATGTACGGGACCCAGGGCACCCATTTCTTGACCAACCTGATGAGCAACAATATCATCTACGGTTATGTCACGCCGCAGCTTGATACCTTCGACCCGTGGCTTTTCTCCGGAACTCATCCAGAGTCGGCGCTTTCGGTGTTGGCCTTTCCTCGCCCCGTCACAGTGTATGCGGATTCCTTAAACCAACGCTGCCAGGTGGTTACTGAGAATGGCTAGGCGTGCTTCCCGGGAATATGAGTTTATCCCCCGGATCATCAACCCCGTCAAGATCAAGCGGGCGTACTTTTTTGCGGCCGACGGACGGGTCCGTGAGTCCAGGAAGGTCCTGGACGAGAAGATGCCGTGGTTAAGTACGGAGGTCCTCCCTGATCCCCAGTCGGTGCTGGCCGCCGCCTCCGGAGAACCGTCGGTCTTCCTCTTCGATGATACCGGCCTCGCCATCCTCGATGCCAAAAAGCTGCACGCCCGGAGTCAGGACTCGGTTTTTGTCCTTTTATCGTTCCAGCCGTACATCCAATACGCACCCCCTCAAGCGGCTTGGCAGAAGTATCCCTATGCGGCCGGCGCCGACCTCGTCTTCGCCGTCAACCGGGACGCCTTTCCCCCCGAAAGCATCGTCCTGCCGGCCGTCCGGGCGGCGGAGGACCTGCTCAACATCAAAAAACACTCCAGCCTCAGACGGTTCATTTTCCATATTGTAGACGACGAGCCGCGCTGGTTTTCCCAATTCCTTCCGGTGCTGTATGCGATCATCGGCCAGCGCGCTGACGTCATGATCACCAGGACCTACGAGGAAAGCCTCTGTTTTCTTTTCGGGGTCGAAGAGGAGTCCAAGATCAGTGCCGAGAGCCGGCTCCCCCGGGGTCACGGGGACGATGTCGTTTGCCTGATTACGGACATCTTCTTCCCCAAAGGAAACGAACTTCAGAGCGGCGCCGGCCGTGACCTCATCCGGTTGGTGAACAAGCACTTTCCCCGCATTCCCGTGATTATCGCCTCCAAAGCAAAAGAAGCCCATGAACTTCAAGGCCTGGGCTTCGTCCTTCCCAAGGGGGATCCTGGGAGCCTCGAGAAGCTCAAAGCGTACATCCTCAACTTCACTGGGATGGGAGACTTCTTCCTTTCCGATGATGACGGCCGGGAGCTCCGGCGGGCCAGGAATATCAGGGAGATCTGCGGGATCCTTCTTGACGCAGAAAAGGACACCGAGGAGGCCCGCCGACTGCGCCAAATGCTGGAAAACTACGGTGACAAGGACAAGTTTTCGACCTGGCTCTACATGCACAGCTACCGGGAGCTGGGGGACAGGCTGCGCCCCAGGAGGAGCCGAGGCCGCGCGCTCATTACCCTTCTCAAGAGGAACCTGCAAGTCGAGATAGCGCGCCTGGACCGGACCCCACTGGCCATGGGAGGAAAGAAGGTCTTTAACCTGCCCGATCTCCTGGCGGCCCTTCGCTCCCTGGCGCCGGAGAAAATTCAGCCTTACTCCGATAACGACATCATCTCTTCCTGGCTTGACCGCCGGGGCTATCCCGAGCTGGCCGAGGAGCTCCGCCCCATCCACGGCAGCGGTACCGGACTGTGTCAAACCCTAGTCGAAATTGTCGATAAATGGATCAAAGTTTACACAGAGCGAGACTCCCGCATCTGATATCGACTCACCCTGCTCAACGATCACTGTCCTCTGGGATTTTTCCTGCCGACTCTCTTGGATTGCACCTCCATTGCCGTGATTTGAAGCCTGATCGAGAGAGGGGTGGCACGGCGCCAGTCCCCGCAACGCCTGAAGCAGACATGCTGCGGAGACACTTTTTTAGAATTTGTTTGTATCGCATTAATCCCCCATTATCCCCCTTGGGCAATCAAGGGGGAATAAGGTCAGTGTCTCCGTAGAGGTCGGACGGGGACGCGTCGTGACAGGACCCCGTTCTATATCCATGTCATCACGGAAGCGGAGTGGCTTCCACTATTTTGATTCCGTTTGCTTTTTGTTTGGTTTTCGTTAAAATGAGGGAGCCGGGTCAAATTCCGGGATGAAAGCAGCGAGCGAAGATACCCCCCCCAAAGCCAGGATTCTCTGTGTCGAGGACGACGTCAACCTTCAGAAAAGCCTGTCTTTCATCCTTTGGCGAGAAGGCTATGAAGTCCTCTGCGCCCAGACAGGAGAGGAAGCCCTGGAGCTGGTGAGGAGGGAGAGGCCGGACCTCATCCTTCTGGACCTCCTGCTCCCGGGAATCGACGGCCATAAAGTCTGCGGCATCCTGAAAAAGGATCCCAACACCTCCGAGATCTTGGTCATCATGGTGACGGCCAAGAAACGGATGGAGGATATCGTCGCCGGCCTGAAGGATTATGCCGACGATTACGTTACGAAGCCTTTTGAGCCACAGGTCCTGTTGGCCCGCATCCAGGCCCTTCTGAGGAGGAGGGTCCAGTCGGCAGGCGATCAAAAAACGACGCTGGAAATCGACGGCTTGGTGATCAACCGGGGGGCGTACGAGGTCTTGGCGGGCGGCCGGAAGATCGCCCTGACCAAGACGGAATTCGAGATTCTTGCCCTTCTTGCGGGCAAACCCAACCAGGTTTTTACCCGGTCTCGAATCCTCGACAATGTCCGAGAAGACGGTTACCCGATCACCGAGCGTGTTGTCGATTATCATCTGACCGGCCTCCGGAAGAAGCTCGGCAAGGCCAAAAGGTACATCCAGACCGTGCGCGGCGTCGGCTACAAGTTCAACGTGGGCGAAGGTCCCTAATCCTCTTCTTTGAACGTTCTCAGGGGCGAATTCGGTGGAGTTGTCGCCCCCTCGGATTTTCGCTATCATTCTCCCTGTGTCCATGACCTTCTTTGTCTCCGACCTCCACGGCAGGATAGGCCGTTATCAGACGCTTTTTGAGGCGGTCCTCCGGGAAAAGCCCGAGGCCGTGTTCATCGGCGGCGACGTTCTCCCCCATGCGTGGCATGCCCATGAGACTCTGGATTTTCCGCATCGGGATTTCATTAATGATTTCCTGGTTAAGAATCTTATGGAATTGCGCCGGGAGCTTGGGGAAGACTATCCGCGGGTCTTCCTGATCATGGGCAATGACGATGCCCGGATTGAAGAAGCAGCGGTTCTGGATGCGGCGGCCCGCGGTGTCTGGGAGTATATCCATCAGCGCCGAGTCGGGTTTGGAGAATTCACCATCTACGGCTATGCTTATGTTCCCCCAACGCCGTTTCTCCTGAAAGACTGGGAACGGTACGACGTGTCCCGTTATGCCGACCCGGACGCCGTCTCACCCGAGGAGGGATGGCGGACCTATCCCGTCTCTGAGCAAAAAATCAAATATCTGACGATCAAAGATGATCTGGACCGGTTCACCGAGAACCAAGACTTGGCCAGAGCGATTTTCCTCTTCCACACACCCCCCTACCAAACCAAGCTTGACTTGTCGGCTCGGGGAGGGAAGATGATCGATCATGTCCCTCTCGATTGCCATCTCGGGAGCATCGCCGTCCGCCGGTTCATCAAAGCCCGCCAGCCGCTCCTGACTCTTCACGGCCATGTGCATGAATCGGCCAGGATTTCCGGCTCCTGGCGCGACCGGATCGGCCGTACCCACTGCTTCTCAGCCGCTCACGACGGACCCGAACTCTCGCTCGTCCGCTTCGATCCCGATAGCTTGGACGCCGCCACCCGGGAGTTGATCTAGGAGCGCTCTCTGTCCGGTTGGCAGGCGCCGTCTTTGAGCAGCAAAGGCCTGGCCGCATCGGTAACGGCGTCGATCTTCACCGCATAGCTTGTCCTGTTGGCGATGTCCTCATCCGTGACCAGATGGACATCCAGGATTCCGCCGCTCCTCAAGCCCGTCTTATGGAAATTCATCTCGTCTAGAGACAGACTCCAGCCCTCCATCCAGATCATCAGGTCCTGTCGTTGCTTCTTGGTGCCCCGGAAATGGACGAGGAGGTCGATGTCGCTCTGCGGGCCGGCCGTAGCGTTCTTGGTGCTGCCGATCACGTACATGGCCTGGACGCCGAAGCGCCCGGGGTCCAACTTTGAGGCGATGTGTTCGGCCATCTCGAGCCGCCAGGCCCAATGGTTCTCGGCCCGTTTTTTCTCCATCTCTTTCGAGAGCGGAGCTAAGGGAGGGTCGATGCGGGGGTCGACGAGAAATCCCACGGCTTCGTCGAGGTCGGCGTTCATCAGGATGCGGAGCACCTTCCCTCCGGCGGCCTCGGCTACGTCGATCACCCTGACGGTATCCGCGATATCCGCATGCTCGGGCAAGACGCGGGGGAGGATGTTCGGCGAGTCCCTGAGGAAGCTTTCCTGGAAGAGGGTTCCGTGCTCGTCGGGGTAGAGAGGAAGGTAGCGAATCTCGGCCTCCACCAGGTCCTGGAAGAAGTGGGTGCCGAAGGAGAGATCGGGGAGAATGTTTCCTTTCTTCCGGGCGATCTCCACCAGAGCGGCCGTGTTCGAGATGTCCGAGTAGGAGACCTTGACGCCGAGCCTGATGTCTCCCCGGCTTCCCCAGCGGCCCGGCCCCATCAGGATGAAGCGGCGCCGCGGCAGGAGCTTGTTCAGCCGGCCGACCGCGCGTCCCACGGCCAGCAGGTCCGCCTGGCTGGAGAGACCGTCGTAGCTCTCCGGGTCCACATAGACAATATGGGTGATGTCGGGCAGGCTGCCGTTGGAGATATACCGGTTGGCCAGGAAGACGATACTCTCTTTGGGCAGGTCCTTGGGAATGCGGGCCGGTCCGCCGCCCTCCATGAAGCTTTGCGGTCGGCACTGGAGGAGGTAAAAGCTCTGGCCGTCGGAGGCGAATTCGATGTCCACCGGAGACTGGAGCTTTTCTTCCAAGAGCCGCATGACCTGCCGGAGCTGGGGGATAAACGAGGTCTCGCTGACCAGGCCTTCAAACGTGACCACGAGGTCGTCTTTCTCGAAATCGACCGCCCTCCCCAGGGGCTTCCGGAGGCACTGGCCGTCGTAGACGGAAACGATCTTATCGACGGCCGGAATGCCCTCGCCGCATTTCTTCAGCAGCTCTTTGATTTCGATGGTCTCGAAGCTGTTTGTTTTCAAGTTAATAACGTCGACCTTCTTGGGCGCATAGCGGACGACCTCGTCCGCCGTGACATTGACCCGGAGGCCGACCTGCCCGGGTGCGATCAGGACGGGGTAGTCGTCGCTCGTCCGGTCGACGGCCCGTGTCCCCAGCCCCAGCACCAATCGCAGGAGGCCGTCCTCGCGCTTGATCCTCGGCGACCAGCGGAATTCATTCCGGCTGAACACGACGCCGGCGAAGGACGGGAAGAAATAATGTCCTACCCGGGTGCCCACGACTTCCTGGATCATGATGCCCATCTCTTCGGCGAAATCGAGCAGCCCGCGCTCCGCCCGGTAGCCGATGGGGTCCGGCCCGTAGGTCGAGGCGTAGACCTCGGCGGTGGCCTCCTTCAGGGCTTCCAGCCGCTCCTGCTTGCCGCCCTGGTTGGCCAGGAAGAGGCTCTTGTATTTCCCCGAAAAGGAGGCCCCCGTCCGATCCTCGAGCAGGCTCGAGCTGCGGACGATGATGGGCTGGTCCTTGAAGTCATCCAGGACCATGGACAGCCCCTGGATGATGTCAGTCGGGAAAGGCGAGTTCTTGAACGTCTGGATGATGTGGGGGTACTCCAGCCGGACCTGGTCAATGTCCTTGTATTTCTGTTCGACCACCTCGTTGAGGTTGTTATGGGAAAGAAAACTCAGGAGCCCGTCCGAGGTGATATACCACGTCTTGGGAACTTTGATTTCTCCGAAATGACTCAGCGATTCGGCGGACCTCTTGAGGATGTGCTTGGCGAGATAGAGCCCCGTGCTCTTCCCGCCGAGCTTGCCCAGGCTTTCCGGCGAGAAGACGATGTGGTCCAGGATCTCGTAGAAGTCGTCGATCTCGACGTGGTCGACGGCGGTATGAATAAACTCGGGCTGGTCGGATAGAAAACGCTGGATCAAAGAAACCAGGACGCCGCGCTTGCTGGCCGCGGGAAGCTCGATCCCCTCGGCGGCGATGTGATGGTATCTCCGGATAGCGTCGACGACTTGAGTCAGGGAGAGGTTCCTGTTGGTCACCTGGACGAGAAAGCTCAGCCGGTCCTCCTGAATCCACTTCTGGATGTTGACGAGGATTTGTTCGCCGGTCAGGTGCTTGGCCGCCAGCCGGAAGGTCTCATCGCTCAGCTTCTCGGTAAAAGTGGATAAGGCCACTTGATAAGGACGGTTGTCGTCTTCCGGATAGCCCGCCGTCCGGCCCTTCTGGCCGGCCAGCGATTTCTGGAGGATCTTCTCGGCTTCCTGGATGCCGCTCCAGCTGAGGAAGTTGAGCATGCGGCGGGAGATACCGAGGAATAGGTTCTTGTTGGTCTGGCGCAGGAAATTCAAGGCCATCCGCCATTCTTCCGCCTTGTGGGCCGCGACGTCCAGCCGGGCCGACTGGTAATCCTGGTAAGCCTGCTTCATCCGGGAATAGAGGAGGTAGTGTCCGAGCCTCTCGACGATCGTCCCCAGGAGTTTTGTCTCCTCTTTCAGGAAAGGCCCATCGTCGGCATGAGGCATCTCCGCCGTGTAGTAGACGCTTAACCTCCCGACCTTTTTGTCCTGGACCTTGATGTCGGCGAACTGGACCCACGGTGTTTCCTGGAAATTGGCCGACTGGCAGGAATGCCCTTCCAGGGTGATCTTGGCGATACAGATATCCGGGTACTGCCAGCCGGGCGGAATGGCCTCGATGACCCCTCTGCAGATATCGGCCAGGTTCGGGTCCGGTTTGTTCAGGAGCTCCTCGATCTTGTAGAGGCAACTCAGCTCCTTGGCCCGTTCGGACAGGAACCAAATGAGCGTGTCGACGTTCTTCGGTCGCTCAGTCATGGCGAATCACTCCCCGGCTGGTGGTCCCGTCGACCTTGATCTTCAAGGGTGAGGAGAGCCGAACGTGACGGGCATAGTCCGTCTCCTGGACGGCCGGTTGACTGTTGAGCCAGTCCCAGTCGATTTTATATTGATCCTCTGCTCTTAACGAGAAGTAAAAGACCCGGAAACTGGTGATGTTGTGGAAGAAATGGGAGCCCTGGCTGAGCATGGAGCTCGTCTCCGGGAGGGCGGACTCGACGATGACCTTGGCGCCGCAGATCTGCCCAAAATTCACAGGAATGCCGGCCTGGGGGTCGGAGGTCCCCCAGCGGCCGAAGCCGATCAAAAGGTAGGGGCTGTCGAACGTAACCAGCCAATGGTTCAGTTTCTCAAGCTCGGAGGCGACTGCCTCGGAATAATGAACATTGAAACTCTCGGGCTTCACATAGACGATGTCCCGGATGCTTTCCAGGACGCCATTCCCGAGGGCCGATTCGGATGCCAGAAGGACGTTTTCGCCCGTGAGTTCCTCCCGGGACACCCCGACTTGGGCCGAGGAAACGACCATCGGCCTGACCTGGAGGAAACCGAACCGGGCGGGCTTCCCCCGGCGCTCGTCGAGAGTCAGGGCGAACTCGACCTCCACCATCCTCCCCAACGTGTCCTCGCAGAGCTTCAGCAACTCCTTCAGCATGGCGTTGAGAGGCAGAAGGTCGAACTTGAGGATCGGTGCGAAGTCGATGACCCGGGGGCCTTTTTCGGCGATCCCGTAGACAATCTTGTCATCCTGGGCCCGGTAAGTGGAGGCGAGAAATTGAAGAACCCCGTCCCTCTCCGCGTCTCCCAGAATGAACTTCATCATGTACTCTGTCTCTTTGATGGGGTTGAACTCCGCCGGCCATCCCATGTTGATCGCCCAGAACTCCGATTGGGTCTGGCTGAGGAGGTCGGCCAGCGTGTTGTAGGGCGGGTTCGCCCGCGGATAGGCCGGCGAATAGGACCAAGCGATTCCGTCATCAACGATGGCCTTTCCCAGGCCCAGCGCGAGGTCGATGATTCCGTCGGAAGGCTTGGAATGGCCGAGGGGATAGAAGTTATACGACCGGGCCACTCCGGAAATATGAGGATAAAAACGCTGACCGCGGCGCACCCCGACGACCTCCTGGATGATCACCGCCATTTTCTCATCCGCCGTTGTCTTCTTCGTTGCCCGGATATAGTTTTTCGCGTCCTTGAAGAAGGTCGAAGCATAGATGAATTTCACGGCCTCGACCAATTTGTTGAACCGGGAGTCAGGACTCATCTGGTTGTTGGGGATCATCTTGGTGGCATAGACGCTGGCGAACGGTTCGAACATGGCGTCCTCGAGCAGACTCGAGGACCGGATAGCCAGAGGGGTCTGCACCTGGGCGATCAGGGCGCGAAGGTCGCCGACGAGTTGGGCGGGGAGGTCGGCCTTCTGGAAGGCCCCGGCGATGAGATCGTCCCGGAGGTTGGAGAGGGCCAGGTCGTAGAGACCGTTCTGTTCCATGAATAGGTCGAAAAAATCGGTCGTGATCACAGTCAGCGTGGGGATGTTGATTTCTATCTCGGGGCGAAACTGCTCGGCCAGCCGACTCTCCAGGATATCCCTTATCAGGGCCAACCCGTGGGCTTTTCCCCCCAGGTCGCCCCAGCCGATGGCCGTGAACTTCTCCTTCCCGGTGAAAAAGCGGCGGTCGAAGGACGCAATGGGCGGCCGGTCAGGCAAAATCAAACCCACCCGCGGTCCTTGCAGGCCTGGGCCACTCGTGCCACGGCGATGGAAAAGGCCGCGTTTCTCATCGGCAGGTTCTTTTTCTTGGCGAACTCGAGGACATCGTTGAAGGCAGAGGTCATCTTGACGTCGAGCTTCCCGAGGACCTCGTCCTTCTCCCAGTAGTAGTTCATGTTGCTCTGGACCTGTTCGAAGTAGCTGCAGGTGACTCCCCCGGCGTTGGCCAGGATATCCGGGATGACGAGGATGCCCCGCTCGCCGATCGTCCGATCGGCGCCGACGGTGGTCGGACCATTAGCCCCTTCGGCGATGACCCGGACGCGCCGATGGATAACCTGCACATTCTCCTCTGTGATCTGGTTCTCGACGGCCGCGGGGATGAGGATGTCCACGTCCTGGGATAGCCAGGCTTCTCCGGGGAGAACGTCGTACCCCATTTTTGCGGCCTTCTCCTTGTCGATCCCGCCGAAGCGGTCCGTGATCCCGGCCAGAGCCTGGACTTCGATACTGGGCTCTTTTTTATAGGCATAGGAGACGGCGTCTTTCTGGTCCCAGCAGGATACACAGACCACCCGGCCGCCGATCTGCTCGAAAAGGCGGACGGCGTGCTGGGCGACGTTGCCGAATCCCTGGACGCTCGCCGTCGCTCCGTCTGCCGACATGTCCAGCTCCTTGAGCGCTTCGCGCAGGGCGAAGACCAGGCCAAAGCCGGCAGCCTCGAGGCGGCCGACGGAGCCGCCCATCCCGACCGGCTTCCCGGTGATAAACCCGGGGACCTTCTCCCCGCGCAGGGATTCGTATTCGTCGAGCATCCAGAGCATGTGCTGGGCGCCGGTCATGATGTCAGGGGCTGGGACATCGACCTGGGGACCGAGTTCGTGAACGAGCCGCTTGACCCAGCTCCGGCAGAGCTGCTCCTGCTCTCGTAGAGTTAAGTAGTGAGGGTCGCAGGCGACGCCGCCGCTGCTTCCACCGAGCGGGATATCCAACAGAGCGCACTTCCACGTCATCCACATGGCCAGGGCGCGGATGGTATCGATGGTCTCATGGGGATGAAACCGGATGCCTCCCTTGCCCGGTCCGCGGGCGTCGTTGTGAAGCACGCGGAAGCCGCGGAAGACCCTGACGCTGCCGTCGTCCATCCGGAGGGGGATGAGGAATTGATGCTCTTTCAAAGGAGAGCGGAGGAGCTCGCGGGTCGGCAGGTCCAGCCCCAGCCATTCCGCCGTCCGGTCGAACTGGAATTGAGCGGTAACAAACGAATTGAACGCCTCTTTGCCCATGCCGTCTTTCCTCTCTTTTTCTTTTAAAAATAAACTGAGCCCTGGCAAAAGTCAAGGAAGCGGATTGCCCCGGAGAAAACGGGTCAATTTTTATTGAAATCCCAACACAACCCAAATAAACCGCTAACAATTTTGCGTTATGAAGGAGGGCGGTGAATCATAAAAATTCATCGCACACGATTTCATAACAAAGGAGTCTTTATGAGCAATTATGTCAAGGACTTCATGGACGAGACCAAGGCCAAGAACCCGGCCCAGCCCGAGTTCCACCAGGCCGTTTATGAGGTGGTGAACTCCATTTCTCTGGTCCTCGAGCGGCACCCCGAGTACCGTAAGGCCAAGATCCTGGAGCGGATCGCCGAGCCGGAGAGGGTGCTCATGTTCCGGGTGAGCTGGATGGACGACGCCGGTGAGATCCAGGTTAACCGCGGCTACCGCATCCAGATGAACAGCGCCATCGGTCCCTACAAGGGAGGCCTCCGCTTTCATCGCACGGTCAACCTGGGGATCCTGAAGTTCCTGGCCTTTGAGCAGGTCTTCAAGAACGCGCTGACGACCCTACCCATGGGCGGAGGGAAGGGCGGCTGCGATTTCGACCCCAAGGGAAAGAGCGACAACGAAGTGATGCGGTTGTGCCAGAGCTTCATGAACGAGCTCTTCCGGCACATCGGTCCGGACACCGACGTTCCAGCCGGAGATATCGGCGTGGGCGGACGCGAGATCGGCTTCCTGTACGGCCAGTACCGAAAGCTAAGGAACGAGGTGACCGGAGTGCTGACAGGGAAGGGGTTGGACTGGGGCGGCTCCCTCATCCGGCCTGAAGCGACGGGCTACGGCGCCGTCTATTTCGCGGCCGAGATGCTGGCCACAAGAAAGCAGACTTTCGAGGGGAGGACTTGCCTCGTTTCCGGGAGCGGCAATGTCGCCCAGTACACGATCGAGAAAATCAACCAACTCGGAGGGAAGACGGTGACTCTCTCTGACTCTAACGGCGTGATTTACGATCCGGCCGGGATCGATTCGAAGAAGCTCGATTTCGTTATGGACCTGAAGAACGTCAGGCGGGGCCGGATCAAAGAATATGCGGACAAGTTCAAGGGAGTGACCTACACGCCCCTGACGCCGGGCCTGGATCACAACCCGCTCTGGGACATCAAGGCCGATTGCGCCTTCCCCAGCGCCACCCAGAACGAGATCAATGCCAAGGATGCGAAGAACCTGGTTAAAAACGGCGTGTACGTGGTCGCCGAGGGCGCTAACATGCCGACGACTCCCGAGGGTGTCGACATCTTTCTCGACGCCAAGATCCTGTTCGCCCCGGGCAAAGCGGCCAACGCCGGCGGCGTGGCCACTTCCGGTTTAGAGATGTGCCAGAACAGTATGCGGCTGAGTTGGACCAGGGACGAAGTCGACAAGCGGCTGCACCAGATCATGAAAAGCATCCACAAGACCTGTGTGGAGTCGGCGGTCGCCTACGGGACCCCGGGCAACTATATCAATGGCGCCAACATCGGCGGTTTCCTCAAGGTAGCCCGGGCGATGATGGAGCAGGGTTTAGTCTAAGCAATATCCTTGATGACTCCTTCTTATCGGGGAGTGCGGAAGGCCTAAGGGTCCTTCCGCACTCTCTCCAGCCAGAAACGGGGACGCTCCTATTTTCCTTTTTCGATCGGCCCCTTTCGAATTTAGGCCACGAATTGCATATCGCTGAAATAAAACGAATTAGCGGCTGGTGATCAGGTTCCTCCGGCGCAGCTCGGCGACGGCGTTCTCCCACGATCCTGCGGCACCCCAGAGATAGTATGATAAATAGCGCACATTTTTCTGGAAGATCGGCACCCAGGGCTGGAACTCGGCGTAGTAGTGTTGCGATTCCCCGTTGGACGGATGGTTCATCCACATGTGGAGGAACTCCGGCTCGCTCACTGGAAAGGCGCCGGCAAAAGAGATGTCCTCGACCGTATCGCGGCCGGCATTCCAGCCTTCCTTCAGGAACATGACTTCGCCGAAATATTCTTCCGGGCGCATGCGCAACTCCCGCTGTCCCGAGACTGTGGGAACGACGAAGACGTCCTCGGTCCAGTGCTTTTCGCCGAGCGCGAGGATCGGCTGGGGGCCCAGCATGTTCAGCTCCGGGTTCCGGAAAGTCAGGGCAAAGCGGACCTCGACGAGGGGCGAGTTTCCGTATAGCGTGAAGATTTTTTCAAGCCGATTGCCGTAATAATCCGCGGCCATCCGCACCTGGACATAGGGGCCATCCGTCTTGACGACCTCGGCGTCATAAACCCCGTGCGTCTCGATGCTGGCCTGCCCCAGGAAATCCTCGAACCCGCCGTAGGGATAAAAGCCCCGCTCCCGGAACGGCCGTTTATCGGTGCTCTCTTTTTCCGGCCAGAGCTTGAACAGGACGTTATCGTTTCTCTCTTTGACGATGTACTCGATGATCCGGGCTCCGGTTGCGAGTAGGGTCACCTTCACGCTGTCATTTTCCATCCTGTACTCAGGGATGCCGTCGTTATTGAGGTCGACCGGGGTGCAGGTCGCCCGCCCGGAGGGGGCTTCGACACCCAGCTGGCTTTCCGCCGCAGCTCCGAGCGCGTTGACCTTGACACCATAAGCGCCGGGTTTGAGAGGGAGCCTGAAGGTCATCTCCTTGAATCCTCCGGGCGGGGCTTCGCACGTTTCCGTTTTCTGATAGACGGCTTTGTGAGGAGAAGCTGCCGCACAGACCTCGATGTAGACGGGAAAAACGGCGTTATCCCCGAAGTTGTGAACAGATACCGGGAAGACCACTTCGGGCGACTGTCCATAGAGAAGCTTGTGCACCGAAATCGCGGGCGGCAGGTCCATGATGGCAAGAGTTTGCTTCTTATGGGACGCCCAAGTCAAAGTCGCAAGCACCGGGTTCGTGCGGCCCATCGCTTCCCGCCCGGGCTGGATGCGGAATGAGAAATCCTGTACCGAGCGCGGCGGAATAACCACTTGAAGAGATGGCGGATCCATGACGGTGATCTCCGGCGCGGAAATGATTTGCAGGTTTCCGGCGATCTCTGCCCCGCGAACATTGGCCAACCGGATTCGGAGCAGGCGTCCCTCGATGTCGGCCCGCATCTGAACCTGGTCGCCGAAATAGTCCTCCAGGTAAACCCTGTCGAGAAGAAGCATCTGGAGCGCGTTCCGGAAGGTCTTTGGCCCGAGCATCTTGCCGAGCGGGAGGATCCCAACTTCTCTTCTTCCCAGGATGGCTTCCCACATCGCCTCCCGGCTCCAGTGTTGACCCCGGGGAGCGAAGAGGACCATGGCCGCCGGCGCCTCTTCCCGAATCAAGCCGGTCTGGAGGATGAACGGCCTCTCTTCGGTGTCGATCTGTTTCTTATTGCCTTCGATGGCGATGGTGCCATCATATTCATAGGGATCGCAGTCATCGCTGAACACAGGCCGGAAGATGAACCCCCCGCGCTCCCGGACGAACCGGATCCATTCCTGCTCCGTGGGCATGTCTTGAATCTTGATGCCGTCCCAGTTCCTGCAGCCATAGGCGTCCGACCCGAAGCTGTGGGTCGCCTTGCCCGTGCCCACGTCGGTGACGACGTCCAGACCGACTCTGCCCAGCCATTCTGGGAGCTGCGCCTGGAGAAGATAGTCCATGTAGCCGCTGAAGGTGAACCAATCATTGCCCTGGCCGAGCCCGGCGGCGATGACATCCAGTGGGTGCCCCGGATGGCAGGTTACGCTGTGCAGCAGGGTCCCCGTCCCGAACCAGCCGCGGTGCAGGTCGTACTTTGTTAAGACATCGCGGACGCCGCCGACGAGCTGCCGGAAATGCTCTCTGTCTTCTTTTGCCTCCGCGAGCACGACAAACAGCTTTCGATCGCCTTTTTCCAGATAGGACGCCCGGACGTCCCGGAAATCGGCGGCGTTGAGCTGGTGACTCCGGAGTCTCCGTCGCCAATCTCCCTCCTCGGAATCCTTCTGGGCGAGCCTCTTCCCCAGCTCGGTGGCGGCATCGACATAGAGCAGGAGGTTTGACTCGCCGAGTGTCTTCTCGACCTCCTCCAAGGGAGGGTTTTCGAGTTCCTGCACCGGAGCGCTCAGCAACGCCGCCAGAAATCCTTCCTGCAGGCGCAACCCGGGGATTCCCAGTTCCTCGGACGTATCGACCTTGCTCTGAGCGATGGTCCCGGCCACGTCGGGAATGCTCAGTTGGAAGAGATTCCCGTACTGCCGCCATTCCCAAAAAATGCTGTGCCAGTAGTTCGTGTAGCCGTTGAACTGTCCGGGCGTCTTGATGACGAATTCGTCTAGGGAATCGTGGCTTTTTTCCTGGGAAATTAGGATAGTCGGCCAGCAGAGAAGTACAATCAAGATCGGGACGCTAGTTCGGATGCGCATGACCCTAATCCTCAGGGACAAGGAAAGTCATAAGAAACCAGGTCTTGACCGTCCGGCGGACTCTCATGGCGGCCTCCGTTGAGCGGCGTGCGGCGGGCGCAGTTTCGGCCCGGCCGCGGCCAACTCCAGAGCCTATCGTTTTGCGTTAGCCGATGTCAAGGAAAGATGATTGGGATTCGGAGACGTCAGAGCTCCACCCGGAGAGCGCTTCGGGAAGGCTAGACCCGAGAGGTCGCTTCTTCATCTCCAAGTCCCAACTCAAGCTAGGGTTGGTTGATAGGCGGAACTAGACCCTCGAACCAAAGCATGAAGGGTCCGTCTATCTTCCCACCCCTTGGGAAGGAATGGGCTCGCGTCGAAGCGGTATTTATTGAGTCAGCTTGGACAGGTCGGCCAGTTTCATGTCGTCGAGGAGCTTATGGAGGAGGGCCGCATCGCTGGTGCCCCTTCCATGGAGCTCGACCGTGAACCGGTTGCCGACATACAGCATGATCTCAGTGGACTTGTTGTCCTCAGAATTATCGACTTTCTCCGTTCCCGGGAAGCCCTGGACCTTGACCGACTTCTCGTAACCGTTTTCGGTCTCGTTCTCAAACTCGGTCATCCCCATCATGGATGCGCCCATCTGGGCGAACGGGATGCCGGCCATATCGTTGATCTTGACCTCGATGGTGATGGAGTTATCGCCGCCGCCCTTTTCATAGTTGACATGGGCCTCCGAAGTCGACATCCCCATGGCCGAGCTGGTCTCTCCGCCGGGCTTCAGCCGGTTGAACCCGCTGAGGTCGATCTTGGGCAGAAACTCTTGGAGTTTCTTGAAGCTGACGGTTTTCTGCGTGGTCTGGGCGGTCAATAGAAAGAAACACCCAGCGGTCAGGATCAGAAAAAACGCGATCCTCTTTTTCATTTCGTCCTCCTTGAATTTACTAATCCTATAAGAATAATCATATTTAGGCCTATTTTTAGCACAAAGGGCAGGAGAAATCAAGACCCGCCGGGCGTCCAGCCATATTGACCGGACCCGGCGACGCTTCTATAATCCCGAGCATGACATCTAAAGAGCGGATGCTCTGCGCTCTAAAGAAGGGGAGGCCGGATCGGCTGCCGGCCACGGTCCATCAATGGCAGAAGTACCACCTGGATACACATCTGGGGGGGATCAGCGACCTCGAGGCGTTCGAGCTGTTCGGATTGGACGCCGCCGTCCAATCCTTCCAGGACATGGGCCAGTTCTGGGTGGCCGAGGCCGACTTCACTAAGTTCTCTACCTCGGAATGGCGGGACGAGGTCGAAGTGATGAGCGCCGACCCGGATCACAGGGTCTGCCATCACACCATCCGGACGCCGGGTGGGACGCTGACCTACAAAACGGCGGGGGACCGGACGACGACCTGGATTACCGAATACCTGATCAAGCGGGACGAGGATATCCGCCTGATTGAAAAATACATGCCCGTCCCCAGGCTCGACCCGGCGGCCGTGAACCGGGCCTGGGACCTCATCGGCGACAGGGGCATCCTGCGCGGGTTCGTCTGGGGCGACCAGGCCGGCTGCTGGCAGCACGCCGCCTGCCTCATCGATATCCAGGAGCTGATGCTGTGCTGCTTCGACAAACCGGCGTGGGTGCACGAGCTCCTCCATATCCTCCTCGAGAAAAAACTGCGTTTCATCGAGACCATGAGGGGGGCAAGGTTCGACTTGATCGAAACGGGGGGTGGTGCGGCTTCATCGACGCTCATCTCTCCGGCCCTCCATCAAGAATTCTGTCTGCCCTACGACCGGAAAATGCACGAGGCCTTGCATTCGCTCGGCTTCTCTGTTGTCTATCATACCTGCGGCGGCACCAAAGGGATCGAGGAGCTGATCGTGGCCAATGGATGTGACGCCTCGGAGACGCTGGCGCCAATGTCGATCGGTGGGAACCAGGAACCTTGGGAGTTTAAGGCGAAAATCGGGCGGCGCCTGGCGCTCATCGGCGGGCTCGACCAATTCAACGTCCTGACGACAGGAACAAAAGAGGACATCCGGGCGATGGTCTTCAAGCTCTTCGAGAAGGTCGGATACGAGGGCGGGTACATCCTCTCCTGCTGCGATCATTTTTTTAACACCCCGCCGGAAAACCTCCGTGCCTACGCCGAGGCCGCCCGGGAATGCATCTACTGATTCGGTGACGCATAAACAAATACACGAATGCAAAAATGAGAATTTTAAGAATTTTATTCGTCTTTAAAAACTGAGAATAATAGATCTCCCGCTTGACATTATGAGACGCAATATTTAGACTAGTCTTAGACTAGTCTAAGGAGATCTGAATGGATAGTGTAGGCGCATATGAGGCAAAAACCCAATTATCTAAGCTGCTGGAACGCGTCATGAAGGGAGAACGCATTACCATCACCAAACATGGAGTTCCCGTGGCCGTCCTCCAGCCCCCCGATCCCGGGAAATCGGCAGATATAAAAACAGTCATCTCTGAAATCCTCAGATATCGGGGAAAGCACAGTCTCAGGGGACATTCTCTCAGGGATTTGATGGAAGAAGGACGGCGCTGAATGGAAAATGGTTTTGTCGTCGATAACTCGGTCGTCATGTCCTGGTGCTTCAAAGATCAAGCCAACCGCTATGCCGATTCTATCCTGGAGAGGCTCACAGAAGCCGTTGCTTATGTTCCACCTGTCTGGTCGCTCGAGGTGGTGAATGTGCTGCTTGCGGCGGAGCGCAAGAAATGTATCAGTGAGGCGGATAGTGTTCGTTTTATCAGCCTGTTGTCTCAGCTTCCCATATTCGTCGAATACGAAAACCCCGAAAAAGCGATGAAGGACCTCCTCGGATTGGCGCGGGCCCATAACCTTTCGAGCTATGATGCTTCGTACTTGGATCTGGCCATGAGAAAAGGACTGCCGTTGGCGACGTTGGACAAAAATCTGAGAAAGGCGGCCGAATCCACAAACGTGTTGATATTGACGGATTAAACAGAAGATCTTTTTCAATCCCTCATTCCTTCGGCGGCAACCAAGGCGGCCATATTCTCTCCTGCTGCGACCACTTCTTGCTGGGGAGAGAATATCAAGGAAGCGGAGAGCTGGTCAGCCGGAATCGGGGCTATCGTTTCCCCGATGTGGGGACATCAGGAAAACCCACTTTTTTCTTCAGGTCTTCGAACCGGGGATCGCCGTGGAGACTGCGAAGCCACCAATCCGATATAAGATTGACCATCAACGTGGAATGCTTTTCACATGAATTCGGTGCCAGGCATATAATTACCGAAATTGGATTAAGTCCTAATTAAAGTAATTACATGCCTGGCACTGAATTCAAGATCAAGCGAAAATGATGTAGAGGGCGATCATAGCGACGAACAAAATTAAGGCGAGCATTCTGTAATCCAGTCCTTTGGTTTCACTCCGGCCGCGGAGAGCCGCCAGCGGGCTTGACCAAACAAGCTTTTCACTCGCCGCGGTGTGACGGTGAGGCCGCAGGTATGACGCGACAACCAGGATGGCCGAGCAGATTACGAACAGATAGAAAGTGGCCATCATCGATGGAACATTCCATCCTGTCCGGTCCTTGAACCAATCAAGAAAGAAAACCGTAAGGCCGAGCGCTGACCCGATCGACAGTGTGGCCAGAGCTCCCGCGGCCGAGGCCCGTCTCCAAAAGACTCCCCAGACGAAGACGGCCGTGATGGGCGGCGCGATGTAACAGATAAGGGCCACAATCCCCTGGAAGATGCTCTGGAAGTGGCTGATCAGCGGCGACCAGAGGATAGCCAGCACCATCCCGGTGAATGTTACGATCCGGCCGATGTGGGTCAACCGGCGGTCCGGTGTCTGCGGCCGCCACTTCTTGTAGAGGTCAAGGCTGAAAAGTGTAGAGATGGAGTTCAGCGCTCCGGAGACGGTGCTCATCAGGGCGGCGAGCAGCGCCGCTGCGACGACGCCCTTCAGCCCGACCGGCAGCAGATGATTGATCAGGAGCGAATAAGTGTCCGCTGAATCGTTGATCGCCGGAAGCTTTCCCTGGCGGACCAGGCCGTCGGCGATGAGACCCGGCAGCACGAACAGGAACACCGGCAGTATCTTGATAAACCCGGTGAAGAGGGGGCCGATCCGGGCATTCCTCTCATCCTTGGCTCCGAGCACGCGTTGGACGATGGTCTGGTCGGCGCACCAGTACCAGAGCCCGATGATGGGGTAGCCCAGGAATACGGAATACCAGGGCAGGGAAGGCGTCTCGGTGGCGGTCCGCAGGATGGTGAGCTTGACCGGATCGACCGAAGCGGCCAGCCCGCCCCATCCTCCGACAGAACTGAGGCCAGCAGCCAGGACGCACGCTGAACCTCCGATCAGGATGATCGTCTGGACCGATTCCGTCATGACTACGGCCAGCAGGCCGCCGATGATGGTGTAGATCCCGGTGAGCGTGGCCGTGCCGATGATGCTCAGGCTGATGTCGATCCCGAACAGCCCCTTGAGCACCACGGCGCCAGTGTAGAGCGAGAAACCGATGTGGATGAACACGGCCGAGAAGATCGACAGCACCGCCAGCCAATCCCGGCAGGCCCGGCTGTAGCGGCGCTCCAGGAAATCGGGCAGGGTGGCCACCCGCGACCGGATGTAGAACGGCGCGAAAAAAAAGGACAGGACAATAAGGAGAAAGGCGGCCATCCATTCGAAGTTCCCGTAGGCGAGCCCGTTGACGTAGCCTTCCTGGGCGAGGCTGACGAGATGGATGGTGGAGATATTGGTGGAGAAGAGCGCCAGGCCGATCACCGGCCAGCGCAGCGTCCCTCCGGCCAGAAAATAGGCCGACGCAGAGGTCGCCATCTTTTTGCGGCGGAACCAGGCCCAGAGTCCGAGGCCGACGATCCCGCCTAGATACAGGAAGATGACCGCGATGTCCGGCCAGGCCATGCTCAGCTTCGCCATCCGGCCTCTCGATTGCTCCTAAGAAACGGGGACGGTCCTATTTTCTTTTGTCTTCTCCCTCTGCCGTCAGATAATGTGTCGCCATGTCATTGCGAGAGAGTGAAGCGATCGAAGCAATCTCCATTTCTTTCGACCGTCTCATTTCCGCGCCCACCTCCCAGTTCAGTCGGCATGAAAAACTTCCTCCATTCGACTCCACCACTCCTTGGGGCCATGGGTGGGGATCGGGAATTGGCAGGGGTTCGTTTCTTTCCACCATTTCTGCGTGGTCGGATCGGCGGCCATCTTGGCCATGTCGGCCTCGAAATCGTTCCCCGTGTACTCGAAATATGAGAAGAGGTAGAACTTTCCGGGCTCGACCTCCTTGAGGTAGATCGAGTAGTCTCGGATGTTACACTCCCTGATCATCTTGAGCACTCCGGGCCAGGTGGCGGCATGGAGCTCTTTGTAGAAAGCGATCTTTTCCGGCTTGAGCCCGATGATCATTCCGTAGCGCTCCACGGATGGCCTCCCCGTAACCTTGGCAAAGAGAACCGCTGCTCCTAGCAAAATCACGGCGATCGCAAGACCCTCGGCGAACCCTCGCATGTTCATCTCGACCTCCTATCTATCAGGCCTGACCTTGGTGATCCTGACGGCGACCGGCCAGTCCGGCCCCCAGGTCAAGGGCGCGGTTTTATCGTCCGGCTCCAGCCCCGCTTTGAGCAGCGGATTCTTGATGAGCTGGATGGTGTGGTCTCGCGAGATGGTGATATGAAGTCCGTTCGCATCTTCCGTCCATTCACAGCCGCCGGCCTGGCTCAACACTGATACCTGAGTCTCCGGGGTCATCTTTACGGATTTCAGAGTGAACCGGCATCCGGCTGGCGCTTTTGTCCCTTCCAGCCCGTATTCGAGGTCGGCGAACGCATACACCGTCTCTTCCCCGCGCCTGCTCGTCAGCCAGATGTCTCCTTCGTTGGTCACGGTCCAGGGCCGCACCTCCTTGATTGCTTCTCCGTAGAGCATCATCCACAACCCGAGTTCGCGGAGAAGGTCCTCGTCCGGGGGAGCGATCCGTCCGTCCGGCCGCGGCCCGACGTTGAGGAGCATGTTCCCGCCTCGCGCCCGGATGTGGACCAGGTTCTCGATGACCTCTTTGGCCGTCCGGATGTCCGGGTTGGGTTGGTACGACCACTGCCAGCTGGTCGTCATACAGCTCTCCCAGGCCCGGTCGTCAGGCCGGCCGGGGATCTCCTGCTCGGGCGTCGGGATCTCGCCGCGGCCGATGAAGACGTCCTGCCTCACCCGCCAGGCGTGCTTCTTGAGCGGCTCGCACCGGCCGTCGAACCAGAGCATGAAGACGTCGCCATACTTCGTGAGCAGCTCTTCGACCTGGCCGCACTCGTAGTCGACGAAGGATTGCCGGAGCGGGCCGAACAGAGCCTCCGATTCGAAATCGGGGGCCATCAGGAATTGGCTGCGGCGTCCGGTCTCAAACTGGTAGCGGAAGTCTCCCGGCGAATAATAAAAGCCCACCAGGATTCCTTCCTTGCGGAAGGCCTCGGCAATCTGGGCTACGATGTCCCGGCCGTAGGGAGTCCGGGTGATCTTGAAGTCGCTGTAGGCCGTGTCGAACATGCAGAAGCCGTCATGATGCTTGGATGTGAAGACGACATATTCTATGCCGGCGAGCTTGGCCAGGCGCGCCCAGGCGGCAGCGTCAAAGAGCATGGGGTTGAATGTTTCGGCTAAGGCATAATATTTCTTGATGTAGTCGTCGGAAGCGTTGTTGAGCGGCCAGGAGATCTCCGTCCCCATTTGTGAGTTCGGGCCCCAGTGGATGAACAGTCCCAGGCCCGCGTCCCGGAAGATTTCGGTTTTTTGGGGGTCGTTGGACAGCCGTACCCGGTCCTCGGGCAGCGGAGTGATGGCGGGCGGGCCGGCCGCCGCGGTTTTTTCAGCCGGCTTTTCGGGTGCGCAAGACCAGAGCCAAAAAAGAGAAAATCCCACGGCGATGACGGACGCAGAAACACAAGATATCGACCTATCGGTTTTCATCCCCCGACCTCCTAATGTTATTTTGGCAACAGTTCTCTGCTTTGCCCACTGCCTATCGGCCGCCAGAACCGGCCCCATATTTCTGATCATCAGTACCGGCCATATTCTCGGATCGTCTCATACATCGCCAGGACGTTTTCTACGGGAGTCTCCGGCAGCAGATAGTCATGGCTCGGTGAGGCGACATAGCCGCCGCCGGGTTTCATAACCTCAAGTGTCTCGCGCGTCCGCCGCCGAACGAGGTCCGGCGTGCCCTTGATCAGGACATGATGGGTGTCGATGCCGCCATTGAGTACGATCCTGTCCCCGAAATCGCGCTTGAGGCGGCCGGGTTCCATGCTACGGGCGTCCGGCTGGAGCGACTGCAGGGCGTCGAGGCCGATCTCGATCAGGGCCGGGATAAGAGGGGCGAACCCTCCGCAGCAGTGGAGCATGACCTTGAGCCCGAAATCGTGGCCCAGGTCCGCCAGCCGCTTCAGGTGCGGCAGGAAGAAGCGCCGGAAAAGCCCCTCGCTCACTACGGGTCCGTTCTGGGTGCCGAAATCGTTCCCGATGAAGAAAATGTCGATCGTGCCGCGGGCGGCTTCGAAAATCCGCCGGCTGACTTCCCAATAATAGTCGACAATGTGCTTGAGGGCGGCGTCGACGAGGTCCGGAGCGTCGTAGAGGAGGAGCATGAACCGGTCCATGCCGAGGAGGTCGATGGCATCGTGGTAGAAGGGTGACCAGTCACCGCCCAAGACAGCGAAGCGGCCGTTCCATTCGACGGCTTCCGCGCGGAGAACCGAGACATTCATCCAACCCGGATCGGGCCAGGGGAATTCCTCGATTTCAGCCGGGGTGCGGGCGCCGGCCAGGGGATGTTCCAGCGGCTGTCCGTAACCATACCCCCGCCGCTCGATGCCGAACGGCGTGCGCGAGGTCGCTTCGGGGTGAGTCAGGTGAGCGGCCGGAGCGCGGCAATCAGGACCCGTATACCGGGCGTACACCCTACGGAAATCATCGCCAAGGTGGAGCGAGAGCGATTGGTCATCGGGGAGACCGAGATGCCGGCGGGCTAGCTCCCGAAACTCGGGTGAAGCCCCGCACCAGGCGGGAACCCGGTCCGGCTCTCGATGGGCAAAGGCCGTGAGCACCCGTTCCCGGGAGGTCATGGCCCTTTATATATGATGGGCCTCTCCGCTTGTCAAATATAGTGGGACTCTATGACGTTTAGTGTGGTAACTACGGGAGGGCAGGCACTTGGCATCTTTATTTTCCCCCTTTGGACAAGGGAGCTCTTATCTTCCCCCCTTTGGAAAAGGGGGGCGAGGGGGGATTTGAAATGGAGAACAAGGATAGAAAATCTCCCCTGACCCCTCTTTGCTAAAGAGGGGAACTCAATTGGTGCCTGACATCTTCATTATCCCCCTTTGGAAAAGGGGCGCTTATTTTCCCTCCTTTTTCCACCACGCTTTTCGTTATATAGCCACGGGTAAAAAGAAAAAAGGGTGGCGGGCTCAGGCCCGCCACCCGTAAGCTTCGGTCTGAATGGGGACAAGCCCCATTCGTCTCGCGGCAGAGAACTAGAAAATCACGCGGATCCCGAGACGGAACTGCCGCGGGTTGACGATCCCGTAGAGGTCGTGACCTTGGGTGGAAGGCGTGTAATCGGGGTCGTTTTGGAGAAGCCAATCATAGTCGTACCGCGTTCCCCAGCTCGTGATTGTGTTGGCATTGAGAACGTTAAAGCAATCGATCATCAGGCCCAACCGGTATTTCATCCCTAGAGTGAAGATCTTCTCAACCCTAAGGTCGAGAATGTTCTGCATGTCCATGTGGCGGCTGCCGCGCTTCTCGGTGTAATAAGTGATTCTCCCCTGTCCGAAGCGTGACGTCCTGTATCTTTGGGCCCAGCTCGTGCCGGTGATCGCCCGGAAAGAGACGTTGAAGTTGATGTCGAAAGGCAGCATATACGTCCCTGCAGCTTTGAGCATGTGCGTCGGATCGAAAGTGGCGTTGCCATCGGCGTTGATCCAGAAATTCGGGTCGCCCGCTTCCTGGCTGTTCCGGCCGCCCCAGCCGATGTCGTCTGCCTGGCCGTTGTCGATCGTGCCGGATGTCTTGGAGTAGATATAGGATAGCATCAGCTGCCATCTGTTCGAGAAACGCTTGCTGAACAGGAACTCAATCCCGCGGTACTTCCGGTAAGCGTTTCCCATTTGGTCGTTTCTGTACGGACCGTCGTTGAGGTTTTCGATTATGAATGAATGGGCGCTTCCGGACACAAGATCGTAGAGGGTGTCCGTCCTGTTGACAGGCTCAACATAATAGGAGACCGGCTCGTACTGGGCCAGAATGTCGTAGATGCCGATGATGTTCTTCCAGTCCCGGGCGATATAGCTCACGGAGAAAGACGCATCCCGGAAAAGCTCCCTTTCCAGGCCGAACGTGTACTGGTTCATGTAGGGATGTTTGATCCCATCCTGAACCTGCCAGCTCTGTTTGACCCGGTCGTACTCTACCCATTCCGCGTTGGCGAGGTCCCAGTAATAAGAGATATAGTCAGACCAGGACTTCGTGAGCCGTTCGTGATAGGCGGCGAACATCCCTTCCGTGAACTGTCCGTAGTGGGCCTTGAAGATCGTCGTCTTGTCGCCAAAGATGTCGAAGGTAAAACCGATCCTTGGAGCGATCCGGTGCGATTTCCAAACAGTGCCCTTGCCTTCGGCCTGGCCCCAGTTCTGGCTGTACCGGATGCCGGCATTGATATTGATGCGCGGCGTGATCTGCCAGGAGTCCTGGGCGAACCCTTCTAACCGTGTATATGGGGCGTCGAAATCGTAGCCTTCGTACTGGTAGGCCAAGTAGTTTCCCGTGTTATAGCCGTAGTATTGGTTGTAACTCCAATAATCAACGTAGTAGAGGTGATCTCCGAGCGGCCCGCCCGTCCCCGTGTATCCCAAACGGCTCCGGCAGGTGGAGCGTTCGATCTCGACGCCGAACTTGAAGTCGTGGTTCCCGGTGATAAAGTCCTCGGCGTAATGGGTCAAGCTGGCGTTTGTCTGAAACCGGGTGCGGTCCGCCAAATAATAGTATCCGGAGTTGTACAGCGTCATGTTCTGGTCGAGGTCGAAATGCATGTAGGTATCTCTTCCCGTCTTTGGTTCGAGATAGTAGTAGCCCCAGAAATAGGCGGCCTTCACATCGAAGAAGGTCTTGGGGCTGAAGATGTGCGTCAAACTGAAGTTTCCGACGACTTCCGGGGATTTCTGGCCCACGACTGCGTCAGGGGATGCTGTTGCGCTGGCCCCGCGGTTTTCGCCGTTGTACGTGTCAATTTCAAGCCCGAACATCAGATTTGTAGCTGGAGTGACTTGAGCCGTGATTTTGGTGAAGGACCGGGGCTGGTTATAGGCGCGCGGGCCTCCGGTGAAGCCGGCCACATAATCCTCGAAACGCTGAAACTGAAAGCCCTGATAGAACCAGAGCTTGTCCTTCTTGATCGGCCCTCCTAGGTGAACGTTGGCATCCATTAACTTGTACAGCGGGTTGGTGAAATCGGGAAAATCGGTGAGATAGTCTTTATTGTTGTTCTGCTGCCAGAAACCTGATGGGTTGTCATTCTTCTTCCCCTGATAGTCGAGTTCCATGTGCCCCGAGAACTCGTTCCCTCCGGATTTGGTGACGATGTTGAAAATGACACCCGTGAAGTTCCCGTACTCGGCCGGAAGCCCGTGTCCCATGACCTTGGCTTCCTCGATGATGTTGAAGTCGAGGAAAACCCACGCTGTTCCTGCTTCCGGGTCCGCCACATTAACGCCGTCCATCGAATAGCCAATCCCTGTCCCATCCGAAGCGCCGTAGGCCGAGTCGCCCATGTTATCGGGCGTGACTCCAGGAGCCAAGTTCACGAGTGACGACGTAAATTGGCCGAGGTTGGGGATATTCCGCAGGAGTTCGTTGGTCAAGGTCACCGAAGCGGTCTCGGTGGACTTAATGTCGACGGTCGGGGATTGGGCGATGACGGTGACCTGTTCCTCGACAGCCGACTGCTTCAAAGTGAAGTCGATGGTCAGGCGGGTCGTCGTCGTCAGCCGCACATTTTCCTGCCTGACCGTGGCAAATCCCTGGAGATCGGCTTTGACCACATATTCTCCGGGAGGAAGTGCGGGGAAACGGTATTCCCCCTGGGGGTTGGTGATAGAAGTCCTGGTGCCCATAAGGTTTGCACTCGTGATCGTGACCGTCACTCCGGGCAGAGCTGTGCCTTCTTCATCTCTCACACTGCCGACAATCGCGCCCGTCTCTTTGGATTGTGTGAAGGCCAGAGGCGCCAAAAGGCACAGGAGAAGCCCCAAGCAAACGGTGACTTTGAGTTTCATTTTACCCTCCTTCACCTTTTCTGAATGTCCCTTAGGAAATCGAGGTTTCTCGACTTCCCATGTCTTGTTGGCGGTCGTTTTGTTTGCCGTTATTTCACCCCCTTGATGAAGATTAAATTTTTCGCCATTCCGGGTTTGCAGCTGAGCGTTTATCCTTGCCTTCGGCATTTGATGCGATATTCTGAATCCGAAGAAAGATATATCGCGAAACTCTGGTCGATGTCAAGAAGAAAACAACCCAATCCTCAGTGTGATCACTTTTCCGGAGTTTCCTTTTTTTCAGACGCGGGTTGGGGCCGGCCGGCGTCCAGGTTTCTGTAGTTCAAGGCCGCGTTGAAAAGGAGGAAGAAGCTCCCCAGCGTTTCCTGGCGCCACATCGGGTTGATGGCGAAGAAGACAACGTGCCCTTTGCCCACCGGCACATCGACGATGGCCGGCTTGTTGGCCAGCTCCTCGCCTCCGTCCAGCATCCCGGATACCAGGAGCTTGTCAGTCGTGTCAAACCGCATGACGACCCGCACGGTCTTCAAGTCGGGCGGCATGTAGAGGTCGAACATATCCTTATATTCGGCCGGGATGCCCGTCCCGGCACCCTGGACGTTCCCGGGTTTCTGGACTCGGCCCTGGATGATGTCCGGGTCCTTGAGGCTTCCGCGGCCCGAGGGACGGCCGGCTGAAGCGCCTCCGTCCAACATTTCGTTGATCTCCATTCCAGTTACGGCCTTGACTCCGGTCTCGAACACCGGGCCTCCGCTGAAATAGACGCCTAAGTTGCGGTCGTATCCGTAGCCTATAGGACTGAGTGTGTCTGTGATGTTCGCGCTCAGGACCGAGCCGGCGACTTTGAGCTTCTGGGTCTTAGCTACGGCGACGCTTTCGACGAGGCCATAGCTGATCGGCAATTCGGCCATGGACGTGATCGGGACGAACAATCCTCCTTGTTCGATGAACTGCCGGAGATGGACGATCCCCTTCAGCTCTATGCCGCCCCGGATATCTTCGCGCGAGTCAGGGCCGCCCAGATGGGGATATTTCTCGGTCTTTAGCCAGGGGATGGGGTTTTCGCCCCCGATCCCGTTGACGATCCTCTGGCTCTTGCCCAGCATTCCGGCCGGAGGGAAGATGATGACGTCGTATTTCGCCCGCAGGTCCTCGTTGTCCCGAATTTCTTGGAGAGGAATGTAGGAATAGGGAACTTCCAGCTTGTCTAGGGCCAGGCGGAACCAACCCTCGTCCTGAGTGTTCAGCCAGGAGTGAAGAATGGCCAGCCGCGGGGCGTCGAGGTCATGGGTCTTGATGCCGGGAAGGGCGGCCAGCCGATAGACCATGAGCCCGAGGTCCTTTGCGGCTGCTCCGAGCCGGCTTTCGAGATCGGCTGGATTTCCATCACCGGGGATGACGAAGCTTCCGGAAACGAACTTGACATTGCCCTGGCTGAACCCGTCTTCCGCTGTCAGCATCTTTATGTCTTTGAGCCGGTAGCGGAAAGTCATGAGCTCGGGCTCGGCCGTGTGGTTGACGGCAAAAGCGACCGCCTTGTCTTTGCCCATGATTTGGCCCTCGATCATGACATCTTTTCCCAGAAGGGACATGGCCGCTTCGAGGATCTTCGTGTCCGTGACCCGGACCGTCTTGACGTTGTGGAGCGGCCCCAGCGTCCAGCCCGTGTCGTCGTAGGGGCGGGGATCTTTGGGGTTGTAGTACTGGGTGTCAAGGAGCATGTCGGCGCAGCGGCTGTAGGGCTGGTCCATCCGGACGACGTAGCTCCCGGCCGGATACTTGTCCTTCCCGACCGCGACCTCGGCATTCGCGACGTGGACCTCGACGCCATTTTTACGGAGGAGGTTGATGAGGCGTCTGGCGGCGAGGGGCCGCTTGGTCCCGCCGGGGATCAGGTAGGCCGCCGGGCCTTCCGTCCTCGCCTTAGCCACGGAGCGTTTACTTTTCAGGTAGAAGTTCTCCAAAAACCTGGCCCGGTTATCGGCGACGTGCTTGAAGGTGAGGAGCAGGGCGCTCTCCTGGAGGTTGATGTTGTTGCGGAACGACCACTTGACCGCCTCGAGGGGCGGGTTGGGCCGGAACCAAGCCCGCTTGGACTCGGCGCCCGAGGTTCGGACCATGGTATCCGCGCCGGTGCCGCCGAAGGTTTCGTAGAACCGGCCGGTCGAGTTGTGAAAATGGGCGACGGAGAAGGCATAACTTGCGGCCCAGCCATCGAAGAACCCGTGCGACCAGACGCCGGGAACGCCTCGCCTGGTCATCTCGCTGATCTCCAGGAAGGCCAGTTCCTCCCACTCGTTGATCGTGATCGGGTCGAGCCAGGCGTTGAACGGGCCGGTTCCCGTAGAGGTATAGAGATAAGCAACGGACTCGTGGAGGTCGTGCATGATGATCGGATGCCATTCGAAGTAAGCCTTGATCAGGTTTTCGCTGAGCTTGAGGCCCAGTCCGACGGCATCCCGGTTGTTGTCGTGGAGGACGTACTTCCCCCAGTAGACGAGGGGGATCGTTTTCTTGTCTTTGTTTTCTTTTTTATAGAGGTAGACGTCGACGGCTTTGTCCCAGCCGTCGACCTCGAGGATCGGCGTCATCAGGACGACCATGTTCTTGCGGATAGCCCGGATAAAATCCGTTTCCTCGACGGCCAGGCGGTAGGCGAGCTCCATCATCATCTCGGGCGAGCCGGTCTCCTGGGAATGAAGACCACCGGTGATCCAGTAGACGGGAACTCCCTCCGCGATGGTCTTGGCGGCGTCCTCGTCCTTGAGCCCGCGGGGGTCGGCCAGGCGGGTCATGATCTCCTTAAGGCGCTCAAGGTGGGCCATGTTCTCCTCGGCGGAGACGGCGACGGCGATCATTTCGCGGCCCTCATCGGTCGGGCCGATGGAGAAGAGTTCTACGCGGGGAGAGGCGGCGTCCAGGGCGCGCAGGTACTTATAAATCTCGGCCGAATGGTCGAGGACATCGGGCGCTCCAACGATATGGCCGAGGATCTGGAAAGGCGAAGGCACGGTCTCCGATGCGGGCAGGTGGTCGACGAGCTCGGTCAAAAAGAATTTTTCGGTTGTGAACTCCAGAATCTTCGCCGTGTAGTCCTTGTCGATGGACTCGGAAGCGGCCTGCGGGATGGCGAACGCAGGCAGCACCAAGATAGCCAGGATCAACAGTGTGACGGACCGGGATAGAAGACGTTTCATGAACACCCTCCAGAACAAGATGTCGAACGTTTGCCGCGGATTATAGCACAAATCCCGAAGGGGATTAGGATAGGATAGCATCTCCGTTTCCGTGATTTGTTAGATGATCGAGGGAGGGGTGGCACGGCGCCAGTCCCCGCAACGCCCGCAGCGGAAGGGGTTCCCCACGGGGGGATGGGTGGAGCGAGGACGGACGGGGACGCGTCGTGACAGGACCCCATTCCCTGTCTATGTCATCACGGAGCCGGAGATGCTTCCTTGGGCCCGTCGCCAATTCTGGTTTTCGGTGTATAATGGGAAACCTGTGCCATGACGAAAACTCTTGTTTCGGCCAAGGATCTGCGTAAGAACTACGGCTCGCTCATAGCTGTGGACGGGATCTCTTTCGAGATCCAGGAGGGGGAATGCTTCGGGTTCCTGGGACCGAACGGCGCCGGCAAGACCACGACCGTCAAGATGATCCATTGCGTCTCTCCGGTCACATCGGGGACTCTTATTGTCAACGGCCTGCCCGCGCACATCAACAACCGGGCCCTGAAGAAAATGACTGGGATCATCCCCCAGGAGATCACTCTGGACGTCGACCTGACTGTCTATGAGAACCTCATTATCTTCGCCAAGTTTTTCGATATCCCCAAGCGCGAAGCCAAGAAACGGATCGCCGAGCTCCTGCACTTCGTTGAGCTCGAAGCCAAGCGGAACAGCAAAATCAGCGAGCTCTCGACCGGCATGAAGCGGCGGCTCCTGGTGGCCCGGGCGCTCCTCAATCATCCCAAACTCATCGTCGCCGACGAGCCGACAACCGGACTTGACCCCCAAGCGCGGCACCTGATCTGGCAGAGGCTCCGGCAGCTCAAGAGCGAGGGTGTGACCCTTATCCTGACGACGCAATACATGGAGGAGGCCCAGCAGCTCTGCGACCGGATCGTAGTCATGCATCAGGGGAAGATCCTGAAAGAGGGCGTTCCCTCCAAGCTCGTGGCCGAGCAGATCGGCCGCGAGGTCGTAGAGGTGCGCGTCCCGAAAGAGGAGGACGAAAGAATCGTCGGCCAGTTAACTGAGTTTTCGTGCGGGCACGAACGGGTGGGGGACACGCTCTATTTTTACTGCCGCGATGGCCAGGGGCTGATGAAGAAGCTCGTCGAGCTCGACCTCCACAACTATCTGACCCGGCCGGCCACCCTCGAGGACGTTTTCCTGAAGCTCACCGGCAGGAGCCTGATCGAATGAACCTGTCCTACCGGATATACTACATCTTTCTCCGGAACCTCTATTCCTACAAGAGGTTCGTGGTCCCGACCTTCCTGGTCAGCCTGGTCGAGCCCCTGTTCTATCTCGTCACCTTCGGGATCGGGATGGGCGCATACATCGGCTATTTCGGCGGGAAGCCATACCTCTATTTTCTCGTCCCCGGTGTCCTCGTCTCGTCCGTCATGATGACCTCGAGTTTTGAGTGCCTGTACGGGACATTCGTCAAGATGATCCACGAAAAGCTCTACGATTCCCTGATCGCGACTCCGGTCTCCGCCGAGGACGCCGTGGCCGGCGACATCGCTTGGGGCGCCTTCCGGGGCCTGATCAGCGGGACCCTGATGATGACCGTCGCCATGGTCATGGGTGTTCTGCCCGCCTCGGTCCTCAGCGCCGCGCTGCTTCTCGCGCTGATGGTCTTGGTCGGAGTCATGTTCGCTTCCCTGGCAATGATCGTGACCTCGTTTTCTCCGAGCTTCGACTTTTTCAATTACTACACAGAACTCATCATCACTCCCATGCTTTTCTTTTCCGGCGTTTTCTTTCCCCTGGACAAGTTCCCGCCGTGGATGAAGACTCTGTCCGAGTTCATGCCACTCACGCACGCCGTCAAGATCTCTCGGGCTGTTTACTCGGGCACGCTGAGCTCCGGACTGATCTGGAGCCTGCTGGTGATTGTTGTTCTCGAGGCCATCGCCTTCACCATCGGCCTCAAGTCGATGAAGAGGCGATTGATCAAATAAAAAAGAAAATAGGACCCTCCCTATTTTCTCTCAGAATTGCACCTTTTTCTTCCGGAACTTAAGCTTCATCGTCAGCACTTTATCCGTCGAAAAGATGCGGGCGGCGATGAGGATGAGGACGATGAAGACGGCGAGCATGTAGAGGATGCCGTAGAGGACCGCGCTGTAGTTCTCGAGCAGCAGGTTCTGGGTCGTCAGGAATGGATGCGAAAAGGGAATGGCGTAGAGCAAGATTTTCGCCGGGAGCGAGAGCGTCCGGGGGTCGGAAAAGAAGGACAGGAAGTAGGGAATCATGACCAGGAAGATGAGCGGCATGATTAGGCTCTGGGCGCTCCGGTAGTCTTCGGCGAGCACCCCCAAGATCGTGGCCAGGGCCAGGGCGACCAAGATGGCGAAGAAGAGCGAAATCCCGAGGATGATAAAACCTTTGGTGCTCATTGCCAGGCCTAGCTTCTGGATGACTCCGGTTACGCCGTCGGCTGCCGCCGCCCGGCTGATGTCTCCCATGAACCCGCCCATGTAATAGCGGAACCCGAACATGTAGATCACGGCCGAGATCAACCCGACCAGCCCCGAAGCGAACATCTTGGCCGTCACGATCGAGGTTCTGCTTATGGGCACGGTAAGGAGTGTCTCCAGGGTCTTGTTCTGCTTCTCCATGGCGATGGCTGAGATGACCATCTGGGAAGCGTAGATGATGATCATCATCAGGATGACGGGGACGAAGAGCGATTGCGACGAGACAAACCCGGCGACCGCTTCCGCCTTGCCCTCGGCCATCCGGTCCTTGACGATGACGAAATTCTTGCTCCTGATTGGGTTCTTCACCTTTTCCGGGCTGACGTCGGGAATCTTCTTTTTGATGAAGTCGTTCGAAAGATACTCATTGATGGCCTTGATGACGGCGTTGATGATGACCGAGCTCCGGCTTCCGACGATTGAGAAGGTCCGGAGGTAGGAATAGGTCTCGATCTCCTTGATCTCCTGCGTTTCCAGCGACTGCCCGAACCCCTGGGGGATGACGAGCAGGAGGTTGATGTCGCTCGCCTTGGTCTCGTCGATGGCCTTTTGCTTGTCGCGGTCCTTGACCATCTCGGCCTGGAAGTTGGCCGTCTTGAGGTTGCCGATGAGCTGCTCGGAGAAGGGCGAATCGTCCAGGTTGAGGACGGCGATCTTCTGCGTCCGCATGGCTTTCTTCATCTCGGTCTTGGCCATCTGCCCGATAAAGTAGAACAGGAAGACGGTGAAGAGGAGCGAGATGAGGAGCTGCAGGGTGATCAATTCCTTGATTTCTTTGACGAGGAGGTTGAGGAATTTATTCATTGGAGTGCGCTCCTGAAGACCTCTTCGAGGTTGCGGGCCTTATATTTTTCTTTCAGCCCTTCGGATGTCCCCGTGTCTAGGATCCGGCCCTTGTCGATCAGGCCCACCCGGTCGGAGAGGAACTCGATCTCGAGCATGTTATGAGAAGAGAGGAGCACCGAGATGCCCTCCTTGGCGAACCGTTTGACGATTTCCCGGACTTCGAGGGCGTTGATGACGTCCAGCCCCGAGGTGGGCTCGTCCAGGATGGCCAGGTCGGGCTTGGTCATGAGCGCCCGGGCGAGGAGGAGCTTCCGGATCATGCCCTTGGAGTAGGTCCCGGCCTTTTCGTTGAGCCGCGTTCCCAGGTCGGCGATGTCCTGGGCCCGCTTGATGAACTCCGCGAGCTCCTGTTCCGACTTGGCGTAGAACTTGGCCATGAACTTCAGGTAATCTGTGCCCTTGAGGTTCTTGTAGGCGCCCGCTTCTTCGGGGAGATAGCTGATCTTTTCGCGGAATTTCTCGGGCTGCTTCTTCAGGTCAAACCCGAGGAAGGTGACCTTGCCGTCGGACGGGGAGAGGAGTGTGGCGACGATCCGGAGGGCGGTGGTCTTGCCGGCGCCGTTCGGGCCGATCAGGGCGAAAATCTCGCCCCGGCCGACCTCGAAGTCGATACCTTTGAGCGCCTCCAGCCCGCCGTAGAATTTCTTTAGACCTGCGACCCTGAGGACATTATCCATGCGGACCTCCTGGAGGTAATACGTAAGGATTCTAAAGTAGTTTATCCGCAATGTAAAATGGCTAAGTTAGCGAAAATCCTCTATAATGCCGTGATCATCACCATTTTCATGAATGTCCTGAAATGACGGGCTCGACCGGCCGGCAGAACCTTTTGGAGGCGGTGTTCGTATTACTATCTTAAGGGATGAGTTTAAAGCTTGAGACTATCGGAATATGCCGCAAGCTCCCCAATCTCCTGACCCGGAAAAGGATGCTATGGCTTGTCTGGGTGATCGCCGGATATTAATATGAACGGACTAAGTGTTGCGTCATTGCGGGCATAATTGCCAAAAAATGTTGGTCGCTATAT
>JAFNEO010000023.1 GCA_017886205.1 Candidatus Aminicenantota bacterium | reverse complement strand
AAAATCCAGGAGGCCATGGAGCGAAACCAGGCCTCCCTGATGGCTCAGGCGACAAACTGAAGAGGGTTATGATGTCCCCGAAATTGCGAACAAATATTGACATGGCCTCTGAGCCGGAATCAACAGGTCTTATTGAGCTTGTTTATCCGTGGAAACACGGGCATAGAGGAGGCAGTTCATAAATCATTATGTTAGAATTTCTTGCGACGTATCTTAATTTGATTCTAATATCTGAAAATAAGATGTAAATATACGAGAATCTATCTTAATCTTCTTCAAACCGATCCTTTATCGGCTTTTTATATAATTTAATTAATTCAGCTTTATCCGCATCCAAGTTAGATTCGTTAAGGCTCTCTATTTGCTTATCCAATCTACCAATATCTGTAAATATTTCAATCGCTTTTTTGTCAATTCTTTTCGTTCTCTTTACTACTAAATCATCCAGACTTTGCGACATAGATTCTGATACAAATCCATTAAGAAAATCGAATAACCCATCGTCTGTTTTAAGTATTTCGGAAATATATTTTTTTACATCTGCTTCGGATTCCCACTCTTTCCATCGATATAAAAGATATGCGAAGCCCTTATTCTTGACTAAAGTACTTCGTTTTGCTGCATTTTTAATTTTTTCTACACATCTATTTTTAATATTGTCGATCTCTTCTCTGGTTAGCAAACACTCTTCTTGCGATTCCTTTTTCTCATGTTTATCGACCTCTTTATCTAATATGCTAACGAAATGAATTGGAGAAAAAACGCTCTTTGTCGATTCAAGAATCTTTAAAAGGAAGTTAAATCGTTTCTCCACAGATATTCTTTTTAATGTCTGATATCCGAGCCTAATCGTTAACGTATCTATGTCTTGAAGGTCAATAATACCTTGCTTTCTATCCTTGACATCTTCGACAAAATCAAAAACGCTGAGGAGCATATTTTCTTTTTGCTCATCATTAAGTCCGTCTATTTTATCCAATAGCCTATCGAGGACGAGTCTCAACTTATTTTCTTCTTGGAACTTCTTTAAATTCTCGGTAAAGGAATGCACGTCATTAACAGTCGACAGTAAATCATTTAGACTTTTTTCCGAAAGAGTTGTAGAGGGAAATGAAAGCGAAAAATATTTATCAAACATATCATCGGAACAAATCCTTAGTTGCTGCCGCCACCCTTGTTGCCAATCATTTCCATAATGAGTATTAGAGTAAAGTCCTTTTACCTGAGGAAATAACTGCTTTATAATCTCCCTTACTACATCTTTTAAATTATCCGGCGATCTTTTTATTGCTTCTTCACATACCGCCTTTCGAGTCTCTCGATCTTTTGTGTCGTTAAATCCATAAAATAATCCATTAGTTGTGGTGAATGCTCTCTTTTCATCCGCAATAGCTAAATACACTTCTGGAACAAATACGCGAATAGCTTCCGTACCTAAAAAGTCGATCGGATTGACTTCTTCTCTTCCTATAATCTCCAAATCTAAGCGCAAGCTACTAACGTAGCGCTTAATATCTCGTATAGTCGGAAAGAGTTTATTGAAGCCGCATTGGAAAAGATTACCCCACCGTACGTCATCCCAATACTTTTCGTCGAAATCTTTAATAACTGTATCAATATCGTTGAATAATATTTTATACAAATCTTGCGGATCAGGCTTCGGCAAAGTGAAACTCACTTGGACAATCTTTTTCAAGTACTCTTCGCCCGTTCCTTGCTCACTGATTCTTTTGCAGACCCTACTTCTATCATAGGCTAGTATAAAGGTCGTATTGGAAAAATTGCCAGTTATCTTAGCTAGTTTAAAAATAAGCTTTGTTTCTTCTTCGTCTAGCCGGTCAATATCGTCAATAACGACAACGATTCGCTTTCCAAGCCCTCTTAATAACCGGTTTATCGTCTCCTTCTGTTTCTCTAGTGGCTCTTCAACGCTAAGCTTGCGAAATTCACCCAACTTAAATCTAAAACCAAATATAGAAAATTCTGGTGCGATTTTCAGTTCACTTCTTTTAAGCAATTTAGACGAATATTCTTTAATCTTTTTTGCCTTATCTTCGCTCTGCCTCGCGCTACTTTGTTTTATAGATTCAATAAACGAATTGAAAAAATCTTTTATCAGCTCATTCTGGTCTAAAAAATTCCATGGATTAAATTTAACTATTAAAGCATCCGAAGTTCTTAATTCTTCCAGTATCAAATTAATAAAAGAAGTTTTTCCGGATCCCCATTCCCCCTCGATTCCAATAACATAGCTCTCGGTTTCTTTAAAACGATTAATCATAGCCGCTATCCGTTTTGCCAATGGATAACGGTGCAGTAAATCTTTTTCTTTTGTTAGAATTGGATTATCAGAAATCATAATAATCATTTTTATTTTAATTGATTTTTATTGTCATATCAATAATTTAGACCTGATATAAAAAGGAAGTAGATTTTCTACTTCCTTTTGGGTTTAAAAGAACTGATTCTTAAAATGGACGGATCAACGTCATAAAGCCTCTCCCAGGCTTCCCCCTTACCTTCGACCCTTCTCAACCTGGCTATCATTTTGGTTTCTTCTTGGTCACCTATCTCCTCAGCTTTCTCGATATTCTTGGCTTCGATTTCTAACTCATAAATTAGGAGATACTTCTTCATCTTCTTTGAGCTCATTAGCTTTCTCCCCAATTCCTGCAATGCTCTCCATACTCGCAGTCCTTGCACCAGAAGCCTGACCGGGGAAAGAAGACCTGAGACCGGATTCCTTTAAGGACCTGGCCTGAAAGGAAGAAAAATCTCTGGTAGTCGGCCTTGGTTCTTTTTGTCTCCAGGGGAATCAGCTTGGGCTTCTTGGTTTTCACGAAGTCGATGACTCTGAGGAGTTTTGGAGGTCTGTGAGTAAGCGCCTCGAAAGCGTAACTGTAGATTGTAAGCTGGAGATGGGTATCGACTTCTTTAGGGTCCATGATCTGAGCCGAGGTCTTGAACTCCGTGATCGTATCATCCTCTTCGATAAGGTCGATAATACCTTCAAGGTCGATCCCGAGCCTCTGGCCGGTCTGAGGATTGACGATGGGGACGACGAAGGGGATCTCCGTGCCTTTGACTTTTTTGTATGGCTCCTCAAAATACAGCCCGAGCAACTCCTTTCCAAGGACTGTAAGCTTCATTTCCTCCTCTCCGGCCTTGTACCGAATTTCATTCTCCGCTTTCAGGCTGTACCAGTCGGCGTCGAAGATTTTGTAAAACCTTTCCAGGCTGACGCTGTTCCCGTTCATCCTCTGCTTATTGAGCCAGGAAAGCGCCGAATGGACGGCGCTGCCAAAGGCCAGGCCCGAAGACTTGAAAGGCTTGGGGAGTTCATCAACATACTGGAACTTGTACTTGAGGCTGCACTGGAGGTAGAGGTTGATTTGGCTATTAGAAAGGTGGTTCATCCGTTCCTCCCTTGGCTTCCTCCAAAAGCCTCTCGATCATCTTGCTGGCTTCGAGCTTCGTGATTTCTTTCAGCGAATCGACCTGGAAGAGTTCCAGAAGACGCTGGTGAGCTTTATCCGCCTCGATTCCTTTCTTGTCGGCCAGGATTCGGAAGAGATACCTTTTCTGAGCGTCGGTCATCGGAGGACTTTCATTCTGCGAGCCGGGGCTTTGAGGTTTTGCCTTGCCCTCTTCAGGCTTTTGGCCTGACGGAGCCTTTGAGCCATCCTCTAAGTCCATCTCCTCGAAGAGATTGAGAACTAGGATAACCTTTCCGTCCGGAGTCCTGAGTTCGATCCGTTTTGCCTTGTTTTTCATTTTGTGTTTCTCCTTTTTTAGATTTTTAAGGTTCTACTTTAAGCTTAATCCACAGGCAGGACTCAACAAGACGGGAGAATTTGCCTCAAGAGAAAATTATTCCCTTCTTTTATCTCAGTTCTTGGGGATTTATCATGAAGGCATATGACGAAATCGAACAAAGACAGAAACCCAATCACTCCTTTTGCCGTAACCGACTACCGAGACATTCAGAAAAGATTCGGGATAAAAGACGAGAACCGGAGAGGCCATATCTATATCATCGGCAAAACCGGAACCGGAAAAACCACTCTGATTGAGAATATGGCGATCTCAGACATCAAGCGCGGAAACGGCCTAGCTTTGATTGATCCTCACGGAGATGTGGCTGAAGACATCCTGGATTTCATACCCAAGAGGAGAATAAAAGATGCCATCTATTTCAATCCCGGGGAGTTGGAATACCCGATCGCATTTAACCCGCTGGAGAAGGTTCCTTCGGACTTTCATCATCTCGTGGCGTCGGGTCTAATTTCAACTTTCAAAAAAATATGGGCGGAATTCTGGGGGCCCAGGCTTGAGCATATCTTAAGGCATTCGATTCTAACGCTTCTTGAATATCCAGAAAGCACACTTCTAGATTTGCCGAGGCTCCTGACAGACAAAGAATTCAGAAAAAAAGTCCTCGAATGCGTTACTCATCCCCAGGTCAAGGACTTCTGGCTCTCTGAGTTTGAAAAATACTCGGCCTGGCTCAGGTCTGAGGCGATCTCCCCGATTCTTAACAAAATCGGCCAGTTCCTGGTGAGTATTCCCCTAAGAAACATCGTCGGGCAAAAAGAAAACACCTTCGATCTGAGAAAGGTGATGGATGAAGGCAAGATATTGATAGTAAATCTGGCCAAAGGCAAGATCGGAGAAGACAATTCTTCCCTTTTAGGAGCGATGATCGTGACCAAGATTCAGTTGGCCGCTCTAAGCCGGTCTGACTTGCCGGAGGATAAAAGGAAGCCATATTATCTCTACGTTGATGAGATTCACAATTTTCTCACTTTATCCTTTGCCGATATTCTCTCGGAAGCGCGAAAATATGGATTAAACCTGATCCTGGCTCACCAGTATATTGAACAGCTGGACGAAAAAATCAGGGCCGCAATCTTCGGCAATGTCGGAACGATGATCTCTTTCAGAGTGGGCGCTGAGGACGCAAAATACCTGGCCGGGGAGTTCTCCCCTGTTTTCGATGAGCATGACCTCATCAACCTGCCCAATTATCATATCTACCTTAAGCTGATGATCGACGGAACGACTTCTGAGCCGTTCAGCGCGATTACCCTACCTGCAACGGAAAGAAATAAATCCTATAAGGAAAAAACTATCGCGCTCTCCAGGAAAAGGTATTCTAAACCCAGGAGAGAAGTTGAGCGAGTTATCCTAAGCCAAACGCCTCACTTTCACAATCCTTATGCTCAAAAACTTCCCATCTAATAATTCATCCATTTTCCTTTTGCCTGAAGAAAGAATTGTCTTGAGAACCAATCCCCACTGCCTGTTTCTTGTAATCCCCGTAATTGGAATATCCGTCTTCTTTCTTTTATATCTTTTCTTTGCCTGTCCTTTTTTGGGGATCGTGTATCGAGGGCTTGAAAGTGCCTGCTATATCGCCTCCCTTCTCATCCTCTTTTTCCTTGGCGTTGTCTTTTACCTTGACTGGAAATTCAACCGGCTCTACCTCACGAACCTGAGGCTGATCAAAGAAAGAGGGATTATCGGCAAAACATTCATGGCCATAAGGCTCCACAATATCGAAGACATCACCTGCACCTACGGCCTCTGGGGGAGAATCTTTGGCTACGGAAACTTGGTCATCGAATCAGCGGGAACGTATGGAAAAATGGTTTTCGAGGAACTCCCGACGCCCAGAAAAATCAAGCTCATGATTGAAAGTCAAATATTCTACTCAAATCTTAACGCCGATAGATCGGCATAGCTCCTTTCAAGCCCTTTGTTTACATATACCTCTCTGCCTATAGCTCTTTAAAAAAGGAGGAACGCATGAAACTACAATCTTTGATCGAAGAATTGGAGAGACAAAAACCTTTAAAACAGGATGAACCGGTCAACTCATCCCAGATAAGAATGGTCTTAGTCGAGAATCAGCCGAGATTTCAAATCAAGGAAAACGACTCTTTTTCGATTACTGAGCCCTGCCACAGCCAGATCGCGGAAAAGCTCGAGATTCCCCTCAAGTATTATCACCGGATGGATTGGGAAACGCCCGAGCTCCTGGCCGAGAACGTCAACACCTGGCTCAAAAGAAGCGAAAAGGAGTTCTTCATCCGGCGTTTGGGTGATTCCGTCAGAGCTTTTCTAAGCGACAGGTACCGTGTCATCGATCACCTTGACGTTCTCTACTGCGCGTTGAACGAGCTTCAAGCCCACGAGGCCGAGATTGAAGGTTGCTTTCTCTCCGAGACCGAGATGAATATCAAAGTGAAAAGCCAAAAGCTCAGAGATTTCGTAAGACATAAGGACGACCTCATGATCGGCGGGCTGTTTCTCACCAACTCAGAGACAGGCCATAAGGCCCTCAGGGTCGAGCCGCGTCTTTTCAGGGTTAAGTGCTCAAACGGGATGATAGTCGAGGAGATGGTGACGCGGGAGATTCACATCGGGAACGGGGACGAGATATACGATGAGATAATCTACCTGTCCATCCGTAGGTCGATCCGCGAGCTATTCGGCAGGTTCGGCGAGATCGTCCTGCTTCTCAGAGAATCAACCGAGGTCAAGATCAAGAGCCCTCAGAAGGTGATCCAAAACGTGGTCGAGCAGTACAAACTCAGCGAATCCCAAAAAGCGAATATCCTGATGGCCTTCGGCGCGGAGCCGGAATATGACCAGTACGGAATCGCTAATGCCGTGACTCTTGCCGCCCAAAAGGAAGAAACGTGGGAGAAAAGCGTTGAACTGGAAAAGCTGGGCGGCAAATTAGTTGCTCTTCCCATGGAAGAGCTTAAGGCCCTGGACGAGCCATAGATCGGTTCTTTAATTCCTTATAAGCCCGTGTTTTTAATAAATGGCAGAGAGGAAAAGGAGATGCAAATGCATCTCCTTTTTGTTCAGGTTAAACCACTTGGACTAAACAACACAAGCCTTGACAAAATGAGTCAAGCCAGTCCGTCCTTGAGTGCGCAGGTCATCCAGAGAGTTTTACCTCTCATAAAAAGAGGTGTTATTTTTTTGTTTTCGTTCTGTCCACTATGCGATATGTGCTATTTGGTTTGGGGGTCGGCGGAAATGGTTCGCCCCTCACTATCGTTCTCTCGGCACCTTTGGATCCTCTTGGGCCAATTATTTGATATTGGCCTGATTCCGGAGCCTTTTCCCCTGGTTTATGAGTTTTAGAAGTCCCCAAGTAATCCTCCTTATTAGTCTAGGCTGTACTTGAAAGGTCTTGCCAGCCTGAAATTGCCCTGAGAAACTCTTTCAAAAAGCTCAGAATCTCCCCTCACATTTCCTACGCAATGCTTATATAAAAAAGCCTTATAGGTCCCGCGGCCAAACCCAGGACACGCATTTTGGAAATCAGCGGCCGTAAACGGCTCCTTCAGGGTCCTGTTCTTAATTTCATAAACAATCCTGCTGTAAACGGCATGTCCACTCATGTGCGCTCCTTCCTTCGGGTTCAATTACAGAATTTGTTAATGAACTTTTTATCGACGAAGATTTCTTTAGTTAGTTCGTCTTTCAGCCAGGCTTTATAAATGGACGGCTTTAACGCCTCACCGCCAAAAATATTGCAGGAAATCATATAACACCTCTTGCGTGTGCGGGTTAGGGCCACGATAAGCCTATATATGTCCCTATTACTGGGAGGGGCTTTTTGAGGAAAATGTTTTTCATTGACTCCAACGATAAATACGTACTGAGCCGCTAGGCCTTTTGAACCCTCAAAGGAAGTGCACAGAATGTCAGGTATATCAATTTCTTTTTCCTGATTTTGTTTTTGTGCCTTGGGTTCCTCTTCCTTGTCGTTTAGCAATTTTGCCACAACCTCCTCTGGCGAAAGTCCGAGCGCCTTTTCAATTGATTTTCGCTCTGCGTCGTTTAGATCATCGCCGCACATGATTTTATTGACTACATTAGATATTTGCTGATGTTTAGAAGCATATCTTTTTGATGATATGAAATCAAAGATATCCCTCTCTTCCAAGATTGCTTTCTTTATAATTTTGTCGCTATTATCGCAAGGATCACAATATAGCAAAATACGCCAACCCAATCGTGACTTTGGATTTTTCACCACCGATTTATACCCGTCTAAGATATCTATCACATCGTCCCCTTGTTTTTTATCAGCCACATAACCGAATTTTCTTTTCAATTCTATTTTTACACCGTCTAGGAATTGTCCAGGTCCGATGATCAACGCTGTTAGCTCGTGCCGTCTTCTTGAATCATGAACATAAGACGCAGGAATTTCAGATATTTCCTTGGCGATAAATTTGCCAATATAATGGCAATCTTTCCGTTCGACCGTACAATTCACATTTATGATAAGGGGATGTCTCTTGCTGTCATTCTGTTTATCTGGGGGGAAATATTTGAACGGCTTATCCACCCTCCCTTTTAAATAACCATTCTTTTTTGCGATGGACACTATCTTCTTAACAGCCTCCACTATGACTCTTGTGCATCTCGAACAATACGGTAGTTCGAATTTATGAAACTCAGGATCTTGAACTAATCGCCTAATGTAATCGGGTGAGGCCTGTTTAAAAGCATAAAGCGCTTGATCATCATCGCCTACTATCAACAATAGGCTTTTCTTTGAAAGGACCTTAGCGAGGCTTATCTCTAAATAGTTAAAATCTTGATATTCATCAAAAATAATCAGAGGGTAAATTGGAATTCGATTTGGATAAGCTTCGTAATAACGGATAACTCGACAGACAGAGTCAGAATGACCGGCTGCGTTATAATAATCCCCGATCTTGAGAGTTGATTTAATTACCTCATCGCTTTTCAGGCCGAAAAGGCATCTCTCTATATCCTCATTATTATTTTTTTCGATTTCAAGAATATCAAAATCCCTTTCTATTAATTTAAGAATATTCGGATAGTATTCAAACCTCTCATTCTTGAAACTGTGGACTATTGATTTACAGAAAGCATGAAAAGTAGACACCTTCGCCAACCCAGCTAACTCTACCTTAAGATCAGCGACTAGATTTCTTATAAAGGTAAGAAGTAATCCTTCTTGACCAGAAGCATGTTTGATCTTTCCTAATAAGGATTTAAAAATATATGTTTTGCCTGTTCCCGGCCCCGCAATTATCAGTTTTTTCCTGCTTGGCGAATTTGTTATTGCCTCGGTGTATTTCTTGCGGTCCTTCCTGTAGAAATCCATGTCTAAGTCATTCATAAACAAGAATCCCTTTTCCCTGAAAGGATATTAGAATATTATCTTTGTACAGTGAGAATAATATCATTCCGCCTCGTCTGTATCAATGAGGCGCATATCCCGCTTCGGCGGTCCTTTTCAACCTTGGGAGGCCAGGGCCTTTAAAGCCCGGCCTCCCACCCGCCTCAATTAATTTTTAGTATCTTTTTTATTTTAGCGACTATTTCAGGGTTTGCTTTCGTAAATGTCCAACCCTCAAGGTATTTTATGAAAATATCAGTCGATTCATTAAAGCAAGCAACCACTTCTGTCCAAGAAAATTCTGGAAACTTTCTATCCTCTTCTGTAATCGCCCATGAAACGGTTCTTGATTCATCATTTGTGTGTTCAATTGAATCAATCAAATGATGTTCCGAAAAATGAACATAGCCAGAAAGGTTTTTATATACAGCGGGAAGCCAAGTATATTCAGGAGCAAGTTTCGATACTAAATAAGCGTCAGTCATTTTATTGCCATCTTTATCTTTCAATTTATTAATCTGCTGTCCTTTTAAGACTCTTATAACGAAGTCGTGAGGTTTTTTGACTAAGAACACAGAAGAGAACCTCAAAGCAGTATCTATTTGCATTCTGAGTAGTGTTCTTGCACAAATCATATTCCAAGACTCTACAAGTAATCTAAACCCGGCTGCAGTGCTAATGGCCCGCTTAACAGCACCAATCGCAAAAATGTCGACTGGATACATGGTTCCCTTATATGCCGAAATCATTTCCTCTGTTAACTTAATAAGTTTATTGCGTCTGTTCGCAAGCTCTTCGAGAGATTTCAAAACACTTTGTCCATGTTTATCACTCTCAGGTTTATTTGCCATTTTTCCATCTCTGAGAAATTCTCTTTCCTTCCTCGTCTAAATCAATGAGGTAGCAAATTACTTTTGTATTCTTCTCTTGTGATAGCTCTCCACCCATTCATTGACAATCAAAGGCAGTCTTTCTATTACTTCATATCCGAATAAAGCTTCATCAATATATCCCATATGAAGCATATCAACAATTCTACAAAGATAGGATCTGCCACATTCCCACCACGTATAGTGAGAATCAACCATAAGATAATGCTTTACGTCTATATTCTCTTTTTCTTTTAGATCCTCCAATTCCATTCCATCCAAGAGAGTTTCATATATCCCATCCGCTACCCTGCTCCCAAATGTTGTTGTGTAGTAATACTCTTTTACTTCCCAGACTGCTATTGGATTTACTGGACCTGGGAAAGCTCCATCAATTCTCCTAGCTAATGTTCTTACTGGATATCCATTTTCCGTGACTGTAGTTAACTCATATGGTTCAAAAGCACAAGGGTATCCTTTAGAGTTCGCCTCGATTATCATGTTTATTAGGCAAGTTAGGAAGGCGGGCGATTTCTTCTCTCCTTTTTGTTTGTTCAAAGGAAGAGGACATTTTGGTTCATACCTGCCATGGAGCTCCTCAAATAGCCTTCTTGCTTTATCAACATCCATCAATCTTGGCTCGACAAACTCATTTAGTATCTTTGCTCTATATTGAAAGTACCCGATAACGTCTTTACCTAGTTCTGTGAGTTTATCGTCGCGATCAATTATATGGTCCCATTTTAAACCAATATTCTTAAGCGAGTTTATTATTTCATTTATCGATGGTACTTTAATCTGTTTATCACCCCTCTGGGTGTAACCAACCTCTTGGCTTATGATTCTGATGTTTGCCCAAAATCTCTTTGAACATGCCGTGAATCTTTTATTTGGCAGCATTAAGAGCACTCTCGAGCTTTTTTACAAACTCTTCTAGTGAAACGCCGCATGCGTTGCATATTCTCCTTGCTTCGAGCAAGTCTAATCTGCGTTCTCCTGTTTCATACTTGCTTACAAAGGATTGAGGCAGTTTTAAGATTTTTGCCAAGTCTGCCTGGTTAAAACCGGCCTCCAGTCTGATTGTCCGCAACAAGCTAATGAGTATTTTTTGGTTTGAGGAGTAGCTATTCTTCATCTAATTTAAGATAATAAATAAGTTGACAAAATATCCCAAATTGGGATATTAGTATATCGAGAAAACTATACAGGTTTAGTTTCAGATGCAGCTAACTCTCTTTAAGGACCTTCCGATCAGCACGATATCGCCTTTGAAGACGCAACTTCTTAAGTGGGTTGGAAACAAACAGCGTTTTGCTTCTGAAATAGTATCATACTTTCCATTTTCTTTTAATAAATATTTAGAACCATTCTTAGGCAGTGGAGCGGTCCTGGCAACACTCTCGCCAAATAATGCAATAGGCTCTGATATATTCCGGCCTTTGATGGAAATATGGATGACTTTAAGCAGTTCCCCCGACACTTTGGTCCAGTGGTACAAGGAAAGATGGGATTATATGATGAGCACCGATAAGGTGGAGGCATATGAAAAGATAAAATCATCTTATAATTCATGCCCAAATGGGGCCGATCTGTTATTTCTGGCACGCTCCTGTTATGGTGGTGTTGTTAGATTCAGACGAAACGATGGCTGTATGTCAACCCCGTGCGGAATACATAATCCGATTTCCCCAGACTCATTTAGAAGGAGAGTTTTTGAATGGTGTCAGAGAATTAAGTTTACAAAATTTCTGATTTTAGATTATAAAGACGCGCTAAACATAGCAAAATCTGGTGACATGATCTATTGTGATCCACCATACTTGCATAGTCAGTCCATCCTCTATGGCTCTCAGTCTTTCAAAATAGAAGATTTGTTTCTTGAGATTGATAAATGCAAAAGAAAAGGCGCATTTATCGCCCTCAGCATCGATGGGAAGAAACGCTCCGGTATGTATCACTGTGAAGTCTCGATTCCTAAAGGATTATTTAAAAGAGAAATATTTGTTAATTGTGGCCGTTCTATGCTTAAGCGCTTTCAAATGGAGAATAGAACATTAGAAAATGAAGTGGTTTTTGATAGACTATTACTTACATACTAGAAAATCGTTAAAAGCAAGAACTAATTAATGGACAAAGCCAAGCCCGTCGGCATCTGGATCCGGGTTTCGACAGAAGACCAGGCTAGAGGGGAAAGTCCGGAACACCATGAAAAAAGAGCCCTTTATTATGCAGAATCCAAGGGCTGGGAGGTCAAAGAGATCTATCATCTTGAGGCAGTCAGCGGAAAATCTGTCATGGATCTGCCCGAGACCCAGAAGATGCTCGGACATATCAGGTCAGGCCATATCACAGGCCTGATTTTTTCAAAGCTTGCCCGGCTTGCTCGGAATACCAGGGAGCTCCTGGAATTCGCCGATATCTTTAGGCAGCACAACGCCGACCTGATCTCCCTTCAGGAGTCGATCGACACCTCCTCCCCTGCCGGAAGGCTTTTTTACACCATGATCGCGGCCATGGCCCAGTGGGAGAGAGAAGAGATCTCGGAGCGGGTGGCCGCGTCAGTCCCGATCAGGGCAAAGCTCGGCAAGCCTACAGGCGGACAGGCTTCTTTCGGGTATCAATGGAAGGACAGAAAACTGGTGCCGGACTCAAAGGACGCACCGATCAGGAAGCTCATCTATGACCTTTTCCTTGAACATAAAAGGAAAAAGACCGTTGCTCGGCTCTTGAACGAGGCAGGTTACAGGACCCGGAACGGCTCAAAGTTCTCAGACACCACCGTAGGAAGATTGTTAAGAGATACGACGGCCAAAGGGCTCCACCGAGCGAACTGGACAAAGGGACCTCCTTACAAGAATCAGAAAAGAGTCATTAAGCCGAAGGAAGAATGGGTCTTCTCCAAAGTCGAGCCGATAATCACCGAAGAACTCTGGGAACAATGCAACGCGATCCTCGACGAACAGGAGAAGAGCAACAAAAAACCGCCGAGAAAGGCGGTTCATCTGTTCTCCGGGCATGTATTCTGCCAGTGCGACTATAAGATGTACGTGCCCTCGAATTCTCCCAAGTACATCTGTTATAAGTGCCGGAACAAGATCGGAGAGACGGATTTAGAAGAAATCTTCCATGAGCAGCTTAAAACCTTCTTCTTCTCCCCCACCGAGATCACCAACTACCTGAGCCAGGCTGATCAGGTCATCAAAGAGAAGGAAAATCTGCTCAAATCCTTAAACGACGAGCGCCGCAAGACCGAACAAGAAATGGAAAAGACATATCGAGCCTATATAAACGATGAAATCCCCATGGAAGGCCTTGGCAGGCACTACAAGCCACTAGAGGAAAGACTCAAGCAGATAAATGCCCAAATCCCTGAAATCCAGGGTGAGATAGATTTTCTTAAGATACAATACCTCTCATCTGATCAGATATTCAGTGAAGCTAGGGACCTTTACTCCCGCTGGCCGGAGCTTACCCAAGAGGAAAAACTAAAAATCGTTGAGAATATTACCGATAAGATCATAATAGGCCAGGAAGACGTAACCATCCATCTCGCCTACCTTCCCTCATCCTCCAAAATGATGGCAACAGGGCAACACAATCACACGGGTTCATAGCGGCCACGAGCATGAAAGAAGCCGGGTAGGTCACGCTGATCGCAGCCCGGGCGACGGTCACTTGGCCGTCCTCGAGGGGCTGGCGCAGGTCCTCGAGCACCCGGCGCCGGAACTCTGGGAGCTCATCCAGGAACAGGATGCCGTTGTGGGCCAGGCTGACCTCGCCGGGACGGGGGATGTTGCCGCCCCCGATGAGGCCGGCGTCGGTGATGGTGTGGTGTGGAGAGCGGAACGGCCGCGCGCAGACCGCGCCTTTGTCCTTGAGCAGGCCGGCGGCGCTGTAGACCTGGGTGGCCTCGATGATTTCGTCAAAGGCCATGGGCGGGAGGATAGACGGCAGGCGCTTAGCCAGCATGGTCTTCCCGGCGCCGGGAGGCCCGATCAGGAGGATGTTGTGGCCGCCCGCCGCCGCCACCTCCAGGGCACGCTTGACCTGCTGCTGTCCTTTGACCTCGGCGAAGTCTCCTTCATAGGAAGGCGTGCCGAGGATCTCCGACAGCGCACACCGGCAGGGAGCAACGCTTTCCGGCTCATTGAGCAGCCGGACGACCTGGACCAGGTTCTCGAGGCCGTAGATATCCAGGCTGCCGACGAGGGCGGCTTCCTTCTCATTCTCTTTGGGGACGACGATCGCCCGGTAGCTCTTCCTCTGAGCCAGGAGCGCCGCCGGCAGGATACCACGCACGGGCTTGAGCCGGCCGTCCATGGCCAGTTCGCCGATAAACAAATAATCCTGGAGCCTTTCGACGGGCACGACCCCGAGAAAGGCGAGCAGGCCGAGGCTGATCGGCAGGTCGAAGGCCGAACCCTCTTTCCGGCGGTCGGCCGGAGCGAGGTTGACGGTCAGCTTGCGCGACGGCATTTCGTAGCCGCAGTTCTTCAGGGCTGCCCGCACCCGCTCCTTGCTCTCCCGGACGGCGGCGTCCGGAAGTCCCACGGTGACGTAGCCGGGAAGGCCGGTGGAGATGTCGACCTCGACGTCGACGAGGTAGGCCTCTATCCCGAGGAGGGCGGCGCTTGAGGTCTTGACGAGCATTACTTTCCCTAAGCAAAGACGAAGGAATTGGAAAAAGTATATCAACCCGAGAATAATAGGGAATCAGGATGAGGATGATTGAATCGCAGAGCGCGCATCGATCCCTCTGCGTTTTCAAAGCGCTCAGGAGGAATCAGTCTTCTTCGGTCTTTCCAGGAATTCTTGGGACAGCTTGTCCAGCTCCTCTTCGACTTCGTCGATAGTCCGAAGCTTCAACTTTCTCAGCTGAGTATCCCCCTCCTCCTGGGGGCTGACGAACTCCACTTCTACATCTTTTTGGGTCGCTTCCCTGACGACTTCCTGGGCCCGGGACTCCGCGGCCGCCAGCTCGTCGGCACCGACCTTAACGCCCAGGACATTTTGCTTAACGGCCGGGACCGTCACCTTGGCCACCTCTTTCAGCGTTTCGAAAACGCCAACGCCGTTGATCGCCGAGGCTTCCACGTAGGGAAGGCCCTGGGGGTTGAGGAGCTGGTTGAATGTCTCCACGGGGATGAGATCGTCCAGGTCGCGTTTATTATACTGGAAGACCAGCGGGAAGGCGTTGATATCGACATCGAGGCTGAGCAGGTTCCTCCTCAGGTTATCGAAGCTCTCCAGGTTGGCGTCGAGGAGCGGGATCTGGGAATCGGCTACGAAAACCACTCCGTCCGCTCCCCGTAGCACGTTCTTGCGGGAGGCCTCGTAGAAGATCTGCCCGGGCACGGTCATTAGCTGGAAGTGGACCTTGTAGTCGCCGATCAACCCCGCCTTGACCGGGAGCAGGTCAAAGAAATAGGTCCTTTCCGTGTCCGTCTCCAAGCAGACAAGGTCGCCCCGCGAAGACGGGTCGAGCTTGAAATAGATGTAGCGGAGGTTGGTCGTCTTGCCGCTCAACCCGGGGCCATAATAGACGATCTTGATGGCTACCTGCTTGGTGACGTAGTTAATAAAAGACATCTCTCGGCCCTTTGAACCTTTATTCCTTAACATACATCATCCGCCAAGTCAAACCGACCGCACGTTCTGGAGGCGCCGCCATTTTCGTATTGAAAGTGAGGATTGAATTGGAGAGGAGTCTTCGTTCCGCTCAGGGGGCCATTTAATCGCGAGCCAGAAAGCGGAATAGACGTTCGTATTTCTCGAGGACCTTCGGCCAGGCGTAGTTCTCCTGGATATAAGAAAATCCGTTCTCTCCCAGCATCTTTCTTAGCCGGGCATCTCCGAGGAGAAGATCGAGGGCCGCGGCAAACTCCCGGCCGGTGGAGTAATACAAACCACACTGTCCCCGGAGGCAATGTTCCTTGAGGGGCTCGGCGGCTTCCTGGACGAGGATGGGCGTGCGGACGGCCAGGGACTCCTGTACCGCCATGCACAGGCTCTCCAGGTGCGAGGGATGCACGGTCACGGCGGCCGCGGCCATGGCTGCGTTCTTATCGTCCGGGGGAACGAACCCGAGGTATCGCAGCCGGGGATGAGACGGCAGGCTCATCAGGAGGTTCCCGAGGAGTACGAGAGTGAGGTCCGGGTTCCTGGTCAGGAACTCGAGGAAATAATCGATGAGCTCCCGGCATCCTTTGCCCGGCTCGATCCGGCCGGCATACAGGATGAACCGCGTCGCGAGGCCGTGCTTCCGGCAAAGCCCGGCCGCGTCGGGATGATCCGGGATCTCGACACCGACGCCCACGATATCCTGATACTTGCCCTCGAACGAGAAGTGCCGGCCGAGCATCCTCCGCTCCGACTCGGTGTTGAACATAAGGGCTGCCGGCGCCGTGAAGACCTCCTTCATAACCCCGAGGCGGAGGGCGGGCTCATCATGGGCGGTGGGGACGAGCGTTTTTCGGCCCCTGATCTTCTTCATCCCCCAGTAGGTCGTGTAATAGAGGTAGGTGAAAAAGATGAAGGCGTCGTGCTGACCCTCGTCCTTCTCTAAGGCATCGAGCAGGTCGGGAGTCAGCGGGCCCTGACGGTCCAGCCAATCCAACTCGTCCTTTTCCGTGTGCTCATGGAAAAATATCCAGTCCGAATATTCGTTGAAGGAGGCCATGTCTCGAGGCTTGGCGACGCGGAAACGCCTCACCGTGATGCCGTTGAGGGTCTCCGTCCCCGGCCGATAGACGTTGTCCCACGTGGTGTAGTCCTTGGCGCAGGTCGTATACACGGAGACGGCGTGGCCGGCGGAAGCGACTCTCTCGGCGATGAGCCGACAGTGGAGCTCGGACCCACCCATAACTTCCGGCCCGTACCGCTGGACGACAAAAGCAATCTTCATGTTGTTCAACCTAAGGCTTTGTTTCTCTCAGCCGACCGATCATTTGGAGGAGGAATGGTTCCCGGCCTTCGGCCTGAAGCTTCACCAGGCGTTCCCTCTGCCCGCGGATGATATTCTCTCTGAGGTTTTGATCGCGGGTGACGATATCCAGGAGCTCTGCGACCCTCTCCGCCCGCTTATCCCGGATCAGGATCCCGGCCCCGTCGAGAGTATCGGAGACGGCGGTGGAATCGTAGGCGATGATCGGCAGGTCGAAGATCATGCTCTCGACCAGGGGGAGACAGAAGCCCTCGTGCTCGCTCAGCGAGAGAAAGACATCGGCCGCCCGGTAAACGGCAAACATCTCGTCATCCGGGAGATGTCCGGTGAAGCAGATCTCCTCGGGCGCAAGCAGGAAGTCGTCGGCGAGTTTGACGAGAGCGTGATAATAGGCGGGTAAGGCGGTTGTCTTCCCGACGATGATCAGCCGTACGAGAGGCGAGATGAATTTCTTGTAGTAGAAAGTGACCTTGATGAGGTCCTCGATCTTCTTGTTGGGAGCGACCCGGCCGACAAACAGGATGTTGATCCGGCCGTCCCGGAACAGCCTGTGCAGGAATGCATTCATCGGCTTCTCATATTTGGCCAAGTCCACATAGAGCGGAAAAACATGGGATTCCCGGAACCCGAACTCGACGAGCTCACGCGCGTTGAAGCGGGAATCCGCTAGGGCGATGTCGACTGTCCCGGCCAGCGAGCGCAGCTCTTCCCGGCCCAACCGGGCGATCCGGACCATTTCCTCGCTGTAGCCGGCAAAGAATTCGGGCGAGGTGACATTGTGGTAGATGATGACCTTCTTCGAGCGGAGGCGCCGGAAGGCCGGAGTCAGGGGAGAAGGCAGGGCGAAGTGGAAGATCGTGATGTCAGAAGGCAAAGGTTCGGGAAACCCGGCAAAATCCCCCGACTCACTCTCCAGCTCGCGGTCGCAGCTCAGCCGGTAAATCTCCGATTCGAACCCCTGCGACCTGAAGAATTGCTTCAGGTGGGTGGCTTCGTCGCCGATGGCATCACCTCGGTGGTAGGCGGGGATGAGCTGATCAATCCTCATCTCCGGGCCACCTCCTCGATGAGCTGCTGGAGGATGCGGCTGACATTCGCCCGGCTGTATTTCTCCAGGGCTTTAAGCTGGCCCTGGATCACGGCTTGACGCAAACCCTTATTCCGAACCAGGACATCGATGAGGGCGGCGGTGCGGAAGAAGTCCTTTTCCCGGAGGAGCACCCCTCCCCCGTTCATGGTCTCTCCGACCGCGCCGGCGTCGAACCCCACGACCGGGACTTTCCTGTGGAACGCCTCCAGGATGGGAACGCCGAACCCCTCGTGCTCGCTGAGGCTGAGATAGATGTCGGCCAGCTCAAAGAAGGCCACGAGTTCCCCGAAGTCGACATGCCCGGAAAAATGCACGTCCCGGAGCCCCAGCCGGTCGACCAGATCAAGAAGAGAGGCGTGATATCTCTCCAGCCCCCGGTAATCACCCGCCAGGACCAGCCGGGAGTCAGGGTTGAAGTGTTTCTTGTAGAGATAGAATACCTTGATCAAATCCTCGAACTTCTTATTGGGGATGACCCGGCCGACGAACAGGATGGTCGTCTTGCCGTCCCCGAAGAGACGCCGCGTAACCGGGTCTCCCGGCCGGTCGAACTTGGAGAAGTCCATCAGGATGGGAAGGACGCCGGTGCGCGGGTATCCCGCCGCCTCGAGCTCCTGCCGGTTGAAAGCAGAATCGCCGACCGCCAGGTCGACCTTGTCCACAAACAGCCTGATCTCCAGCCGGCCCTTGTAACATTCCCGGGCCAGGATGCGGTGCCAGTCGACGAAGAACTCGTGGGGCGTGATGTTGTGGTAGATCATGATCTTGCGGTCCGGGACGCGGAAGAAGAGCTTGGAGACGGGGGAGCCGATGGAAAAATGGAAGATGACGACGTTGGCGGGCGAACTGAGCTTCTTGTACTCGCGATAATCGCGCCTCAGGCCGGCCAGCCGGGGGTCGAAGAAACGGGTGAAGATCTCGGAGCTGTGTCCCTTCTCGCGCAGGACCTTCTGGATTTCGAGCATCTCGTCGGAGATGGCATCGCCGTAGCTGAGCGAAGTCGAGAACTGGTGGATCTCCATCAGGCGCTCTTGGACAGGCTCTCGTAGAAGGACGGCATGACCAGGAGCTCCGCCCCGCCGTTGATCTCGAGGCCGTAGCGCTGGACGACGAAGGCAATCCTCATTTGAAGACTTCTTTTTCCAGGGCTTTCTCCCGTTTTCCCAGGAACTCGAAATCCTTTTCCATGACCCGCGTCTTCGTCTTCAGCGTCTCCTGCTCGATCTTCAGCTTGCTCATCTCGATGACCAGGTTGTGGCAGAGATGATGGAGAAGCTTGGTGTACTCCTGCAAGCGGTTGAGCCGCTCGGCGTGGTCCTTTTCCAGCCGATCGAGCCTGCGGTTGGCATGGTCGAGGATAAGGACGGTCCGACGGTGCTCCTCGTCGACCGGAAGGATGAGGAGCTTGATGAGCGGCCTGAAGGGAGACATCAGTTTGAGGAGAAGCCGTCTCGTCCTTCCCTGCCCGGCCGTGAGATCAAGATCGGGAATAGCAGGGGCGTCTCCGCCGGCAAGATCGGGCGCGTCAGAGGCCTCGGCGGCGGTCTTTTCCTTAATCTGGTCCATGATTCGGGCTACGTCGATACGGTCATAATCAATCTCTATCTTTTCCCGGTCCATCTCTTACCCCCTACTTATGCTCCACCTTAAACAGATGGTTCTCGTAAACGTTCTGGACATCCTGAATGTCCGGCAGCGGCCGCAGCCGCATCTCTTCGATCTCACGGATGTCCCGTTCGGTGAGCGTACCGTCTTCGAGCCTTACCGCGATCCTTCTCTCGATCTCATCGGACAGCTTTTTTTGCTCTTCCGGAGTCAGGCTCTTGGCCTCAAAAAATTCAGACATGGCCGTTCTCCTTAGGTATCAGGCATTTATCAAAGGCCAGATGGAATTTTAATCAAATCTCTGCCCGCATTCAACCGAAAAAAGGAAACGGGCATTTGAAAAGGTTTCGGGTCTGTGCTAAATAGGGGGCAAAGAGGAAATACGACATGAGCGAATGGAGAAAGAAGATCCGCATCGGGGTCATCGGAGGGAGCAGCCCGGACGACCGCGCCATTCTTTCGGCTTTCCGCGTCGGGCAGGCGATCGGCGAAGCCGGGGCCATCCTTGTCTGCGGCGGCCTGGGGGGTGTCATGGAGGCGGCCTCATCAGGAGCCAAGAAGGCCGGGGGCCTTACCGTCGGCATCCTGCCCGGGACGAGCCCCAACGAAGCCAACCCCTCCATCGACATGCCGATCGCGACGGGCATGGGCTACAGCCGCAACTCTCTGGTGGCCTTGAATGCCGATATCCTGATCGCCATCGCCGGCGAATACGGAACGCTCTCGGAAATCGCCTACGGCTATATTTATGGAAAAAAGGTCATCGGCCTGGACACCTGGGAGGTCAAGGGTATCATCCGGGCAAAGACGCCCGAAGAGGCCGTCCGGATGGCCTTGAACGAATGCGCATAATCAGGCTGACCGTCGGCTACGACGGTACGGATTTCTGCGGCTGGCAGAGACAGCCCGGGGCCCGGACGGTCCAGGGTGTGGTCGAGGAAGCCCTGGCCAAGCTGGCCGGAATAAGGATTCCCGTCGTGGGGGCAGGGAGGACCGACGCCGGCGTTCATGCCCTGGGACAGGTGGCCAGCTTCCGGGCCGAGATTCGCCTCGAGGACGATGAACTGCTGCGAGCAATCAACGCCCTCCTGCCCGGAGATGTCCGGGTCAGCTCCCTGCGAACCGCTCCCGCCGGGTTCGACGCCCGGAAGTCCGCCCGATCGAAGATCTACAGATATCGTATCTTTAATGCACCCCTGGTCAGCCCCTTTCTCTTCCGCTATGTTCTCCAGTGGCCAGGACCGCTCGATTTTGAGAGGATGGCCGAAGCGGCCCGGCTGTTCAAGCGAAAGGCGGATTTCACGGCCTTTTCTTCCAACCGGCTTCTCCACCCCGTGCGCCGGGTGATGGGATCGGAGCTCAAGAAAAATGGGCGGGGGATCACTTACACCATCGAGGCCGACGGTTTTTTGCGCTACATGGTCCGGACGATCGTCGGCACTCTGCTCGAGGTCGGACGGGGAAAGATCGAGCCCAATACGATCGAAGATTTTTTCACCCGGAAAAAACGATCTCTAGCCAGCCCGACCGCTCCCGCTAAGGGTTTGTGTCTCATCAAGGTGGTTTATTGACAGAGGCGCGGCGCCTTTATATAAATAAGGTTCTTCGAAGGAGGTCGAACATGGATCGAAAAAGGATTTTTTGGCTAGGACTACTGCTGTTCGCGGTTTTCGCCTTCATCCGGGTCTCCGCTTTCGCCCCGGACGACGTCGAGAAGTGCGTCTCCTGCCAGGGAGACCTCGCCTCCGAAGCCTGCACCGTTATCATGGTGGGCAAGAACGCCTCGGTCGACGGGTCGGTCATGACCACCCACACCTGCGATTGCGGAGTCTGCGACTGGACTTTTCGCTGCGTCCCAGCCGCCGACTGGCCGGCCGGCTCGACCCGCAAGATCTACCACATCGACCAGTTCTTCGCCTATGCGCCCGATGTCGGCCTGAAGTGGGAGAGGATCAAGGACAACTTCAGCGGCCTGGAGATCCCCCAGCCCGCTCATACCTACGGCTACATCCACGGCGCCTTCGGCTACATGAACGACAACCAGGTGGCCATCGGCGAGTCGACGATCGGCGCCCAGAAGAAGATGGAGAACAATACCCCGACCGCTAAGTTTGACGTCACCATGCTGACCCTGCTCGCCATGGAGAGGGCGACGACGGCGCGAGAGGCCATCAAGATCATGGGTGAGCTGGCCGAAAAACACGGCTACGGCTTCACGGATACCGGCGAGATGCTGGCCGTGGCCGACCCCAACGAGGCCTGGATCTTCGAGATCATGCCGGCCGGACCGCTGTGGACGCCGCAGAGCGGGAAGCCGGGAGCGGTCTGGTGCGCCCAGAGAGTCCCCGACGACCACGTCAGCGTCTGTCCGAACGAGAGCCGGATTGGCGAGGTCGACCTGAAAAATCCCGATTATTTCCTGTTCTCCCCGAATGTCGTCTCCTTCGCCGTCGAGCAGAAGCTCTACGACCCCAAGAGCGGCCAGCCGTTCAACTGGAAGAGGACCTATTCGCCGAACGACCTCAGCGCCGCCTCAACCAACGGGTCCCGCGTCCGGCTGTGGCGTTTCTTCGACCTCGTGGCGCCCGCCCAGAAATTCAGCCCCGAGACCAACAATATGGACCTCCCCTTCTCCATCAAGCCGGAGAAGAAACTCTCCGTCCATGACGTCATGATGATGACGCGGGACAAATGTGAGGGGACCCAGTTTTACACCGCCCGCGGCCTGCAGGGAGGGCCCTTCGAGAACCCGAACTATCTCCCGCGGCCCTTCCAGCTCGATGGTCAGACCTACAACACATCGCGGGTCATCGGCGTTAATCGGGCCGAGTACGTGACCGTGACCCAGAGCCGCGGCTGGCTGCCCCACCCGATCGGCGGGATCGTCTGGCTGTGTTTCGGCGCCCAGGACACCTCTTGCTTCATGCCGTTCTACTCTGGAATCACTCGGATTCCGAAATCTTTCGAGATCGGCGATCACTGGGTTTTCAACCGCGAGGCGGCCCGGTGGGCCTTCGACTATGTGGATTTCCATACCCAGGTCATGTACTCCTACGCCATCCAAGACGTCCGGGAGGCCCAGCTGAAGTGGGAGAAATCGGCCGTTGACAAGACGCCGAACATCGACCAGTGGGCCCTGGACCTTCACAAGAAGGATCCGGCCCAGGCCCGCCAGTTCCTGACGGATTACTGTATCAATAACTCCACTGCGGTTATCGACGCCTGGTGGAAGCTGGGCGATGACTTACTCGTCAAGTACAACCACCTCTGGATCTACGATGCCAAGACGAGAAAACAGAGCATCGTGAAGTTTCCCGACTGGTTCCTGAAGCTCCTGATCGAGTACAACAAGCTGACCCCGCAGCAGCCGGAAAAACATTAATCCGGCCTACATGAATTCGAGATGAATTAGGGGGACACGAAACTCAAATCAAGAACAGAGTATCGGGTCCCCTTAATTCAATTCACGTATCATGTTTCATGTCCCCATAATTCGCCCGGAATTGATGAGTGGGCATGGAAAGACGAGTAGGACTTGACGGAGATCATCCTAGCCATATGAAAGACAAAGGCCGATGAAAAAGGAGCATATTCCCGGCTGGCTGCTTATGGTTGCGGTCGGCGTCCTCTCTATGCTTCTCTCCAACCTCGTCGTGGCCGGGGGAAAACATCCGCTGGAGGCGACGGCGCTGGCCGTCATCCTCGGCCTCCTCGTCAGGAACTTCGGTTTTGTGCCGGCGTCATTCCATCCCGGCATCAGGCAATTCGAAAAGCCGCTCATCTGGGGCGTCATCCTCATCGGCGCAACCCTGAATTTCAAGGAGATCGGGTCGCAGGGCCCGCAGATGCTGGCCATCATCCTGGTGACCATGACCGTCAGCTATTTTGTCATCTACGTCCTTGGCCGGCTGTTCAAGCTGTCCCCCACCCTATCCACGCTCCTCTCAGTGGGAACGACGATCTGCGGCGGGTCGGCGATCGCCATCACGGCGCCGCTCATCAAGGCCAAAGAAGAGGAGACGTGTTACGCCATCGGGACGATTACGCTCTGGGGACTGGCCGCCATCCTCTTTTATCCCCCGATCGCCAAGTCGCTCGGAGCCGGGGACGTCGCTTTCGGAGTTTTCGCCGGCACGGCCATCCACGCCACGCCACAAGTCGTGGGGGCCGGGTTCATCTTCTCCGACCTGGCCGGGACGACGGCCACGGCCGTCAAGCTCGTCCGCAACTGCTTCATGGCGCCGCTGGCCTTCTTGATCGCCGCCTGGTTCACCAGGACGTATCTCCAGGCCGCCGCCCAGGAAAAAAGGAAAGTCAATTGGGCCAAGGCCTTCCCTTGGTTCCTCTTCGGCTATTTTGTCATGGCCGGCCTCAACACCGCCGGCTATTTCTCGGCCAAGGAAGTGGGCGGTCTGACCTGGCTGGGGCGGTTTCTGATCGTCGTCTCCATGGCAGGGATCGGACTCAACACGACCTTCGGCGCTTTCAAGAAAGTCGGATTCAAGCCGCTCGTTGTCGGCCTTCTCGGCGCGCTGGTCGTCGCCGCCTGCAGCATCCTGATGATTGCGGCGCTATTGTGACCCGAAACGAGCAGACGCTGGGGGACGTTCTCCAGGGAACCACCCTACTGCCCCCATAAAAATGCGAATTTTTTCTTTTAGAGACCTCATCTTCGCAAGCTAAGTATTGGATGCAGATCAAGCCAAGACTATTTCTGTTTAAATTGAAATATGGCGGGGTGGCACCTTAGGGAACGTCTCCCAGGTGCAGGCCGAGGACGATGGCATCCTCGGGCGGGACGGTGTAATAGCCCTTCCGGATCCCCACCATCTTGAACCCGAGCTTCTTGTAGAGCGACATGGCCGCCGTGTTGGACGGCCGGACCTCCAGCGTGATCAGCCGCGCTCCCCTGAACTTCACCTCTTCGATGACATGCCTCAGGACGCGTTCGCCGATCCCCAGCCTCCGGAAATCGGGATGCACGGCGATGTTGTTGATCTGGACATCCTCGCCGATGGCCCAGAAGATGATATAACCGATGACCCGGCCGAGGGTCTCATGGACGATGATCAGGGGAAAGGAAATCGGCCGGTGCTGGATTTCGCCGCGGAAGGTGCTCTCGTGCCAGGGGTTGGGAAAGGACAAGTGTTCGATCTCCAGGACGGAGGCGAGGTCCTTCTCCTCCATCCGCCGCAGGTGGCAGAACTTCTCGGCGAGCTTCTCGCTTTCTATTTTTTGTCCTCCGCCTGAGACTTGCGGTAATAAAGGGGCTCCAAGGCTTCGCCGGTCACTCCTTTTCCTTTCTTCAGGATATCATATCCCAGAAGGCCGACCTCATGCCCGATGAAAAGCGACCGAGATGAGAAGCGGGCGTTATCCTTGAGATAAGCCAGGACCTTGTCCCGATAGACGTCGACGCCGTTCCCGATGAAATGAATAACCCGGTGCGTTGGAAGCCCGGAGAGAAAAGCGTCGGGCCCGTAGGCAGCCTCCCGAATGACCTCCTTAAGGTCCCTGTTCTGGGTTTCGAAGAGCGCCGCGTAGACCTCCCCCTTTTTGGCGTCGATAAAGGGACAGAACAAGCGGCCCTGTGTCTCCCGGAGCTTTAGGGCAAGCGCCGCCAGGCTCGATACCGGAGCCACAAGCTTTCTCGAGGCGAAGGCGAAGGCCTTGACCGTGCTCAGCCCGATCCGGATCCCGGTGAAAGAGCCGGGCCCCGCGGCGACGGCAAAACCGTCCACGTCCTTGATCTCGAGTCCGTTTTTCTTCAGAAGAAAATCCACGGCCCGGAGGAGACGAGCCGAATGGGTCAGGGCGGATTCGGCGTTGATTTCGGCCAGGAGCCGCGTGTTCTCGAGGAGGGCGACGGAACCACTTCCCGTCGTCGTATCAAGCCCCAGGATGCGCATCTCCGCCTCACCGACCGAACGACCGGCCAAAGGCAAAGAGGTTTCCCTCACGGAAAATGTCCCGCTGAACTGCGCTCATCGGTTCCACAGGAAAAGCGCTGTTCTTGGTCAAGTTGAATCCCTTCCCGCTCAGAAAATCGACCTCGACCTCATCCCCGCTCTCGAGCTTCCGGCCGGCCGCGAGACTGTCGAGCTCCCCGCAGCGCAGGATGGGAAACCCAGTATTGACGGCATTCCGGAAGTAGATCGACGAATAAGAGGGCGCCAGGATGGCGCCGACCTTGAGGGCGATAAAGCAGTCGACGGCCTGTTGGCGTGAGGACCCGGCGCCGAAATTTCTTCCGGCGGCGACGATATCGCCGGGCTTCGCCTTTTGGGGGAAATCCTTCCATCCCTCCAGGTTGCCGAGGGCATACTGCCCCATCTCCGCCAATTCAGTGATGTGGAGGAAGGCGTTATGGAAAATCTGGTCCGTATCGATGTCTTCGATCAGCCTCCCGGATTTGTCGGTCACAACCCAGATGCGGCCGCGGTGCGATGTCGTGTCCATGCTAGAGGTCCTCCGGACCGGCGATATGGCCCAAAATGCAGGATGCGGCGACAACGGCGGGGCTGGCCAGATACGTCTGGCCCTTCCCCTGCTTCCCGGGGAAATTGCGGTTCCCCGTGCTGATCTGAACTTCGCCCTTGCCCGTCAGTCCGACATGGCCTTCAGCGCAGCCGCCGCAGCCGGGGTTGACGACGATCGCGCCGGCCTCGAATAAGCACTGGAGAACCCCCTTGGCCAGAAGCTCCTCATAGACCCGGCGCGTCGCCGGCACGATCTTCAACATGATTCCCTTCTTGACTTTCCGGCCTTTGAGCAGGCGGGCTGCCTCGGCAAAATCCTCGAACCGACCGTTGGTGCAGGAACCGATGAACCCCGAGTCGATCTTGGTACCTCGGAACTCCACCGCGGGCTTGACGTTGGTCGGGGAAGGAGGGGCGGCCACCTGCGGCGGAAGCCCCTGGACGTCGATCTCGATCGACTCGGCGTAGCCAGCGTCGCCATCGGGGGAGAAGGGAGAGTATGGAGTTTTTGTATAACTCTCGATTTCTCTCCTGGCTTCTGCGCCGCATTCCGGGATGAACCCGATGATCCCGGCCATCTCCGTCACCATGCTGCAGAGCGTCAGCTGGCCGGCCAGAGAAAGCCCGGCGACGGCGGGCCCGCTGAACTCGGCCGAACGCAGGGCAATCTTTTTCGTGCCCAAGACCTTCAGAAGATAGAGCGTCAGGTCCTTGGCCGAAGTCGGCTTCTTGAACTTTCCCTCGAGGACAACCTTCACGCTGTCCGGCACCTCAAACCACGTCCGGCCGGTCCGGAAGGCGAAGGTGATGTCGACATCACCCATGCCCTGGCCGAAGGCGCCGAGTGCGCCCAGGATGTTCATGTGGCTGTCCGTGCCGACAACGGTGCCGTTCGCCCGGGCCAGCCCTTCCTCCATCAGGACGTGGGTGCCGACGCCGCTGTCCACGTCGTAAACCTCCACCCCGTTCTTCCGGGCAAACTCGCGGCAGACCTGTTGATTATCCGCGTATTTGAGGGTGCAGGCCGGGGCGCAGAGGTCGAAAGTGAAGAACGTCTTGGTTTTGTCCGCAAGGGGGAGCCCGGGATACTCGCGCTCGTAGTTCTTGACCACGTTCGGGCCCCCGAAATCCCGGGCCGAACGAATGTCCAGGTCCATCCAGACGATCTTCCCCGGCGCGACCTCGTCGGTCGTGTGGGCCTGGATGATCTTTTCGATGACCGTCTTGCCCATCCCCAATGCTCCTGTCAGAGTTTGTCCGCTACGGCGCGGCCGACATCCAGGGTTGTAGAAGTGCCGCCCATGTCGTAGGTACGGACTTTCCCTTCCTTGATGACCGCGGCGATGGCCTCTTCCAGGCGCCTTCCCTTTTCGGACTCGCCCAGCCATTCGAGCATCATCTTGGCGGCCAGGAAGGTGGCGAGGGGGTTGACTTTGTACATCCCGGTGTATTTCGGCGCCGACCCGTGGGTCGGCTCGAAGACTCCGTACTTGTCGCTGATGTTCCCGGCCGAGGCGAATCCCAGTCCGCCGACGAGCTGGGCGCTCAGGTCGGAGATGATGTCGCCGAAGAGGTTCTCGGCGACCAGCACGTCATAATCGTGGGGGTTCTTGACCAGCCACATGCACATGGCATCGATATTGGCTTCTTTGAGCGGGACCTCAGGGTATTCCTTGGCGATATCGCGGGCAATGCCCAGCATCAGGCCGCCCGTCTCCCGCAGCACGTTCGGCTTCTCGACGATGGTCACGGAACGCCGCTTGTTCTTGCGGGCATATTCGAAGGCCGCCCGGACGATCCGGCTGCAGCCTTTCTTGGTCATGATACGGGTGGAAATGGCGATTTCGTTGAGCGGGGTGTCCTTGAAGGCTTTCATCTTGGGATGGATGAGCAGAGCGTCCCGTACGGTCTGGGGCAGCGGATGGAACTCGACTCCGGCGTACATGCCCTCGGTGTTCTCCCGGAAGATCACCAGGTCGATATTCTCCCGGTAGTTGAGCGGGTTTCCCGGGTAGGCTTTACAGGGCCTGAGGTTTGTATAGAGGTCGAACTCCTGGCGGAGCCGGACGATCGGGCTGAAATAGGAAAGCCCCTTGCCCCGAAGTGATGGATCGAGCTCGGCCGCGGCGTCTGCTTTGGGCTTCGAGGTGATGGCCCCGAAGAGGCAGCAATCTGTCTCCTTGAGCATCTTGATGGTGCGGTCGGGCAGGGCGTTCCCTTCCTTGCGCCAAAATTCCCAGCCGATGTCCCCGTAGATGTACTCGGCATCGACGGCCAGCTTGTTGAGGACCGTCATAGCTGCCTCTATGACGTCTCTCCCGACTCCGTCACCCGGCAGGACTGCGATCTTGTGTTTGGCCATGTTCAGCTCCTTTCATGGACAGCAAAAAATGTAGCATATTTACCCGAAAAGAGAAAGATAAATGGAACCGTCCTCATTTTTGCCCATTTTTCTTTTGGCGTCTTTACTCCATTATCCAAAATCAATACAATGAGCGCAATTACGGGAGGTCGAACATGAAGAAAAAGACGTTGGGAGTCGGAATCATTGGCGGCGGGTTCAACGCCAGGTTCCATATCCGCTCCTGGGTTGGTGTCCGGAACGCCGATATTCTTGGGGTTTTCGACCCAGACAGGAAGCGGGCCGAGGAGGCGGCCGGGATTGCCCGGAAGCTCGAGGTGGGTGAGGCCAAAGCCTACAAGTCCATCACCGATCTGGTCTCCGACCCGAAGATCGACGCCGTCTGGATCTCGGCCCCGAACTTCACCCGGATCGAGGTCATGGAGGAGGTCGTCCAGGCCCTCGAGACAGGAAAGGGAGAGATCGTCGGCGTCTGCTGCGAAAAGCCGCTCGGACGGAACGTCAAGGAAGCCCACCGGATGCTGGAACTGGCCCGGAAGGCGAAGCTACTCGACGGCTATCTCGAGAATCAGGTCTTTGCGCCGGCCGTCGTAAGGGGCCGGGCCATCGTCTGGGCGCGCGGGGCCACCCTCACCGGACGTCCTTACCTGGCCCGCGCCGCCGAGGAGCACAGCGGCCCGCACATGCCCTGGTTCTGGGAGGGATCACTCCAGGGAGGGGGCGTCCTCAACGACATGATGTGTCATTCCGTCGAGGTGGCGCGTTTCATGCTCACGCCGCCTGGCGCGCCACGAACCGCTCTGACTCCAACCAAAATAACTGCTTATGCGTCCTGTCTTAAATGGCAGATCCCCGATTATGCCAAATCCCTGTGGGACAGGAGCGGCGGAAAAACCGACTATCTCAAGCGGCCGGCCGAGGATTTTGCCCGATCTCTCGTCGAATACAAGGATGAAAAGGGAAACATCGTTGTGGTCGAGACGACAACCTCGTGGTGTTACGTCGGCGCAGGGTTGCGGCTGAGCATGGAACTTCTCGGCCCCGAGTACGCCCTCCAGATCAACAGCCTCGATGCCGGGCTCAAGGTCTTCTTCAGCCGCAAAGTCAAGGGAAAGGCCGGCGAGGACCTGGTCGAGAAGCAGAACGCCGAGGTCGGCCTCATGCCGGTCGTAAGCGACGAGGAGAACGAGTACGGCTACACGGGAGAGAACCGTCACATGGTCAAGTCCTTTCTCAAAGGTGTGCGGCCGAGTGAGAATTTCGATGATGGCCTCAACGTGACCGAGCTCCTGATGACCGCTTACATGAGCGCCGAAAGGGAAAAGACCCTCCCCTTCCCGCCGCCCGGCCTGGCCAACTTCATCCCAGCCGTGGCGAAGGGAACCTGGAACCCGAAGAGGGCCTGACACGTCCAGCGATTGATCCACTGCATTTGGTTCGATCTCTCAACCCTAGGGGCAGGCATATCTCCTGCCGATTCCCTAAAACAATCTGATACTTTCCCCGATAATCGCGGACTTGATTTTTGCGTGTATAAGCAGTAATATTAATGCATAATAATGCGTCTTATAGTTTTCTGCCCCAGGCTTGAGGAGCGCCGATGAGTGAGAATAAAAATCTTTGCCTTCGTCTATCCTATGAGGAATATGCGGCGTTTGACACGATCTGTAAAGAAAGAGGCTTCAGCAAGACCGGAAAGGTCCGGGAGCTTATTCGAAATCTTATCAAGGAAGAGCTGCCGAGCGTGAAAGCGAGCGCCGGGGAATGGACCAAGATCGAAGCGGCGATCGGGGAAATCCAACGAGGGGAATATCTCACCCTTGAAGAGCTCAAACGGAAGCTCCGAAATTGGCCCATGGACCATCACCAGGATCGCCAGAACAGCAGCCGCAAAGATAGAGAGCCTCGATCCAGAGCTTCAAGAAAAGGTGCTCCTTCGGCTTGACGAACTCCAGGCCAATCCATATCAAGGCGATGTCAAGAAAATTCAAGGAAAATTCAACATATACCGGCTGCGCATAGGCGAGTATCGGCTGTACTTCAGGCTACTTCCGGAGAGCTCTTCTATTGAAATCCTCCTGTTCGAGAGTCGGGGCGCGATCAAAAAGAAGACAATTCAGAGGTTAACCTAAGGGCACGATTGTTGTTGACTCCTCTCCTCTAGCTCGATATTCTTCCGTCAACCGCTGATGAAGAGAAAAGGGGAATGGAGTGTCCAAGATGCCTGGCGAGGCAGATGGGTCATCACCGGTTGACTTCTCTCCCTAAGGGCATTATTCTTTGGCCATGCAGTTGATGGGGTCATCTGGCCATGAAATGCCCAAAGTGTTACTCTGATAATCCTGACACCTCCCGGTTTTGCGGGAACTGCGCCACGGCGCTCATACAGGCTGGCCAGCCTCTTGCAGCCTTGACAAAAACGCTCGAATCGCCGGCCTATGTCCTTTCTGAAGGAAGCCTTATCGCTGGAAAGTATCGCATCACCGAAGAGATTGGCCGAGGCGGAATGGGTGTTGTCTACGAGGCAGAGGACACGAAACTTGGCCGCAAAGTCGCCATCAAGGTCCTGCCAGAAGTCTTCACCCAAGACCCGGAAAGGCTGGCCCGATTTGAGCGCGAAGCCAGAGTCCTCGCCTCCCTCAATCATCCGAATATTGCCGCCATCTACGGAGTTGAAGAAGCCGACGGCAAGCGCTTCCTTGTCCTGGAGCTTGTCGAAGGCGAGGATTTAGCCGAGCGGCTGAGCCGAGGAGCCCTCTCCCTTGAAGAAACCTTGGAGGTCTGCGGCCAGATCGCCGAAGGGCTTGAGGGGGCCCATGAGAAAGGCATAATTCACCGCGACCTCAAGCCTTCGAACGTTAAAATCACACCTGAGAGGAAGGTCAAGATCCTGGACTTCGGGCTGGCAAAAGCACTCCATGACCAGACTTCCGGGGTTAATATCAGCAAGTCCCCGACCATTACCGCTGATATGACGGAGCCGGGGGTGATTCTTGGCACGGCCGCCTACATGAGTCCGGAGCAGGCTACGGGGAGGCCGGTCGACAAACGGGCGGACATCTGGGCCTTCGGCTGCATTCTTTTTGAGTGTCTGACCGGGAAGCGCCCCTTCCTCGGCGCAACGGTCACGGAGAGCCTCGCCGCTATTCTCAGAGGCGAACCCGACTGGGATTCGCTTCCTGCCGGCACGCCTGGAAACGTGCGAGTCGTCCTGCGCCGGTGCCTGCAAAAAGATCCACGTCTTCGCCTGCGCGACGTCGGCGATGCCCGGCTCGAAATCGAAGCGCCGGTGGGTTATCCCTCCGAATCAGTAGCCGCTCGCCAGAGATTCTCACTTCCGTGGTTGGCTGCTGGTGCGGTTGTCATGCTCCTCGCTGGCATACTCATCGGCCGATTGCTGATCTGGCCTCCCCGGTCCACTCCTTCCCCTTCAGTGGCCACGTCAACCATCAAGATCGAGCCGGGTCACTGGTTGGACGGCGTGCGCGAGGCCACGGAGATGGAGCGCCCGAGTCGAACTGCTATGGCCATTTCGAGCGACGGAAGGTTCGTCGTCTACAGCGCCATCGAGGAGAATCCCGGCCCTCAGGCGATGCCTCGGTTGTTCCTGCGAAGAATGGACCAATCGGAAGCCAAGCCCATCGCCGGTACGGAGGGGGGGATCAATCCCTTCCTCTCGCCTGACAACCGATGGGTGGGTTTCTGGGTCGCGCCGGACGGCAAGTTGAAGAAGGTTCCCGTCGAAGGTGGTGTCCCGGGCACTTTGTGCGACGCTTCAATTCTCAATGGCGCGAATTGGGGTCGCGATAACGGCATTGTGTTTACAGACGGATTGGGCACGGGACTCTCAAGGGTTTCTGCTGAGGGCGGGAAGCCCGAGACCCTGACCAAGCCTGACCCGAAGCGGGAGGAGGCAAGCCACCGTCTTCCATCCTGGCTTCCCAATGGGAAGACCGTGCTGTTCACCATAATGAGACACGGCTTTGATCGACAACCCTGGCTGGCTCTGCTCCGGCTCGATACCCGCGAGTGGCATATCCTGTTACAGGACGCCGCCGATGCCAGGTACGTTCCCACGGGACACCTGATTTTCCTTAGGCAGGGGACGCTTATGGCCGTGCGGTTTGACCTGGCCAGGTTGGAGGTCATCGGGCAACCCGTCGCGCTCGTGGAAAACGTCATGCAAGCCTTCCACCGGTCCGCCTTCCGCAATACGGCCGCTGGTCAGTTCGGCATCTCTGATACAGGGTCGCTCATCTATGCGGCAGGCGGCATCGTTCCGGACCAAAAGGCTTCGCTCGTGTGGGTGGATCAGAGAGGAACAGAGCAGCCGGTCATGGCCCTGCAGTTCCCTTTTTTCGCACCGCGTCTTTCGCCTGATGGCCAGAGAATTGCCTACACAACTGTGGGACGAGAGTACCAGGTCTATGTGTATGACTTAGTTAGAGGCACGAACAGTCGGCTGACGGGCGAGGGAATGGCTATCCGTCCGATCTGGACCCCCGACGGAAAACGGCTTCTTTTCGGTTGGAAAAAATCACGGACATTTAGCCTGTTCTGGCAGCCTTACGATGGAAGCTCACCGATGGAGCGCCTAACAACAAGTGAATCCGAACAATGGCCGGGCTCATGGTCTTCGGATAGGAAAACGGTCGCTCTGGTAGAAGGGCACGCAGATACCGGCAGCGACATTGCTGTGCTGGACGTCCCCTCAGGGCGCGTGACGCCGTTCCTGAATTCGCAATTCGATGAGACATTCCCCGATTTCTCGCCCGACGGTCGGTGGATAGCCTATACATCCGATGAGTCAAAGCGCGACGAGGTCTACGTCCGGGCCTTCCCCGGTCCGGGTATGAAGCAACAGGTATCGAGCGAAGGGGGCAGAGACCCTCTGTGGGCAAGAAACGGCAAACAGCTTTTCTATCGACGGCAGGATCAAGTGTGGGTCGTGGATGTCCGGACAGACGGCGGCTTCGCGGCCACCAAGCCGCGCCTGCTTTTCGAGAAACCCGGATACAGTTCTGGTAACCCCATACGCGCCTATGATCTGTCCCTCGACTCGCAGCGATTCCTCATGGTCAAGGGAGAGCAAAGGAAGCCTTCGCCAGCCACCGAAATGGTCCTCGTCCAGAACTGGTTCGAGGAACTCAAGCGCCTCGTCCCCACGGGGAAGAAATGAGAATGCGTGCTGCTAAAAAAAGATGAGGTTAGCGATCTATGAAGTGCCCAAAGTGTCACTCTGATAACACGGATACGGCGCGGTTCTGCAGCAACTGCGCCACGGCGCTCATACAGGCTGGCCAGCCTCCTGCCCTGACAAAAACGCTCGAATCGCCGGCTTATGTCCTGTCTGAAGGAAGCCTTGTTGCTGGAAAGTACCGCGTTCTCGAAGAGATCGGCCGCGGCGGCATGGGAGTTGTCTATGAGGCCGAGGACACGAAACTCGCCCGCAAGGTCGCCATAAAAGTCCTGCCGGAAGTTTTCACTGCCGACCCAGAGAGGCTGGCCCGCTTCGAGCGTGAGGCCAGGGTTCTCGCCTCCCTCAATCATCCGAATATCGCCGCCATCTACGGAGTTGAAGAGGCCGACGGGAAGCGGTTTCTTGTCCTCGAGCTTGTAGAAGGCGAGACTTTGGCCGAGCGGCTGAGCCGGGGCGCAATCTCCCTCGAAGAAACCCTCGAGGTCTGTCGCCAGATCGCCGAAGGGCTTGAAGGCGCCCATGAGAAAGGAATAATCCACCGCGACCTCAAGCCCTCGAACGTTAAAATCACACCGGAGAGGAAGGTCAAGATCCTGGATTTCGGACTGGCGAAAGCTTTTCACGGCCAGACTTCCGAGGTCGATATCGGCAAATCCCCGACTATTACGGCGGATATGACAGAGCCGGGTGTAATTCTTGGGACTGCCGCCTACATGAGTCCGGAGCAGGCTACGGGAAGGCCGGTCGACAAGCGGGCGGACATCTGGGCCTTCGGCTGTATTCTCTTTGAGTGTCTAACCGGGAAGCGCCCCTTCCTGGGCGACACGGTGACGGAAAGCATCGCCGCCATTCTCAGGGGTGAGCCCGGCTGGGATTCGCTTCCCGCCGGCACGCCTGGAAGCGTGCGGGCCGTCCTGCACCGGTGCCTGCAGAAAGACCCCAGGGACCGCCTGCGTGACATCGCCGATGCCCGCATCGAGCTCGGAGAGTCCGCGATTTATCCCTCTGAAACCGTAAAAGCATCTCGGCGGCCCTCGCTTCTATGGCTGGTTGCCGGTACGGCTCTTGCGCTTTTAATTGGCATCCTCATTGGCCCGACGTTCATGAGGTATATTCGGCCTGCTCCTTCTCCTTCGTTTTCGGTGGTCTCGTCAATCATCAAGCTCGAGCCGGGTCACCGACTGGAAGGCCAGGCCAGGGACATGGAGCGTCCCGGCCGAACTGCTGTGGCCGTTTCCTGCGACGGCAAGTTTATCGTCTACAGCGCGATCGAGGAGAATCCCGGCCCTCAGGTAAAGCCTCAGTTGTACCTGCGGAGAATGGACCAATCGGCAGCTAAACCCATTGCTGGAACAGAAGGGGGTACTAGTCCCTTCCTGTCGCCCGAAAGCCGCTGGGTGGGATTCTGGGCAGACGGTAAGTTGAAGAAGGTTCTCGTTGAGGGCGGTGTCCCGAGTACTTTGTGCGACGCTTCAGCTCTTTATGGTGCGAATTGGGGTCGTGATAACAGCATTGTGTTTACAGATGGATATGGCACCGGGCTTTCAAGGGTATCGGCTGAGGGCGGGAAGCCCGAGACGTTAACCACGCCTGATCCGAAGCGGGACGAGTCCAGCCACCGTCTGCCATCCTGGCTTCCCAATGGGAAGGCCGTGCTGTTCACCGTAATGAAGTACCATTTTGATCCGAAACCCTGGCTTGCTCTGCTCCGACTCGATACCGGCGAGTGGCGTGTCCTGTTTGAGGACGCGGCAGATGCCAGGTACTTACCCACGGGACACCTTGTTTTCTTGAGGCAGGGGACGCTCATGGCCGTGCGATTTGATCTGGCTAAGCTGGAGGTCATCGGCCAACCGGTCGCGCTCGTGGAAAACGTCATGCAGGCCTTCGGTTTAACTTTTGCCGGACATCACACTGGCGCCGGTCAGCTCGGCATCTCTGACACCGGGTCGCTCATTTATGCGCCAGGCGGCGTCCCTCCGCCCCCAAGCAATTCGCTCGTATGGGTGGATCAGAGAGGAATAGAGCAGCCGGCCGCAGCCTTGCAGTTCCCTTTCAACTTCTCTCCGCGTCTTTCTCCTGATGGCCAGAGAGTAGCCTACACAGCTGCGGGTCCAGAGTTCCAGGTCTATGTGTATGACTTGGCCAGAGGCACGAACAGTCGGCTGACCGGCGAGGGATGGGCTTTCTATACGATCTGGACTCCCGACGGTAATCGGCTGCTATTCTCATTGGGAAAATCCAGGGCAGATAACCTATTCTGGCAACCTTACGATGGAAGCTCACCGATGGAGCGCCTGACAACAAGCGAATACGGTCAACGCCCGGGATCATGGTCTTCGGACGGGAAAACGCTCGCTTTCGTGGATATCCACCCGGATACGGGTGCCGACATCGCTATGCTGGACGTCCGCTCAGGACGCGTGACGCCGTTCCTGAATTCGCAATACGAAGAGTGGTATCCAGAGTTCTTGCCCGACGGTCGCTGGATGGCTTACACATCCGATGAGTCAAATCGCCAGGAAGTTTATGTCCGGCCTTACCCCGGTCCAGGCATGAAGCAGCACGTATCCAGCGAAGGGGGCAGCGAGCCGCTTTGGGCAAGAAACGGCAAACAGCTTTTCTATCGACGGCAGGATCAAGTGTGGGTCGTGGATGTCCGGACAGACGGCGGCCTCACGACCGGCAAGCCGCACCTCCTGTTTGAGAAACCCGGATACGGTCGCACTTACCCCATACGCAGCTGGGACCTGTCCCTCGACGGGCAACGATTTCTCATGGTCAAGTTCGAAAACAGGAAGCCTACGCCTGTCACCGAAATGATCCTTGTCCAAAACTGGTTCGAGGAGCTTAAGCGTCTCGTCCCCTCCGGGAAGAAGTGAGAACGCCGGACTAATCGCTCTTATAATCGATTCGTAGCCGGACGGCTGCATCCTTCAGGCTCTTGTCACTGGTCCAGAGCGGCACGGATGTCAGGACCGCCGCCGCCAGCAGATGGACGTCGACATATCCCAGGCCCAGACCCATCAGACGATGATACTCGATGAGATGATGCGCCTCTTCGTGCCTGGCCTCGACCGCCGCGGGCAACGTCTTAAGCAGGGAAAGGATTTCCCGCCTGTTCTTAAGATTCCCGCAGGCCAGCTCGGCGATGATAAAGGTGTGAGATACGACTTTCCCTTCGTTTAGGAGTTCCTTGAGGCGGGCATTGCCCGCCTGGAGAAACGAAACCCAGACGGAAGTATCGACAAGGACCATAAGCGTCACGGTGAAGATTTTCTTCTGGGAATGAGCTTCAGGGCCCTTTCTGACCCGCCAAGCTTGGCCAGCCTCCGGCTGCTCTCGAGAGCGATTAGCGCTTCCAGCCCGAGCCTGACCAGCTGTGTTTTTTCCTTGATTCCGGTCAGGTCAGAGGCTTTTTTCAGGATCTCGTCATTGATATTGATCGTCGTCCTCATATGTATATATATGCATATTTTATGCATATAGGTCAAGGCTAAGAAATTCCTCTTCCTCAAGGAATAGACGACGGAACAGGGCGTTATCTCTCACCGGAATCGCTGAGACCGCTGTTCAGCTGCTTGGGATAGCCGCGGCGGAATCAGGTTCCCGACCGGAACTTGATGGATATGTGAGTGCCGTCACAGAACGGCTTGTTGTTGGACTTACCGCAGCGGCAGAGCGTTGCCCGGTTTCTTGACTCGTATTCGAAGCCGTCGGCCGATTCGATCGGGATCCGGCCTTTGACCCAGATGGGACCGCTTGTCCCCGCCTGAGGATTCTCGATCAGGCTGATCGAGTGGTCGAGGTCGGGTTCGATCGCCTGGCCGGTCTCCTTATCCCAGGCGACGAGGCTTCCCGAGGGGCAGGCGCAGGCCTCTTCGACCGCCGTTTTCCTGGCCTCGGGGTCGTCCGAACGCTCGGCGTAGCCCCAAGCCTCCTCGCCCCGATGGCAGAAGCGGGCCACGGCGCACAACTCCCGTGACCAGGTCAGGTCGAGTCGGGGACCGCATGTTTTTTCCGCGCGGTCAAGATACGGCTTGTGGCTCGCCGTCTCCGTCCCGTCGAAAGCCATCGCGAAATGGCTCCCATCACAGAACGGTTTGGTCTTCGACCCGCCGCAGCGGCAAAGGGCATAAGTCTCCCGGTGCGGGTATTGGGGGCCCTTCTCCCAGCATGACGGCTCGCCGTCGCTGCCGATGACGATGTTATCCTGTTCCAGGGGGACGGCGCCGGTGACGATATAGGGGCCGTTTTTCGAGACCTTAATCCGCTGGGTTTTCTTTTGACGACTCATGATCACACCTTCCCAAGGTTTGGCACTTGTCTCACACGATGTGGCTAAAAGGCCCGGATAAGCTCCAGGAACCTGCGGACCAGAGGCCCGTCAGGCCAGGGCTGACCGCTACTTGGAGGCCAGCTTCTTCTTGGTGTACTCGATCAGGCCGCCGGCCTCGATAATGCCGATGACGGAATCCGGAAGCGGGAAGAATTTGAAAACGCGCCCTCCCGATATGATCTTCCCACCGGCAAAGTCAATGTCCACCTCGTCGCCAGTCTTCAGCGCATCCGACGCTTCCTCGCACTGGAGCACGGCCAATCCCAGGTTGATGGCATTGCGGAAATAGATCCGGGCAAAGGATTTCGCTACCACGGCTTGAACGCCGGCCGCCCGGAGACACGCCGCCGCCTGCTCCCGCGAGCTTCCGCAGCCGAAGTTCTTCCCGCCCACGACGACATCGCCGGGCTTGACGTTCTTGGCGAACTCAGTGTCAAGGTCCTCCATGGCATGCTTGGCCATCTCGGCCGGCTCCATGAGCTGGTAGGTGTACCGCCCCGGAAAAATGACGTCGGTGTTGATATCGTCCCCGTACTTCCAAACGCGTCCTTTGCTCATTGGTGTTTCCTCGGGTCAGTAATCTTCCCTTCCAGGGCAGAGGCAGCCGCCGTCGCCGGTGAAGCGAGATAGATCTCGGAGTCGCGGTTCCCCATCCGGCCCCGGAAATTGCGGTTGGAAGTGCTGACCACGACCTCGCCCGCCGCCAGCAAGCCCTCGTGAGCGCCGAGGCAGGGCCCGCAGCCGGGGTTGAGGATGACACAGCCCGCCTCGGACAGGGTCTCGAGGAGGCCTTTCCGCATGGCCTCGATGTAGACTTCCCGCGAGGCCGGCAGCACGAGCGCGCGGACATGCGGATGGATTTTTTTGCCTTTGAGGATCCTGGCCGCGGCCTCGAGGTCCTCCAGGCGGCCGTTCGTGCAGGTGCCGATGAGCGCCTGGTGGAAGGGCTTGCCCTCGACTTCGCGCACGGGCTTGACGTTGTCAACGGTGTGCGGGCAGGCGATTTGAGGCTCGAGTGCAGCCAGGTCGTACTTCAGGACGGCTTCGTATTTAGCGCCGGGATCCGATCTCACGATCTCGTAGTCAGCCCGGGCCCGCGCCTTCACCCACTCGAGAGTTTTCTCGTCCGGCTCGAAATAGCCGTTCTTGGCCCCCATTTCGGCGGCCATATTGGCCATGACCATGCGCGAGGCCAGGCTGAAATCGCCCGCCGCCGGCCCGGCGAACTCGATGGCTTCGTAGTTCGCCCGGTTGGCGCCGTGGTCGCCGATGACCTTGAGGATGACATCCTTAGCATACACTCCGGACGAAAGCTTTCCGGAAAACTCAACCCGCAGGGTTTCCGGGACGCGCAGCCAGATCTCATCGGTGGCCCAGATCGAGGCCGCCTCGGTCCGGCCGATCCCGGCCGCGAAAGCCCCGAAGGCTCCGTAGGTCGTGGTGTGGGAATCACTCCCGACGATGAGCTTTCCGGGAAGGGCGAAGCTGGCCTCGCTCAGGACCTGGTGGCAGACGCCGTGCTGGATGTCGAAGAAATTCGGCAGGCGCTGGGCGGCGACGAACTCACGGATGGTCTTGTGGTTCTGGGCATACTTCTCGTCGGCGGCCGGGACAATGTGGTCGAGGATGATGACGAGCTTTTCAGGCGCCTTGACCCGGGCCACGCCCAGTTTCTTGAACTCGCCGATGATGGCGGCCGAATTATCGTGGGAGAGGCAGTAGTCGGGCGCGACAATCACGACCTCGCCGGCGCTGACTTCCTTGCCGGCCTTCTTGCCTAATATTTTTTCAGAGAGTGTTTTATTCAAACGATTCACCTCCCTATATCAAATCTGGGGCACCGTCATGTCAAAAAAGGTGACAGGCACCGAATTAAAAAGGTAACAAGAAAAGGTGACAGGCACCGAATTCAGAAATTCGGAGCCTGTCACCTTTTTTCTATCACCTTTTTTCTATGTCCCCATTTTTTTCAGTCTTTCAGGACATCGAAGTTGACGAAGTCGGCGTGGTTGACGATGATAGCCTCGATCGTCCGACGCGACCCGTCGCCTTCCTTGGAATGGGCGGCGATGATGTGGATAACCTCCTGGGGGAGGCCGTGAGCGGAGGCAAAGGCCGCCCCGGAGATCGGGTGGCGCAGCAGCTCGCCTTCCCGACTCTTGACGAACTTCCCCCCCTCCCGCCTGTACTCGAAGAGCTTGCCCACGTCATGGAGGAGGGCGCCCGAAAGGAGATGATCGCGATGGAGGGCGATCTTCTTTCCGTACTCCGCCATCAGGACTTCAGCAATCTTCAGCGCCGAAAGGGTGACCGCCCGGGTGTGGGTGATGAGGTTGACATCGGTGTGCTTGATCAGGAGTGTGAAGGGCATCTCGGCTAAATCCTTGATCCCCCAGCCGGCCCGCTTCATCGCCTCCACCCAGACCTTGGCGGTCATCTCCCGGAGTTCCGGGTCTTTGATGAGTTGCAGTTCGGGCAACAACGTTTCCAGTTGTTTTCTCATGGAATCTCTCTTTCTCCCGGCCCGTCGTACTCGACATCGGATGGGTGGATCTTGCGCATCGGCCGCATCCGGGTCTTCTCTTCCTGGATGTGGGCAACGAGCCCCGGCACCCGGGCGATAATGAAGAAGGCGTTACCGATCTCGGCCGGGATGCCGAGGTCGCAGAGCAGGGCGGCGATGGCGCCGTCCACGTTGATCGGAAGGGGCTTTCCGCTCTCCCGGAAGAGCTTTTCAACAGCTCGGGCGATGCGCACGGCCTGTCCGGCCAGCTTGAGCTCCTCGGCCATGGCAAAGAGCTTTTCAGTCCGCGGGTCCTGGGTGTGGACCCGGTGGCCGAACCCAGAGGCGCGCTCGCCCCTGGCCTTCATCTCGGCCAGGATCTCCTTGGACGCTTCCTCTTCCGAGATCTTTTTCTCCTCGGCCCGGCGGGCGATGGCTTGGAAGAGCCTCATCCCCTCCTCGATGGCTCCTCCATGAAGCCGGGATATGGCGAGCACCCCGGCCGCGATGGCGGCATGGAGCTCGGCCCCGGTCGAGGCGACGGTGCGGGCGGTGAGGACCGAGGGCGGACCGGCGCCGTGGTCGACCGAGGAGACGAAAATAGCATCGAGGAGCTTCCCGACCGCAGGCGAAGGCAGCTCGCCCTTGAGGACAAGATAGATCGCCTGGGAAAAGGTGATCTTCCCCATCAACTGGTCGATGGGATACCCGCGCAGCCGCACCTTGTTCGGCTGGACCCCGGTGATTCCGGTCTTCCAATGAAGATCTTCAGCCATTTTTCTTTCCTCTCCAATCGCAAAATCAGCGGATGCGAACCGAATTCCAGAGAATTCGGGTCATGATCCCAGGACTTCCTTGGCCCTGATGGGAATGTCGGAGATCGCCTCGACGACGTGGACGCCGACCTCGCGCAGCCTCTTCACCTTGGTCTCGTAAGAGCCGCGCGAGCCTTCGACGATGGCGCCGGCGTGGGAGAAGCGCGTCCCGGACTTGGCCGCCTTGCCGCCGATGTAGGCGATGAGTGGCTTCGTGAACCGGCCGCTTTCGACGAGGTCGGCCACCCGCTCCTCCTGGGTCGTCCCGATCTCGCCGAACATTACAGCCATCCGGGTGTCCGGGTCCTCCTCGAAAAGCGCCATGACCTCGGGATGGGAGAGCCCGATGACGGCGTCGCCGCCGACATGGACGATGGTACTCTGACCCAGGCCGGCCTTGGTGAGGTAATAGGATATGGCCGAGGTCATGCCGCCGCTCCGGGAGCTGACGCCGATAGACCCGGGCTTGAACCATTCCCGGGCCCGCTCGGCCCGGCCGCCGATCATGCCCAGGACGGCCTTGCCCGGGCTGACCAGGCCGAGGGTGTTGGGGCCGACGAACCGCGCGCCCTTCTCGGCGGCCCGGGCGGCGATCTCCAGGACGTCGTGGATGGGCACCCGGTCGGGCACGATGACGAGGAGCCTAATCCCTGCCTCGATGGCCTCGAGGGCGGCGTTTTTGACCAGGGCGGCGGGGACAAAGATGACGCTGACATCCAGCGGGCCCTGCTTCTCCCAGGCCTGGAGCACGGAATCATAGACCGGGACTCCGTAGACATCCTGTCCGGCGCGCCCGGGCGTGACGCCGGCGACGACCTTGGTCCCATAGTCCTTCATCAACTGCGCCCGGACCATGCCCTCGCGGCCGGTGATGCCCTGGATGATGACCCGCGACTGCTCATTCACTAGGATGGCCATGATCGTTGATCTCTTTTCCCTATTGTTTTTATAAATCCTATATGATTAATCAGGTCTCAGCCTTGGCGGCGAGGATCCTCTCCCTGTATTCCTTGAGCCCGGGTATGGGAAGATGGATGACGATGGCATCCTGCTCGTGGAACCGGCAGAAGATCTCGCAGGCCAGGCATTCGGTGCATTTGCCCTTCCTGGCCTCCTCCGGCGTTATGGCCAGGACCGGCTTCCCGTCCTCGAGCTTCAGGACCTTGGGGGCGCAAGCCGGAACACAACCCTTGGTTTTGCAGCCGGGGCATTTCGAGTGGTCGAAAGAAATCCGTCCCGTGACGGTCTCAAAGATATAGGCTTTTTCCGGGACCGGTGTCTCACCCATCGGCCTGACCTTATGCCGCTTCCCGCCGTTTTTGGCCACCAGCTCCTCGAGCCGGCGGGCGCAGAACTCGGGAGAATCGTCCCGGCCGTATCCCTCAACGACACCGGGGATATCTTTGAGATAGGCCTGGAGGATTTCGATTGCCTTTTCCTCAAAATTCCCACCCAGCCGGATAACGGCGGGGATATCCAGTTTTTCTTCATGGAACGCCTTGGTCAGGCCGCGGGCCGAGTGGTACTGCTCCTGGCTGGCGACACCCGAGCCCGAGGCGAAGTAGCCCATGATCCCCGGCTGGGACAGGATGACTTTGGCGGCCCGGTAGACCTTGCTCGCCGGCGGGTTGCCGCTCGTGTCGCAGTAGTTGGCCAGCTTGAAACCGCGGTTGAGGACCGCGTCCATGGACATCATCGAACCGCCGCCGCCCGCCCCGTTGAACCCGATATACTTCTCGCTGCCGGCCGTCTGCTCGACCATCTGGAAGAAATAGAAGGTCCCCCGGTAGTCTTTCTCTTCCACCCGGTAGGCGATCTTCTCGAGCTCGGTCGGCGGCCGGTCGAACTCCCGGGCGATCTCGATCCCGAATTCGGGATGACGGAAAACGGCGTAGTCGTCGACGACGAGGTGGCAGTCGGCGGCATAGATGTTGTCGTCGGCGGTCAAGACCAGCGGGTTGATCTCGGCCGAACGGGCGTCGCTCGAACAGGCCACCTTATAGAGCTTGGTCAGGAGGTCGGCCAGTTTCGGCAGAATCCCTCCCTCGACACCCACCCGGATGAGCATGTTCCTCGCCTCGTATTCGGGAAAGCCCTTGAGGACGTCGATGGTCTGGCGGGCAATCTTTTCCGGATGGAGGCGGGCGATCTCCTCGACTCCGGTGCCTCCGGCAGGGCTGAAGATGAGGAGCGGCTTCTTGGCGGCGTCGTCGATGACCAGCCCGACGAAATATTCGGCCTTGATGGCCAGCTTCTCCTCGACCAGGACCCTGTCCACGACGAAGTTCTTGACCCTCATGCCGAGGAGTTGGCGAGCCTTGACTTCCGCTTCCTCGGGTGTGGCGGCAAACTGGATCCCGCCGATCCCGGCCCGACCGGTCACCCAGACCTGGATCTTGATGACCACCGGCTTGCCGATTCTCTCGGCAATGCGCCGGGCTTCCTCCGGAGTGGCGGCGACATCGCCCGCGGGGACCGGGATTCCTCCCTGCTTGAGCAGCTTCTTGCTTTGATACTCGAACAGTCTGGCCATGGCTTTTTCCTGAGCCTTAATATTATTGGGATTGGAGAAGATGTTGTCAAATCAAGAGAAGCCAGCCGGCGGCGATTCCTTCGTCCCGCCGATGATCAGAATTTTCTAAGTCAATAGAGACCCGAGCCCCTCTCTGTCACTCCAGCCAGATCTTGACCGTGGCGTCGTCGTCAACGATTTCGATAAGGGTCATCGGCCCCATCTCCCTGAGGTCCTTGAGTGCGGCCGCGACGTCGATATCGGCCTTGTCCATGTGCAGATGTTTGTCCTTAGCGCAGCGCGCGAAGAGCTTGGCCATGGAGATCGGCAGTGTGACCTTGACGATATCCGTCCCTGACTTGTTGTCGGTGATGAGAACCTTGAACCACTTCACGGCTCTTCCAGGCTCACAGGCGTGACCACCCTTGACGGCCTTTTTGATCACCTGAAGGTCATCCTCGTGTCCGCCCGCAAGAACCGGGGCCGCCAGGTAAACTAAGACCACCGCCACCGCCGCCAAAGCTGCATATCTTTTCACGTTGTTTCTCCTCATCAAAAGAAAAGGGAAGAGTTCATTCGATCCATATTTTGATGACCCGGGCTTTGTCCTCCCGGGGCCGGATCTCGATGATATTTCCCCTAATCCGGGTCAGTTGAAAGACGATCTTGTCCAGGTCATACCCTTCGGCTCTTAAAGCGGCCTTGTCCTTTTCCGGGATGGCCTGAAAGGCCAGGTCCGCCAGCGCCCAGGGGATATTGAGTGAAAACACGGGCTCTCTCTGACCTTCGACAACAACGGTGATCCGCAGGGCTTTGGCCCTCCCCCGCTCGTCCTGGTTCTCAATATTTTTCAGTGCGTCGGGAGATATCCTCAACAGGGCAATTTTGGCCCTGTCCTTGAGGTCCTTGTCGCCCTCCTCGACGATGATCCTCTCCAGCACCGGAATGGCCTGGACAGAGATCTGCTTGTCCTTGACCAGGCTCAGTTTGAAGGCGGCATAGTATCGGATGACGCGGTTGGGGCTTTCCAGACGCTGCTCGATCTCGTCCAGATACTCCTCCTGGTCATCCTTGTAGAGCTCATACGCCAGGTCGATGATGGAGGACTCCGCCTCCTCCGACAGGCTGTCGTTTCTCCTCTTGCCCGAAAGATAATCCTTGTACGCCTCGACGGCTTCTTCCTCATGACCCTTTCGCCTGGCCAGGCACTCGGCCCTGTAGAAGGTCGCCTGGGGGACCAGGGAGCTTTTTGGATAGTCGTCCAGAAGGTCTTCGAACTTCTCCTGGGCGTCTTCCCATTTCTCGTCGAAAAAGAGAAGCTTGGCCTCCTGGAAGAGCTTCTCATCCGAAGACTCCTGGGCGGCCGCCCGGACGCAGACGAAACCCGCCAGAATGATTATGATGAGGGCTGTTTTTCTCACCTCAAACCTCGCTTTCCTGGAGCTCTTTCTTCGCGATTTTTATTTTCAGGAAAATGTTTTTTTCCTCGATCATGTTTTGGATCCCCCGGCACTGCGCAGGAGTCAGGTTCTCGCTGACCTGGGCTAACTCGTAGAAGAGGAGTTCGATCTGGTCGCAGATCGCCTTGGCCTTGGCCATCCGGGCCTTCTCGAGCTGGGGATTCAGGTACTTTTTCTTGGACAGCAGCTCCCTGGTCTCGCGCGCCGCGGCCTCGGTCAAGCGGCAATCCCCGCTTTCGGTTTGAGTCTGGGCGAGCTCGAGCAGCACGTGCTGGCTTTTTTCCAGGTAGTCCAGGGTTTCCCGGCGGGCGAACTCCTGGTCGATACGGCCCAAGAACTCGCCGGAGGCGAAAAATGCTTCGGCCGGCGGCTTCTCCAGCACTCCACTTCTATAGACGACGAACATGGCCGCCGCTCCGACCATGATCCCGAGGAGGAGGCCGGCGAGGATGGGCCTAAACCGGGGCGCGAACAGCCATACCCCCTCCCGTCTTGGCTCTCTCTGCGGCCTCGCCTTTTCGTCCCAGACTGCAGCAGCGATCTTCTCCGCTTGGGCGTCCCAGTCGATGCCGGACAGGGTCGCTTTCATGTTCTGGCCCAGCGAATCGGCGCTCTCCAGGAGCCGCTCGAGGACGCGGACCTCATCGGCGCAGGCCGGGCAAGTCTCGATATGACGACGGATGTCTTCCCGATCGCGTTCGCTCATCTCTCCTCCCAAATAAGCCAGCAGATCTCGTCTTCCGCTTCGGCACTTGTTCATGGTTGAATCCCCAGTTGCGGGCTGAGCCAGTTTTTAAGGTTGCGGACGGCCTTGAAATGAAGAGATTTGACCGTCCCCACTGAGATTCCCAGGACTTGGGCGATCTCCCTATACTCGAGCCCGTTGAAGTGTTTCATCACGAAGATCAGGCGCTGCCTTTCTCCCAGGCGTTCGAGGTTGCGGGAGATGACTTGGCGCAGCTCCGAGGATTCCGGGTTCGACCAGTGGTCCTCGGCCGCCACCGGCAGCTCTTCGACGCTCTTATCACTCTCCATCTCCCGGCGCCGGCCGTGGTGTTTCCGGAAGTAGTCGATGCTCAGGTTTTTAGCGATCTGGAGGAGCCAGGCCTGGAAATTTCTGTCTTTCTCGTAGGCGTCGAGCTTCTGGTAGAGCCTCATGAAGGTCTCCTGGACGACGTCCAAGGCGTCTTCCTTGTTCCGGAGGACGGAATAAGCCAGCAGAAAGACCTTTTGCTGATAGAGGCTGACGATATTTTTGAAGGCCTGCCGGTCGCCTTCCCCGGCTTTTGCGAGCAGAGTCCTGATGTCCTCATTAGGCGTCGTCCTTTTATCTTCCATACGCTCACCAACTACTACGAAGGGATTTCGCGAAAGGTTCACTGCCCCGAACAATAAGGTTGCGGAAGCCACCGTCGAGGGCCGACCGCCCGGAAAGAAAGAGTCGCGGGCCCGCCCTCACAGGAAGGCAGGCCGGCTGGAAGAAAAAATGGTGCGGAATCATCCCCTACCTAAGATCCGCACCGCCGAAAATCTTCTGAAGGGGGTTAAAGGATGGCGTCTATGTTAAAACTTGCCGAAATCTCTACGCTCTCTCCGCTCTCCGCCGACGCGTCCATTCTTCTCGGCCCGGGGTCTCGCGTCGTTGACGATGATTCTCCGGCCGTCGAATTCCGTGCCGTTCAGTTTCGTCTTGGCATCCTGTGCGCCTTCCGGGTTACCCATCTCGACGAAGCCAAACCCGCGTCCCTGGAGGATGTTGACTGAACTGACCTCTCCGTACTGGGAAAAGAGTTCTTTCAGCTTGTCCTCTGTGGTCCTGTAATTGAGGTTGCCCACGTATAATTTTGCAGCAGACATATAAAAAAACCTCCTTGCGTTTTCCCCGTCATCGGCCCATCTCGATCGGTCCGATAACAGCAAAAGTCAACCCATTCTTCCATATCCAAAAAAAGAAATCAAGCCCTATCCCTGGCCTCCTTTTTTCTGCTATATTGAGTGGGACCAGGATACGCGAACCGGTCGTCGCGGAATCCGTAGTAGGGATTAGGAGATGATATGAAGAAGGGCAAATACATCCTTTTTATATTCTTGTTCTTTTTGTTCCTGGTGACCGTAACGGTCATTGCCTTCATCTATTCCGAGTTCAGGCGGCCGCCCGAAGTGCAGGCTGAATCCTTCCTCGAAATCGACCTGGCCGGGCCCTTCCCCGAGCTCTCCGCCCCAAGTTTTCTGACGAGCTATCTCCTTGGAGGACAGACGCTGTCCGTTCACGACGTCTGGGAGAGTTTCCGCATGGCCAAGGTGGACGATCGCATCCGTTGTGTCCTGCTGCGGCTCGGCTATCTGGAGTGCGATTGGGCCAAGATCAGCGAGGTCAGGGACGCCGTCCGGGGATTCCGCGAGTCCGGGAAAAAGGTCTATGCGTATATCGAGGAAGCTCCTGAATTTGACAAAGAATACTACCTGGCGACGGCCTGCGACCGGATCATCCTCCACCCCCTTGGCTGGCTGGGCGTCAACGGCATCGGCGGCTGGGTCCCCTTCTTCAAGGAAGGTCTAGATAAGTTGGGTGTCGAAGCCCAATTCGAACACGTCGAGGAGTATAAGACCGCCTACAACATGTTCATGGAAAAGGGCTTCACCGAGGCCCACAAACTGATGATGGAGGCCATATATCAGGACATTTTTGCCGAATATGTGCGGGCCGTTGCCGAGGCCCGGAAAAAGACCGAGGACGAGGTCAAGGCGATCATCGATAAGGGCCTCTACCAAGGGGAGCAGGCGCTCCAGGCGGGCCTTGTGGACGGCCTGCTTTACGAGGACGAGCTGGACACTATCCTCCAGGACCGGGGAAAAAAGCTGAAGCGGACCCGGTTCTCCGAGTACATCCGGACGCGCCCGGCCAGCCTCGGCCTGGAAACAGGCCGCAAGGTCGCCCTGATCTATGCCACGGGAGCGATCATCGGCGGCGAAGGAGTCTACAGCATGATCGGGGGCCGAACGCTCTCCCGGGCCATCCGGAGGGCAAGAGAGGACCGGTCAATCGCGGCCATCGTGCTCCGCGTGGACAGCCCCGGCGGCTCGGCCGTGGCCTCGGACGTCATCTGGAGGGAGACATTCTTGGCAAAAAAGGAGAAGCCGCTGGTCATCTCCATGTCCGACTTGGCCGGCTCGGGGGGCTACTGGATCTCTATGGCTGGTCACCGGATCGTAGCCCAGCCTCAGACCCTCACCGGGTCGATCGGCGTCCTCGCCGGCAAATTCAGCCTGGCCGGACTCTACGAGAAGTTCGGGATCACGGCCGAGAGGATGACTTACGGACAAAAGGCCGACCTGTTCTCTACCTTCCGGCCTTTCAGCCCGGAAGAGCGGAAACTCTTGAAAGAACAGATCCTCTGGACCTATGACAAATTTCTCACCAAGGCGGCCGAAGGGCGAAATTTAACCCGAGAGGAAGTGGACAGGGTCGGCCGGGGCCGGGTCTGGACCGGACGCCAGGCCCGCGAGATCAAGCTCGTCGATGAACTGGGCGGCCTGGACAAAGCCCTGGATCTGGCCAAGAGCCTGGCCGGGATCCCGGCCGGAGAAGATGTCAGACTCGTGGTCTGGCCGCAGAGGGTATCACTCCTCGGAATGATCTTCGGCCGCCCCCAGGCCAAGATAGCCCTCTTCCCGTCATCCGGCCTGAACAAGCTGCTTCAAACCCTCCAGATCCTGGAAAGAGAAAACCCCTGGGCGGTCATGCCCTTCTGGCTTCCCATACACTAGAACCCCCCTTTTAGTAAGCGTAAGTGTGGGGGCAGATGGTTTTGTACTCGCAGTAGAAGCAATTGTGGAAGTCGGGCCTGGCTGCGAAATCCCGGGCGCGGAGGCCGTGTTCCGCCTCTTGGATTTTTCCCCAGGCCTTCTCTATCTCCTTCTCCCCTTTCCTCGCCCGGCCGACGAGGTCCGATTCCAGGAAATGGAGCTGGGTTTCGCGGAGTGGGATGTCCTGGGTCTTTCTGAAGGAGAGTGCATAGAGGTCCATCTGGAGGCTGTCGGCCGCTCTCTTATCCGCTTCTTTCTGGTTCTTTACCTCGGTGGCCTTGAAATCGATGATCACGGCTTCCCCTTCCCGGATATCGATCCTGTCCCAGCGGCCGATGAACTTGATTTTATCCTGCTGCCACTTGAAGCTCTTTTCAAGGAAGGCCGGGCTCAGACCGGAGGCCTCCTCGCGGCGACAGAAGCGAATAAGGGCCTCTCGGCCGGCCTTTTTCCGCAGCTCCTCGTGTTCCCGGCTCAGGAACCCCTCGTTGACCCAAAGGCTTTCGTATTCCTTGAGGAGCTCTTTCTCCCCTGCCGTTTCCCCGGCCAATCGCTTCCTCAGGAAGGAATGGATGGTGTTGTGCAGGACCCGGCCGAAAACAAGGGAGTGATGGGGAAGCACGGGAACGCGCAAGAGATGGCGGAACTTGTATTTGAGGGGGCAGGTCAGGTAGTCCTCGACCTGAAAATAGCTCAGGGTGAGGACGTCCCTGACTTTGAATTGAGGCAGCATCCTGTCCTCGGGCGACCCCAGGCCATAGCGCCTGATCTCTTCCCAGGCTGAGGTGCGGAGCACCTCGTCGGGGAGTTGGGGGACGTCCAAGGCCTCGAGGACGAACGGACTCACCTTCTTCAGCCTCTTCAACCCATAGTCCCGCGACCAAGTGAGATAGAGGAACTTCTTGGCCCGGGTCATCCCGACATAGAACAGCCGTCGTTCCTCCTGGAGATAGCTCTCCTCGGGGGGTAGGTCTTCCTTCAGGATCTCATCGGGGACCGGTATCTTCTCGCGTCGCTCCCGTCCGGGGAACCGGTCAGCGATCAGGCTCACTAGGAAAACGCTTTCGAACTCGAGGCCTTTGGCCTTGTGGACGGTCAGGACATTGACGGCCTCTTCCTCGAGCTCGGCCTCGGCCGTAGCCGGGTTGTCCCCGACTTCCTGGAGAAGGTCGAGGTGACGGGAAAACGCCTGAATGGAATCGTCCTTGACGAGCTCGGAGAAATTCCGGATTTTCTCGAAAAACAACCGGACGTTCTTGATCTTGAGCTCGGCCTCGAGGCTTTCCGCCTCCACCAAGCTCTTGATATGCCCGGTCCTCTCCAGAAAGGCGAACACCACTTGGCCGGCGTTGTGGGTGCTGGAGAGGGTGACGAAATGGACGAGGTCCTCATAAATCCTCTTGACGCGCTCTGCGGTCTGGGGCGAGATCTCGAGGGTGAGCGACCCCTCGGCTATCGATCGGAAAACACCGTGGAGGGAGAGGTTCCTTCTCTGAGCATAGTTCGAGATGACCGTCAGGTCATAGAGTTCCAGCCGGTAGATCTCGGAATGGGCGAGGAAAAAGAGGCCCCGGCCGTCCTCGAAATCAGTCAGGGCTTTGATGAAGGAGACGAGGTTCTTGACCTCTTCCTGAGCGTAGAGGCCGCGGCTGCCGGAGAACCGGAAGGGGACCTGCTTCATGTTCAGGGCACGGAGGAAAGGGTCGGCGTCGGCGTTGCGCCGGACAAGGACGGCCATTTCTCCCAGGTCGGCTCCCTCTTTCCATTTCTCGCGGATGATCTCAGCCACACGGTCTGCCTCATGGGATACGGTGTCAAACTGAAGAAGATGGATGCTCTTGCCGGCCTCGGCGAAAGAGGAGACCAGCTTCTTATCGACTCTGGACTGAAATTCCAGGCGGTTGGGGTTGTTCTGTTGAATAAGGGTATAGGCGGAATCGAGGATGGGCTGAACGGACCGGTAGTTTCTCGTCAGCACGATCTTCCTGGCAGAGGGATAGACCGTCTGAAAATTGAGGATGTTGCTGAGCGAGGCGCCCCGGAAACGGAAGATGCTCTGGTCGTCGTCTCCCACCACGGTCAGGTTCCGGTGCCGGACGGCCAGCAGCTTCAGCAGTTCGAACTGGATGTGGTTCGTGTCCTGGAATTCATCAACGAGGATGTATCGGTATTTCTGCTGAAACTCTCTGAGCACGGAGGGTCTTTTCCGGAGAAGGTCGACCACCAGCCTGACCTGGTCCTCGAAATCGATCTTCCCTTCCTTCTTGAGGAGCTCCTCATAGGCCCGGTAAACCCCGGCCACCTCCAGATGTTTGGCGGCCAGCTCGACTTCGGCCTCATCTTCGGCCTTGCCCTCGAGCCTCCGGGCGTACTCCAAATATTCCTCCGGGTGGACATCCTCCTGCTTCAGTCTTTTCACGGCGTCCAGCAATTCCTGGATATGGCGGGTGGGAAAGCTGAGCGGGCGGTAGTATTGGAGGGGGAGGCAGAAGAGGTTCTCCCGGAAAAAGATGGCCTGTTCGATGTCGTCGAGAAGCCGGAAGTCCAGAGGATAGCCGAGGTCCAGGGCATAGTTGCGCAACACCTTCTCTCCGAAGGAATTGAAAGTGCTGATATCCACAAAGGAGTAGCCGTAGGGGATGAGCCGATCGACCCGCTCCTCCATCTCATTAGCGGCCTTCTCGGTAAAGGTCACGGCCAGGATCTCCTCCGGCTTGGCCATCTTCGAGGCGATGAGGTAGGCGATCCTGTGGGTGATGACCTTGGTCTTGCCGGTTCCTGCCCCGGCTATGATGAGGAGCGGCCCCCGGCCGTGTTTGACGGCTTTTCTCTGGTCAGGGTTGAGGTCCTTCAGGAGTTCCTGCGTTTCTTGGAGCGGCGGCCTCAACGCTTCTCTTCTTTTTTCTTGACGATGACCTTCTCGTCGGGCTTGATCAGCCAGAGCTTCTCCCGGGCCTCCTTCTCCACGGCCCGGGGGTCATTCTGGAGCGCCTCGATCTCCTTCTGGAGCTGGCTTTTTCTGGCCTCGAGGCTCCGGATTTCCTGGAGCAGGGCCTCGTATTTGCCTTTTGCCCGGTAGATCTCGATGAGTCCTTTCTTTCCAAAAAACGATGAAATCAAGATGACCAGGAAAAAAAAGGCCACGGCCGCCAGGGCCAATTTTCTCCGGAGCGAAACCTTCTTCCGTTCCTCGGGGGCCATCAGTCCAGCCTCTTCACTCCGAGGCTGAGAAGCCTCTCCAATTCGGCCTTCGACTCGGCTTCGGCGTAGCAGCGGATGAGGGGTTCGGTCCCGGAGAGCCGGAGGAGGAGCCAGTCGTCATCGTCAAAATCGAACTTGATCCCGTCGACCCGTTCGACCGCCAGGACCCGTCTTCCACCGAGACGCTCCGGCGGAGCGATGGTGAGATCCTTCAGCGCGCGCTCGCTTTTCGGATGGAGGGGGACGCTCCTCTGGCCGCTGCATTTCTTGCCGTACTCCCGGAAGAAATGTTGGCGCAGCTCGGTCAGGCTCAGGCCCATGACGGCCATCATCTCGGCCACAAGTAGACCGGCGAAGATGCCGTCCTTTTCGGGAAGATGCGACTTCACGGCGATGCAGGCGCTTTCCTCGCCGCCGAAGATGATCTGCTTGCGGAGGAAGAGATCCGCCATGTACTTGAAGCCAACCGGCGTCTTGAACAGCGGCAGGCCGTAGCGCCGGGCGACGCGGTCGATCAGGTGTGTGGTGGAGACCGAGCGGGCCACCCCGCCCCGCCAGCCTTTCACCCGGACGAGATAGTCCAACAGCAGGGAGAGAATGATGTTTTGGATGATGAAGGTTCCGTTCTGGTCGAGGATACCGAAGCGGTCCCCGTCGGCGTCCGTAGCGATGCCCAGGTCGCACTTCTTCTCCCGGATCAGCCGGCCGAGCTCCCGGAGGTTTTGCTCGCTGCAGGAGGGCGTGATGCCGCCGAAATAGGGGTCGACATAGCCATGGATCTCTTCGACAGGGATCTCGTTGTCCTCAAGGATCTCGTCCAGATACTCGCGGCTCGTCCCGTAAAGAAGGTCGACGCCGATCCGGAGCTTGGACTTCTGGATGGAGCCGAAATCAATTTTCTTCTGGATGAAATCCAGGTAGTCACTCTGCAGGTCGATCTTCTGCACGAATTCCAGCCGAGGGTAGTACGGGTTGAACGTCGGAGCCTTTGACAGGCGTCGGGCCTCCTCCTCGATCTTATCCGTTTCGCAAGGCAGAGCGGGAGCGCCGGATTCAAGATTGAGTTTCAACCCGTTGTACTCGGGGGGGTTGAAAGAGGCGGTGAAATTGATCCCCGCCTGTGCCTTCCGCTTGATGATCTGGAGCGCCTGGGCCTGGGCCGGGGCGTCCCGGTCGGCGAGCAGCACTTGGATCTGATTATGGGAGAGGATCTTGGCCGCTTCATTGGCGAACCGCTCCGAGAGGAAGCGGGTGTCGTAGTTGACGATGACAGTGATGGTCCGGCCGGGGAATCGCTGCTTCAGATAGTTGGCGATGGCCTGGACGACAATCCGGACGTTGCCGAAAGTGAACTCCTCCCCCATCACGGCACGCCAGCCCGAGGTCCCGAACTTGATCATCTCTATCCCGGGCTAAAATTAGCACAAGAACAGGCCGAAAAGCAAATCGGCCTAGCCGTCCTTTTTTTTCTGCGCCTCCCCTGTCATCGGTACGAAGCGGACGCCCGAGATCTCCCTGGTCTTCAGCTTCCCTCCCGTTTTCGTGGCCAGTGTCAAGACCTGAGATAAGCGGGCGTCTCCCAAGGGGATGATGAGCCGGCCGCCCTCTCTGAGCTGTTCGACGAGGGGGGACGGGATCCGGGGAGAGGCGCAGGTGACGATGATCCCGTCGAAGGGTGACTCCTCGGGCCAGCCGAAAAAGCCATCCCCGCTTTTGACCTGGATGTCTCGGTAACCGAGCCCGCGAAGGGTCTGGGCGGCCTGCTCGGCCAACCGCGGGTTGATATCGATCGAGAACACCCGGGCCTTGAGCTCGGCGAGGACGGCCGCCTGATAGCCTGAACCCGTCCCGATCTCCAGGACTTTCTCGCCTCCTTCCAAGCCCAGGCTTTGGGTCATCAGGGCCACGATGTAGGGTTGGGATATGGTCTGGCCCTCCTCGATGGGCAGAGGATAGTCGTCATAAGCCTGGTCTCTGTAAGGAGGAAGCACAAACAGGTGCCGGGGCACCCGTCCCATGACTTCAAGGACGCGGCGGTCGGAGATATCCCGGCCGGCGAGCTGCTCTGCCACCATCTGCCGCCGCTTCTGGGCATAGACATCCAACTCCTGGCCCCTCGAATGAGGAGTAGCAGAAGCAAAACAGAGCAGGCAGATAACGGGCAGGTGCAGCCAACGCGGGCGCATGAGTAACTCCGATCTTTATTTTATTTTCCCTCAACTCAGGCTAGAAATCAACGGCCCCCGGCTCCATAACGAAAAGTGTGGTGACGAGGGGAAGGCAGGGAAAATGATCAGCCGCAATCAGCCTCGCTCCCGTTCGGGTTTTAAACGCCGTTCCCTCAACACTCTTTTCGGCGGCTGCGGAACTCGCAAATACAATCCTTGCTTTCTCCGATTGTTAAGTCTTACCTGACCATTCTCTTTCCGCTTTTGCTCGCGTGCTCAGACATCCTCGCCGCCCGCAACTCTGGGTTCCCTCGAAGAGCATCTCGGGAAGGCTAAACCCTCAATGGTCGCTGCGGCCGATTGCGGCTGATCACTATCCGAGCCCGAGATATTTACCACACTTTTCGTCACAGAGCCCGGGCCCCCCGGCGCATCATCCTGGAGGAGCATCACCTATGGCGTGATGATCATATGCTTATGGAGGGGGGTGGCGTGGTTCGGGGGCCCCCCGCCGACCGAAGCGTTTGGTGCCGCAGACTCTTCGACCTTTAAAGCAGCAAAATGGGCCGCGAGGGCGCCGGGGGTGAACCACGACAGGACCCCCATCGCGGAAATAGAGATGCCATCTCATCTTAATTGATGAGAGGGCCGGCGATTTTTCACCTCCTATCTCCTCTCTAAGGGTGATTGACGCCCCAGGTAACATATGGGATTCTTGGAGCCGAAGAAAACCTGTAAGCCGGGAGTTTTTCTGTTGACAATGGCCTCATTTTCTGATAATGACATGGATAACCTGGTTGAGCCAGAGCGTACCGAGCCTTGGATGGAGAAGAGAGCAGTATATCCCGGATTCTTTGATCCCATCACCAATGGGCATGTCGATATCATCCTCAGGGGTTTGAGGGTGTTCGAAAAAATCGTCGTTGCCGTGCTCAAAAATCCCAAAAAGGAGGCCCTGTTCTCGACTAAAGATAGGGTGGCCATGATTCAGGAGATCTTTGCCCATCAGCCCGACATCGAGGTCAAGGTCTTTGATGGGCTTCTTGTCGATTTCGTTAGACGCCACAAGGCCAAAATCGTGATCAGGGGATTGCGGGCGGTTTCCGACTTCGAGTACGAGTTCCAGATGGCGCTCATGAACCGCCAGCTCGACCCCGAAATCGAGACGCTTTACATGATGCCCAGTGTCAATTACTCCTTCCTGAACTCCAGTGTGGTCAAGGAGGTGTTCTCGCTGGGCGGGTCTGTCAAAGGGCTGGTCCCGGAGATCGTAGAAAAAAAGCTCCGGGAAAAACTCAAACCGGGAAGGCTATCGCTTGGCAAATAACCTCAATAAAGGTAGGCGCAAACATGCTGGGTTTTAACCAAGACAAAGGAATCGTCGGATTGGACATCGGCTCTCATGCCGTCAAGGCCGTCGAGCTCACCTCCAAGAGGAAGAGGGACAGGGACGCCTTCGAGGTCGTCCGGATCGGGTACGAGCTGCTCCCCCATGATGCCATCGTCGAAGGGACGATCATCGATTCCACCGCCGTCGTCGAAACGATCAAGATGATCTTCGACGAGAACAAGTTCAAGAACCGCAACATCGCCATCTCCATCTCGGGCAACTCGGTGATCATCAAGAAGATTTCCCTGCCGGCCATGGACAGGGAGGAGCTGGCCGAATCCATCGTCTGGGAGGCCAAACACAACATCCCCTATCCCTACGAGGAAACCAACGTGGACTACGCCATCCTCCGGCCGCCCCGAGGTTCGGAAGTGCGGAACCTGGACATCCTCCTGGTCGCTGCCAAGAAGGACAAGATTGCCAACTACAGCAACGTGGTCAACCAGGCCCGCAAGAACCTCGTGGCCATCGACGTCGATGTCTTCGCCCTCCAGAACTCCCTGGAAGTCAACTATCCGGAGGAGTTCCAGTCCAAGATCCTGGCCGTCATCAATATCGGGGCCAATATCACAAACGTGGCCGTCGTTGAGCGGGGGACCTCCCAGCTCGTCCGCGACTTGTCGCTCGGCGGGTTTTTCTTCATCGAGAACATCCGCAAGGAGTTGAACCTCAGCTTCGACGAGGCCGAGAAGCTGCTGAAGGGCATCCCGGCGAAGAACGTCGCCCCGGAAAAAGTGGACGAACTGGTCAGCTTCAATATTAAGGACCTGCTCGATGAAATCGACAAGACGTTTTCCTTCTACGAAGCCGGTGAAAAGCAAGAAAAGAGAATCGAAAATATCTATCTGAGTGGCGGGTTGGCCCAGCTCAAGAACATCACTCAGTCCTTCGAACAGAAGTTCGGGATCAAGACGGAGACCTTTAATCCCTTCCGGAATGTATCCTTCGACGAGAAGAAGCTCGACTCCGCTTATCCGCAGGAGATGGCCCCCCTCTTCGGCGTAGCTGTCGGGCTCGCCACCCGGAAAATGGAAAAATAACATGATCCGAATAAACCTCCTAAAGCCGGAAAGCAAAGACTTCAAGGAAGGGCCCGCTGCACCCGGGCCGGAGTTCAAGGCCAAGAAGGCCTTCCCCTTCACCTCGATCTTCATCCTGGTCATCATCGCCATCCTAGCCGGCGCCTTCTTCCTCCAGAAAAGAATGGTCAGCCAGGAAAGGGACCGGCTCCAGGCCGCCCAGGCCGAGAAGAAAAAGCTCGAGTACGTCATCGCCAAGCTGGACGAGCTCGAGAAGCAGAAGGCCGTCTTCGAGCGCAAGATCGGCCTCGTCAACCAGCTGCGGGCCCAGAAGGACAGTGCCGTCATCATCCTGGACGAGCTCAGCAAGAAGCTCCCGGACTGGGTCTGGCTGACCGAGGTCTCTTCTCAAGGCCAGATGATCCAGATCAAGGGCAACGCCCTGTCCAACAACCTCCTCGCCGACTACATCTACAACCTGGAGAGCAGCGCCCACTTTGCCAACGTCAACCTTATATCCTCAGCCCAAAAATCGAGCCGGGGCGCCCAGTACCTCGAATTCTCGCTGACCCTGAACTACGTGCTCCCCGAGGGTGCGCTGCCGCCGCCCCAGAAGCCGGCCGCCAAGCCGACGCCCAAGACCAAGATCAAGAGAGGGTGACCACCATGAAAAACGTGCCCTGGTACGCCTACGTTATCCTAGCAGTCGTTATTCTCGGAGCCGCCTTTTTCCTGTACTTCAAGCCTCAGCAGGCCGAGCTCAACCGGATCAAGGTGGAAAGGCAGAACGTGGAAAGAGAGGTCCAGAGCCTCCAGGAGAAGAAGAAGCAGCTGGACAAAATCGAAGCCGAGCTGGCCTCCCTCACCCAGACCCTGAAGGAGTTGGAAGTGATCATCCCGCTCAGGAAGGAGACCGATGTCATCCTCCGGCGGGTCCAGCAGATGGCTTTCGATTCCCGGCTGGACCTCGTCCGTTTCACTCCCCGGGGAGAGATCAACCGGGAATTTTATTCGGAATGGCCGATTCCGATGGAGATCCGAGGGAGCTATCACAACCTGGCCTCGTTCTTCGACCGGTTGAGCAAGTTCGCCCGGATCTTCAACATCGAGAACTTTACCATCAAGGCCCTGAGCAACCAGACGGATGAACTGACCGTCTCTTCCACCTTCACGGCCAAGACCTATATCTCCCTGGAGGAGGGAACGGAGGCGGCGCCGGTGGCGAAACCTCAGCCCAAGAGGAGGGCGACATGAAACACACGGCCATTGTGCTGCTCTGTCTGGGCTTCCTGCTCGGAGGAGGCGGCATCCTCTTCTCGCAGGAAGAAAAAAAGGCGCCGGAGAGAGAAATCCTCATCGACCTGCAGACCAACCAGCCCACCTACGAGGCATCCGGCCGGAGGGACCCTTTTAAGAACCTCCTGGGAGGAAAAGAACTCAAAGAAAAAGAGACCATCGGAGGAACGCCTCAGCTCCACATCGATGACATCAACCTCATCGGGATCGTCAAGTACAAGAAACGGTTTACGGCCGTCCTCAGCGGCCCCCAGGGTTTCCCGTACTATTTCGAAGTCGGCGACAAGCTGTCGGACGGGTTCGTCCTGTCGATTGGAGAAACCCAGGTCATCTTCCGCAAGACTAACGAGCGGGGTATTCCCTTGACCAAACCCAAGGATATCATCAAAGAAATAAACCCGGAGGAGCGTTAAAACATGAAAAGGAAAGCTTTTTGGCTGCTCTTCACCACAGTGAGCCTTTTGGTCATCTTCGCCGGCTACGGGTACGATTCTTCCTCGGCGGCCACGATAAATAAGATCACAACTCAGCCGGGAAAGCTGAATACCCGGATCGTCCTGGAGACGGATACCGCCCTGACACTTGCCCGAACCTACTACGCGGCCAAGGCGATTGTCCTCGAGTTCGACCATGTCAACTTTACCGCCCAGCCCCCTGTCGAGACGCCCGATGCCCGGCTCGTAACGGGAATCCGGATGGAAAAGACGGGGGCAGAGCAGGCCCGGCTCCAAATCCAGGTTCGAGAGCCCGTTCCCTACACGGTGACGGGCGATGCGAACCGGATGGTCATCGAGCTGAACACGATCCAGAGAGGGCCGGGAGAACACCAGGTGGAGCCTGAGTTCCAGCAGCGGCTGGACCAGAACCCCGGTGCGAGCGTCTTCATGAACAAGCTGAATTGGGAAGAGAAGGACGGAGAGGTTCAGTTTCGGGCCAAACTCAGCGGCGGTACGGTCTCTGAGGTCTTCACACTGGAAAACCCCCTCCGCCTGGTCGTGGACGTCTATAACGCCGTCTATGAAGAGCCCGCCTCCGTACTTCCGGTCGACAAATACGGCCTGAGAAAGGTCAGGGTCGCCCAGTTCCAGCTCAGCAATCCCCGCTCAATCACCAGGATGGTCTTCGACCTCAACGAGCCCAAGTACTACAACCTACGCTCGGATAAAGACGGGATCGTCGTTTCGTTCTTCAAGGAGCAGGGCCCCGTGCTCACCGCGGCCAGCGTGACGACACCGCAGAAGCCCGTCACGCCTCCTCCGGCGCCGGCCATCACCGTCCCGAAGACGGAAGAAGCCCCCAAGGCGGAGGTCAAGGCCAGCGCGCCGGTCGTCCCGGCTAAAGAGAAGATCGGGAAGAACGGCAAAGCGGTCCAGGAAGAGACGACCCCCAAGCCGGAGGACTTGACCATGGGCCAGGAACAGGAGCCGAGATACCAGCCCAAGGTTCTCTCGGAAAGGGAGGTCAAATACACGGGTGAGATCATCACCCTGAAGTTTAAGGATGCCGACCTCCGGGATGTCATCCTCTATCTCGGCGACTTCGCCAAGTTGAACGTCGTTTTCGATCCCGAGGTCAGGGGTGTGGTCACCTGCAACCTTGAGGATGTCCCCTGGGACCAGGCCCTCGATATCCTACTCCGGAACAACAAGCTGGGCAAGGTGCTGGAGGGTAACGTCCTCCGCATTGCCCCGGTCAGCGTGCTGACCCGGGAGGACGAGGACCAGAGGAAGCTCCGCGAGAGCAAAGAGCAGGCCGGCCCGCTCATCGTCAAAACCATCACCCTGTCCTATTCCAAGGCCAGGGATGTCATGGCGCTCCTGAACTCCAAGAAGAGCCAGCGGGGCGAGATCACTGTCGACGAGCGGACGAACACGCTGATCATCGCCGACGTCCGGGAGAACCTGGACCTGCTCGAAAAACTGATCTCGGTCCTGGACACGCCCACGCCCCAGGTTTCGATCGAAGCCAGGATCGTCGAGGCTACTTCCACCTTCATCCGCAACATCGGCGTCCAGTGGGGCTGGCGCGGCATCGCCGACCCGTTCTACGGGAACCAGACCAGCCTTCAATTCCCCAGCAAGGTTCTGGCAGACGGCAACGTAATCCCCAAAGGCATCGTGACCAAGGGGATGGGCGGCCCGCTCGGCGGCTATGCCATCAACCTGCCTGCGCCCGCCTTCAACACCGCGGTCGGTTTCTCCTTCGCCAACATCCTGGACACTTTCCGGCTGGATGTTTACCTCTCTGCCCTGGAGACGGCCGGAGAGGGCCGGATCATCTCCAGTCCCAAGGTGACGACCCAGAACAACCAGCAGGCCGAGATCGTCCAGGGCCGGCAGATCCCGGTCCAGACAGTAGCCAACTTCACGGTTACAACCCGCTATGTCAACGCCGCCCTGGAGCTCAAGGCCACACCGCAGATCACGGCTGAGGGAACGATCATCATGACAATCGAGATTCAGAACAACGCGGCCGATTTCGCCAACCTGGTCAACGGCATCCCGCCGATCACAACCCAGAGCGCCAAGACGACGGTCATGATTCCCGACGGCGGGACAACGGTCATCGGCGGCATCTACCGCACGGAGGATTCGATTACGCGGGACCGGGTTCCGCTGCTGCATACGATACCCATCCTGGGCAACCTCTTCAAATCATTCGCCCGGACAAAACAGAATCGGGAGTTGCTCATCTTCATCACTCCCCGAATCATTAAATAAGGGGTGCAACAATGAACAACATGAAGAAGGCATTGCGCATAGCGATCATCCTCTCGGCCTTCCTGGTGCTCTATTCCTGTAATCCGATCGAGGACGAATCCCGGTCGGCCAGCATGCTCCTCGTTGACGACATCCTGGGTACGGACGCCGATGGCAAGAGCGGAAACTTCCTGCAGTCCGACGTCGCGCTGACGACGGGAAGCATCAGGGCGGACTCGGCGACGGCAACCCTCCGGGCCGAGACCTTGGACCCCGACCCGCTCCTGGGGACCTCTCCGTACAATGACATCGTCGTGACCCGCTACCTCGTGAGCTATTCCCGGACCGACGGCAAGAACGTCCCCGGAGTCGATGTCCCCTACCCCTTCGAAGGGTCCATGTCTACGGTCATCAAGGTCGGTTCGACGGCCTCGGTCTCTTTTGTCATCGTGAGAGAGGTCGCCAAGATGGAGCCTCCGCTGATCCGTCTAGTCGATCTCGGAGCGGAACAAGTCCTGACCTGCACGGCCAAGGTCGAGTTCTACGGCCATGACACGGTCAACAGGACGGTCAAAGCCACCGGCTACCTGACCATCTATTTCGCCAACTACGCAGACCAATCGTCAGGTTCTTAATGAGACCCCGGATGCGGCAAGCGAGTGAATTCCATGATAATTAATAGAAAAAGGTGAGCAACATGAAGACAAATAAAAAGATTTTCTTGATCACGGTCTCCTTGGCTTTGCTCGTATTCACCCTTGATTCCTGCAAGAGCGACATCGTCGAGCAGCCCTCCCCGCTCGGGCCCTCGACCATTGCCATCGTCCTCGACCTGAACATCAACCCGAACGTGATCGTTGCCGACCGGCTTGACCGGCAGACGGTTGAGATTACGGCCACGCTAACGAGATACGACGGCGCTCCCATCTCCGACAGGACCGTCTTATTCGAGGTCGTCAACAAGGACGGGAAGCGGGTGAACATTGGCTATTTCGAAGGGATACTTTCCATGCAGACAGTGACGACCGATGCGGGCGGCACGGCCCGGACCCACTACTACGGACCTCTGAAGAAAGAGATAAATGCCGACGTCGATCTTTACATCCGGGCGACCGTCGCCTGGGAAGGCTCGCAATTTATCTACGACACGACTCTCCTTTATGTCGTCCGAGACCCCGACTAGATTGCCTTCAAAGCGGAAGCGATCCCGGATGTCCTCTACGCCGGGGACACGCGACAGAAGGCCGAGATCAGCGCCCTGCTGACAGTGAGCGGCGCGCCGGAGGCCGGCCGCCTCTCTTCCTACGGGAAGAGAAAAACGGATTTTTCCGAGCGAATCCCCTTAAGGCTTGGACTTAGGACTCCATTCAGGGTTTCGAGTCTCCGGGTTTTTAGGTTAACCTGGACTCGGAAAAGCCCTCTCTTCCTGGCCATTGACGCCACAGAGGGCCCAAAAACCTGGACGTCTTTTCCCGAATCCTTTACCCGAGTGACAAACATCCGGGCCGTGGCCGCTACGTGTCGCGCATTTTCGCCGCTGAAAAAGACCTCCGCCAGGAAGGAGAAGGGCGGGTAGTCAAGAAGCCGACGGAACCTGATTTCCTGCTCAAAAAAACCCAGATAGTCCCCCCTGGCCGCCTCCCGGATACTATAATGATCGGGCGCGGAGGTCTGAATATGCACCTCTGAGGTCTCTCCCTCCCGCAGGAAGTGGAAGGCGCTGCGGATCAAAAGGAACGCCTTCTGCCCCGACCGGAAATCGGCCAGATGAAGAATCATCTCCGGATGTAGAACCCCAGCCAGAGTGACGGGCGGTAGGCCTGGTTGACGGGCCAGGGACTGTGTTCCAACCAGGATATCGATCTCTTTTCTCTCGAACCCTCTGAGGAGGGCGTCCTTCTTCTCTTTGCGAGCGGCTTCATCGGCGGCGAAGACCTCGACTCGGCACCCAAGGAACGAGGTTCTCAACTCCTCGGCCACGGCCTCGATACCGGCACTCATCCTGACGACCAGGCGGCCTTTGCAGCGCGGGCAGTTCAGCACGGCCGGGACGGAGCGGCGGCAGGCATGGCAGACCAACTTTCCCTCCTTTTTATGGTAGGCCAGGGAAAGGTCGCAGCGGTCGCAGCGCGGCACGTGCCCACACCGTCCGCAGACGAGATGGGAGGCATAGCCGCGGCGATTAAAAAACAGGATGACCTGCTCCCGCTTCTCCAGTCGGTCCTGGATGGCTCTCTTCAGCCGGGGATCGACAAGGCCCGAGGCGCGGCGGAAATCGAGCAGCAAAACTTTCGCTGTGGCCGTCTCCCGTCCGAGGTCGATAAGGAAGCGGCCCTTTCGGGCCGAGTAGAAAGACTCGACCGTCGGCGCAGCGCTCCCCTGGACCAAAGCGGCCTTTTCCTCTTCAGCTCGGATCCTGGCCGCCTTCCGGACATCAAACGGCAGGCCTTCCTGCTGCGAATAGGTCTCATCCTGTTCCTCGTCAAGGATGACCAGACGGAGGTCGGGGAGCGGAGCGAAAAGGGCCGAACGGGGGCCGATGACGACTGCGGCACGGCGCTCTTTAATCTTCTGCCACTCAAGCTCCCTCTGTCTGTCCGTCATCCGGCTGTGGAGGATGGCCAGGCCATCCCCGAGCTTCCTCTTGTACTTCTCGATCAGGGCCGGCGTTAGCGAGATTTCGGGGACAAGATACAGCACTCGGCCCGACCTCGCAGCCGCTTCCCGGATAAGATGAAAATACACGGCCTCCCTCCGGCCTGCCGGCCCGAACAGGAGGAAAGGGGAAAATGCCTTCTTCGCCATTACTTCCAAAATCGCCCTGGCCGCCTTTCGAAGACCCTCATCTAGAGAAAAGTCCAGCTCGAGCTGGGTCGGCCCCGCGGAAAGTTCGTCCCTCTCCCTCCGGCTCACCAGCTTCAGCTTTTTCTCAACGATGACGAGCTCTTTCTTCCGCATCCTGGCCAGGAGGGCGGGGAGGTTCTTGGCCTGGACCTTCCTTTCTAGGTACAGTGGCGAATGCGGACGCGGCTCCAGCAAGTCCGCCACCCGGCGCTCCTCGTCACTGAGAGTCCCCTGCTCCAGGGCTTCTTTCCCTTTCGGCGTCAGGGAGACTGAAGCCCGGGTTCTTAAAAGTAGAGAAGGCGGCACGGCCGCACGGAGGATCTCTCCCCAGGGAGTGAAGGAGGAGCGGCTGAGTCTCCGGGTAAAAGCGAGTAGCTCGGGCGTGAAAAACGGTTTTTCATCCAACACCTCGGCCACGGGTTTGAGTTTCAAGGATATCCGGGGCTTCTTCTTCCTGAGGCCGACCACAAACCCCGTCAGCCGTCGTTCACCGAGGGGGACGAGGACTCGCGAGCCCACCGCGGCCCTTCCTTCGAGCTCGACAGGAACAGAATAAGTGTAGGGACGGTCGAGTGGAAGGGGCAGGACGACATCGGCGTACAGCGTCATTTTCTGCCAAGGGCATCCATGACCTTCTGCATGTCCTGCCAGACGAGCTTCTTGATTTCCTTGTTGCCCTCGTTCCGGATGAGATAGGAGGGATGGAAGGTGGGCATGACAAGGATCTTTCCGTATTCGATAAAGTTCCCCCTCAGGCTGGACATCCCGGCTGCGGAAGGATGGAAGAAGTCCGTGGCCACTTTTCCCAAGCACACAATCACCCGGGGGGCGATGCTTTTGATCTGGGCGAGGAGGTAAGGCCGGCATTTCTCGATCTCTTCACGGACCGGAGTGCGGTTTTGGGGAGGCCGGCACTTGACGACGTTGGTGATGTAGACGTCCTGCCGCCTGTAGTTCATGGCGGCGATGATCCTGGTCAGGAGCTGGCCGGCCTTGCCTACGAACGGCCGCCCCTGGATGTCCTCGTCGGCACCGGGGCCCTCGCCGACGAACATGAGCGGCGCGTAATAATCTCCCTCTCCAGGGACGGCACGGGTCCTTCCCTGAGAAAGGGGGCAGAGACTGCAGCGGAGGATTTTTTCTTCCAGGGCATGGAGGACGCGCTGCTTCTCTTTATCGGGCTTCCGCATCGTGTCGGCAGGGGCCGTATTTGCCGCAGCCGGCTCCTCGGCCGCCCCTTGACGCCCCGGCTGGGGTTTATCCTTCGCCTCCGGGGCAAAGATGAACTCCGCTCCGATCTCGGAGAGGAACCGGAGCTCCTGTTCCAGGCCGTGGAGAAGCCGCTTATTTTTTTCTGCCAAGCAAACCCTCGACCCGGTCCATGACGAGGCGGCTGAGCTCCCGTTTGCTCGCTGTCGGCGATTCGGCCACCGCTCCTTTCCGATCGATGATCACCACCTGGTTGAAATCGGAGTCGAAACCGATTCCCTCCCGGGAGACGTCGTTGGCGACGATCAAATCGAGCTTCTTCTCCCGGAGCTTCCTCGAGGCGTTGGCAGTGACGTTCGCGGTCTCGGCGGCGAACCCAATGATGACCTTCTTCGATCGGCCGCCTGGCCGGTCCAGAGACGCCAGGATATCTTCCGTGGGGACGAGATTCAAGGCCGACGGGGCTTTCTTCTTCTTGATCTTCTGTTTAGACCGTTCGGCGGGCCGGAAATCGGCCACGGCTGCGGCCATGATCAGCACATCTGCCCGGGAAAGATTCTTCTTTACTTCCCGGGCCATATCGGCAGCGGTCTCGACCGGCAGGAGCTCGGCGCCAAGCGGAGGAAAGAGCGAGGTCGGCCCGGAGATAAGGATGACCCGCGCCCCCCGCCGGAGGGCTTCTCCGGCCAGCGCGTACCCCATTTTCCCCGAGGAACGATTGGACAGGAAGCGCACGGGGTCGAGGGGCTCACGGGTTGGCCCGGCCGTGACGAGGACGGTTTTGGCCTTAAGGCTCTCGCCCTTCTCGAGGAGCGCCAGGCCCTGCTCGATAATCTTTTCGGGAGCCACCAGGCGGCCCCATCCTTCCTCCTTGCAGGCCAGATATCCCTTCTCGGGCAGGATGAACTCGACTCCGGCAGCCTGGAGTCTGAGGATATTGGCCTGAGTCTGAGGATGGCGATACATGGCCTCGTTCATCGCCGGGGCGACGAGCACCGGGCAGCGCACGGCCAGGAAAAAGGTGGACAGGAAATCATCGGCGACTCCATTAGCCAGCTTGGCGATGATGTTAGCCGTGGCCGGGGCGATGACCAGGAGCGAGATTTCCTCGGCCAAAGAGATGTGGGCGATCCGGTCCGAGTCGGCATCCCCGAAGAGGTCGACCGCAGTCTTCTTGCCGGAGAGGGCGCTAAACAGGCGGGGCGAGATGAGTTTGGCGGCGTTCGGCGTCATGATGACCTGGATATCGACACCCTTTTTCTGGAAGCCACGCAGGATTTCGCAGGCCTTGTAAATGCTGATGGAGGAAGTGACACCCAAGGCGATCTTTTTCATGGCTGTTCTCACCCTTTCCCGCGGAAGCTCCTCAGGATGGGCCCGAGGCTCTTTTGCCGAGCGGCCAGACGGGCTCGCCGGCACCGCAGGATGGATTCGAGCTCGCGCCCGGCGGTCTCGAGATCATCGTTGACCACGACATAATCGAACACGGTGTAGGAGCGGACTTCTTTTCTGGCCGTGGCCAGTCTCTTCCGGACAGCCAAAGCGCTGTCCAAACCTCTCTTTTCAATCCTTTTCCGGAGCTCCCGGAAGCTCGGCGGCAAGACAAAAATGAGGACAGCTGTCTCGATCTTCTTCCTGACCTGGGCAGCTCCTTGAACATCGATGTCCAGGATGACGTCTTGGTTCCTGTCCTTGGTCAACTCTCGCCTGGATGTTCCGTAGAAGGCGCCGTGGACGACCGCCCATTCGACGAAGGAGTCCTTCTCGACCAGGCGAAGAAATCGATCCTGGCTGACAAAATAATAGTCCTTCCCCTCGACCTCCGCCTCCCGCTTCTCCCGTGTCGTGTGGGAGACCGAGAACCGGACCCCCTCGAGGCCGGCCAGGACCTGACGGATGAGGGTCGATTTCCCACAGCCTGAAGGTCCGGAGATCACATAGATCATCTTTCCGTTTACTCGATGTTTTGGATATGCTGGCGGATGCTCTCCACTTCTCCCTTGATAACCAGGCTCTCTTTGGTGATGGCGATATTCTGGCTCTTGGAGTTGATGGTGTTAGCCTCCCGGGCGATCTCCTGGGAAAGGAAGTCCAGCATCCTCCCCACCGGCTCCTCCTGTCCCTCCCGGACCCATTGTTCGAAGGCACCGATGTGGCTCCTCAGCCGCACGATCTCCTCGGCGATATCGGCTTTTTGACACAGGTAGGCTACTTCTCCCTCGACCTTTTCCCCCCCGAGGATCAGATCTCCATTGAGCTCCTTCATCCGCTGGGTCAATTTTTCTCGGATAAAGAGCGGCTGGGTCCGGGCTAAGCTCACGATGCGCCGGAGCGAACTCCTGATCGAGAGCAGGTGGCGCCGGACCTGGCGGGCGGTCTCCCGGCCTTCGCGGCGCCTTTCCTTAAGGACCTCATCGAGAGTTTCATCAAAAGCCCTCTCCAGGAAGGACTTCACTTCTGCTGTTAGCTCCCGACGCCGGATCTCGACCACTTGAGGAATACGGAAGATGTTGTCCACCGAGAAGCTGACGGCCTTCCCCATCCGCCGGGAGGCTTTTTCCATCGTCCTCAAGACCTTTTCGAGGAGAGCCTCATTGATCGCGATCTCCCAGCTCGACGGGTCCAAGAAATCGAGGTCGACCGCCACCTCGATCCGGCCGCGCAAAAGCTTCCGTTGGGCCAGGGCCCGAAGTTTGTTTTCGGCATCGCCGAGCGGCGTTCCCTTGTAGTTCCAGTCGAAAAAGCGATGGTTGAGGCTTTTAATGCTGATCTTGGCGCGAAGGCCCGGCGAGAAGAATCTTCTCTCGCCGTACCCGGTCATGCTCCTCATGGGATGGCCTCCTCCCCCTCGGGGAACTGCAGGTCATAGAGTTTCCGGTAGATCCCGTTCAGGCCGTAAAGTTCTTCGTGGGTCCCGGATTCAGCGATGCGGCCGCAGTCCACGACAAAGATCCGGTCGGCATTGCGGATGGTCGAGATGCGATGGGCGATGACCAGTGTCGTTCGTCCCTTCATGACGTTGGCCAGGGCTATCTGGATGAACCTCTCGGACTCGGTGTCCAGGGCGGACGTGGCCTCGTCGAGGATGAGGATGGGCGGGTTTTTGAGCAGAGCCCGGGCGATGGCCAGGCGCTGCCGCTGGCCGCTCGAAAGCAGTCCTCCCCTCTCCCCGATAGGAGAATCATAGCCCTGGGGAAGCGCGGTGATGAACTCATGCGCTTGGGCGGCCCGGGCGGCGGCAATGATCCTCTCGAACGGCACATCCCCGAGGCCATAGGCGATGTTATTGCGTACCGTGTCGTTGAAAAGAATAGTCTCCTGGGTCACCAATCCAAGCTGCGAGCGGAGGGACCCCAGAGTGACCTCGCGCACATCGATGCCGTCGATCATGATCGTTCCCGACGTCGGTTCGTAGAAGCGGGAAATCAGGTTGATGATGGTCGTCTTCCCGGCGCCGCTCAGGCCGACGAAGGCGGCCGTCTCGTTCCGGCCCACCTCGAACGAGATGTCGACGATGGTCGGCCGGGTCTCGTTGTAACAGAAGGAAACCCGGTCGAACGTGACGCGGCCCTGGATGGACGGCAGAGGATTAGCTGTGGGGGCGTCCTGAATCTGGGGTGCCACAGCGAGGAGCTCCTGAACCCGCTGGTGGCAGGCCACGGCCTGCTGGATGACGTTGTTAGCCCGGTTGAGGCGGTTAATAGGAGTGTACATCATGAAGATGGCCATGACGAAGGCACCGAAATCGCCCGGGCTGATAACGCCCTGTGTGATGCGGCGGGTTCCCACATAGAGGATAAACGCCCCGACTACGCCGCCGATGAATTCCATGAACGGCGAGGAGAGACTGCCGATCCAGGCCAGCTTCATGTTCGTCCGGAAATAGCTGGCCGTGGCCCGGAGGAACTTCTTGATCTCGAATTCCTCGGAGGTGAAAGCCTTGATGATCATGTTGCCGGTTATGGCCTCGTGGAGGAGGCCGTATATCTCTGACATCTTCCTCTGGCCGACGAGGCTCTTTTTCTTGAGCTGGCGGCTGAACAGGGCCAGAGGGATGACCGCCAGCGGGGTGATGACGAAGGAGACGACGGCCAGGCGGACATCGATGACAAAGACGCCCACCAGGAGGGCAAGCAGGATGAACAGCTCCTCAATGAAATCGGCCATGCTGCCCGAGATGGCCTGGTGGATCTTGTCCACGTCGTTGGTCAGCCGGGACATCAGGTCTCCGGTCAGCATCCGGTCGAAGAAGCTATTGGACTGGTAGACGAGATGAGTGAAGAGGTCGTCGCGCAGCCGTTTGACCACCCGGTGGCCGACTCCCTTCATGAAATACGAGGAGAGGAAAGTAAAAAGCCCTTTGCCGAAGATCGCCACAAGGACAAGCAGCGGCAAAAGCTTGACGAGTTGAGTCTCGTTTATGCCCAGCGCGCGGAAAACGGTGTCCATGAAGCGGGCCTTCTGGGGTCCGGCCTGACCGGGGCTGAGCTGGAAGAGCTTGTCCATGATCGGCTGGACGAGGTTGACGAAGACATAGGTGAAAAAGCCCACGAAGGCGGAACAGACAAAAGACAGGATGAGCAGCTTCTTCTCCCGCCGGGCGAGCTGGAAGAGCGCGAGGATGTCTTTCATTTTGAGGCGCGAACTCCGGGTTTGCGTTCGTACAGGGTCCGGGCGATCTCCAGGGCATTGAGGGCCGAGCCCCGGGTCAGGTTATCGGTTATCGTCCAGATCCAAAAGGCGTTGGGGAAGGACTCCTCCTTCTTGATCTGACCGATGAAGATCTGCTCCTTCCCGGCCACGGACAGGCAGGTGACCGAGCAGGAAGGCGAAGGCGCGCCGACCTTGAAGAGAGGACTCTCCTTATAGATGCGTTCCAGGTCCTGGATGTTCGTTTGGGCCGTCGGCTCCACGTAGGCCATAATGGAGTAGGTGTGAAAGACGGGCCCCTGGATGACGGACAGAGAAAGAGGAAGATCGGGAAGGCCGAGAATCCTCTTGACCTCCGCGATGACCTGTCTTTCCCCCGAGGAAAAGCCGTTGGCATCCAGGGCCTCGGTATGGGAAAGGATGTTGAAGGCGATCTGCTCCCGGAAAACCTCCCTTTTGGGAGAGGCGCCGGAGAGCATCGCGGTGCTCTGGCTGGCCAGCTCTTTAATCCCGGATTCGTCAAAGGCCGAGACAGGCTGGATGACGAAGGCAACGGCCTTGGCGATGCCGAGCTTGGCGATGAGACGGTGGAGGAGGGAGGAGAGGATGATGGTCACGGGATGGGGGTTGGCGATCAAGGAGAATTGCCGGGCAGCGAGGAGCGAGTCGTTCACTCCGGCCACCACAAGGGGAATATCGTCCTGGCCGCTGAAAGCCCCGCTCAGGTCGATAGCCCGGTACTTCTTCTCGGCGGCCAGCCGGCCGAAATTCAGGTTGGTCTCCTTGTCGGCGGCCAGGAAGACAAGGTCCAGGCCTTCGAGGGCGGCGGCGCTGGGATGATGGATGACGCGCGGTTCACCCTGGAATTCGGTCAGCTTACCGTACTCCTCCTGGACGTCCGTGTCGAAAAATTCGATGTGCGAGAGGGGGAATTTCTTGGCGCTGAGGATGTTTTTCATCTCTTTGCCGCGCAGCGAATCCGTGCCGATCAAGCCGACTCGGAATTTCTTTTTGCTGGCCATGCCGGATTCTTTCTGGGGCGGAGGTTCAACGCGCCTTGCGGCACTCGACCATCATCAGGTACATCCTGTCCTTGAGGGCGAGCTTGCGCTTTTTTAGCTCACGCTCCTCGAGTTTCTCTTCTTCCGTCAGAAAGTTCTTGCTCTGGAGGTCTTCGAGCCTTTTCTCGCAAGCCTGGTGCTCGTCATGGAGCCTCCGGAAATCGGGATTTTCCCTGAGCATGAGTTCTTTCAGTGCTTTTTCATCCATTCAAGACGCCTCCAGGGCCAAGGATATCATAAGAAAGGGGGCAATTCAATTTAGGCAGGCTCGGGGCAATTGGCTCCAAACCACGCCGCTTTTGTCCCGGCGAGCCAAAAACGGCTCGCTTTCGGGCTGCGCTCTCTCCTCCTCCGGAGGAGATCCATGCCCGCTCCGCCCTCAAACGGGTTTGTCGCCAACAGCCCCTCGCCTTGTTTAATAAAAGTCTGCCCGCTATGCTACGGAGGGCTTTCGGACGGACTCTCCGACCTTTTCCCGAAACGCCGACCTATTCTAGGTCCCCCTTGATTGGTCAAGGGGGACAAGGAGGATTAATATATAAGGATAGACTCTCGGAGGCGTTTCGGATGGTTTTTATCGCCAGAAGGCGCTGTATCTACCCTTAAAATCCCGGATCCCCCAGAGACGGGTGGTGCCTGCGCTCAACACATCTCGAAAAATGACCTCCAGGCGCTCGGCGAGGGCATCCCAGGTGAATCCGCTGATCTTCCGGTGGCCCGCTTCGGACAGGCGCTCACGCAGCGCTGCATCCTCGAACAGACGCTTAATCTGGCGGCGCAACAAAAAAGGGTGGGCGAAGGGCACGACAAGGGCCGTCTCGTTGTGGACGGCAAAATCGCGGCTGCCGCTTGGCGTGCAGACGACGGGAAGGCGGCAGGCCATGGCCTCGGCGGCCGTGTTGGCCCAGCCGGCGCGCCGCTCGCCGCTGACGAATATATCGGCCTGGAAAAAGAGCCAGGCCATCCTGTTTTGAGGGAGGTCAAGATAAAATTCGTGGGGAACGGAAGTCCGGACGAGCGGCCGGGGATCGCGCTTGTCTTCGCCGACCATACTGTCGAAGAAAATAAGGCGGAGAGGGGGGTTCTTTTGGTGAAGCTTCTCGACGGCCTTGATAACCTGCCGGACACCCTTTCTCTTCTTGTAGATTCTGCCATAACAAAGGATCTTGAATTCCCGGCCCGGATGAGCGTTTCCGGAAACGGGCTGAGCGGCCGTCTGTTCTTCAGGGAGTGGTGCAGGAGATTCAGGCTTCGGCAACCAATAAAATATCTCCGGGTTTATTCCGCCCGGTGCTCGGAAACAGCGCACCTTGTATTTTCGTTCTATCCGCCGGCAGATGCCTTCGGAACTGCCGAGGAAGTGATAGTTACGCCGGGCGACATCCTTCTCTTTTTTGTGGCCTTCGAGGACGAAATAGAAAAATTTCGCCCTGGCCGTGAGGCGCTCGAACTGAGGGAGGATAGAATATTCGCTGCAAACCCCGACCTCGAATTCCTCGGCCGGGATCGCCTCAAACGCTTTGACCTCGCCCCTGAACCCCAGCCAGTCCGGCTTCTTCCCTTCCAGAGTGAACAGGACAAAGCTGTGGCCTCTCCGGATGAGCGCGTTGCCAACCTCGATGTAACGGCGGACTCCGCCAAATACTTCCACGTGGGGGAGCAAGGCGGCAATTTTCATTTGCGACAGAACGTACCACGAGCGTCCCGGCCCGTCAAGCGCCCCTGACCATTTGACTTTATCGGGACGGAAAAATATACTAATAGCCGTTTTCGGAGCCGCGTTCCGACGCCATGGCGAGGTAGCTCAGTCGGTAGAGCGAGGGACTGAAAATCCCTGCGTCGGCGGTTCGATTCCGTCCCTCGCCATTCCCCCCTTGTTCACCCCAAGAGCAACTCGATGATCTTTCTCACCGGACCGCCGAACTCGGGATGCTTTAGGGCCAGCGCGATCGTGCCCTCCAGGAATCCGAGCTTGTTGCCGCAATCGTAGCGCTTTCCCTCGAACAAGACGCCATAGACAGGCTGGCTGTCCAGGAGCACTCGGACCGCATCGGTAATTTGGATCTCCCCCCGCGCATCCACCGGCGTCTTCTTGATCGCCTCGAATATCTGGGGCGTGAAAACATACCGACCCAGCATCGCCAGGTCGGAGAAGGCTTTATCCGGCCCGGGTTTTTCCACCATGTCGGCCAGCTCGAAGACTCGCTCCGAGATCTGCCTCTTAACCTTGACGACCCCGTACTTCTTGGTCCCCTCTTTATCCACCCGCCCCAGGACAACGACCGTTCCCCCGAGTTCCTCGAAAGCATCCGTGAGCTGCTTGATGCACGGCACGTCGCAATCGTAGATATCATCTGGAGTCAAGGCCGCCACCGGCTCGCCGGCCCCGAATCCCTCCCCCATCAGGATGGCGTGGCCCAGGCCCAACATATGCGCCTGCCGGATATAGCTGAATTCGGCCAGACCGGCGATCTTCCGCACTTCCTCGAGCAAGTTCATCTTTCCCTTTTCCTCGAGAAAGGTCTCGAGCTCAGGGCTGCGGTCGAAATGGTCCTCGAGGGCCGACTTGCCGCGGCTTGTGATCACGGCGATCTGCCGGATGCCCGCTCCGACGATCTCCTCTACCGTGTACTGAATCAGGGGCTTGTCGATAACGGTGACCATCTCCTTGGGCTGGGCCTTGGTCGCCGGCAGGAACCGCGTGCCAAACCCGGCCGCCGGGACGATCGCTTTCCTGACCTTCATAAAAGACCGAAGCTAGAACTTATAGCTGATCGAGATGTTCGGGACAACGATGCTCTGGTCATAAGCCCCGGGCTGAGCGTTGGCGAAGGCGGGGTCGAGAAGCCATTTGGCGTACCCGACCTCTCTTCCCTTGCCCGCCAGGAATTCAAACCCGAGGTCGATCACCAGACCGTTTAGGGCATAGCCCAGCCCCACCGTGAAGACATTGAACGTGTAGCTCGGGAGCAGGAAATTCATGGTCTTGTCAGGCGTCGGAGTGGGGTCGTAGTAGTACCCACCGCGGATGGCTAGGTTTTCCCTGAGCCAGTACTCGGCTCCGAGCCGGATCTGCAGGGCATCCTTCCATTCCAGGTGCATCTTCTCTTCACCCGAGGCGGTCATGAAGAGACTCCAGTAAGGATCTATGAACTTCAGCTCGATCTGGTCGAGCGTCGACCACTGCGTCCACTGCAGGTCTCCGGTCAGGGTCAAGCCGGACATCGGGCGGAAAGCCACCCCGCCCGCGATCCATAGAGGGAAAGTGAGATGGGGCGATACGGTCTCCGCTTCCGATGACTCCTTGAAGCCGAGGAGGTCGACGTTGGAAAGCGAGGCGTCACCGCTGAACTTGACGCGGTTGGGGGTCCGAATGGTCACACCAAAGCTGAGCATGTCGCTCGCCTTCACCAGCACGCCAGCGGTCACGCCGAATCCCCAGCCCTTCAGGTTCATCTCGTACTGTCCGAGGTCGAGTTCATAGGGCGGCTGGGGGATATCGGTGTTGCCGGCCCATCTTTTCATCGAGAACATGCCGTAGTTGATGTTGAGGGCCGCGCCCACGGAGATCATGTCGTTGATCTTATAGGAGACACCGGGGGAGATGGTCACCAGCCCGATCTTGCTCTCCCACTCATAAGCAACGCCGTTCGAAAGACCGGTAAAGTCATTCCCATCCCAGGCGGAGCCGAGGCCGGACGGGATATAAACACCGATGCCGGCGACGAGATAATCATTGATGGGCTGATAATAGGCCAGCAGCCCGGAGAGATAGTGCTTGCTCTGCGTCTTGGCATCGACCACCGTGAGCAATCCGGCCTGGGCGGGAACCTGGAGAAGGTAGGTGCCGGAAGGGATGACATCTGTTGCATAGAATCCCAAGTAGCGCGTATCGAACTGGGCCATGCCGGCCGGGTTCCAGAAGATGGCGCTGTAGTCGTCGGCCAGACCGACGAAGGCACCGCCCATGGACAGAGCCCGGCTGCCCAGACTGTTCAGGTTGAGTCCGTTGGCCAGTGCGAGCGGGCTCAGGCCGAGGACCGTCAAGAGCGCGAGCGCGAACATTCTCTGTGTCTTCAAATGAACCTCCTTACAGGATCGATATGTTCTATATGTTTACTATATTTTAGCCATTTTTTCAACCGCGGGATCGCGCGAACCGGCCTACTTGAAGACGAAGTTCCGGTCTTTATCGACCTCGACCCGGACAGTATCTCCTTCCTTGTAGGTCCCTTCCAGGAGCCGCAGCGCAAGAGGATTCTGGATCTCCTGCTGGATCGTTCTCTTCAGGAGACGGGCGCCATAGACAGGGTCGAAACCTCTGTCCGCCAGCAGCTCTTTAGCCTTAGGGCTGACCTCAAGATGTAGCTTTCGGTCTTCGAGCCGCCTGCGGAGGAGGTCAAGCTGAATATCCACGATCTGGAGGAGCGTCGCTCTGGCCAGCGCCCGGAAGATGACGATCTCATCGACCCGGTTTAGGAATTCCGGCCGGAAGAAGCTCTCCAGAATCTTCAGGATCTCGTGCTGCATGGTCTCGTAGTCCTGGCTGAACTCCTTGATCACCTGGCTTCCCAGGTTCGAGGTCATGATGATGAGGCAGTTGCGGAAATCGACCGTCCTCCCTTTGCCGTCGGTGAGCCGGCCATCATCGAGGATCTGGAGCAGGACGTTGAAGACATCGGGATGGGCCTTTTCGATCTCGTCCAGGAGGACGATGGAATATGGGCGCCGCTTGATGGCCTCGGTCAGCTGGCCTCCCTCCTCGTAGCCCACGTATCCGGGAGGGGCGCCGATCAGCCGGGAGACGGTGTGCTTCTCCATGTACTCGGACATGTCGAGCCGGACCATGGCGCGCTCGTCGTCGAACAGGAATTCGGCTAGGGCGCGGGCCAGCTCGGTCTTGCCCACGCCGGTCGGGCCCAGGAACATGAAGGAGCCCAGCGGACGCGTGGCATCCTGGATGCCCGCCCTGGCCCGGCGGATGGTGTCGGAGACCGCTCGCAGAGCCTGGTCCTGACCGACGACGCGATTCCGCAGGTTGTCCTCCATCCGGATGAGGCGCTCCAGGTCGCCCTCAAGCATCTTGCTGACCGGGATACCCGTCCAGCGAGAGACGACCTCTGCTACGTCCTCCTCGTCCACCTCTTCCTTCAGCATCTTCCCCTTTTTCTGGACTTCGGCCAGCTCGGCCGCGATTTTCTCCATCTCCTTGGAGACCTCGATTAGGCGGCCGTAGCGGATCTCGGCTACCCGCTCCAGGTCTCCCCTCCTCTCCGCGGCCTGCTCTTCCACTTTTAGGCCGTCCTGCTTCTCCTTGAGCTTTTTCATGGCCTCGATCAGGTCTTTTTCCTGCTTCCAGTGGACCTTAAGGGAGGAGCTCTTTTCCTTGATCTCGGCCAGCTCCTGGCTCAGTTTCTCCAGCCGCTCCCGAGAACCCTCGTCCTTTTCCTTTTTCAGCGCCTGCCGTTCGATCTCGAGCTGGAGGGTGCGGCGCTCGAGCTCGTCGATCTCCTCGGGAAGGCTGTCGATCTCGATGCGGATGCGCGAGGCCGCCTCGTCCACCAGGNNAGGTCGATGGCCTTGTCGGGGAGGTAGCGGCCGGAGATGTAGCGGCTGGAGAGCGTCGCCGCGGCCACCAGAGCCGAATCCTTAATCTTAACGCCGTGATGGACTTCGTATTTCTCCTTCAGGCCGCGGAGTATAGAGATCGTGTCATCGACCGAGGGCTCCCCGACAAAGACCTGCTGGAATCTCCGTTCCAGGGCGGCGTCCTTCTCGATGTATTTTTTGTACTCGTTGAGCGTGGTCGCGCCGACGCAGCGGAGCTCGCCGCGGGCCAGCGGCGGTTTGAGCATATTCGAGGCATCAACCGCCCCTTCGGCGGCCCCAGCCCCGATGATAGTGTGGAGCTCGTCGATGAACAGGACGATCTCGCCCCCGGCCTCCCGGATCTCCTTCAAGACGGCCTTCAGCCGGTCTTCAAACTCACCGCGATACTTGGTCCCGGCGACGAGTGACCCGATGTCCAGGGCGATGAGCCGCTTATTCTTGAGCGATTGAGGGACATCGCCGTTGGCGATGCGCTGGGCCAGGCCTTCGACAATGGCCGTTTTCCCGACCCCCGCCTCACCGATGAGCACCGGGTTGTTCTTGGTCCGACGGGAGAGCACCTGGACGACACGCCGGATTTCCTCCTCACGGCCGATGACCGGGTCGAGCTTTCCCTGGCGGGCCAAGTCGGTAAGGTCGCGGCCGTAGCGCTCAAGGGCCTGGTATTTGCCTTCCGGCTGGGGGTCGGTGATTCGCTGGGTGCCCCGGACCGCCGCCAGGGCCTGGAGCACGGCATCCTCCCTGACCCCGTTCTCTGCCAGGATCATCCCGGCCCCGCCGGCCGTGTCCTTGAGCATAGCCAGAAACAGATGTTCGGTGGAGATGTATTCATCCTTGAGCTGATCGGCCTCCTTCTGAGCTTCGTTCATGAGCTGCCGGAGCGCCGCACCGACATAGACCTCTCCGCCGCTCGTCTTCGGCATCCTCTCCAGGACCTTCTCTAGCCCCTGCCGGATTTTCTGAGGGCCGACGCCGAGCTTGGTCAGGACGGCGCCGACGACATTCTCTTCCTGACCCAGGAAGCTCCATAGAAGATGCTCGGGCCGCACTTCCTGGTGGCCCATCTCCTCGGCCTTCGCCTGGGCCGCTTGAAAGGCTTCCTGGGACATCACGGTCAATCGATCCCATCTCATGGCATCTTCACTCCTCGTCTTTGTAGTATGACAAAATCTTTCCTTTTTGGGAAGAAAGGGTGATAATTTTTCTCTTGACAATTTATGAGAATACGCTATTTTTTGCTCCGGAGTTCCCAGTCGAGGACGAGTCAGAGAGCCTCTAGTCTTCCCCGGTCTCTTTGACCTTTTTCTTGAGATCGCTCAGGAAATTGAGGGCGTCCAGGGGGGTCAGCGAGGAGATATCGACCTCCTCGATCCCATCTTTGAGCTCCCGCCACCGCTCCAGCTCCCTCTCTTCCGCAAAGAGAAGAAGCTGCGCCTTGTCTCGCTTCCGGCGCGACCGGTAGGCCAGGCGCGGCAGTCCGGTCTCGTCGAGCTCCAGCTTCTCCAGGTTGAAGAGGACCTCCTTGGCCCTCTCGATCACGGAGCGGGGAATGCCGGCCAGCTTGGCCACATGAATGCCGTAGCTCTGGTCGGAGGGGCCAGGGACGATCTTGCGCAGGAAGATGACCTCTTCCTTCCACTCTTTGACCGAGACGTGATAGTTCTTGATCCTCTTCATGGTCAGGGCCAGGTCGGTCAGCTCGTGGTAGTGGGTGGCAAAGAGGGTCATCGGCCGGGTGTCCTCTTTCTCGTGGAGGTACTCGGCGACCGCCCAGGCGATGCTCAGCCCGTCAAAGGTGCTCGTGCCGCGGCCGATCTCATCCAGCAGCAGAAGGCTCCGGGGTGTGGCGTTGTTCAGGATATTGGCCGTCTCCAGCATCTCGACCATGAAGGTCGACTGGCCCACGTTCAAGAAATCCATGGCGCCGATGCGGGTGAAGATGCGGTCAACCACCCCGATCTCCGCTCGCTTGGCCGGGACAAAGGAACCCATCTGGCCAAGGATAGTGATCAGGGCGACCTGCCGGAGGTAGGTGGATTTGCCGCCCATGTTGGGTCCGGTAACGATGAGGATCTGGTTCTCGTCGCGGTCGAGGTGCGTGTCGTTGGGGATGAACGGCTCGGCCGACGTTTTTTCGACCACCGGGTGCCTCCCCTCGGAAATGGCGATCCGGCCGTTCCGGTCAACCAGCGGCCGAAAATAATTCCGCTGCGAAGCCAGCTCGGCCAGCGAGGAGAGGACGTCGAGGCGGGCGACGGCGGCGGCGATACGCTGCAGCCTTCCCGTCTCCCGGGCCACCGCCTCCCGGACTTCAAGAAAAAGACCGTGCTCGAGCTCGGCGATTTTTTCCTCGGCCGTCAGCACCTTCTCTTCGTACTCCTTGAGCTCGGGGGTGAGGAACCGCTCCGAGCTCAACAGGGTCTGCTTGCGGCTGTAATCGGGCGGGACGAGGTGGAGGTTCGGCTTAGTTACCTCGATGTAATACCCGAAAACCTTATTGTAACGGACTTTGAGCGAGCCGATGCCGGTCCGGTCCCGCTCCCTCTTCTCGAGCCCGGCGATGAACAACTTCCCGGAACGGCTGATGGAGCGCAGGTCGTCGAGCCCGGAGCTGAACCCGTCCTTGATGATTCCGCCTTCAGTGAGGAGGAAGGCCGGTTCGTCGAGGATGGACCGGTCGATGAGGGCGGCGATGTCCTCACCATTGTCCCAGGCCGCTAGGGTTTCGGCATTCAGGCCCGCCCGGAAATCCTTCAGTAAGGCCTGGATGCCTGGCAAGGGCGCCAGCGATCGTTTGAGGGAAACGAGGTCGCGCGCGTGGGCCGCCGCCAAGGCGATCTTCCCGGTCAGGCGCTCCAGGTCGAAGACGCCCTTGAGGCTTTCCCGCAGGCCCCGGCGTTCGACAGTCCTCCCGAGCCACTCCTCGACGACATCCAGCCGGGCATTGATGGCCGCTTCATCGACAAGAGGCTGGAGCAACCAAGCCTTGAGCAGGCGGCCCCCGATGGCGGTGATCGTGAAGTCGATGACATCGAGGAACGAGTCTTTGACCCGGCCGTCCCGAAGGTTGCGGATGAGCTCGAGGTTCTTAATGGTCGTGGCGTCGAGCGTCATCTGCTGTCCGGTATGGACATAGGAGATCCTCTGGACTAGGGAGAGGGAGCCCTTGCGGACCTTTTTGAGATAATAGAGGAGCGCTCCGGCTGCCGGGACGGCCAGCCTCTTCTCCTCCAGACCGAAGCCAGCCAGCGACCCAACCTTAAAATGTTCGAGAAGAACGCTTTCCGACTGGGGAAAGTCGAAGACCCAGTCTTCGACGCGGCTCTTCAGGAAAGGCCCGAAGTCGGTCTTGGCGGTGACGTGTTCTACCTCCTCGTCCTGGCCTTCGGCCAAGACGACCTCCTTCGGGGAGGCGCGGAACAGTTCATCAGTAAGGAGCTTGGTGTTCTCAAGAGAACCTTCGGTAGTCCTGATCTGACCGCTCGCCAAATCGATGAGGGCCAGTCCCCAACCATCCTGGCCGAAGAAAACGCTGGCCAGAAAAACATTCTCCTTGGCCCCTTCGAGATCGACTTCAACGGCGGTGCCGGGGGTCAGCACCTTGATCACATCGCGTCTCACAACGCCCTTGGCCGTTTTCGGGTCCTCGACCTGTTCGCAGATGGCCACCTTGAAGCCCTGCTTGAGAAGCTTGGCCAGGTAGGAGTTGACGGCATGGTAGGGCACCCCGCACATCGGGACCTTCTGGCGGGAAGTCAGGGCGATCTCCAGGATCGGCGAGGCGGTCTTGGCGTCCTCGAAGAACATTTCGTAGAAATCGCCCAGCCGGAAGAACAGGATGGCATCCCGGTGCTCTCGCTTAATACGGAGGTACTGTTCCATCATTGGAGTGACGGGGTTGTCCTGAGCCATGGCCTTTTCAACTATACTCAGGGGCCGGGAAATTTTCAAGGAAAGCTCGGGTATAGATTCGTCAGCCCGCTCGTTCCCCCAGCGAGGAATGTCGTTGCGAGGAACCCGGTGACGAAGCAATCTCCACGGGATCGCCACGGCGTCTTCGTCGCCTCGCGACGCCCGCTCCGACATTTTTCCGAAACGTCTACCATTTTTTGGCTCCTCATAATTCAATAGGAGGGGTAGGGGTGGTTAATGCCATTCAGTCAGAGTCTTGGGGGCGTTTCGGATCGGGTTCCTCATCCATACCCTTCGCCGACCTTGGCCAAACCACCTTCCTTATTCAAGCCCCTCGTAATTCCATAAGAGGGGAAGGGGAGATTAATATAATACAAATGAAGTCTTTAGGGCGGTTTGGCCCCCGGGCTTAAGCCCGCTACGCTGCGGAGGGCTTTCTGAGGGACTCTCCCTCCAACCTTTTCCCGAAACGCCAACCTGTTCTAGGTCCCCCTTGATTGGTCAAGGGGGATAAGGGGGATTAATATATAAAAATAGATTCTTGGGGGGGTTTCGGTTTGTTCCTCGCCCCAAAGCCCAGCCTAGGCAAACGTAAGAAATTATCTCCAGATGTTGTATTTTTTGACGAAGTGGTGGGGATGATAGGAGGTTTTGGCGCGGCGCAGGCCGGGAATCCCGTTGTCCTGTTCGCGGTTGATGAACCCGTAGTCCGCCCATTCTCGCCGGACGAACTCGCGGTTGACTAGCTGGCTGAGGCCGTCATAGCCGGGATCGACAATCTCGATGGGGATGATGGCCGTTTCGGGTGTGAGTCTCGCGCCCAACGAAAAAGCGGCAGGCCGGCCGCCGACCTCGAACACCCCGCCCTGGAGCCCCAGTTCGTCGAAATGGGCCAGTCCCTCCTCGACAACCGATCTCCAGACGTTGCCGACGAAGCCATCGCTCCCGGCCTTGGCCTCGAGCCATCTGGCCAGGATCTCACGGCAGCCGGGCAGGCGATCCCGGGAAAGCCGCGCATAGTCGAAAGCATGAAACCGCTCAAACTTGCGTATCCGGTTCCGCTTGCCGTCGTATTTTTTCCCCTTAAGTTCGGCCAGGTCCTCGGTCCGATATACATAGTCGAAGTTGTCGCGGTCGAGTTCGCACCGGTAGGCAGCGCCATATCTTGTGGCAAAGGACTCGTCGACCCGGGAAAGCCGCGGGGCGAAAGACAGGCAGGTTCGGAGGGTCCCCTCGATATCGTTCTCACCGACCGGTTGGAGAAAATAGGCCGGCTCTCTAGGCGGTTCACAGAGGACGCAGAGGTTTCCGTTGATGGCGGTCAACTTGGAGTGCTCGAAATGCCGCCAGAGAAAGATGTTCGCGAAATGGAACTCGCAGGCTTCGGAAGAATGACGGGCGATGGCCGCGGTCAGGAGGTCCTGGTCCTCGAGCCCGATGAGCTTAAATTCAGGGAACTGCGGCAGGCTCATCTCCCTCCTTGTCTCACCATGACGGTGCAGAGCTCCGGCGTGCAGCCGGCGCACCATTCCGCTTTCTTGACCATCGAGCCGGGAACGACGTCCGTCTTCTCAAACCCAAAGCGAGCAAAAAAACTGGGCATGACAGTCGCCAGATAGAGCTCACCCGGAGCGTCCCGGAGCACCGCACGGACCAACTGCCCTCCCCAACCCCGGCCGCGCACTTCTTCGTCCACCCCGAGTGCACACAGTTCCGAGCACTCGAGGTGCTTTTTGAGGCCGCAAATGCCCCGGATTCGTCCGCTCTCCTCGGCAACCCAAAAATCGTCCGCTTCCATGCCGGAGTAATCGAGATTGTACATCTTGGCAAGCCGAATAATATCCGGGAAATCCGCCTTCTTAGCTTTTCTAACGCGCATGGAAGCTATTATACCATTTCGCTGCGTAGCGGACACGGCTCTCTTCTATTGCCCAAGGCGAAGGGTATGGGTGAGGAACCCGATCCGAAACGCCCCCAAGACTCTGACTGAATGGCATTAACCACCCCTACCCCTCCTATTGAATTATGAGGGGCCAAAAAATGGTAGACGTTTCGGAAAAATGTCGGAGCGGGCACGGTTTCTCGGCTGAAGCGAGTTTGCTGATTTGCAGAGCAAAGCAGGGGGGTTCCAAGGGGGATGGCCCCCTTGGTCGCAGGGCAAAAGCCCGCGAAGGGGAGGCAGGGAGTGAAGCGGACGTTGGAAGGGGGAAAGCGCAGCTTTCTCCCTCCAAAGGGACGCTGCGGGAAACGAGCGGGCCGACGAGTCCCATGCCCCGAGCCTCATTGACAACAAGGGGAGGCTATTGTATATCAATTCAAGTGAATGGCCCTCTCGCCCTGACCTATCTTCGGATCCTCGCCGTCCCCATTCTCGTGGTCGTGCTCCTTTCCGATTTCCGGGGCAATCACATCGCCGCCTTCGCCGTCTTCATCGTGGCCACGCTCACCGATATGCTAGATGGCTTCTGGGCCCGGAGAAAAAAGCAGATCACTGTCCTGGGCCAGCTCCTCGACCCGACCGCCGACAAGCTGTTAGTCGTCTCGGCTCTCATCTGCCTCGTCGGAACCGGGGCCGTCCCGGCCTGGATGGCCGTCATCATCATCGGCCGCGAAATCGCCGTTACCGGATTCCGGGCTATGGCCTCCGCCAATGGGGTCAACATCCCGGCCTCGGCGCTCGGCAAGATCAAAATGACCCTGGAGACAGGAACCATCGGCATTCTTCTCTTGGGAGAGGGGGTCCTGGGTAGAGTCTATGTCTTATCCAAGGTGGGACTCTGGCTGACAGTCGCGGTCGCGCTGATCTCGGCCGCAGAATATTATATTCGGTACGGACGGACCGTCCTCTCAGGCCGATCCTGACAAAGCCTCCCGGCACTTTTCGAGCGACTCCCCGTCTTCAATGTTGAGAAGCCTCGGCAGAGAGGGCCATTGACGACTGATCCTCTTCAACAAGCCGATCAGGACTTTACCCGGTCCCAGTTCGACAACGGTCTCCGCTCCTTCCTGCTGAAAAACCAGCATGGAGCTCTGCCAGAGAACCGGGCGGCTGACCTGTCTCTTGAGGGCGTCCCGGGCATCCTCACCATGACGGATCATCCTGGCGTCGACGTTAGTTACGATCGGAAACCGAAGGTCCCGAAATTCGACTACATCCAGGTCTGCGCAGAGACGTTCTTCAGCGCTCTTCATCAGGGCAGAGTGGAAGGGAGCACTCACGGGCAGCATCACCGCCCGCGCCCCCTTGATGAGTGTCACGGCGTCTTCGACGGCCTCCTTGTGTCCGGCGATGACAATCTGGTCGTCGCTGTTCCAGTTGGCGATCTGGACGGTCCCGCTCTTGACTTGATGGAGGGCCGATTCGATGTTCGAGATCGTGGAGCCCAATATAGCCGCCATCGCTCCGACCCCGACCGGCACGGCTTCCTGCATATACTGCCCCCTTTTGTGGACGAGGCGGAGGGCGTCCTCGAAGGTCAGACTCTCGGCGGCCACGAGGGCTGAGTATTCTCCCAAGCTGTGGCCGGCGGCCAGGCCGGGTTCTATCCCCAGCAGCCGGAAAGCGACATAACTGACCGTGAGCAGGGCAGGCTGCGTGTAAGAAGTCAGCTTGAGCTTGTCCTCGGGCCCTTCGAAGCAGATCTCGGAGATCTTGAAGCCGAGGGATTCATCCGCTGCCGCGAAGAGTTCTTTGGCTAGAGAGGAACGCTCCAAGAAATCCTTGCCCATGCCGACTTTCTGCGAACCCTGACCCGGAAAAACAAAAGCGAGTTTTTTCATGACGATGCCGTCACCTGGCCTGCTCCAGGCAGCGTTCGTTGATCCGGACCTCGGCCTGGGCGCGCAGGGACCGGACCCAGGTCCCGGCCTGCTGTCCGGCCTTTTCGCTCTTGATCCACGCTTCGATTTCGGCGGCGGCCTGGAGCAGCGGTTTTGGCTCCCGCCCCATGGCCCTTTCGGAAGGCGCATACACTTCCTCATAGTGGCGTTCGATATCCTGACGACTGATATCGACCCCCCGGCCGAAGCGGAGGTCGATGGTCTTGACATAGCGGATTATCTCCTCGAGGTAGGGCCTGAGGGCCTCCTCTTGAAGACCATAGGCCGCCAGCCGCTCCTCCCATTTTCCGGCGTCGAATCGGCCTTTCCAGCGGACCAGCAGGTCGTCCTTTTCTTTCTGGGTCACCTCGATGTCCTCTCGGACGAGGTCGATCACGACTCTCCGGTCAATGGCCTCCTCCAGGGTCTGACGAAGCGTCCCCGGCGGAGCGCCGTCCTTGTCGTCCGGACCGATGGCAAACTCCTGCAGGATCCGGATATCGGTTAAGGTCAGGGCCTTGCCATTGACCTCGGCCACGATGCAGTCGACAACCTGAGAATAAGAAGCGGGATGCAGCCAAAGCAATAGGACGACAGGGACCATCGTCCAAGGACGGATTCTTCGCACAGGATTAGAATATATTCCCGATCGTGATAAAAGCAATTGGTTTTCCTCGTTTATCGGGGTCCGACAGGTTCCAGCCGAGCTCAAGCCTCACTGGACCAAGAGGAGTACGATACCGCACCCCCAGCCCGACGGCGTGTTCCAGGTTGCGGATATCGACATCGCTCCGGTTGTAGAAGGCGTTGCCCGCATCGTAGAAAACGACACCAGAGAGATTTCGGAGCGAGGCGACAACAGGAAAGTTGAACTCGAAATTGAACAGGACGAGAGCCTTCCCCCCGATGGGAATGTTGGACTCGGGATCCTTCGGGCCGAGCTCATCGAACTTTCCCCCGCGGAAGGAATTGCTGCCTCCGGCAAAGAAGCGCTCATGGATGGGCATTTTGCCCATGCCGAGTCCCAGCCGAAACGTGGAACCGAGGAGGACACGCGGCACTAGGGTGAAATAGCGCTGGTACTTAAACAGGCCCTTCAGGAAATCGGATTCCGTCTGGAAAAGAGGGAAGGCCCACTCCAGCGCCAGGCTCGAGAAATAGCCCCGCTCCGGGTTGAAAGCATCATCCCGCCGCTCGCGGATGAAACTCGGGGCCAGCGAGGTCTTTGAATAAGGGTAGAACTGGCGGTCGATTTCATCAGGCAGGACCTCGAGTCTGGTCAGCGTCGTCCGGGCATACCCCAGAGTCACCAGCATATCAAGACCCCGAAAGAACGGCCGCATCCCTGTGACACTGATGCCCTCCCGCTCGAAGGCGAAGCTGATCCGGTCTTCCGCCTCGACCCAGCCGTTGATGTAGGTCTCGACCGGGATGTTGAACAAAAAATAAGGCTGCTGCCAAGTGACCACGGCCCTTTTCTCGGAGAGGCTGAACTGGGTGACGAAGCTCAGGCTGGCGGCGCTGCCAAACATGTTGCCCCTCATAAACTCCGCTGTGCCGCGGAGCCGCAGGCTCGTCTCGAGGAGAGAGGACGCGGACCTGAAGGTGTCCCGGGTCTCGAGGCCGACGCCGACGCCCACGTAGTTCCTTTCCCCCTCACGGACCGTGATGACAAGATGCTCCGCGCTGTCCGAGATGGGGATCTCTTCGATCGTGACTTCGGAAAAGATGCCCAGCCTTTCCAGGTTCTGCTTGGAGACGGAGATCCTGTCGGTTCGGGCCGGGTCCCCCTCTTTGATCCTCAATTCCCGTTTGACCACATTGTCTCTGGTGATGAGGTTGCCGGAGACGAACAGGCTCTGGATCCGGACCGGCCGGCCTTCCTGAATGTTGAAGGTGACCTTGAACAGGTCCTCCCCTAAAGCCTCAATCCTGGGCTCGATCTTCGTTCCCCTTACAGACTGGTCGAGATAGAAGGCCCTCAGTTTCTCGATCTCTCTCTGGATGAACGGCCGGAAGAACGGACCTCCCTCGGCTATGCTCAACTGCGACCGGACCATCTCGGAGCTGAAGAGAGAGGAGCCGGCGATCTCGATAGTCTTAATCCGCTGCTGTCTCCCCTCTTCTATTGTATAAACCGCTTCTGCCGAGTCTCCCTCCAGGAAGAACTGGAGGGAGACTCGGGCGGAGGGGAATCCTTCGATCTCATAGAGAATCTTGATCTCGTTGGTGAGCTCGAAGGCCCGTTTCCCATCCAGGGCCCCGAAAAAGAGGACGCGGTCGGCGATGCCCAGTTCTTTCTTGATCCGGCCGGCGGTGAAATGGCTGTTGCCTTCGAAGCGGACATCCCGGATCTTGACCTTCTGCCCCGGATCGACTTGATGGATGATTCGGATCCCGTACTTCTCCCTCTCGACCCGGGAGCTCACCGAGGCTAGGATATATCCTCTTCCCCGGAGATAGGCCAGGATTCTCGCCTCTCCCTCATCAAGCCCCCATTCTTCGAAAATTCTCTCCTCCCAGATCGGCAGGACGAGGTCGATCGGAACCTCGGCCCCGGAGATGAGGATTTCGATCCGTTCGTCCGGGTCAACCCGGATCAGCAGGGAAACGGTCCCGTTCTCGGGGAAAAAATCCTCAGCGGACAGTTCGACCTCGGCCCGCGCGTAGCGGCGCTTCGCGTACAGCATTCGGAGCCTTGCCAGATCCTGATCGAGCCGGCTGAGGCTGTAAAGGTCGCCTACCCTTGTCTTCATCGTCATCTTCAGGTCCGCTTCGGGGATGCCGACGTTCCCCTGGAACCGGATATCGGAGATCGCGTAGCGCGCTCCCGCCGAGATCGTGAAAACGATATCGACCTGAGGAACCTCCGGTACCCGATTCGCCGCTGCCTGGACCTGGGGTTGAAAATAGCCCTCATCGTTCAAGGCTCTCTTCAGTTCATCGGTCGCCCGGGCGAGCTTTTCCTCGGAGAAATATGCGTACTCCTGCAACGTGTCAAGGGAGTTCCTGAGTTTTCGCGCCGATGTTCCTTTTTCGCCCCGGAACCCGATCTTACGGACGATGAGCTTCCGGGTCAGCAGAAACCTGAGCTCGACGCTCTCCGCGCCGCTCCTCGTGACCACGACGTCAGAGAACAGTTGGCTCTGGTGGATCTGTTTGATGCTGTCACTGACGGCGGACAGAGAATACCGGTCGCCGGGCCGGATGGAGATCAGGCGTTCCAGGTTTTCCGTGTTGGGCGCCCCGTCCACCCAGACCTCCACTTTGGCGACTACTGCGGCCGGGGCGCCTTGGGGAGAGGCGGCCGAAATGACAAGGACAAGGATGCAGAGGACGAGACAGAGAGAGGAGGCCGGCAGACCCAGCCTCCGGCGGCCGACCTCAAAACCGCCTGCGGAGCTTGACATCGAAACTAAGCCTTCCGATTTCGTTGCGCGTGCCGACAATCGAAAACCCGCTGCTCAGATCCCACTCCAGGCGGACGATCTCCTCGGTCTGCCTGGTCAGATTGGTGGAGTAATAGACATAGAAGTCCTTGGAGATTTTCTTCCCGATCGTCAGACGGGCGGTCATCTCGGCCGAAGAGCCCAGGAGAAAAGGGTCGATCCGGAAGCGGTCGAGGCTGAACAGCTTCTCGGCCCTCCTTTGGGCACCTTCGGTCAGGGTGAAGGAGAGCAGCGAGGCCGTGCTGAGCTGGGAGCTCGTCTCCGTTCTGTATTGCTTCTTGTAGGCTTCTCCCAAAGTAAGAAGCGCCAATACATCCTCCGGCGGAAGAGGAGGCGAGGAGCTGAACTGAGGCTTCAGTTGGCTGGGCAGGCCGGACAGGGTGATGGTCACCCGATAGTCCTTGACGAAGGTTTCCGCCCGGAAATCCAGGTAGGGCTCGACCGACGAGGGATTGAAGAAGCTCAAGCGTCCACGGAGGAGCTGGAATTTCCTGTCCTGGAAGAGGACTTCTCCACTCAGGGTTTCGATGGTCCCCAGAAGGATGGGGGCCTTGATGTCTCCCGTAACGCTCAGGTCGAAACGTCCCCTGACGCGGCCCAGGGAATTATCCATCCAGGCGTTATCATCGGCTTTTAGCCGGACATCCAGCGTGAGGTCGTCAAAGAAGCCCGGCTTCTGCTGGGACTTTGGGTAGGGGCGTGAAGAGAAGGAGAATTTCTCCTGGATTTCCCGCCTCCAGGAGAGACGGCGCACCGCAACATCGCCCTCCAGGATAAAGCGTCTGTGGTCTTTGATCAGCCGCAGCGAGGCATCCGTCAAGGCGCGAGTGCGCTCGAGCGGCGAGAGCAACATGCCCTTGCCTCCGAATGAGCAGTTGATGCCGATCTCGCCACCTTTCTCAAGAGTGACCTCGCCGCTCCCTTCAACCTCGCCTCCCCCGAGCTTTCCGCTGAACGATTGGATGGAAAATCTACCTCCTTCGACATTGACCCGGCCGGAATAATCAGTTATGGCCTGGGGAAATTGAGGAAAAGGAAGAACCGCCCCCTGGATTTCGATGACTCCGTTGAGTTGGGGGGAAGAAGGAGCGCCGCGGATTTGGGCCTGGTATTCCAACCTGCCCTTGACCCCGCGCCAGGGAAAGACAAGGTCAAGGTTGCCGAACCCGCCCTTGACATCGATGGACAGCGCACCCGGCGCAAGAGGGATATCGGCCTCCACCGAGAAATTGTTCTCTTCTGAAGAGAAATTCCCCTGGGCCATCAGGCCGAGACGCTGCTTAGATATGCGGAGCCGAAGATCGCCGCGGGCATCCACCTGAGGGAAAGGGCCGAAGCGAAGATTATTAACGCCGAAGTCGCCGGCAGCTATCCCTTCTCCCCCCAGGCGTCCCTGGCCCTTGAGAGTGAAACTCAGCTCTCCGGCCAGGTCAGGTCTCATGGAATTTAGGTTGATCCGTTCTCCGACGGCTTCGATCTCAACGTCTTCGCTTTTCACCCCCAGGCTCCAGGCGCTCTTCACCCGCCCGTCGAAGATATCGAAAGCGAGCTCGGGGAAGGCGATCGAATCTCCGTCCCAGATGAGCTTTCCCGTCACAGCGCGTAGTTCCTGTGTCCCGAACCTGATCAGAGGGCTCGAAAACGCTCCGTCCACCCGGGTGGCGTCGTGCCGGATCCGGACCTGGAAATCGCCGGTCCCCGTCCCGCGGAGGGGCAGCCGGAGGTCCAGACCGGACATGACCCTGGCCAGTTCTCCTTCCGCCATCTTGATTCCGACATCCAATCCTTCGGGCGAATTGAGAAGAGAGATATTTCCCTTGAGGTCGGGATCATCGACCCGGAACTGACCGGTCACCCTGTCCTTCTGGATTTCCACCAAGCCCTCGGCGGCTTCGACATTATACCTGTCGAAACCGGCCGGGGAGAGGGCAAATTCGATCTTGACCTGGATATCCGATGGGGCGCCTGTGATCTCGACCGAGGCGATGCCGCTGCCCCGGACTTCCGGAAACGTCAGATTCTGGCGAAGGACCAAGGAGGTGAATTCTCGAGCCGTCCTGACATCGCTGACCTCGCCGCTGATGGTCACGGCGGCGGCCCGGTCGAGGATATACTTCCCGTCGAAGGCGAAACGTCCAAAGCTAGTCTCCAGCCGGGGGGAGGAAAACTGGAACTCGTTCTTGCGGCCCCAGATGAACCGCACCGGGCCGGAAAAAGGATATGTTTCCGGGGGGCCTGAGACGGACGAATCCCTAAATTCGAAATCGGCGACCAGTTGGCGGTCATCCAGAGAGAACTTTCCCCAGACAGGTGATCTCACGGGCCACGGCAACGAAGTCAGGGCCAGGATCGGTTCAAGATGAAATCCCCGCAGCTCTCCTTCGATTTTTCCCCGGGCTTCCTGAATCCGGACCGATTCCGGGCCGGACCGCTTCTGCACGTTTATCTCCACAAGAAAGCCCCGCGCCGTGGAATATTCTACGCCGCCCGTAATTTTTTCCAGGGGGACTCGGTTGAGCACAAGATCGCTGCTGCTGAGCCCGCTGACAAACTTGATCTCCTCCTGAGTCCTGATCAGGTCTCCATCTCCTTCGACCCAGCCCTCCCATTCGAACGGAAGGCCCAGTATCTTAGCGACGGAATCCAGGTCGGCCTTGAACGAGACCCGCAACGTCCCCCGGGGATCGAGCTTCCCCAAGAGACTTCCCTGGGCTTTGATCCAGGCGTCTCGGCCGGCAAGGACAAACCTGTTGATTCTCCAGCGGGTTCCCCGGCTTTCGAGGAGGAGCGTTATCCTCCCTTCCAGGGGCTTCCTCTCAGGCTCCAGCCGGAGAGAGCTCTCGGCCGCTTCCACCCGAAGCGAGAGGGATTGGTCTTTCAGGCTCAAGCTGGCCTTGATATCTTTTGCCTCAAAACTCTCCTTGGGCCCGAGATAGTAGAACTCGCCCCCTCTGATCATTCCTTTCTCGATGGCAAAAGGCAGGGCCAGCGAAGCCTTGGATTTGGCCTTGGCCGCTTGGCCTTGAGGCGGAGCCGATATCCTGATCACCGGCCGGTCGATGAAGATCGTAAGCGGCTTTTCGCTCTTAAATAGAGAGCTGAAGGGAAGGACTGCAGATACACTCTTGGCCGAGAAAGAAGGAGACTGGGAAACCGTCCGGACGTCCTCGAGCAGAATGGACGGCGGAAAAATATGGAAGTGGATGCGGGAATAAGAGAAGACCGTCTGGATCTTCTTCCTGACCTGGCCGCGGATGAAGTTCCGCAAATAGACTCCACCGCCGAGGAGGACCGACACCAGTACGGCGAAGGCGATGAGCGATCCCAGTCTTTTTTTGGTCATTCGCGGAGAGAGCCTAATATACCATTATCAAGCGATTCTTCTCAATGCGGCCCGCGTGCTGACAGGCCGCAAGCCTGAGCCCCCTATTCGACCGTGAAGAGGACGGAGCCGGCCTCGACATACTCGCCAGCCCGGAAACAGACCCTGGCGAGCTGACCGGCCTGAGGGGCCTTGATCTCGTTCTGCATCTTCATGGCCTCCAGCACCAGGACGGGCTGGCCTTCCTGTACTCCATCCCCGGGGGCCGCAAGCACCTGGACGACGCGGCCCGGCATGGTGGTCTTGACGTCCCTCTTCTTCTGCCGTCCCTTTTCCTCCCTGAGGATCTTCAGGGCCGAGCGTTTTTCGATCCGGAAAAGCCGGCCGTTGATGAAGACCGAATGGGAGAGGGAGTCGGAGTGGACGATGACATTGAAGATCCGGCCGTCGACGTTGAGGAGAATCTCCTCCTGACCGATGAACTCGGCGGAGACATCATGAGCTGTATCGCCGACGGAGACCCGGAGAAGGTTGTCCCCAACCGCTTCCAGGCTGACCTTGACCTCCTTCTGTCCGAGCCAAAACAGGAAATTCATCCTAAAGCCTCTTGGCGAAATTCTCCAGCCTTCCCTGGATCCTCCAGTTTTTCTCTTTGCTTTTGCCGTGAGAGGACACTCCGGTTTGGGCATCGCGTCGGCTTTTAATCCCGGCGGCGATCAGGGCGGCGATTTCTTCGGCCGGGTCCTCTCGGTCGGGTTCCTTCTCCAGTTCAGCGATAAAATGCGTGTTGTATGCGCCGGCCAGGAACCGGGGATGAAGGAGGATCCTCTGGAAAAAGGGGATGGTGGTCTTGATCCCGTAGACTTGATACTCGGACAGGGCCCGCCTCATCCGGAGGATGGCCTCTTCCCTGGTCTTCCCCCACGTAATCAGCTTGGAAAGCAGAGGGTCGTAGTCCAGGGGCACTTCGTACCCTTCATAGATGCCGCTGTCGTCGCGCACTCCCAACCCGGCGGGCGTATGGAGATAAACGATCTTCCCGGGCGACGGCATGAAATCATTGAAGGGATCCTCCGCCATGATCCGACATTCCATGGAATGGCCTTGAGGCCGGACCTCCTCCTGGCGGAAGGGCAGCGGACTGCCGGCGGCGATCTCGAGCTGGCACTTGACCAGGTCGATGCCGGTCACCATCTCGGTGATCGGATGCTCAACCTGGAGGCGGGCGTTGACTTCCAGGAAATAAAACTTCCTGTCCCTGTCGACGACAAACTCAACCGTCCCCGCGTTCCGGTAGCCGATGCTTGCGGCTGCCTTGACGGCCACCCTTCCCATGGCTTCTCTTGTCTCTTCGTCCAGGAAAGGCGAGGGCGTCTCTTCCAGGACTTTCTGGTAACGCCGCTGCATCGAGCATTCCCTCTCCCCCAGATAGACGACGCTCCCGAAATTGTCGGCCAGGATCTGGATCTCGATATGGTGCGGCTCCTCGATGTATTTTTCAATGTAGACGGCCGGGTCCGCGAAGCTCGAGAGCGCCTCTGACCGGGCCAGTTTAAAGGCCGGGAGCAGGTCCTTTTCTTTCTGCACAAACCTCAGGCCCTTGCCGCCGCCGCCGGCCGAAGCCTTGAGGAGCAGGGGGAAGCCTACCTCCCGCGCCTTTTCCCGGAGCTCGCGCTCATCGGCGACGGATTCCAGGGTCCCTGGGATGATGGGGACTCCGGCCGCCGCCATTTTCCTCCGGGCCGAGGTCTTCTCGCCCATCACCTCCAGCGGTTCGGAAGGGGGACCGATGAACGTGATCCCCTCCTCTTCACAGCACTTGACCAGCCGGGGGTTTTCGGCTAGAAAACCATAGCCGGGATGGATGGCCTCGGCGCCGCACCTCTTGGCCGTGGCGATGATCTTCTCTACGTGGAGATAACTTTCGGACGGCTTGGCTTCGCCTATGAAATAAGCCTCCTCGGCCAGCCGCACATGGAGGGCCTTGCGGTCGGCCTCGGAATAGACGGCGACCGGGATGATCTTCATCTCCCGGCAGGCGCGGATGACCCGCACGGCGATCTCGCCCCGGTTGGCGATCAGGATTTTTTTGAACATTTAAAGAGGTATATTGCCGTGTTTCTTAGGCGGGTTTTTGTCCCGCTTGTTCTCCAGCGCCCGCAGCGCGGCGATGAGCTTTGGCCGGGTGGAGCGGGGCTCGATGACCTCATCGAGATAGCCCTTCTCGCAGGCGATGTACGGGTTGGCGAACTTTTCCCGGAATTCGCTGATCTTGGCGTCCCGGGCCGGTGTCGACTCCGAGCTCCCATTGAGTTCCCGTTTGTAGACGATGTTCACCGCTCCCTCCGGACCCATGACGGCTATCTCAGCCATAGGGAAGGCGTAGTTGATGTCCGCCCGGATGTGCTTGGAGGCCATGACACAATAGGCACCGCCGTAGGCCTTTCGGGTGATAACGGTGATCTTGGGCACCGTCGCTTCGGCGAAGGCATACAGGAGCTTGGCTCCGTGGCGGATGATGCCGCCGTGCTCCTGGGCGACGCCGGGGAGAAACCCGGGCACATCCTCGAAGGTGATGAGCGGGATGTTGAAGGCATCGCAAAAGCGGACGAACCGGGCCCCCTTGTCGGAGGCGTTGATGTCCAAGGCCCCGGCCAGGTGGTCGGGCTGGTTGGCCACGACACCGACCGACTTTCCCGCCAGGCGGCCGAACCCGATGACGATGTTCTTGGCGTACTCGGCCTGGACCTCGAAGAAGTAGTTCTCGTCGACGACCTCGCGGATAACCCGGCGGATGTCATAGGGCTGGTAGGGATCGTCCGGGACCAGGAGGCCGGCTTCTTCGCTCGACCTGTCCCAGGGATCGGACGTCTCCTTCTCCGGCGGGTCCTCGAGGTTATTGCTGGGGATAAAGGAGAGAAGCTCCCGGATAAGGGCCAGAGCCTGCTGTTCGTTCTCGGCCGCAAAATGAGCGACGCCGCTCAGGGCGTTGTGCGTCTCGGCACCGCCCAGTTCCTCCATACTCACCTCTTCGTGGGTGACCGCCTTGATGACGTCGGGACCGGTGATGAACATATTGCTGGCTTCTTTGGTCATGATGATGAAATCGGTGATGGCGGGCGAATAGACCGCCCCGCCGGCACAAGGCCCCATGACCGCCGAGATCTGAGGGATGACTCCCGAGGCCAGGACATTCCTCAGGAAGATATCCGCGTAGCCGCCCAGGCTGGCGACGCCCTCCTGGATGCGGGCGCCCCCGGAATCATTGAGTCCGATGATGGGCGCGCCGACCTTCATCGCCAGGTCCATGATCTTTACGATCTTAGCGGCGTTAGCTCCGCTCAGCGAACCGCCGAAGACCGTGAAATCCTGGGCAAAGACGAAAATCTGCCGGCCGTCGATCCGGCCGTATCCGGAGACAACACCGTCCCCGGGAATTTGCTTCTTCTCCATACCGAAATCACGGCTCTGATGGACGACGAGTTTGTCCATTTCCTGGAAAGACCCTTCATCGAGAAGAAGGGCGATCCGTTCCCGCGCCGTCAGCTTCCCCGCCTGGTGCTGCTTCTCGATCCTCTCGGCGCCCCCGCCCAACTCGGCCAGCCGGTTTTTCTCTTTGAGGTCATCCAGTTTTTTTTGGATGCTCATGATGACCCCTCCCCAGGATCAGATTATTTCTTGACCTTCCCCCAGTCCTTCAGGAATTTCTCGATCCCGATATCGGTCAGGGGATGCTTGGCGAGTTTGTCGATGACGGAATAGGGGATGGTGGCAATGTGGGCACCGAGCAGGGCGGCGTCGACCACATGGCGGGGATGCCGGATGCTGGCGACGATGACCTCGGTGTCGAAGGCGTAGTTGTCGAAGATCACCAAGATCTGCTCGATGACCTCCATCCCCTCCTGGGAGATGTCATCGAGACGGCCGATGAACGGGCTGACGAAGCGAGAGCCCGCCTTGGCAGCCAGGAGCGCCTGACTGGGGGAGAAGATCAACGTGGTGTTGACCTGGATTCCTTCTTGAGAGAGGATCCGTGTGGCCTTCAACCCCTCGAGGCCGATGGGGATTTTAACCGCGACATTGGGGGCCAGCGCAGCCAACCTTCTGGCCTCCGGGACGATCTCCGCGGCCTGGGCTGAGACGCATTCCACGCTCACCGGCCCGGGACAGAAGCGGCAGATCTCCTTGATGAGGTCCTCGAAAGCCATGTTCTCTTTCGCGCAGAGTGATGGGTTCGTGGTCACGCCGTCCAGAATCCCCCAACCGGCCACTTCCTTGATCTCGGCCAAGTTCGCCGTGTCCAGGAAGAACTTCATTCTTTCCTCCATACTCCTAGTTCTGGGCTATATCAATACCGCGCCTCGCGGATCGCGCGCCGCAACCGTATTGGAGAGGGTCCCGATGCCCTCGATCTGGACGTCCACCCTGTCCCCGGGTGCCATCGGGCCGACCCCTTCCGGGGTTCCGGTGGTGATGACGTCGCCCGGATAGAGGGTCATGATGCGGGAAACGTAGCGGATGAGAAAAGAGACCGGGAAGAGCATGTTCCGGGTGCTCGAGGATTGCCTGAGCTTGCCGTTCAAAAAGGTCTTGATCCGCAACCCGGCCGGGTCGAGGCCGGTGACGATGCAGGGCCCGATCGAGGCAAAGGTGTCGAAGGATTTGGCCCGGGTGAACTGGACATCCTTGACCTGGAGGTCTCGGGCCGTGACGTCATTGAAACAGGCATAACCGAGGATGAACTCCTCAACGTCCACTTCTTCGGACAGCTGCCGCGCTTCTTTTTTGATGACCACTGCCAGCTCGCCTTCGTAATCCACTCTCTCTGACATTTCCGGATAGGAGATGACACCGTTCGGTCCGATGACCGCCGAGGGCGGCTTGAGGAAGAGCAACGGCTCCTGGGGAACAGGGTTTCCTAGTTCCCGGCTGTGCGCTCTATAGTTCCGACCGATTCCCACGATCTTAGTCGGCTCAACGGGCGGGAGGAGAACGACGCGGCTGATGGGAATACTCCTCTCCCCGACTCGAAACTCCTCAAAAATGGAGCCGGAAACAGGATAAAGGTTCTCCCCCCTGAGGACGCCGTAGAGGATCACGTTCTTGTGCTCGAACCGATAGATCTTCATCAAGGGGAGTCGTCCCTTACGATCCCGGGCACCACGGCCGATTTCCGGCTTTCATTCCCCGCACTGTCCAGAGCAGTTATAGCATATTCGTATCGCCTGCTCTTTTCAACTTTCGAGTCCGAGAAGGAGCTATCCGTTTCCAGCAGGTCGGCGACCAGGGAAAAATCGCCCTCCCCGACCGCTCTGCGCCAGACTCTGTAACCCGCCAGGTCGGATTCCCCATTTGCCTCCCAGCTCAGGGCGATGAAGCCCGGGCCGCCGATGGCCGTTAAGCCGGATGGTGGAGCTGGGGGAAAGAGGTCCTTGGCGGTGACTTCGGCGGCCTCCGAATCGTCGCTCTCCACCGGGGGCGTCGACTCCAGCACAGCTCGGACGAAATACCGGTAGGTCCGGCCGAGCGAGAAATCTTTGTCCTGGAACTCACTTTCTTTGAGCGGAGCCGAATTCAGCCGGGAGGCCGGGTTTCCCTCGTCCGACCTGTAGACGTTGTAGCCTGCGGTCTGGGGAGGATTCGCCTCCTTCTGGGCTTGCTCCGGGCTTTCCCAGCTCACCTGGATATGGTCCTCAAAGACCTCAGCCCGCACACTCCGGGGAGGAGCGTGCGGTGCCAGAGCTTCCAGAGAAGCGGGCTTCGCGAACCCGGAGGCCCTTTTTTTCAGATCCCTCACCCGAAGGGAAAAGGCCAGGACCTTCCGTCCCATATCCTCGCCGGCCAGCGCATAGCCGTAGGTCAGTTCCGCTTCCGTCTTGGCGTCGGCCCGGCGCAGCGAGGGAAACTGTTCCTTGCTGACCCGGGCGAGGAGCTCGGCCTTGCTCTCGAACTCCTCCGCGGTCCACGTCTTGGCGGCGCTCCCCGCTGCGCGGTCTTCCTTGATCATCCAGATTTCCACCTCCGTCACCTCGCCGAGCGGGTTCCCGTCGACGTAGGCCGAGGGGTTGGTCCAGGTCAGCAAGAACGTGGCGCCTCTCTGACTGAGAGCAAGGTTCTCCACGGCCTGAGGGACCCGCACCAACGGCGGCTCGATCGGACCCTTTTTCCCGCAGCTCGCCATCACGATCAGGCCGGAGACAAACAGAGTAAGGAAGGACCGCCTCGCCATCAGAGGATGAACCGCCGCAAGTCCTGGTCCTTGAGGATATCCCGGAGCTGGCCTTGGACGTATGATCGATCGATCAGGATGTTCTTTTCCGCAATTCCGGGAGCCGCAAAGGAAATCTCCTCCATGACCTTCTCCATGATCGTGTGCAGCCGGCGGGCGCCGATGTTTTCTGAATCCTCGTTGACCTTTTCGGCGATATCGGCGATCTCGTCGATGGCATCGCCGGTGAACTCAACATGCACGCCCTCCGTCTCCATCAGCGCCCGGTACTGCTTGATCAGGGCGTTTTCGGGCTCGATCAGGATGCGCAGAAAATCCTCCTTGTAGAGCGGGGTGAGCTCTACGCGGATGGGGAATCGGCCCTGGAGCTCGGGGATGAGGTCGGCCGGCTTGGAGACATGGAAGGCGCCGGCACCGATGAACAGGATGTGGTCGGTCCTAACCAGGCCGTAGCGCGTGTTGATCGTCGTGCCTTCGATGATCGGCAGGAGATCACGCTGGACGCCCTCGCGGCTGACCTCCGGGCCATGACCGGACTCGCGGCCGGCGATCTTGTCCACCTCATCCAAAAAGATGATGCCTGAATGTTCCACCCTCTCGATGGCCAGCCGGGCCACCTGGTCCATATCGACCAGGCGCCTCTCCTCGTCCTCCATCAGGAACTCCCTGGCCTCCCGGATTTTCATGCGTCGCTTTTTGGATTTGCCACCCAGGAAACCGGGCAGGATCTCCTGGATGTGGATCCCGATTTCTTCCACTCCCTGGTTGGAAAAGACCTCGAACGGAGAGGCCATCTTCTCCTTGACCTCGATCTCGACCAGGCGGTCGTCCAGAACACCCTCACGGAGCTGCTTACGCAGCTTCTCTCGGGTTTCCAGGAACCGGTCATAATCGCCTTCCGCCAGGGCGTTCTCCTTCCGTCTCGACGGCGGGAGGAGGAGGTCAAGGACCTTTTCCTCGACGTTGCTCTTGGCCTTTTCCCGGATCTCCTCAACCTTCTCCTGCTTGACCATGTCGACGGAGATGCGGACAAGGTCCCGGATCATCGACTCCACGTCCCGGCCCACGTACCCGACTTCTGTGAACTTGCTGGCCTCGATCTTAAGGAAAGGTGAGGAGGTGAGCTTGGCCAGGCGGCGGGAGATCTCAGTCTTACCGACGCCGGTCGGCCCGATCATCAGGATGTTTTTGGGCGCGATTTCATCGGCCAGCTGGGGAGGAAGCTTTCTCCTCCGGAAGCGGTTCCGCAGAGCGATAGCTACGGCCTTCTTGGCCCCCTTCTGGCCGATGATGTATTTATCGAGTTCAGCGACGATCTCCTGGGGAGTGAGCTCGGTGTCTCTCGTCTCTTCGGGGATTTGGCGGACGGCTTTGGACTGTGTCACGGTGACTTTCTCACAGTTCCTCGACGGTGACCTGGTCGTTGGTGTAAACGCAGATCCCGGCGCTGATCAGGAGCGCCTCGAGGGCGATCTCCTTGGCCGAGAGGCCGGTGTGCCGGATCAGGGCACGGGCCGCGGCCAAGGCATAGGGCCCGCCCGAGCCGATAGCGATGATCCCGTCGTCCGGCTCGACGACATCGCCGGTGCCCGAGATGAGGAAGGCGCTGTCCTTGTCGGCCACGATGAGCAGGGCTTCGAGTTGACGCAGAGCCTTGTCTAGGCGCCAGTCTTTGGCCAGCTCGATGGCCGCCCGGGAAAGGTTGCCCCGGTGCTCTTCGAGCTTGATTTCGAACCGGGAGAACAGGGCAAAGGCGTCCGAGGTGGACCCGGCGAACCCCGCCATTACCTTGTCTTTATGCAGACGGCGGATCTTCCTGGCCGTCTGCTTGAGGATGGTCTGGCCCATGGAGACCTGGCCGTCCCCCGCCATGGCGAGGCGGCCGTTATGGCGAACACAGATAATGGTTGTGGAACGGATCATGGATCTTCCTTTTTCATTCCTATCATAATGCAGGTCCCTACTATTGTAAAGGCGGAGGAGCGGCGCCTACAGAGGGGACGTTCCCCTAATCTTCCCAGGCGACTAAATAATGGATATAATAGTAAGGTGCCGCCAATGACCATCTTTAGGGCCGCATTCGGAATGGTCCTCCTCTCCTGTCTTCTGATCGGCCGCTCCGGCTGCAAAAAAGGCCCGGCAACAGCGACTTTCGAAGTCGACGAGCCGACCATCGTCCTCGTCTGCAATCCCATTTCCGCGGCCGCAGACGCCGTCGTATCCGTGTCCGTTTTCATCAAGGCGAATGAAAAGGAGATCCGCGTTTTCGGCCTGGACGTGACTTTCGACTCCCGGATGTTCCAGTTCCAGGAAGTGCGCAAAGGCACTCTCACTGGGGGCTGGGCGGCGGTCGATGGGAGCGAAGTCGGCACGGGCAGCTTGAGGGTCGGGGGTTTCTTAGGGGGAGGAACGCCGATCCCCGTCGCCAGCCAAGGATCACTGGCCGAGATCAGGTTTAGGGTGACAGGGACAGATTACGGCAACGGTCAACAGAGTCAGCTCTGCGTCAAACAATACACGGACGACCTTTTGGACTTCAAGCCCGACTCGGCTTGCGCCACCTTCACCCTTATCAAATAGTCGGATAAAAACGAACAACAAATCTCTTGTCAAACGAAGCCTGATTCCGACATAATGGATGGCAGGCAGCCTTGGATACTCGGGATGCACGGAATACTGGAGGTCGGGAAGAAAGGGCAGCGATGTCTATAAAGGTCCGCGAAAAGGACGGCATCATCGTTGTCGAGCTGGCCGGTGAGATCAGGCTTAGCGATGATTTCACTCCGGCCCTTCACAGGCAGGTGGTTGAACAGCTCGCCGAGGGGAAATCCGACATTCTGCTCAACTTCGCCAAAGTGGACTTCATCGACAGCTACGGGATCGGCGATATCGTCGCCTCTTACCTGGCGGTCAAGGAAAAGAAGGGCCGGTTAAAGCTGGCCTGCCTGTCCCCCAAAATCTGGCTCATTTTCCACTATTCCGGGCTGACCCGGATTCTAGAGATCTTCGACAGCAACGAGAAAGCGCTCCAGAGTTTTGCCTGATCCCGGCTCACGGCAACCATTAAGAGATGGCCCTTCGGCAATTCCCCCGGCACTTGGCTCACCGCCCCGCCTTCTCAAGATTGCCCTGGGGCTTTATTTCTTCAGGCTTGACTTCCGGCGCCACCCGGTAGGAAACGCGGGCTTCAAGTAGGTCGTTGTCGAGAAGATAGATGGCGCGGCTGCGCTCACCCCGGATATCAAGAAACACCTCGGTCCCGACAGACGCCCGGTTCCGCCGGAAACGGGCCTCCTCTACTTGGTTGAGACAGACGGCCGGATCGGCCGCTCCCAGCAGTCCCTGCCGGCCTGAGAACTCCGCCACCTCGAGGTCCTTGACATCCTCGAAATAGAGGGCGCTCTCCCAGCGCTCCGACTCCGGCTTCTCCCAGATGACTTCCAGCCCGCGGATCTTGAGATTGCGAACCCAGCGGAACTTCAGGGCATGCTCGACCTTCTGGATGGGTGCCCCGGGGTCGTCGGCCAGGAAGAGCTTGATGTTTTCCAGGGAGACGCCGTCCAGCCAGCTCATCGGGTGGCCGTTGATCAAGCTCGACCCTTTGCCGCGGGCAACGATGTTCTGGAGCTTGATGTTGCGGATAGAGCCGGCCGGCGGCTCGTTTTCCCATTTCACCTGGGGATGGACCTCGCTGCGCCTCTTGACGTTGAAATGGAAAGGATCGCCGTCCCCCCACCAAAACCAGTCGTGCCGGACGCAGTCGATGGTGACGTCGGAGATGACGACATCGCTGACGTACCCGCCGTCAAAGACCATGAAGGCGAGGCCGCGGTTCGAGTCGGTGATGACGCAGTTCGAAACCGTCACCCGGCGCACGCAGTTCATGTTGCCGTCGCAAAACTTGAGGGCCGATGAGGCCGAGGACAGCCGGCAGTTGGTGATGGTGATGTTCTCACAGGGCAGCGCCGGGCCAAACCAGTTCATGGAGTAGAAGACGATGGCGTCATCGCCGGTCTCGATGGTGCAGTTTGAGATCCGCAGGTCCTTGCAGCCGTCGGGGTCGATGCCGTCGGCCCAGACCGCCTCCTTCAGACTGCTGTAGATATAGACGCCGTCGATGACCATGCGCTCGCAGCCGTAGGGATGGATCGTCCAGCTCGGCGAATGCATGAAGCTGAGGCCGGCGATGCGGACGTCCTTGCAGCGCAGCAGGAGCACCATCTTGGGCAGGGCGTTTGGCTTCGGGAATGACCGTAGGAGCGGTTTGCCAGCCGCCTCCATCAGCAGTTGGTTGTCACGGATGAAGCGGTCGTCGAGGTCATTGAGGCGCCATTCGTACTCGGACTGGCCATCCACCAATCCCCTCCCCTCGATCGTGATGTTGACGAGGTCCTCGCCGTAGAAAAGCGCCTCCTTGTCGTAGTCTTGCTTCTCACGGGAGGCGAAAAGTGTCGCCCCCGCTTCGATGTAGAAGCGCACGTGGCCGCGGAGATGGATGGTCCCGGATATGTACTCTCCGGGTGGAAGGTAGACCATCCCTCCCCCGGCTTCAGCACAGGCGTCCACCGCCCTCTGGATGGCCTCACGGGCCTTATCCGTCTTGATGCCCGTGGCCCCGAAGTCCTTGACGTTGAAAACCGTGAGTCCTCGGCGGGGGGAGGTGTCTTGAGCCCGGACGGAAGGGATGGCCGAAACCATTATCGAGAATCCCAACATAATGCCGGCTGCAATCCGGAGGCTTCTTCTCATCTCCTCATCTCCTTTGGACGAAAGCCGTCGGTTTGAGCGATTATTGTAAGTCTTTCTTCTATAAACACAAGCTTGGACGGACTACTCCGCTCTCAGCAGCTCGATCGTCTCGTAGGCGTGGCGCAGATGTGGGATGACGATGCTCCCGCCGACGATCAGGGCGATGTTGAGGGCGTCATGGAGTTCTTCATCGCTGTACCCCGCAGCAACAGACTGGATCAGATGGTAATCGATGCAGTCGTTGCAGCGGAGCACCGTTGAGGCGACCAGTCCGAGGAGCTCCTTCGTCTTTTCGGGCAGGGCGCCGTCCCGATAGGCCGCAGCATCCAGGTTAAAGAAGCGCTTGATCCCCAGGTGCTCGCCGGCCAGGATCTTCTCGTTCATTTTTTCACGGTAGAGGCGGAATTGTTCCAGCCGCGATGACATAAGCTCACCTCCTCCGAAATGTCCAATCGGCTCTCAAGCCGCTATTGTACTTCTTCCGGCGAGGCGGCGACAAGGCCGCCGGACGAAAGGCGCGGAGCTTTCCCTCTTTCTTGACTCGTCTCCAGGCGGAACCTATACTTTGTATCGAGGCAGGGAGAGGCTGCCGAGATAAGCCGTCCCAAGAAGGAGTGAAAAACCATGAATACCAAACCGACCCCAGCTCAGGGGCTATTTTGTCGGTTCAAGCCAAAATGGACGGATATCGCCTCCCTGTTCTTGCCAGCGCTATTGATCCTGGCCTCCCCTCCCCTTCTGTCCTCTCAAACGCGAGAAAAACCGCTCCCCTCCCGGCCGGTCGCCGCCCGGGGACCGCTGCTCCCGGAGGAACAAAGAGCCATTTCCATATTCCAAGAGGCCAGAGCCTCAGTCGTCTACATCACCACGCTGGTTTCGCGAACGGACTTTTTCACCCTCAAGGTCTTCGAGATCCCCCAGGGCACGGGCTCCGGATTTATCTGGGACGACGCCGGACATATCGTGACCAATTTCCATGTCGTCTACGAGGCGCAAAACGTCCAGGTGACTCTCTCCGACAGTTCCATCTTCAAGGCCGAGGTGGTCGGCGTCGCGCCGGATAAGGACCTCGCTGTCCTCAGGATCAAGGCGCCGAGGGAAAAGCTGCCGCCGATAAGCATCGGAACGTCCTCTGACCTCAAAGTCGGGCAGTCTGTCTATGCCATCGGCAACCCTTTCGGCCTTGACCAGACTTTAACCACCGGGATCATCAGCGCCTTGGGCCGGGAGATCGAATCCTTAACCCGCCGGCCGATCCAGGGTGTCATCCAGACCGATGCGGCCATCAACCCCGGCAATTCGGGAGGGCCCCTGCTGGACAGCGCCGGCCGGTCGATCGGGGTCAATACAGCCATCTACAGTCCTTCCGGCGCCTATGCCGGCGTCGGGTTTGCCGTTCCCATCGACACCGTGAACAGGATCATCCCTCAGCTCATCGCCTTCGGCAAGGTCATCCAGCCGGGGCTCGGGGTCCAGGTGGTGGAGGACTCGGTCGCCAGGCAAGTCGGGATCGAAGAAGGCGTTCTCATCCTCGACGTCGATCTACGGGGCGCGGCGGCCAGTGCGGGGATGATGCCGACCCGCTACGACCGCGAGGGCAATGTCGTCTTGGGCGACGTCATCGTGGCCATCGAAGGCCAAAGCATCAAGACCTCGGATGATCTCTACAGAACCCTCGAGCGCTATAACGTCGGCGATGAGGTCCGCGTGGAAATCATCAGGGGAGGCCGGAAAAGAACCCTGACTGTGCGGCTTCAGGAAGTGTAAGGCCCAGCCCTTGACCGTCCCCAAAGATAGGATCGCCATCCTCTTCAACCCGTCGGCCGGGAAGGGGAAGGCTCTGAAGAAAAGGAATCGGTTGGAGCGTCTTCTCAAAGAATGGGAGGTCCCCTTCGACCTCATGGTCACCGCCAGCGAAGAAAACCTAAGGGCCTTAACCCGAGAGTGCGCCGGCCGGTATAGGGCCCTGGCGGGAGCAGGGGGGGACTCGACCTTTCAAATCATGATCGACGAGATCGCTCGGTCGGGCGCGAATGTGGACTTCGGCCTGATCGCCCTGGGCTCCTCGAACGACGTGGCCAGGGAATTCGACCTCCATGGCCTGGAGAAGGCCTGCCAGGCTTTGAAGAGGGGGAGAACCAGACCGATCGACCTGGGTTCCATCGAACACGACGGAAAGATCCTCAAGTACTTCATCGGGCAGGCGAATATAGGTCTGGGCGCCCTTGTCAACAGGTATGTTGAGGAAATCTCCGGTAAACGGCCTCGTCTGGCTGCCTTCCAGAGCCTGGCTGGAACCCTGGGAATCCTTCGCTCCTATAGACGAAAGGAGGTCCCTCTTCATCTGACCGTCCTGGCGGATGGGCAAAGAAGGGACGGCTGCTATGTCGTGGCCAATTTCAGCAACATCCGTTTCTGGGCCACCGGGAGGACGCTCAGCCCCTCGGCCCGGCCGGACGATGGCCGGCTGGACGGTTGCCTTATCGGAGAATGTTCGTTCCTCCGCTTAGCCCACCTGGCCTTCTTGGCCCGCAAAGGAAGGCACGTCGGCGCTCCGGAGGTCGAATTCCTGCGCGCGCCGGCCTTCGAAATATCGGCGGAGCATGGATTCGAAGTCCAGGTGGACGGCGAGGTCATCGGGGGAGGCAGGACTCCCCTGCTATTCAAGAACATCCTGGTCCGTACCGTGCCCCAGGCCCTCCGCTTGATCTGCTAAAGATACGTCGATTCCGGCGGAACCTGGGATAAAACCCAAGGGCAGACGCCCTGACCGCCTTGAAATCCCCCGATTTCTCTGCTACGATTGATACTTCTATCCTTCATAAACGACTCAATTATATGTCCACGCGGAGTCGGGATGACCAACGAAAACATCCTCGCGCCCTTTAGAAAGATCCGGGTCAAGGCCTGTCTATTCGTCCTCCTTCTCCTGATCTCGACCACCCTCGCCTTCTCCCTCATTACTCTGCGGATCATGAACCGGCGCATCCTCAACGAAGTCATCAAGCGAGCCGAAACCCTCTGCCGGGGCACCGCTTCTACGGCCGGCTACTCCCTCATCTCCCAAGATCTTCTCGGACTCGACAACATCGTTTACAGGATCAAGGCCTCCAGCCCTGATATCGTGGACATGTTCATCGTCAACTTGGAGGGCGAGATTCTGGTGCACAGCGACACGAAAAGAACGGGCGAGCCGTTCCGGCCGACCGCCGGAGAACTGCTGCGAAAGGCCGAGGACGGGACGACGGTCAGCGAGATTCCGGGCCCGGTCCACGGGCTGATCGAGGTCCGGACCCCCATCACTTTCCTAGAAAAGCCCCTCGGCTCGGTCGTCCTGGCCGTCAATAAGGCTGCCCTGGTCGAAGCCCGGAAGGAAACCCGGGACAAAATCCTCGCGGTCTTCGGCTTTCTCCTCCTTGCCGGCGTCGCGAGCAGCGTTCTGCTGACCTCGTTTTTGACCAAGCCCGTCCGGGAGCTTTCGGTCGGTGTGACCGAGCTCAAGGATGGCAAGCGGAGACGGCCGCTGCGCGTTTATTCCCAAGACGAGCTCGGCCGGCTGACCGAGAGCTTCAACGATATGACGGCGCTGATCACCACCCAGAAAGAGACCCTAAGTCGATACGCCCAGGATTTGGAAGAGGCATACGTCTCGACGGTCCGGGTGCTGGCCGCGGTCATCGACGCCAGGGACAACTATACTCTTGGCCATTCGACTCGGGTCGCCCAGCTCACGCTGGAGCTCGGCCGGGAGCTCGGCCTCGACCCTGCTCAGCTCGAGGATCTCGAAATCGCCTGCCTGTTCCATGACGTCGGGAAGATCAAGATCCCCGATTCCATACTCCTTAAAAAGGGCAAGCTCGACACGCCCGAAAAGCGGGAGATGATGAGACACACCGAATACGGCACCGAGATCCTGTCCAAGGCCCGGTCGCTGCTGAAGTATATTCCGGCCGTCCGTCACCACCATGAATGGTATGACGGCACCGGCTATCCGGACGGGTTGAGCGGCAACAAGATCCCCCTGGCCGCAGCCATCGTCTCCCTGGCCGATACGTACGACGCCATGACTTCGGACAGGCCGTATCGCGACGCTCTCAACAATGAGGAAGCTCAGGCCGAGATCGCCGGGCTAGCCGGAAAGCAGTTTGATCCGGAGCTGGCAGTCCGGTTCGTTGTCCTATTGAAAAGAAAGACGGCCGACCCCGCTAATAAACCAGGGGAATAGCGGATGAAAGCCGGCCTCGTCAAAGCGCTCCTGGCCGCCGCCGCGGCCGGGCTCCTCCTTTTTTCCTGCGGTCCTCCTAAAAGACCCGGCCTCCGCCCGGACATGGCGCAAGCTCAGCAACGCCTCGCCTTGGGCGATTTTCAGGGAGCCTTGGTTTCCTATGCGGCGCTCGTCGAGAGCTATCCGGGCGACAGGGATGTGTTGAGAGAATACAGAGCGGCCGTCGAAAAAACCAAGGTCCAGGCCGACAGGTGGTTCGAGGAGAAGGACTTCGCCGCCGCCGAGAAGACTTACTCGCTCCTGCTCGCAAATCTCCATCGCTTCGCAGAGTTTGAGAAGCCGCTCACGTTCGGGCCGGAGCCTCTGAGCCGGCGCCTCCTGGAATGTCAAGAGCATCTGAGCGAGCGGCGGGCCCGCCAGGCTCTCGCCGCGGGCGACTACCTGAGAGCGTTGGACAGCTTCAAGGGCCTACCGCAGGAAGTCCTCCGGCGTCCGGCTCAATCCGCCGCCCTGCGGCGAATTATGGAAGAACTCAAGAGTTCGGTCGATAAGGCTCTCGCCAGAAAAGATTTCGTCGCCGCCGGCAAAGGGTACGCCGCCCTCTGGCGAGAGTACTCGATGGCCCAGCGGGTCAGTCTCTCTCTCTCGTTCTCCCGGAATGACGCAGACGAGGGCGTGAAGCACTGCCGTACCCAGCTCACGCGGGAAGGCCTGGACCAGTACAGGAAGGGAAACCTTAAGGAGGCCATCGCCATCTGGCAGGGACTGCTGCAATTCGATCCTGATAACGCCGAGATCCGGAAGGCCGTCGATAGGGCCACGGAACAGCTCAAGAAGCTCCAGAAGAGATGAAGGAAAGGGTCCCGAGATGAACTCCCGGGAACGCGTTCACCGCGCGGTCCGTTTTCAGAATCCCGAGCGGGTGCCGATCTCCCATGCCGTGCTGCCGGCCGCTCAACTTAAGTACGGTCAAGCCCTTGCCGAGATTCTAGCGGAATTCCGGGAAGATTTCGGCTGGGATTACATGAGCGACCTGCCCGTCGAACAGTTCCCGCCTCAATACAAACAAGGTCTGAACCGGGATGACTTCGGCACGCTCTGGCGGGTGGAGTGGATGGGCATCTGCGGCATTCCCGTGGACTGGCCGATCAAGGACCTGGGCCGCTGCGACGAATACCGATGGACGGAGGATTTCCCGGCCGGACCGCCCTCGGGGCGACAATACAGCGGCCACATGTGCGGTTTCGACGAGCGCTGGTACGCGCGGGGAGGCTGGTTCACCTATTTCGAGCAGCTCCAGCAGCTCCGCGGCATGGAGAGCTTCATGATGGATGTGGCTGCGGAGTCGCCAGCGTTCTATCGGCTGGTTGACGACCTCCTGGACTTCAACCTCCGCTGGATCAACAGGTGGGCCAAGCTCGAATACGATGGCCTCCACTTCGGCGATGACTGGGGAGGCCAACACAGCCTGCTCATCCGGCCGGAGGCCTGGCGGCGGATCTTCAAGCCCCGTTACGCCGCCATGTTCGAGCGGGTCCATGCGGCGGGCATGGACGTCTGGTTCCACTCCGATGGGTACGTAAACGAGATCATCGGCGACCTCATCGAGATCGGTGTGGATGTGATCAACGTCCAGACGGCCGTCGTCGGCCATGACTGGATCGTCCGCAACGCCCGCGGTCGCGTGGCTTTCCGGACGGACATCGACCGCCAACGCGTCCTTCCCTTCGGCTCAGCGGCCGAAGTTAAGAAAGAAGTCCAGCGGACGATCGAAGCCTGCGGCACGGCGCAGGGCGGCCTCATCGCCTGCGGTGAAGTCGGGCCCGACGTCCCTCTCGAGAACATCCGGGCGATGTACCAGGCCTTCCGCGAATACGGGCAGTACTAGCCGAAGATGGGGCCGGCCCTCTTTTCCCGGGCCGCGCAGTTTGAATTCCCGGGAGCTTTCATGATATGTTGAAAACCCTCATCATGAACGGCTCTAAAAAAGGGATCGGCCTGGCCCTGTCTCTATTCACCCTGGCAGCACTGAGCTTCCTTATGGGCTGCAAAACTCAAGAGGGAAGAAAAGAGAGCGGCTCAAAGACGCTCCGGCTGGCCGTCATCCCCATGGGGACTACCCACGAGTTCTGGAAGGCCATCCACGCCGGAGCGAAGAAGGCGGCGGATGAACTCGGGGTGGAGATTATTTGGAAGGGGCCGCTCAAAGAGGACGACCGCAACGAACAGATCCAGATCGTCGAGACGATGATGGACTCAGGAGTTGACGCGCTCATCCTGACGCCGCTCGACGACCGAGCGCTGATGCCCCCCGTCGCTGAGGCCAGAGCCCGCGGCATCCCGACGGTCATCTTCAACACCGCCCTGAAGGGCGATGACTTTATCGCCTATGTCTCGACGGACAACTGGAAGGGCGGAGTCCTCGCCGCCGAGCGCATCGGCACGCTCATGGGAGGCAAGGGAAAGCTGATCCTCATCCGGATCATCGAGGGTGTCGAGGGCAACCGGCAGCGGGAGGAGGGATTCCTGCAGACCATCCGCTCGAGATTCCCCGGGATCAGCATCCTCTCCGACAACCAGTATGCCGGGATCACAACGGAGACCGCCTACCAGACGACCGAAAACCTCCTGGCGCGCTTCCATGACGTCGAGGCCATCTTCACACCCAACGAATCGACCACCTTCGGCTGCCTGCGCGCCCTCCAGGACCACGGGCTCGCCGGGAAAGTGATCCACGTCGGTTTCGACTCCTCGAAGAAGCTCATCGAGGCGTTGGAGAAAAATGAACTCATGGGGCTTGTCCTCCAGGACCCGGTCCGGATGGGCTATGACAGCATCAGGACGGCGGTCGCCCGCCTGCGGGGCGAGCCTTACGAGACCCGCATCGATACGGGTGTGTTCCTGGCGACTCCAGAGAACATGAACCAGCCTGAGATCCGGCGGCTTCTCATCCCGGATCTCTCCATCCTGAACAGATGATCGCCTGGCCGTGCTTATCGGCTCAAGGAGGAAAAGCCATGTTGAAAGGACTGCTGGCACCGGCGCTCAGCTTGACCCTTCTGGGCGCGTCGCTCGCCATATCCGGCGAAAGGCAGAAGGCCAAGCCGCCCGACTTGAAGCTCGAGCCGTTGACAGGCTGGACGCTCCACCTCCTCTCCTCGAGCCACCAGGACATCGCCTGGATGAATAGCCCCGAAGCCTGTATGGAGTACCGTGATACCCATTGCATCACGCCGGCGCTCGCCATGATGGCGCAAAACCCCGACTATTGCTTTGTCATGGAGAATATGCTCAACCTCATGGAGTACATCGAAAGGCACCCCGAGCGCCGCGACGAGATCCTCCGGTTCAGCCGCGAAGGACGGATGGAATGGGGAGCGACCTTCAACCAGCCCTATGAGTCCCTGCTCAGCGGTGAACAGCTCGTCCGCGAGACCTACTTCGGCCGGAAATGGCTGAAGAAGAACTTCCCGGGCTGCGACGCCCGGGTCTATTTCAACCCCGACGTGCCGGGGCGGTCCCTCCAGATGCAACAGATCCTGAACAAGGCCGGCATTCCCTACATAGTCATCAGCCGCTACCATGAAGGATTTTACCGTTGGCAGAGCCCTGACGGTTCCTCGGTGCTCGCCTATACGCCGGGCCACTATACCAACGCCTCAGGCATCCTGGGCGCACCGCCTGAGGAGGGCGCCAAGCTTCTGGAGGACAAACTGGCCGCCTGGGGACCTTATTATCAAGAGCATGGGATCCCACCTGAATTCCCTCTTCTTCACTCTGTGGACTTCTCCCAGCCGACTGATTTCGGCCCGCTGATCCAACTCTGGAACAGCCGCCATACCGCGAAGGACAGTTCTCCGCAATCAAGGATGCGGTATTCCTCGGCCGCTCATATTTTCGACTCCCTGGCCAAGGCCAATCCGAGTCTTAACCCCGTCTTGGGTGAACGGCCGAACCTCTGGCTCTACATCCACGGGCCGACCCACCACTGGGCCATCTCCGCTCAGCGGGAAGCCGGGATGGTGCTTCCGGCGGCTGAAGTCTTCAACACTGCAGCCTCACTCCTCGAGGGAACTTTCGCGCATTATCCCGCCCGGGAGATGGGAGAAGCCTGGAAGGCGGCTATCTATCCCGACCACGGCTGGGGCGGCAAAGAGGGCCAGATCACCGACCGGCTGTTCCGGAAAAAATACGAGTTCGCCCGGGACCGGGGAAAAGACATGCTCGAAGGCGCTCTCCTGAGGATTGCAGGCCGGGTAGAGACATCGGCTTCCAAGGGGACTCCGGTCATCGTCTTCAACGGCCTTTCCTGGCAACGGTCCGACCCGGTGGTCATCACGATCGCCTCCTCGCGCCGGGACTGGCAGGTCCAGGATGCCCAGGGTAAACTTGTGCCGTCGCAGGTCCTGCCACCGCTCTCTCTGCGGGACGAGGATGCGACCCGCCTCGAGTTCATCGCTGCCAACGTGCCGGGCCTGGGATACAAGACTTTCTACCTATCAAAGAGCGAAACCGGCGTCGCTTCTCTCTCCCGTTCCTCTCCGACGGCCAGTGTTTACGAGAACGATTTCTACGAGGTCGAATTCGCACCCGGCGGCCTGCGCCGTATCTACGACAAGGAGATCAAGGCCGACCTCCTGAACACCGGGAAGTTTCTGGGACTTGAGGTTTTCACCATGCAATCGTTGGGAAACGGGGCCGGAGAATTCAGCCGGGTCCAGCAGCCGACCATGGAGGGGTTTGACCAACTGAGCCGCCACGGCGCCTCCTGGCAACACGATGCGCTCGAATCCGGACCTCTTAAGGCCGTATTCCGTTTCCAGGAGAAGCTCTCGAACTGCACGGTCGTGGAAAAGATCATCATCTCTAATCAAATCAAGAGGATCGACTGCGAGGTCTCCATCCTGGATTGGGACGGGGCTCCCTACAGGGAGTTCCGACTGGCCTTGCCGGTTAACGCGGAGAGCGGTCAGGTGGCTTACGAAGTGCCCATGGGAGTCGTCGAGGTCGGCCGGAGCGAGATCCCCGGCACTGGAGGTCCGGCTTACGGCAACCTGAATTACGACGAGCCATGCTCGGAGATCCGGCCGCGCGAGGTCCAGAATTTCCTGGGCGTCAGCGGGAAGGAGTTTGGACTGACCATGAGCACGAGTGTGGCCGTCAACGACTATCAAGACCCGACTCCTAATCCGGCGCCATATCCCGTCCTTCAGGCCGTCCTGCTGGCGTCACGGCGGAGTTGTCATGGCGAGGGGAACTGGTATCTCCAGGAGGGCGACCATCACTACCGTTTCTCCCTCACTTCGCACGCTCCCGGCTGGACGAACGGCACCAAGTCGGGTATTCAGGCCAACACGCCGCTTTTTCCGGTGCTGGGCGCGCGGCCGGCGAATGGCGCCGACCTTCCGGAAGAGAAGAGCTTTTTCGGTATATCCGCCCCAAATGTCTTGGTAAGCACGATCAAGAAGTGCGATGATGACGATTCGGTCATCGTCCGCCTCTATAATATCGAAGGAAAAGATGCCGAAGTTGACTTGACCTCGGCCTTCACGCTGGCCGGCGTCGAGAACGTCAACATCATCGAGGAGGAAGGAAAGCCCCTCCCCTGCCGCACGAAAAGCGTGAAGGTCAGGCTCGGGCACCACGCCATCGAGACCCTCAAACTCTGGCCGAAACGGTGAGGGGCGTTCCTAAAGGCGCCGGCGGGCCCACGCGGAAGAAGCCTGGATAATTTAAAAGGCCGGGACGACCGGAAATCTGTGGGGAAAGGGAGAAGAAATGTTCAGAAGAAAGAGCCTGGGAGCGGTCCTTGTTATCGGGTTCACGGCCTCACTGTATCTGTCTTGCTGTAGAAGCCGGTCCTCCTCAGGCGAGGCGATCACACCGGCTCAGGAGTCCAACTTCGTCCTGATTCCGTCGGGAGTGCCCGCCGAGAAAATCGTTTATACCGCGGCCCACATCATTCCCTCGCCCAATCAACTCGCCTGGCAGGAGATGGAGTTCATCGCCTTCGTTCATTTCGGCATGAACACATTTACGGACCGGGAATGGGGCGAGGGAACGGAGAGCCCGTCTCTCTTCAACCCGACCGATTTCGACGCCCGCCAGTGGGCTCGAGTGCTCAAGGAGGCCGGCCTGAAGATGCTCATCGTCACGGCTAAGCATCACGATGGATTCTGCCTCTGGCCGAGCCAATGCACAGAGCATTCAGTCAGGAGCAGCCCCTGGCGCCAGGGGAAGGGCGATGTGGTCAGGGAAGTGGCGGAGGCGTGCCGGGAAGCGGGACTCAAGTTTGGCATCTACCTTTCTCCCTGGGACCGGCACGAGCCGACCTATGGCGACTCGCCCGCCTACAACGAGCATTTCCGCAGTCAGCTTCGCGAACTCCTGACAAACTACGGAGAGGTGGGCGAGGTCTGGTTCGACGGAGCATGCGGAGAGGGTCCGAACGGAAAGCGGCAGGAATACGACTGGCCGTCCTATTACCGCGTTGTCCGGGAGTGTCAACCCAAGGCGGTAATCTTCGGGATGGGGCCCGACCTCCGCTGGGTGGGGACGGAAACGGGATACGGAAGAGAAACGGAGTGGAGCGTCGTCCCTATGGAGATCAGAGAACCTATGATTAAACCGGCGCCTTCGCTCGATGACCTTTTCATCCCGGGGGATATGACCGCGGACGACTTGGGAAGTCGCGGGAAGATCGCGGGCGCCCGCGCCCTCGCCTGGTACCCGGCGGAAACGGATGTCTCCATCCGGCCGGGCTGGTTTTATCACGCCAGCCAGGACGAGGAAGTCAAGACGCCCGAGAAACTTATGGACATCTACTTCAGCTCGGTCGGCCGCAACGGAGTGCTGCTCCTCAACGTCCCTCCGGACAAGCGGGGCCACATCCACGAGAACGATATCAAGAGCCTGATGGACATGCGCCGTATCCTGGACACGACATTCCAAACGAACCTTGTGTCGGGAGCAAGGGTCGAGGCCTCAAACGAAAATGAAGACCACCCAGCCCGATCCATACTGGACGAGGACAAGGGAACGTACTGGACGACAGCCGGGGGCGTCGAGTCGGCCGTCCTGGAGTTCGCGCTGCCTGAAAAACAGACCTTTGATCTGGCCATGCTCCAGGAGAACATCTGCGTCGGCCAGCGGGTGGAGGAATTTTCCCTGGAATCCTGGAACGGGAAGGGCTGGGTTTTGTTCGTCCAAGGGACGACCATCGGCTATAAACGCCTGCTGCGATTCCCGGAAACGACTACTGATAAAGTGCGTCTGACCATCATCAAATGCCGCACGAGCCCGACGCTTTCCGCCTTTGGCCTGTTCAAGCTCGCCTCGTAAACCCGCCGCTCGATTTCCTCTGGGAGCCTTTTTTGACAGCTCCGCAAGCCTATGCTATAAGCCTACTCTGATGTCATCGCATCCCAAAAGACCCCCGGAAAGGAGTCCGTCGATGAGAATAACTTCCGTCTTCCTTTTATTGCTCATCTTTTCGCTCGCCCTGCCGGCCATGGCGATCCCTAATCAGGAAACCGAGGCCCAGCGCGAGGCCCGGATGAAGTGGTGGACTGAAGCCCGGTTCGGTATGTTCATCCACTGGGGCCTCTATGCCCTGCCGGCCCGGCACGAATGGGTCAAGCAGTACGAGGCGATCACCGAGGAGGATTACCAACAATATTTCGACCATTTCAACCCCGACCTCTACAACCCCAAGGAATGGGCGCGTCTGGCCAAAGCCGCCGGGATGAAATACTTCGTCGTCACCACCAAGCACCACGAGGGATTCTGTCTCTGGGATTCGAAATATGGCGACTACAAAGCAACCAAGACACCGTACGGCAAAGACCTCATCAAGCCGATGGTCGAGGCGTTCCGGGCGGAAGGCCTCCGCGTCGGGTTCTATCATTCGCTCATCGACTGGCATCACCCCGAGTATCCGGTCGACAAGAAACACCCGATGTTCAACAACCTGGAATTCCGAAAGACGGCGGCCAACCGCGACGTCCGCAAGTACGCCGAATACCTGCACAACCAGGTCCGCGAGCTTCTGACGGAATACGGGCCGATCGACTGCCTGTTCATGGATTTCTCCTTTCCCGGGGAAAACGGCAAGGGCCGGAATGACTGGCAGTCGGAAAAGCTGCTCAAAATGATCCGTGAGCTCCAGCCTCAGATCATCGTCGACGACCGCCTCGACCTCCTCGACGTCCCGGGCGGCTGGGACTACAGGACGCCCGAGCAGTTCATGCCCCAGGAATGGCTGAAGGTGGACGGCAAGCGGGTTCCCTGGGAGACCTGCCAGACGTTTTCCGGCTCCTGGGGATACCATCGCGATGAGGCGACGTGGAAAAGCGTCCGCCAACTCGTGGTGATGCTGGTTGAGGTCGTGAGCAAGGGCGGCAACCTGCTCCTCAACGTCGGGCCGACAGCCCGCGGCACCTTCGACGAACGGGCCAAAGAACGGCTGGAAGGGATCGGCGCCTGGATGGAGGGCCACAGCCGTTCGATCTATGGCTGCACCCAGGCACCCGACGAATTCAAAACCCCCCAGAACTGCCTGCTGACCTACAACCCGACGGCGAAGCGCCTGTACGTTCATGTCCTCGAATGGCCGATGGGCGCGCTCTTTCTCGACGGCTTCGCCGGTCATGTCGCCTATGCCCAGCTCCTCAACGACGCCTCCGAAGTCAAGTTCATCGACCAGAGCCGTGCCGGCGAGATCGGGTTTTTTACGGAAGAAAGGAAGGGAGAGAAGGGCAACGCCATTATCCTCCGCCTCCCCGTCCCGCCCCCGGCCGTCACCGTGCCGGTCGTAGAATTATTCTTGAAATAAGTCCCATTTCGCGTCCGACATCTCTTTCTGTCTACTGATGGAGTTCGGAAGAATCCAAATTCTCACTCTATTAACGGTGGGGATCACCTACTCGCAAACCAATCGATGAGGCGGTGGAAAAAGTCGTCCTGAAGCTGAGGTGACTAGCGCGTGAGCGGCGGAGTGACCGGGCCGTTGGCGACAATCGTCAGCGGGGCGCCGTCCGGGACGAGTTCATAGAGCTCGCGGATATCGGGGTTGAAGAGCGCGGCGCAGCCATCCGTCCAGTCATAGAACTCGCGGACCTCTGACGGGTCCGCATCGCCGACCTGGAGCCCGGGACGGAGCGCCCCGGGCCGGCTGCGATGGTCTCGCGCCAGCTCGGCCGTGTGCGCCGGGAGCTGGCCGTGCAGCAACAGGCGACCTCCGAGGTTCGTGTCTTGCGGCGGGCACTCGCCCGTCTTGAGCGCCGCGGCGATCTCTTCGAGCTGCCGCTGATTGATCCGGCCCGCCTCGAGGCCTGCGCGCGCGTCATCGAGGTTCGGGTACGAAATCCACAGCGCCAGGTAGAACGTGGAGCGGCGGTGAGCGCAGATGAAGTACTCGCCTTCGGGTGTGCGTGAGTCTCCCTGACGCACCTTGGGTCCGGTCGGGTTTTGACCCAGTTGGATTCGGTAGGCCTTGATCATTCTCCGGCCGACCCAGAGCTCGAGCCGGCGCTGGGCCTTGTTGAGCAGCAGCCGCGCGTCCCTGAGTTTTCCGTCCCGCAGGCGCAGCCTGTCGGACGCTATGATCTCGACCAGCGGCCGCTCCGGTCCGAAGAACGCCGGGTCGTAGAGAGCATACGTCGTATCCCAGGGACCGGGGCGGGCCGCCGGGCGCGGCGGGGCCGGGAGCGTTGTGGAGGCGGGCGGTCCGACAGCGCAGGAGACGAGCGTCATCAAGACCGTGCCCGTGACGGCGATAAGAAGGCGCATACTTCTTGTTTCTTTATTTTGCCGTTGGGTCGTCCTGCATAATGCCGAAGGTGTTGCCCTCGGAATTTTTACAGACGGCATAGTAACCAAAAACATTCGTGTAGAATTGAAACGCTCTCTCCGGATTATCGACCGCAATCTCAAAGTGGACTACTCTAGGCATTGAAGCCTCCTCGTGCGCGATGTATTCATCATATCCGAAGACTAAAAGACTTTCCACCAGCCCTTGCTCACAACCTTTCTCCCTGCCCAGAGCGGCCGGAGCTTAGCAGTAGGTCTTTTCTAGCTTCTCTAGTAGCCGATGGTACTCTTCGTGCTTGCCCGCGCCGACCGCCTCCTTGGCATGGTGACACTTATCGACAAAACCCCGGATGAAGTCGACAATTTCGGTCAGATGCTCGGCTGGGACGTTCTCCCCTGCTTCAAGCTTCCGGCGCGCCTTTCTTGATTGTGGCCGGAGATCCCCTGCGCTTCTCAAGAGCGACCGAGGGCGCCTGTTCGTCCACGATCGGGCTTTCATGCCCCTGACTGTCGCGCGCGGTGACCGTATAGACACACACATCGTCTTTGCCGATGTCGGTATCTAAAAACTTATAGACACCGGCGGTCACCTCACCACAGAGCAGGTAAGCAGCATCGCTCTCACCGATCTTTTTTCGGTAAACCCGATAAAAGACGATTTGGACGCCGAGAGCGTCGTTAGCAGGGTTTTGGGACCAAGTCACCAGCGTGACTCTGCGGGATTGGAACAGGCTCTCGTCGATTTTAGTCTCCCAGCGGGTGTTCAGAGGCTGATAGAGCCGCAGAATCTCGATGTTGTGAGTTTTGACACCCGAGGCGCCCATGTTATCCCGGACGACCAGTCTGACCACAAAAGTGCCCCAGCGGTCGTAGGTGTGCCTGACCAATACGCCGCCGGCCCGGCCGCCATCTCCAAAATCCCAACTGCAGGAAACAATGTCTCCGTCCGGGTCCCGCGACGACGAGGCATCAAAAGTGACTTCCACCGGGCAAATCCCGGTTGAAGGAGAAAACACGAACTCTGCCGTCGGCGGTTCGTTATCCGGGGGCGCTAACGCCATGCTACACCAAATTTCTCCGCCCCGGTCCCAGACGTAATAGATAGAAGTCCCGGATGGGTCCGCGGCCACATCGCAGTGGGTGGCTCCAGCGGATTCGGGCACGGCCGCCACGCTCGTCCAGTCGCCGTTGAACTGATTACTTGTGTCAACACGCGTGCCCTTTCCAGAGGGTCCGACCTGCCAGCAAGCGTAGAGGTTATTCGCCCGCTCGTCCAACGCAGGATAATGTAGGAGCGTCGTTTGGGAAAGGGCAACGGGCGCAGCAAACCGAGTCCCCGTCCAGCGGCAGTAGAGGACGGCTCTCAATCCGGCCGTCTCGAAGGCGGGCGTAAAAACGATATGGGCGATGTCACTCGAATCGACCTCGACCGCCGCATCCTGTTGTTCATGGGAGCCCTGGTACATGATCTGCGGAGCCGTCCAGTTGGAATTCAGGGCTGTGGACCGCCGGACGTAGAATATCTGGTAAACGGAAGTGTTGTACTTCGCCGTCCAGCAGGCAAAGACGGCGTTGGTTCCGACAGCGATGTCGCAAAACTTCGACTGCCCGGCGCTGATTACTTGGACGTCTTCCCAGACACCGTTATTCCTGGCTCGAGAATGGACCTGGCAGCTGTCCAAGGTCCACCAGCAAGTGAAAATATTGCCCAGGGAATCCACAGCCACCTGAGCACTGTCGCAATCGCCGTTCCCCCAGGAAGCAAGGAGAAAGGGCGCTCCCCAGCTTCCTCCCGAGAAGATGCGTAGCGAGATCGCGTTTTTTTCGACATAAATCACATAGATATTATCGGAGCCGTCGACGGCGATGCCCACCGGCCGTTTCTCCTCGCTGAAAACGCTCCCGTTGTTGCTGAGGTTAAGGGGGGTACTCCACGTTTGGGTGCCGATGTCATATTTGGCATAATAGGCATCTCCCCGAGTGGTGTTGGGAACGTACTCGCCCCAGACCACGTGGAAATTGCCCATCGAGTCCGCGACGATCCGCGGCGACAGCGACTCCAGTCCAGGAGAACGGGAGACGTTCTGCTTCCCGCTCAGCCAGCTGTTCTCCGCCAAAAGGAAAAGAAAAAAGCAGGCCAGCCCGAGGACGAATCTCGATTTTTTTGTCATAGCGCTCCCCATTCGTGGCGGTGCCCCGATTTCCGTCGATTTATCATCGATGGCCGATTGTTCTCGGCCTTCGGCCATCCGCCCGTACACCCATCGCCCCTTCTCCCTGACCAACGGGCACCAAAGAGGATAAAACGTGACCCGAGGAGTTGTCAAGTCAGGGGGCGCTGTTCTATCAAGAACTAAGCGGCGGTCCGGGTGCGAAGCGCCGCCACGTCTCGCTGGTTTAGGGCAGCCTATTTCTTGTCTGAGGCGCCAGGCTTGACAAGTGGAACGCCGGCCCGGCACAATGGGCAATCCTCTGGGTCGAAGGCCGCGACCTTGAGGGCGAGCAGGCTCCCGACAGGCTGTCCGTCGATCGTCACCGCCCCTCCCGTCCGGTCGACGAGGACATAGATCCCGGCCACGGCGATGCCCTTTTCTTTCAAACAGGCAATGACTTCCTGGATCGAGCCCCCCGTGGTCAGGATGTCCTCGACGACGATGGCCGTCATCCCGGGCTCCAGGCCCGACCAGCCCGGCCGGAAGGCCATTTTCTTTTCCACCCACTGAGTGAAGGCGAACCGCTTACTCAGCTTCAAGGCGGTTAGGAAACCGATGGTGATAGCGCCGTAGGCGGGCGATATGACATAGTCATACGCCTTTTTCTCGCTTCTGATCCGATCGACGAGGAGGTCAACGATCCTGTCGAGGGCGGCCGGGTTCTCAATCAACCGGATCTTCTCGAAATACCACTCCGAATGCTTTCCCGATGTCAGCTTGAAATGGCCCTGCAGCAGCGCATCAGCTTCCTTGAACAGTGACAGGATCGCGTTGTTGTTCGCCTGAGTCATTCGGTCCTCCTCCGTCTTTCAGGGGGCGGTTCGATCTTTGGTCCCGCTGTGCGGTCATTAGCATTATAAAGCACCTGCCTTTTTCCGCAAGCTGGAAGAAGCGTTGTGTTTACCCGCCCGCCTCTTTCTTGATACAATCAGCACCGGCAAGGAGCCCGGCCATGCGAATGTGTTCATCGAGTGTGTCGTCTGTTTGCGCTGGAATTCTCTGCCTGCTGATCCTTCCGGGATGCCGCAGGGAGTCCCGTAGTTCTGTCGAGGGGTCGTATGGCACCGTTTCGGAATCCGAGCGGCTAGGCTTGTTTCAAGGATCATCTCAAGGAGCGGATGAAGCAGCAGACGCCGGCGCAGAAAAAGGAGCCGAGCGGGAAATAGCTTGATATGATCAAGGCGACGCCCGAAGATTTTGTGGTCGAAGAAAGGGCCACCCTGGCTCTCCAGCCCAAGGGACAGTACAGGGTCTATCTCCTCAAGAAAAGCCACTGGAACACGCTTGACCTGATCCATCATCTATCCCGGTCTCTCGGACTGCCCCCCAGCCGATTCTCCTACGGCGGAAAGAAGGACAAGCACGGCCTGACTTCTCAATTCATCACCATCAGGAACTCCCAGGACTTGAGCACCGAGGGAAAGGATTTCTCCCTGGAATCCTGGGGTTTCATGGACCGGCCGATGGGTCCCGACCTCATCCAGGGCAACGCTTTTACGGTTACGATCAGGGACCTCGTGGACATCGGGCCCTTGGAAAGGAACTTCAAAGAAGTGAAAAAAACCGGATTCGCCAACTTCTTCGACGACCAGCGGTTCCGGAGCTATGACCCCGAATGCGGATTTTTCGCCGAGAAGGTCCTCAAGCGGCATTGGAACGGTGCTCTCCAGGTCTACCTGACCAGCGCCGGCCCCGATGACAGCCAATCAGAACGCGAGAGAAAGGCCGCCCTCTTCAAGAACTGGAAAGACTGGCCGCTTCTCCTGACTCTGGCGAGCGGGCCTCTGGAAAAGGGCATCTTCGGTCTCCTCAACAGCCATCCCGACGACTCCGGCCGGGCTTTGCACCGGATTCCTGGAGAAGAAGTGTCGATGCGGTACGCGGCCTATCAATCCCATCTCTGGAACGAGCTCCTCCGGCGGCTGATCAAGCTGAAGGTTAGTAACCCGAAAGAGGTGCCAAGCCGGGAGGGCGGCTATCTGTTCTGGCATGATCTCAGCCCCGAAGTCCTCGTCTACGTCGGTTCACTCAAAATCCCTACTGCCGCTCCTAAAATGGATTTCGCCGACGACCTGACCCGCTCCCTATTCGAGGATATCCAGAAGGAAAAGAGCTTGACCCTCGGTTCGTTTCGGACCAAGGCGCTCCGGAAGGTCTATTTTCGCTCTTTTCAAAGGAAGGCCCTTATTATCCCCGAAGACCTTCAGGCCCTCGGTGTGGGAAACGACGAGCTCCACCTCGGCAAGAAGAAATGGACCATCTCCTTCGTCCTCCCCCGCGGCTCCTACGGGACGATGCTCATCAAGCGACTGGCCTTGAAGCCCGATAAGGGATGAGCTAATATGGTGGCCTTTGAAAAAATAGGCAGACCATGAAAGCCCCGTCACCCGATAAGCGACCGTCCGTCCGAATCCGAGAGCTGACCAGTATCTCGGACTACCGCCGACTCCCGGATATTCAAGTCCTGGTTTGGGGGCACGGTGAAAGGGACCTCACGCCCGCCCATCAGTACCGCATCTCGACACAGATGGGCGGCATCCTACTGGGGGCTTTCATCAAGAAAGAGCTGGCGGGGTTTGTCTATTCTTTCCCGGCCGTATTCAACCGGAAACTCGTCCAACATTCGCATCACCTGGCCGTCCTTCCTCAGTTCCAGGGATACGGGGTCGGGAAAGCTCTGAAGTGGGCCCAGCGGGATCGGGCCTTGAGGCAGGGGTACAGCCGCATCACCTGGACATTCGACCCGCTCCAAGCTAAAAACGCCAATTTGAATTTCCACGTGCTCGGCGGCATCTGCCGGACCTACCTCTCCGATTTCTATGGAACGGGCTCGGCACTCAACCTCGGCCCAAAGATCCCGACGGACCGCCTCCTCATGGAATGGCCGATCCGGCAGAAGAGAGTCGAGAGGAGACGGAGGGGTAATTTTGATACCTGCGAGCAGACGGCCCTGGCCAAGGCCTTAGAAAGAAAGACGGCCAGCTCCAATTCCCGAGCGGTGAATCCTAGACTCAAGCTTCACGATAAACGTATTCTGGCTGAGGTGCCGCTGGATATCAGGGGCTGGCGCGAAAAGAAAAGGCTTGACCTGATCGCCGCCTGGCAGGCGGGCCTGCGACGCGTCCTGACACACTATTTCGGCCAAGGCTATGCGGTTGTCGATTTTCTCTTCGGCGACCGCTGCTTTTATGTCCTGGAGCGCCGGCGCTCCCGCTAGGCGGGATTCCGGCGCGTCGAAAAGCTCTTCACGAACAGCCAAACCACGACCGGCCCATGCTCTCTTATGCTTACCTGCGACAGCGGCACCGATCGGGATAGGCGGCCATCTCTTGGACCACGGCCTCCGGAAGAGTGTCCTGCAGTTCTCCCCTATCTCGAAGTGCCCGGAACACAGAATCCAGAACCCGCCGGTTTTCCTGCGGGCTGTAGGGAATCAGATCCCGGATCAGGTTCCCGGCCGACTCGGTGGCGACGGCAAGCATCAAAGCCGGGTTCCGGCAAGAAAAATCCAATGATCCGAGGGGGATGATCTTGAAGCGTCGGTGCTCCCGGGTCTTGAAAAAAACCAGGCGTCGGGGGATGTTGTAGGCAATGCTCCACTGGGTGTCTTCCTGGGCTACAGACTTGAGCACGACGAAAGCGTGGTCCAGCAGCGGTCGTTGGCCCAACGACCGGTATTCCCTCAAGGTTGTGGCGGCTCGGACAAACCGCTCGGAGGACTCGGTCCCGCTGGAGACCGTTCTCTCACCGCCGAACCCTTGATGGAGCCTGAGGTGCCGGAGCGATTCTGCATAGCGGTTGTTGCTCAGGACCGCCACGGGCAGGCTGTCTCCGGAGTAGGCAGCCATTTGTCCATCGTTGAACTCGACGACGGCCACGTCCAGGTTCTTCGCCAGGAGGACGGCTCCCCCACCACGCATCACGAAGGCGGTGCAGACCTCACTCGTTCCTGATGGGGCGGACAGCACGAGGCTGGAGATCAAAAGGAGGGAAAGCCGAAGCGCAGAGACCACGCTCATTCAAGATCCCCGTTCTGCTACAGCCACGTCTCTTTTAATAATCACCAGAGTGATATCATCACAGGGCTCCGTACCCGTCGCGAAGCCCTGGACGTCCCCTATGATCTTCTGGATGAGTTGAGCGGCCGACAGGTCCCTATGATTCAAGACGAGGTTTTTCAGCCTTTCCTCGGTGAAGTCTTCGCCCTGCTCATTCCGCCCTTCGGGAATGCCGTCAGTGTACAGGACGATAGTATCTCCCGGAGCAAGCCGAGCCGTCCCGGATTCATAAGTCGCCTGGGGAAACATGCCGAGCGGAAAACCGGAGCTTGGGAGCGAAATAATGCGCCCCATTTGGCCCAGCACAAAGGGAGGATTGTGGCCAGCATTGACATAACGCAGCTCGCCGCTCCGACGGTCGAGCTCGCCGTAGAAAAAGGTGATGAAAGAGCTCAGGCCCGAGCTCTTGAAGACAAAATCATTCAGCCTGGCGGCCATCTGGGTAATCTCGTATCGGGGATGGACTTCCGTGAGAAGCGCCGCCCGGAGCGAAGCCATCAGGAGCGAGGCGCTGATGCCCTTCCCCGAAACATCGGCGATGACCACCCCCAGCCGGTCGGCATCGATCGGGACAAAATCATAGTAGTCGCCTCCCACCTCGTAACAGGGCACGTTCCATCCGCTGATCTCATACCCTTCGAGCCGTGGGTTCTCCTTGGGCAGGAGGTCCCTTTGGATCTTAGCTGCCTGTTCGAGGTCTTTTTCGATCCGCCTGAGGAGCGTCTCCGACTTGGCCTTTTCCTCGTCCAAAAGCCGGTAGGCCTTATCCCTCTGAATGACAAAAAAATACATGGCCCCGAAGACAAACGCGACCAGAATCAGGAACCCAGACCAGAACACAAAAGAATACGGGCCGGTCAGCTCGACAGTCGAATCACGGGGAAAGAAAGGAAACAGGGTCAGCCCCAAGATCGAAGCTGCATACAGACAAAATAGGTAAAACGCCTTGCATTTTTTTGGGAAGAGGAGGGCATAGAGGGGACCGAGCAGCCCGACCATGATGACTCCGCCGGAGCGCCATAATCCTCCTAAAATAAAGGTGATGGGGATCGGCGACAGGACAAAATAGGTGAGCACAAAAAAGGCGTTCCTTTCGAAGTGGTTCGGGAACAGAGCGCCATCAACCAGAAACCCAAAAAAAACGACGAATGAAAAAAAGAACCCCGCGGCCATTAATCTATTCCCGGCTGATAACTCGTTGAGACCTACGACGAGGCTGGTGGGCAAAGCGACAACCGAGGACACATACCAGATCCGCTTGATCAGGCGGATATATTCCGAATCCCTGGGATCGGCGCCGATGTTAAGGATAAAGGAACCGGCCTTCTTGAAAAGGCTCTTCATCTGCTGGACAAGTGGAGGCATTGTCTTATTCTTATCAAATTCTCACTGTCCTGCGCAAGGTCATGAGAGTCCATATGGGCGTCTCTGTTTCCGCTTCGTCACATCAGGTCCTTTTGTTTGCACCTGCACGAAGAAAGTGATAATCAATACGACGGAAGCGAATGCACACTATGAAAGCCTGGTCGGAAAACATCTCCTTTGTCCTCGTCGGGCCGACCGAGCCCGGGAACATCGGCGCGGCGGCGCGGGCCATCAAGAACATGGGCTTTCCCAAGCTCGAGCTCGTAGCCCCCGTCCCCTACCTGACCGAAGCAGCCAGGGCGATGGCCTGCCAGGCCAAGGATGTGCTTGATCGGGCGAAGGTCTATCGGACATTCCGGTCGGCGATCGCCGGCAAGTCCCTGGTCGTCGGCACGACACGGCGGCTGGGCAGCCGGCGCGGGATCATCATGGACGTCCGGGAAGCGGCCCTCTGGATCGTCGGGATGGCACGGTCCAGCCGGGTCGGAATTCTCTTTGGGAACGAGCACAACGGCCTGACCAACCGGGAGCTCGACGAGTGCGGCCTCGTCCTGACGATTCCCTCTGACCCCGCCTTCCCCTCCTTGAACCTCGCCCAGAGCGTCATGATCGTGGCTTATGAACTGAGCCGGGTCGCGTCCAAGGCCCACCCTCTTCCACTTGTGGAGAACAGGGAGGTTCAGAGGTTCTTCCGGCGCATTCCCATGATCCTTAAAATCCTGGGATACGGCCGGGTGGGGAACAAGGACCTTGCGGCCCAGATTACCCGCCACTTCAAGCGGCTCGTCGGCCGGTCCGGCCTGACCGAATGGGAGCTGAACATGCTCCTCGGCCTCTGCACGCGGGTCGAGAAAAAGCTAAGTCCAAAGACGGCGGGAAGGCTGAGAAAAAGGCCCGCCCGGTCTTGACCGAGTGATTATTGACGGGTGGTCCGGCCTCCGCTAACATAGATGATAACCATGATCGCGCGGATACGGCCGGGAGCTGCGGTGAATGTCCGGGCCGTTCTGGCATCGCTCGCCTTGGTCGCAACGGCCCGGCTCGGGGCGGCCGCACCGCTCCTCCTCCCTCAAGAAACCGAAGAAAAGCCGCTGCGCCGAGTTGAGCTCCTGGTCCTGGAGAACCGCTCTGACGAGGTCACGGTCGGCCTCCACGTCGAACTCGCCCCGGGCTGGTATCTCTACTGGCTCAACCCGGGCGACGCCGGCCTGGCTCCGCTCATAAGATGGCAGCTGCCGCTGGGCTTTGAGGCCGGGAGGCTGCGATTCCGGACACCGCAGAAGTTCGTCCACGGCGATATCGTCACTTACGGCTTCACGGACGAAACCCTCATCCTCTGCGATATCCGTCGGCCAGAGAAATACTCTGCGGCCGACAGACCGACCATCACTGCCGTCCTGGACTGGATGGCCTGCCGGGAAAGCTGCATCACCGGAGAATCGACAGCTCAGGTAAACCTCTCCGATTTATCCCCCACGGAAACCCAAAAGTCCAGATCCATCTTGTCCCGGTTCTCGTCCCGATATCCAAAATCCTTGAGCGCGGCCCAACTCACGGCGAATGGAGCCCGGCTCACCAAGCCGCCCGGAAGATGGACTGTGGAGGTCACCCTGTCCGGCCGGGATGCGGCCAGGGTATCCGACTTCTACCCTTATCCGCTCGCGGACTTCGTGATCGATCATTACCAAATCGCGATGAAAGAAGGAAAACTCATCATCCCTGTCGAGCCTTCAAATCCCTCGGCCGTCCTCTCCATGATCAGCGGCCTCGTCATCATCGACGGCGCGGGTTTCGTGGTCTCGATTCCGGTCAAGGAGTGAAATCCCAAATCTTGAAGGAGGCATAAACATGGCATTCAACGGAACCAAAGGAACCCTTCTCTTAGTTTGGCTCGCCGCCCTGGCCTTTCTGCCGGCCGTCCTGGAAGCCCAGGAGCAGGTCCCGGCGATCGGAAGTTTGGCACCCGATTTTCAGTTGCAGGGCATCAGCGGGACGCTGCACAAACTCTCGGATTTCAGAGGAAAAATCGTCGTCCTCGAATGGACCAATCCGGGCTGCCCCGTCGTCCAGCGTCACTACCGGGACGGCCTGATGCCCGCCCTGCAGAAGGAGTGCACGGACAAGGGAGTCGTCTGGATGACCATCAACTCGACAAACCCGAACCACCAGAACTACCAGACTCCGGAAGCCCTCAAGTCCATCTACGCCGACTGGAAGGCGGCCTTCACCGCCCTGCTCATGGACCCGGATGGGAAAGCCGGCAAAGCGCTCGGGGCCAAGACCACCCCCCATATGTTCGTGATCGACAAGGAAGGGAAGCTGGCCTACAACGGCGCCGTGGATGACGATACCCGTGGTGCCAACGAAACCCGGACGAACTACGTCAAGCTGGCCGTCGATTCCCTTCTCAAGGGAGAACCAGTGGCCACGACGACGACCAAGCCCTACGGCTGCTCGGTCAAGTACGCCGAATAGGCCGAGAACCGCCTCCGCCTCAAGAGGCCGGTTGGCCGGCCGGCTTGAGGTACTTGTTATACCACGCCAAGCGCCGCTCGATCCGGTCACGCGCATAGCTCGGCATCGTGATCCCGTGGAATTGGCCCGGGTAGATAACGAGCTGGGTATCGATGCCCCGACTCTTGAGCGCCTGGTACATCTGTTCGCTCCCGGCGATCGGGACGTTGAAGTCTTTTTCGCCGCACATGAAAAGGGTCGGCGTCTTGATCCGGTCGGCCCTCAGGAACGCCGCCGAAACCTTGAGCCAGGGTTCCAGCCCCTTCCAGGGAGGCCCCAGCTCCTGCTCATACTGCAGGATATACTGGTCGGTGCCGTACATGGTGAGCTGGAGCGAAGATCCCGCCCCGCTCACCGCCGCCTTGAACCGCTGGTCCACGGCGATGGTCGCGTCCGTCAGGATTCCTCCATAGCTCCAGCCCCCGAGCCCTAGCCTGTCAGGGTCGGCGACGCCGCTGCGGATGGCCTCGTCCACGGCGCCGATGAGGTCGATGACCTCCTTGTGACACCAGTCAGCATAGATCGCTTTTTGGAAAGCCGACCCCCTTCCGGAGCTTCCCCGATAATTCACGGCCAGCACGACATAGCCCTGCGCCGCGAAGAGCTCCTGGTCAAAACTGAACGAATGCTCGTCCTGGCCATTGGGCCCGCCATGGATGAAGAGCAGCAGCGGATATTTCTGCCCGGGCTTGAAATCGGCCGGCTTCACCATAAGGCTGTTGACGACCGTGCCGTCCTTGCTCTTCGAAGTGAAGTCTTCGGTGGTGCCGAGCTGGACCTCAGAGAGCCAGGCATCGTTCTGGCGGCTGAGGCGGCGAAACGCGCCGTCTTCAAGAGCGTGGACTTCAGGGAGTTCGGCGGCGGTCGCGGTGAGGAGCGCAGTCTTTCCATCGCTTCCCAAGCAGAGTGAGGACACGGCTCGGCGCCCTCCGGTCAGCTTTTCGACATTCCCCCCCGCTGCCGCGATCCGTCCGACGTAGCTCGCCCGGTCGTCCTCCACGACGAAGATGAGGGATTGGCCGTCCGCCGACCACAAAACCGGGCTTTCCACAGCGCGGTCGAGGGCGGGAGTCAATACCCGGGCAGGTCCTCCGGCCGGCGGCACGATAGCCAGCTTGTTCAGATTGTAAGCAGAGAAACGCGGCTCATCGCCCTGGAGGTAGGCGATCCACTGTCCATCGGGACTCCAGGCCGGACGACCTCCGTCCGGCCCGGTAAAAGTCGTCACCGGCCGCGGCTCGGCCCCCGTCTCGGCCTCGATGACATAAACATTGCTGTCGCCCGACCGGTCGGGGTCGGGAGCGCGGTTGCTCACGAAGGCGATCGACCGTCCGTCCGGAGACCAGGCCGGGGACCGGTCGGCATAGGCGCCCGAAGTGATCGCGTCACCCTTGCGCGTTTCCAGGTCGAACACCCAGAGGTGTTCATGCAGGTTGATGAGATATCCTTGGCGATCCTGCTTGAAGTGGTAGCGATCGATCAAGATCGGAGGCCTCGTCTTCCGCTTCCAGCCCTCTTTCTGTTCCGGCTCATCGTCCGGGTTCGGGTCACTGACGACGAGGACAAGCCGTTTGCCGTCGGGGGACCAGGCATAGTCTGAGATTCCGCCTTTGATGTCGGTGAGGCGCTGGGCTTCGCCGCCGCGGCGGTCGAGGAGCCAGACCTGCGACCCTTTCTTCTTCTGGTCTTCGTCTCCCCGCGAGGCCAGGAAGGCGAGGGTGCGATTGTCCGGGCTCCAGCGCGGCCGGCTCTCGCCGTCTGGGCTCGAGGTCAAACGGACCTCCTCTCCCCCCTCCCAGCTCACCATCCAGATATCGGTGTCGCGCTTGTCTTTTTCCAGGTCGATCGTGCTGACCGTGTAGGCGACCCACTTGCCGTCAAAGGAGAGCTGGGGGTCGCCGACGGACCGGAGCCGAGCGAAATTGTCGACCTTTACAGACCGCTTGGCCGGCTGTTCAGCGGAGACCGCAACTGGTCCTACTCCCCAGGCCAACGCGACCAGAAGAAATACAAATACGGTTCTTTTCATGATCTGAGTCCTCCTCGTTTCAGGCGGATTATTCTCGCTATCATCCAATGTCGAAACCGGCAGACAGAGGGGCAGTCCTATGCACGCGCCGCCCGCTCCAGCCGTTTCATGACCAAGAACATAAAGCCGGCGGAAAGGACGCAGCAGACGACCAGAATCGACCAGAGGGCCCAGAGCGGTACCCGCAGCCAGAAATAGCCGACGACACCCACGAGGTTGTTCCCGATCGCCGTCGCGGCGAACCACCCACCCTGCATCAGCCCTTTGTACTTTGGCGGCGCCACCCTCGAGACAAACGATATCCCCATTGGGCTAAGGAACAGCTCGGCGATCGTCAGCAGGAAGTAAGTCGAGATCAGCCAGTAGACTGAGACAAGAGAATCGGGTGGCGCCACCCGTCCGGCCAGCGCTTTCGGGCTGGCAAGCCCCTGCGAGCCCAGGACGAGGATGACGAAGGCGACCGCCGTGATCAGCATGCCGAAGCCGATCTTGCGCGGGGTGGAGGGCTCCTTCCCGATCTTGTTCAAGAAGGCGAAAAAACCGACGATGAGCGGCGTCAGGGCGACGATGAAGAAGGGGTTGAAATGCTGGAATTTCTGGGGCGTGAAAGGGTTGGAGTCCGCATAGCTGCTGTATCTCATGTAAGTAAGGACGGCGAAGACCGCGAAGGCCGCTCCGCCGAGGAGGCGGGCCGTCGGCCGCGAGCCCTTTCTCAGCAGGAAGACGAGGCCGATGACCGAACCGAATATAGAAAGGAGCCCGACTATATCGAACCAGAGGTTTGTGGCCTTGCCTACGCTGGGCACCGTGTAATCCCGAGCGAAGTAGGTCATGGTGACGGCGCTCTGGTGGAACGCCATCCAGAAGAAGATGACCACAAAAAAGACCAGCCCCAGGGCGATCAGCCGCTCTTTGGTCTGCTGAGGAGTGAGTTCGACCAACTGGGACTTGAGCGCCTCGGACTTGGCTTTCTGCCGTTCGGTGAGGTCGGCATGGCTGTAGAATTTCCGGAATCCCCAGAAAATCAGCATGGAAATGATCAAGGCAATACAGGCCACGCCGAAGCCGTAGTGGTAGGACTTGCTCAGGGCGTTGATGTAGCTTTCCGAGAACGTCTTCAGGCTATCCAGGGTTACGCCGGGGTTCTGGGCCTGGGCGATCGACAGATATTCGGCAGCGTCGGCCAGCCGGCCCTTCAGGAAATCGTTGGCCAGCGCCGGGATCCGGGCATCGTAATAATAATTCGAGGCCGAGAGGATCCAGTTGCAGACCTTCTCCGAGGCCGTGGGCGCGAACATGGCGCCGATGTTGATTCCCATGTAGAAGATGTTGAAGGCGCGGTCCCTCAGAGCGCCGTATTTCGGGCCGTCGTAGAGGTTCCCGACGAGGGCCTGGAGGTTGCCCTTGAAAAGCCCGGTTCCCAGGGCGATCACGGCCAGGGCGACGACGACCAGCCAGAAGTTCGACCCCAGCGCGCTGGGGACCGCCATGAGGACGTAGCCGAGGAACATGGTGATGAGCCCCAGGCTGATGGTCTTTCCGTAGCCCAAAAACCGGTCGGCGAGGAAACCGCCGAGCAGCGGGAAGAAATAGACGCCGAACATAAAGATGCTATAGATGAAGCTCGCGGCCGTGGCGTTGAGGCCGTATTTGGCTTGCAGGAACAGCACGAAGATGCTGATCATTGTGTAGAATCCAAAGCGCTCGCCCATGTTGGCGAAGAAGGCAATGTAGAGTCCCTTGGGATGTCCTTTGAACATGGCTCACCGTCCTTGAATCAGAGATGGCGTCATGATCGGTCGGGCGTTTTTCGGCTTACTATAAATTTCTGCCAGGGCAATGTCAAATGGACTCGTCACCAATATATTCAGGCCGCGTTTTCCGCTTCGACCTGATCGCGCAGCCGGTCCAAGAAGTCGGGGATCGCGGAAATCACTCGGTTCCAGTTCGGAATGAGGGGGGAATAGAGAGGGTCCTCCAGGAAACCCTTCCCGGCTATTTGAAGAGCCTTGGTGAAGGCCTCGACGACGATCGTTTCTTGGTGGGCATCGAAGATGAGCCCATTGATGGCGGCGTCGTCCCGGTATCGCTTAATCGAGTCCTTGGCCGTCCGCTGGTAGTTAATCAGAAGCGTCCCGAGCGCGCTCGAACTCAGGGTGATTCCTTCGATGGCCAAATTCCGGAAGATCGACTTGGCGATATCGATGGCCATTTTCATCAGTCCCGTAGCCGGGTCCTCCGCCGACAGAGGCTGATGCTTGTGCTCGTAGGTCTCGCAGAGCTCAGCTTGGCAGATGCGTCGCAGCGAGTAATTGCGATAGACCTCAGCTAAAGTCTCAACTTCAAGCCCCCAATCGCTGGGGATCCGGTTTATCCTGGCCAGTTCGGTCAGCATGGAAAACTCTCCGGCCAAGGGATAGCGAAAGCTGTCCAGATAGACCAGAAAAGGGAGACAGCCCATCACCTTTTCCAGGCTGCGGATAAGGGGAGTGACGAACAGCCGCGTCACCCGGCCGTGCATCCGGTCGGTCACACGGGCATAGTATCCTTTGCAGAAGGCGTAATCGACAGTGGGTGAAGCCACAGGATAGCATAGCCTCGCGACGAGCTCCCGGGAGTGGTTGACGATATCGCAGTCGTGGAGAGCGATGACCTTGCTTTCATCTCGAGAGAGGACATAACCGTAGGCGATCCAGGCGGACCGCCCCTTTCCATCCCCGCCCACCTGGAGGTCGTTCTCCGCGAGAAGCCGATAACGTCCGGCTAAGGAGGGACCGGACGCCCAGATGATGCGATGTCTCTGGGGCAAGGAAGAGAAGAATTCCCTGGCCTGCAGGAAATGATCCTTCTCAGCGGTTCGGCCAAGGGTGACGACGATTTCGTTGAGATAGGGGATCTCTTTGAGGTTCTTCATGATGCCCTGGATGGCGGGAGAACCCAACTCGGCGGGGGTGATGGGAAGAACGAGGGCGATGGGGCGGTGACGGCTGAATTCGATGAGCTCCTGCTCAATGCGGTCCAGGTCCGTGGTCTTGAGTCGGTGAAAAGTCGTGATGACTCCGCTCTGATGAAAATCCGCCATGGCAACCTCCTGTTTTGAATTGTTCAGCTGGTGAGGCGGTCCACGAGCTCACGGACCGCCACGGACCAGCCGATGGGCCCCTCCCCCGGCGCCAAGATGAGGTTGTCGAGCCGGATGGAGGGTTCATACCGTCCTCCCGGCTTTTGGACGAGGACGGGAAAATCGACATTTTCGAGAAGGGGCAGGTCATTGGGGCTGTCCCCGAGGCCGATCGTCCGGGCAGCGATCCCGTCGGTTCGGGCATAGATATCCTTTACTAGCCTGACCGACCTTCCTTTATCATTTTTGCCGGTGAGATGAAAGAAGCGGCCCCGGGTGATACTTAGTCCGGCGGATTCGGCCATCTCACGGACGGTATCCAGGTTGGTGGCCGGATCGTCCAGAACAAACGGCTCGTCATATTCCCTCTTCTTCGCCCGGGCCGCCTCATCGAGGGAGAGCCCGGTGAGGCGGGCCACTTCTTCGATGGCCATGTCGGAGAAGCCCCGCAGTCGGCCCGACAGACGTTCTTTCATTTGGGAAAAAGTCCTTAAGATTCGATGGTATGAAGTTCCTAATTCGACCACGAGATAGCCCGAATCCCTCCTGGCCGCACGAAGCTCGATGGAGAAATCGCCTTCCGGAACGAAGACGGCCCCACCGTTTTCGGCGACAAAGGGGTCGGTGTTTCCTAGAGCCGCCCGGATTTTTTCGACCTCGGCGCGGGTCTTGCTCGTGCAGATGATCAGGGGGATGCCGGATTCTCGCAACAGGCGGAGGGCGGGCCGGGCCGGCTCAAAGGAATAGGTCCGGTGGTCGAGGAGCGTCCCATCGAGGTCGGTAAAGACAAGAATCCGGTCGTTCATTTTCTTCACGGCCGATTATTGACAACGACGGTACGAAACAGACTTACTGGGAAGCCGGCTTCTGCTTTCTTTGAGCTATTACCATAACAGCCTTTCTCCCCCTTTGTCAAAGAGAAATATTGAGTGCACCGCCGAGGATAGGATAGAATGAAAGATGAAGAGGTCACCGATGGCATATCACACGGCGCTGCGTCGCTACACGGCCAAGCGAATCGAGGAAATCCGGAACGCCGACATCTTAATCGGCATCCCCTGCTACAATAACGAAAAAACTATCGCCCATGTCATCCAGATGGTCACCTATGGGCTGGACAAGTACTATCGGGATTTCCGGAGCGTGATCTTCGTCGCCGACGGCGGCTCGACGGACGACACCCGGGAAGCGGCCAAGGAATTTCAGATCAAGCCTTGGCAGGAGAAAATCGTCTCGATCTACAGAGGGCCGGGAGGCAAGGGGACGGCGCTCCGGTCCGTGTTCGAAGCGGCCGGGACGCTCCAGGTCCGCGCCTGCGCCGTCGTAGACGCCGACCTGCGGAGCATTACCTCGGACTGGATCCAGCATCTCCTGGACCCCGTGATCAGCCGCAACTTCCAGTTTGTCTCGCCCGTCTACTTGAGACACAAGTACGACGCGACGATCACCAACAACATCGCCTACAACATGACCCGCGCCCTCTACGGCAAGCGGATCAGGCAGCCCATCGGCGGGGACTTCGCTTTCTCCAGAGATGTGGCCAAGTTCTACGCCGAACAAGACGTCTGGGAAACCGATGTCGCCCGCTACGGCATCGATATCTGGATGACGACCACGGCCATCACCCAAGGCTTCAAGCTCTGCCAATCCAACCTCGGCGTTAAAATCCACGACACCAAAGACCCGGCCCAGCATCTGGGACCCATGTTCCGCCAGGTCCTTTACGTTCTGTTCGCACTCATGGAGCGGTTCGAGAGCTATTGGAAAAACATAAAGGGCAGCGAACCGGTGGAGACCTTCGGCCACAAGAACTCCATCGAACCCGAGCCGGTCAGCGTCGACTTGGAGGGGATGATCGAAAGATTCAAGGTCGGATTCCAGCAGTTTTCATCTCTCTGGAAGGAGATTCTTAGCCCTGACTGCTTCGCCGAAATCCGGAAGGCGAGCGATCTCGGCGCTCATAACTTTTATCTGCCGACACCGGCCTGGGTCCGGATCCTCTACGAGCTGGCCGCCACGTTCCATGCCTGGGCCCATAACCGGTTCAAGATCATCGAAGTCGTCACGCCGCTCTATTACGCCCGGGTGGCGTCTTTCGTCCGAGAGACCTGGGATATGACCTCGGAAGCGGCCGAAAGTCTGGTCGAAGACCAGGCCCTCCAGTTCGAAGAGCTTAAAGACTATCTTCTTAAAGTCTGGGTCGAAAAATCCCGGGTCTGAAGCGATGGACATCGTCCTGGCTTCGCAGTCGCCCCGCCGTCAAGAACTCTTCAAAAAGATCGTGCCGCTGTTCCGCGTCGTGCCGAGCGGGCTCGACGAGGAGCAGTTCCGGGAGAGAGACCCGCTCCGATTCGCCTTGGGGGCGGCCGAGGCTAAAGCAAGAGAGGTCGGGGGGAAACACCCTTCCTCGCTGGTCATCGCAGCCGATACGGTCGTCAACCTCAGGGACGAGGTCCTTGGAAAGCCGAAGGACCGCACCCAGGCCAAAGGGATGCTCCGCAAGCTCTCCGGCCAGAGACACCGCGTCATCACGGCGGTCGCCCTCTACAAGAAGGACCAGGATATGCTCCTCACCGGCTACGAAATCAGCTATGTCACGTTTAAGAGATTGGGTGACGAAGAGATCGACCTTTATCTTGCGTCCAGTGATTACCTGGACAAGGCGGGTAGCTACGCCGTCCAGGAAGTCGGCGACGCCTTCGTCGAGAGGCTCGAAGGGGACTACGAGAATGTGGTCGGGTTTCCGGTCGCGAGAGTTAAAAAGCTGCTGGACGACTTCCAGAGTACGGGTGACATCATTTCCATCGTCGACATGGCCCTGCCCCACGACTGGGGGGTCGGGAAGACTGACGGGTTGGTGACCTTTGTGCCCGGGGCCGTTGTCGGGGACCGGGTCCGGGTCGTCGTCTCCAAGGCGAGGAAGCGGCTGCGCTACGGGAAGATCGTACGCTTCGAAGATCGCTCCCCTTTCCGGGTCGAGCCCAAGTGTCCCCACTTTGGGGCGTGCGGCGGCTGCGCGTTCCAGAATCTGGCCTACGCCAAGCAGTTGGAGATCAAGGAAAGCTATCTCCTGCGGACGCTGCAGAAGATCGGGCGGCTGTCCCTGGATGATGTCGAGCGTGAACCCATCTCTCCCTCTCCCAACGAGTATTTTTACCGGAGCAAGATGGAGTACGCCTTCGGGGGCGGAAAGGGCAACATCTTTCTCGGGCTTCGTGAACGGGCATCGCCTATCGAGAGATACAGAAAAAGAACGGTGGCCCTCCGCACATGTCCCATCTTCAGCCGGGCCGTTGAGAAAATTTTTCCCGTCTTTCTCGATTTCGCCGGGCGGAGCGGGCTCGACGCCTACGACCCCATCGCCAGGACCGGTTACTTTCGGAATCTCGTCCTCAGAGAGGGCAAGAAGACGGACGAGATACTGGCCGTCCTGGTAACCAAAGCAGGAAAAAAGCTGGACCTGGCGGACACGGCCCGGGAGCTCAGGGAGCAGGCTCCCCAGGTTAAAAGCTTCTGGTGGGTCGAGAATGAACGCGTTTCCGACCTCGTCGATTTTGCCGGCAAAATCCATGTCGCTGGAGAGCCTTTCATCGAAGAGCGGCTGGGAGAGTTCCGGTTCAAAATCTATCCTGAGACATTCTTCCAACCCAACCCTCGGGGAGCGGAGGTTCTCTATAGCCGGATCGCCGCCGAGGTCCGGGCTCTGGGAGCGCGAACGGTGCTCGGCCTCTACTGTGGCTCCGGTTCAATCGAGCTCTCGGTCTCCCGGGAGACCGGGGAGGTCGTGGGTATCGACTCGGAGAGCACGAATATCGCCGCGGCCAGGGAAAACGCCGCGCTCAACGACATCCGAAACTGCCGCTTCCTCGAAGGGCGCGTTGAAACGGTGCTCAAGGAGGAAACATTGGCCGGCTTTGACCTTCTCGTCCTGGACCCGCCGCGGGCAGGTATCAGTCCAAAGGGATTGAAGCAGATCATCTCTCTGAATATCCCAAACATCATCTATGTTTCCTGTAACCCGGCTGCCTTTGCCCGCGACTTGAGCCTGCTCAGAGAAAGAGGTTATCGCCTCCAGAAACTGGGCTGTTACGATTTCTTCCCCCACACGCCCCATCTCGAATCCCTCGGCATTCTGGCGAGAAAAGCGGGGGGGCCTGACTGAGCACGTCACGATATCGCGCTCGCCCTTCTTTATTTGACATCAAGTCGGGTTGCCCCTATCATTTAACAAAATGAAGAAACGCGTCACGGGAATCGGCGGGATCCTCGATCCGGAGGGAACGAAAGTCGACTTTTAGGAGAAGAACATGGCGATCCGGGTTTCATCCGCGGAATGGAAAGGCACGTTGAAAGAAGGCGCCGGCATCATGAAGCTGGGCCAGGCCGGTTACGAGGGACCGTTTACGTACGCTTCGCGGTTCGAATCAGGCCGGGGAACCAACCCGGAAGAGCTGATCGGCGCGGCGCATGCCGGCTGTTTTTCGATGTTCCTGGCTGCCTTGCTGACGGGCGCCGGGTTTAAACCAAATCGCATCGCCACTACCGCAACGGTCCATCTGGGGGAAGGGCCGACGATCACCTTGATCGAACTGGACACGCAGGCCGACGTCCCTAACTTGACCGAGGCCGACCTGCAAAAACACGCCGAGGCCGCTAAGAAAAATTGCCCGGTCTCGAAAGCGCTGACGGGACCGGAGATCCGGTTGCAGGCGCGCCTTGTGAAGTAGACGACCGGCCCTCCGAAGCGCAGGCGGTGACATCGAGCCCTCGCGGTGTCTCCGATAGCGTCAGGGGGACGGGTTTGGAGTGGTCGGAAAATAACTTCATGACGTAGAAGCTCGGGATCCGGTAGAGTCCGGCGGCGTTGGTCTGGAGCGTCCCTCCGCAGAAGCTGTTGACCAGGTTTGAACGGCAGGCGATCTCGACCACATCGGAGTTCCGGTGGAGGATGTTGAGAAACTGGGCTTCAAACAGCGCGCAGTCCAGGGTGTAGAGCTTGCCTCGGCCGAGCCCCCAATTCCCGGCATTGATGTTCCATTCGGTGACGGCCAGCTTGACCTTGTCCCATTGGGCCGAATTACGAATGAGATCCCTCAGGCTTCGGATGTCGGATTCGATCCAGGCGAGATCAGAGGTGTAATAATGCGGGGCGAGATAGCTGATCAGGCCGCTGATCTTCTCGAAGATCGGCCCGCTCGGAAATGAGGAGAAAATGACCGCCTCTGGGTCCGCCGTCTTAATCGCCCGGCAGAAATCGACGCTTTCGGCGGGCACCTCGGGGTGGTCCACTTCGTTCCCGATCTGCCAATACTTGACCCCGTAGGGTGCGGGATGGCCGTTCTCCGCCCTCACCTTGCCCCAGGGCGTTTCGGCCGACCCGTTGCAGTATTCGACGAGCTCGCCGGCGCTCTGCGGCCCGTCGGCGAAGCTGACGCAGACGAGCGGCTCGCTGCCTACGGCGCGGCAGAATTGGATGAACTCCTCGACGCCGACATCGTTCGAGTCGCGCCGGCCCCAATTCGTGTTGATAAACGGAGTCCGCCTGTCCCGGTCTCCGATACCGTCTTTCCATTTATATCCCCCCGGGTCGATGGTTGAGCCTCCCCACCGGAGGATGGGGGGACGAAGCTCTTTCGTGGCTTCAACGACATCCCTGCGCCAGCCGTCGACGTGCTCGGCCGGCAGGAGCGAGAGCTTGTCGGCCCAAAGGCTTCCCTCGCCATCGGCTTCGACCTCGAGGACCGCTCGGTCGGTCGTCCCCGTAGAGATCACCCTGGCGCTGATTTTGGTCCAGTTTTTCCCGACTTTAGGGAGATCGGTCCAACCCAGGAACATCCAGCGGCCGTCGGGAAGGAGCGCCTTGAGACGGAGAGAGATATCGAGGCGGGAGGATCCGGCCCGGAAGTAGCCAGAGAACAGGTAGGCCATCCCTTTCTTGACCGCCAGCTGGCTCTGGGCCAGCCGGGCCGGCCGGTTCTTGGAGACCGCAAGTTTGGCCGCCTGGGCGCCGTTCCAGGGGTCCTCTATGCTGTACGTCCAGGTCTCGTTCTTAGCCCAATCCCGGTCGCAGAGGTTAAGCCCGCCGAGATGATAGACCCATTTGGCCGTCGGAAGGATGCCCTCGAAGTTCCGGTCGCCGAGCATCTCGGCCCATATCCCAGGGACGACATCGTCCAGGAGCTCGACGAATCCCGAATAGAGCAACGGGCTGATGCGGCCGGAATGAAGAGGCTTGTTCAGAACTACCAAGTCGATGGTGTCAGACGACGGAGGAGGGGCTGCCGCGCCAACCGTCCCCAGGAAAAAGCTTAGGGCGCAAACGATTCCCTTTTTTTTCATGTGACACCTCAGTGGGAAATATGTATAGGAAAAGAGGCCTTATTTCAATAACAAAAACCCCAACCCGGACAGGACCTCGGCCGAATATTTTTTGCAATCTTTTCTTGCCTCGGCAGGAGAAGCCTGTCGGATTTCCAACGCTTTTTGCCCCAAGAACCGTTTCCGAACCTTCGCTGCTCTCTTCTCACCTGTCCTTGAAATCCTATTGAGCCAGAAGTTATACTCCCCCACGATGGTTGGATGGCAAAACGGCTGCAAGGATGCTCTTTCAGCCACCAAGACCCAAAGCCAGTTTCTTATTCCCTAATTATAATAAGAAGGATGCATTGGATAAACAACTGGAGACCATCCGCAAAGCGTACGACCTGACCGTGGAGCAACACGGGAAAGGCATCAATCCCCTGGACGATGTCCCAGAAGAAATCAAGAATTCGCCCTTCTACAAGTCCCTGCTATCCAATAGCTGTGCATTGAACAGTGCCGCCTGTGACATCAAGGATTATCTTGCTCCCAGGCCAGGAATGCGGTTCTTTGATGCCGGCTGCTGCGCCAATATCGCCAATTACCGCCTGGACGAGTGGCCCTCTACCTACTACGGCGTAGACATCAGCATGGCGTTGATCGGCACCATGAAGGATTTCGTCACGCGTCGGCGCCTATTTATCGGCGGACTGCACGTTGCGGATATCTCCAAACTGCCTTTCGATGACAGCTTCTTTGATATTGCCGCCGTTATTGGAGTGCTGGAGTACTGTACGCTGGAATATATCAGGGCATCGCTCCGGGAGCTGAACAGGGTATTGAAGCCAGGGGCACGGGCAGTGCTGGATATACCCAATCAAAACCACCCCTACATTAGCGACATGGTAAAACTGGAGGAGTATTTAGGGCGCCGCATTTTTGTTCACCCCCGCTCACAGTCTAAGAACTTGCTGGCGCCGCTATTCTCTATAGAACGCATGGACGACTCCCGCGTGATGATAAAATACTTCGTCCGAAACCTTAAGTAGAAGCTGTTTAGCAGCCGAAGATGTGATGGCGTGGGGCAAAATCCCGAACCAATCCGTGAATTGTGTGCTGGAGGTAAACGGATTGCTCTGCTTCTCCCGCAATTATAAACAATCGGACCGGTCCCGTTTTGAGACTATAATTCTCTCTTAGAGAGAAAACTCTAACCCGGACAGGTGATTTTAAGTTTAGGCTGTTACTTCACTCTCACCGGGAAGGGCGGACGCACCAGCTTTTTCGACGGATTGGCTTTGAGTTCTTCCATGACCATCTGGATGGCCTTCTCGAGTTGAGGGTCATGCCCGGCGGCGCCTCCTGTCCGGGAATAACCCAGGTCCACGCTTCGAGGTTGATCCCGCGGAGTTCTTAGTAACCGATCTAGGCGTCGATCTAGGCGTCGTTAGCCTTGGTACAGATCACTAAACCCCCAATTGCGCATAGGATGTGTCGGTCTCAGGACAGCAGCCGATTGACATTGCTCGCAGCCTCCTGGTACATTTAGGGGGGGTAGACATCGATCCTGGTCATGATTCGCAGATGATGAACGCTTTCGCCTTCATCGGCTTTTCTCTGAAAAAATGGGCGTTCTATCCCTGGCTCTTTGCCCTGTTCCCCGCGACCTTCCTGTATTCGCACAATCTCGAAGAGACCCCCGCGAGCGCCTTATGGCTCCCATTGGCCCTATCGCTGGCCCTGACATTGCTTGTCTGGCTGGCGGCACGGGCGGCGGCGCGGCAGGGCCGGAAAGCGTCTTTGATCACTCTGCTGTTTTGTGTCATGTTCTTCACATACGGCCATATCGGCCTCCGGCTGAGGCTCCCGCCTTGGATGGTCTATCCCTGGGTAGCGTTCTTCCTGGTCGTCGCCGCTCTGGTCCTGTGGACGCGCCGCGATCTCTCCGGCTGGATTCCCGGACTTAATATCTCCGCTGCCTTCCTCATTATTTCGATAGGGGCTCAAGTCGCCTGGGCCCGGACGCATCCGTCCGGAAACGCCCCGAGCCTGACCCAGATCGACGAGGACGCCAGACTATCCGCCGCCAAGCCCGACCTTCGGAACGTTCCGGACATTTACTATCTGATCGTGGACCGCTACGCCAACGGAATAGTCCTAAAGCAGGAATTCGGCTTCGACAACCACGAATTCCTCGATTTCCTTCGGGCCAAAGGCTTCTATGTGGCCGACGACAGCCGGTGCAATTACCCTCAAACCCATATGTCCCTGGCCAGTTCGCTCAACATGGACTATATCGATCGGGCGCAGGGGGAACGGGCCGTCGGCCCGTCGTTCGTCTACCGGCTTCTGAAGAATTCCCGGGTGCTGCGCCTATTGAGGTCCCTGGGCTACACATCCATCCATCTGGGCTCCTGGTTCGAGGGGACCGCGTTCAACCCGTTTGCCGATCTTAATCTGGGAGGGACTGGGATCCTTCGCTACTGGAATGATTTTTTCCTGAAGTTCGTCGGCACGACGGTCCTTCAGCCGTTGTCCGTGGCACGCCTCTTTCGCCCCCGCCAACGCATCCGGATCCTGCAGCAATTCGCCGAATTGGAGAGAATGCCGTCGGTGAAAGGTCCCAAGTTCGTTTTTGCCCATCTCCTCATCACGCATCAGCCCTATGTCTTTGGCCCAAATGGCGAGGATTCGGTTGATCCGGGCCGGGGGAAGGGTTTCACTTATGTCGATCAGGTGCGCTACGCCAACGCCAAGCTGTCCCGGCTCATCGACGTTCTCATCTCCCATTCGTCGCCTCCGCCCATCATCATCCTCCAATCGGACGAAGGCCCTAAGCCCGGCAGGGCCGTCGTGCTGGTCAAAGGGAAGAAGAAGAGGCTCCCCTGGAGCGCGGGGAGGGAGACGCCGGAGCAGAAACAGGTCCACCACCCGATCCTGAATGCCATGGATTTCCCGGGCGTCGATACGAAGGTCTTCTATCCTTCGATATCGCCGGTCAATACGTTCCGCGTACTATTCAACCTGTACTTTCGCGCCCGTTACAGCCTTCTTCCTGACCGCACATGTGATCCATCGGAGGAAGCGGCCTTCGGCGATCCGGCCGGATCGGACGAGTAAGGCCGGCCCTCACCGCCCCTGCCCGCTCCGGCGATCCCCTCGTGCGGAACCGACGCACCGGGGATCAGGGCGCTCT